>CBDCMH010000001.1:0-620243 GCA_965218935.1 Acidobacteriota bacterium
TCCAGGCTCTCGGGAAGGATCCGTCCGGGTTCCGCCGCCAGCTCCTGGGCAGAGCGCCGGCGTGGATCTGAGTTGGAATCTACCGACTCTTTATCGGCCCCCTTGGGGAGCGGAACCGCAAATTCCCCTTTTTCGTTCTCGAAAAGGGCTTCGAACTCCTCGTAATCCTCCAAAAAGTCCGAGACGTAGAGAAAAGTGTCTCGATCCAGGCCAATATTGACGAAGGCTGCCTGCATTCCCGGCAGCACTCGGGTCACTCTTCCTTTGTAGATGTTCCCCAGGATTCTTCGATTCTTAGCTCGTTCGATAAAAAATTTCAGTGACCTGGTCATCTTCCAAGGATGGCGAGCTTGGTTTCCAAGCTCGTTGATGAAATCAACAATTCTTTTGACATGTGTTCTCCAGGTTCGGCGAATTCGCCTCACCAACCAGGAGAAGCTTAGGGGAAGGAAGAGTCTTGTTCCGCAAGCGGTAGAGGGTCCTCTAGTGGGTCAATCATCTCATTTCCGCTGGCTGATCGAAACGGGAAAGTAAAGCATCTAAATCGTTCGTACCAAAAACTCTTCCATACACGGGAGCGGCGGAATCGCCGATCTGAAAGGGCACATCAGGCCCCTCGGAGGTCCTTACCAACCGCGGATAATACCCGTCAGGGCGGATGATTCCACCCGTGTAGCAGGTCACGTGTGAGAGGGGCAGGCACATGTCCTTCCGGCGACCCGCCGTCTCAAAAGCTTCTCCGAATAAATTGAAATAAAAATCCTTATATGAAATACGGTCGTTATAAGCTCTTATCATTCCTAACAATTATTATAGCACAGCCATTGGGCAGACCCCGGATTTTGGGGAAGTCTGACCTGCGGCAAAGCCTGCGGCTCCGATGGAGGCTAACGAGAGCAGTCCGAGCCGTGGGCCCAGTCGGAGGGTGTTTTTAGTAGACGAAACGCCGCTGCTGGACGTTCAGAGCCAGGCCCAAGGCAGCGAAAGCGGTCACCGTGGCGGACCCGCCATAACTGAGCAAGGGAAGGGGGACGCCAATAGGAGGCACGATCCCGAGAGTCATTCCCACATTGATTCCAACATGGAAAAACATGAGGCTTGCTACCCCAGTAATAATGAGGATTCCGACGCGATCACGGGCTGTTTCAGCAATACGGATCAAGCGCATCAGAATCAGCAAATAGAGCATCAGGATCAATAGGGAACCGACAAACCCGATCTCTTCGGCCAAGATGGCAAAGATAAAATCGGTATGAATCTCGGGAACAAATCCCAGCTGGCTCTGCAATCCCTGTCCCAGTCCTTTGCCAAATAGGCCTCCCGAGCCGATGGCGATTTGAGACTGTCGAGATTGATAACCGATTCCCTGGGGAATCCAGTCCCGGATCGAAAGTGACCAGAATACGCTGCTTCTGATAATCCTGGAGAAAAAACCAACTCAGTGGAGCAACAACACAGGGAGACAATCAGCACACTGGCAAGAAGCTGTTTTTTTCACACCAGCCACCACCACCATTCCCATGAGAATGGGAAGATACATGAGAGCCGTCCCAAGATCACCCTGGATGGTGATCAAGATCATGGGGAAGAAGGTAATGGAAGCGAGAATCAGGAAGTGCCTGCGCTCCAAATAATTCTCATTGATCTCACCCAGGTACTGAGCCAACAGAAGGATCACGGTCAGTTTGGCCAACTCCGAGGGTTGAAAGCTCACTCCACCGAAAGTGAGCCAACTCCTGCTGCCGTTGATCTCCGTCCCAAAGAACAGGAATCCCAATAAGGAGTAGAGCCGACAAAGCGTAAAACAGGAAGGCATGGTCAGCCAGAAAATGATAGTCAACGGACATGACGAAAAGACAGACGCCCACTCCCAAAGAAAGCCACAGAAGGTGGCGGAGAAAGAGGCTATAGTCCCCGCTCTCAGGGCTCGCATTGTAGATCCCCAGTGCTCCCAGCAGGGCCAGAATCACGGCGCCTATAAAGAGAGTGTAGTCAAATTGTGTGAGGATTCCTCGTTCCCACACCTTCACAACTTCTTCTCCTGCTTTGCCTGTGAAGCCACCTCAACGCCCGCAGGCCCACGGCCCTTGTATTTGGCGTTGTAGAGTCTGAAGATCTCCCTGGCCACAGGAGCAGCCGCGGTCCCTCCCGCTCCCCCTCTCTGCACGATGACGGCGACAATGATTTCGGGGTTGTCTCGGGGAGCGAACCCGACGAACCAGGCATTGTCCTCGAGAGTCTCGGCTTCGGACTCCGACAATTTCTGACGCGTTGAGAGGCTGATCGTTTGGGCCGTTCCCGTCTTCCCGCTGATTTCGTAATCGGCCAGTCGGGCAGCCCCCCCCCGTGCCTCCCTCATTGACCACACTCCACATCGCATCCCGGATTGCTTGCAGGTTTTCCGGAGCGAAGACCGGAGATAACAGTTCCCGACCCGGTCCCGGGCCTTCCTGGGAGTCTCCTTTTAACAGGTGGAGGCGGGGGCTTCTTCCCGTTGCGATAATCCCCATGGCGCGCGCCAACTGGATCGGCGTCACCAGTATAGGTCCCTGCCCGATGGCCAAGGATATGGTCTCACCGGCATACCAGGGTTCCCCTCTGACCTGCCTTTTCCACTCCTCTGAAGGAACCAACCCGGACGCCTCCCCCAAAAGATCGATCCCGGCGGGAACGCCCAGCCCCAATGTACGACTGAAGCGGGCAATCTCCTGGATGCCCAATTTCTGCCCCAGAAGATAAAAGTAAGTGTTGCACGAGTGCTGGATGGCTTCCCGAAGAGTGACCTCTCCGTGTCCCCCCTCCTTCCAACAATGGAACCGGTGACCATAGAGATCTACTCCACCATTACAGGTGACGGTAGTCTCGGTATCGATGATTCCACTCTCGAGACCCGCCAGGGCCATGATGATCTTGAAAGTCGATCCTGGAGAAAAAGTGTTCTGGATGGTGCGGTTCTGAAGTGGGTGATCAGGATTTTCCAGCAGTCGATCCCACTCTTTCTGAGTCATTCGGATGGCAAACTGGTTGGGGTCAAAGGCGGGTCGGCTAGCCATGACCAGGATTTCTCCGCTACGGGCATCAAAGGCGATCACCGCCCCTGCATCCTCCCCCAGCTGATTCTCTGCCGTGGCCTGCAGATCCAGATCGAGCGTCAGGGTCAGATCTTCTCCCCGGATCGGATCAATCTGCTCCAGATCGTGGAGAATCTTTCCACGGCTGTCGACCTGCACACGACGTCGTCCATCACGACCGGTCAAAGTACGATTATAGGTCCGCTCCACTCCAAACTGACCGATGGACATCTCCACCCTTATACTCCGTAAATTCTGGCTCCTGGAGTTGACTCTGTGAGATCCCACCCACATAGCCTGCAAGATGGGCAGCCAGGCTTCCGTAGCGATAAATCCGACGTGGCTGCTTCAAGATCTCTATTTCGGGATGCTCGGACTGGCGGGCAAGGAGGTAGGCCGTTTCCTCCATGGAAAGGTTTTCCTTCAGCACCACTGGCTGATAAATTCCGTAACCCCCGGCCGCCTTCAGCCGCTCCCCGAGAACCTCTTCGGTGATATCCAGTCCATCAATCAAGAACTGAAGTGTTGCCTCCAGGTCGGTCAGTTCATCCCTGAATAGCAGAAGGTTGAAGCCATAAACGTTGTCCACCAGAACTCTACCCTCCCGATCATGGATGAGACCTCGCGGGGCAATCTGGGGTAGGGTACGCACCCGGTTTCGTTCGGCTAGATTCTGATAGCGCTCAAACTCGAGCACCGTCAAAAACCACAATTGGGCAAACAGACAGACAAAGACCAGGACGAAAAAAATGCGAAGCCAGTTCAGGCGCCGTAGAAGTTCCCGGTTATCTTGAAAAATGGGCATAGATACGCTCTAGAATTGCCGAAAGTCCTTTTCCGGAAATTTCACCCGGTCATAGAAGTGGAAAATCACACCGCCTGCAATGCCCGTGACGGGGACCTGAATCAGGATCCTCAACCAAGTCTCAGATTGGATTGTTTGGCCAAGCAAAGCTCTCATTCCCACCACAATTCCCTCGTCCACTGCCGACAGGAGCCCAATGAGGACGCACCTAGCGGGTAAGCCCTCCAACAATAACCATTTACTCAGGTAGGCCCCTCCGAAACCCATCAGGGTTTTGCTCAGGCCGTTCAACCCTAAATAGATGCCTGAAATCGCATCCTGGAGCAGTCCAAAGGCAATCCCACTGATCGCTCCCTTAGCGGGTGACGAATTCCAGCCGATATAGAGGACGAAGACCAGCGATAAATCCAGATAGAGCGCGGCTGGAAGGTAGTTGGCAAAGACAATTTCGGCCACTGCCGTGGCCGCCAAAAGAAGCACCACCTCCGAGTTGCGGAGGGTCTCATTCAATCCCCTCCCCCTTCCGGGAGTGGCCCCTCACCACCATGATCTCCTCGAGTCGGAGATAGTCAACAAAAGGCTCAACCTGTATATCGCGATAAACGGTCCCTCCCTTTCGAGATCGAACGACTCGGCCAATGGGAAAACTCTTGGGGTACAGTCGATCGGTGCCGGAGGCGTAGACAATATCTCCCACCTCTACCGATTCATAGTTGGGAATAAAATTCCATTTTAGGGTGACTGAGCCATCACCTTGAACCACCCCTTGCAAGCGCGAATCTTCAAGCATGGCACCGGCCGCAGCACCGTCATTGGTAATCAACTCCACTTCAGAGGTAAAAGGGGTCGTGGCCCAGACTCGGCCGACGAGCCCTTGGGGTGTGATTACCGCATCATCCTTGCGTATACCCTGCAAACTCCCGGCATTGATGACAAGCCGGTGGGCATAAAAGGGAGGGCTCTTCCAGATGACTGGCGCCAGGAAGGTATCAAACAGGAACTGCTCTTCCAGCATGGGACCATCCTCCCGGCGTGAAATCAAAGACCTGATCCCCCGCAGCTGGGCCAACTCGACCCCCAGGCGGGCGTTCTCTTCACGAAGCAGAAGATTTTCCTTCTCGGCGCTGTACAAAAGAGCGTACTGTTTTACCGCACCTGTGACTCCGTCCACCATAAAGTGCACCGTGGATGCGATGGGGGTAAAAAGCAAAAGACTGCCGGAGCGAAGCAACAAACGTCCTTCATCATCGCGCACTTGCACGGAAAGAAGCAGGAGATTGGTCAGGAGCAGTACAGCTAATGGAACTAACGGCTTTCGTTGCAGCAGGGCGATCATTGCATACTGATTCTTTTTAGTAGTGGCAGATCCTCTAACATCTTACCCGTTCCCAGGACTGCGGAGCAAAGGGGATCTTCGGCCAGAAAGATGGGAAGTCCCGTTTCCTGCTGCATTCTCACATCCAGGTTCTTGAGGAGGGCTCCGCCTCCCGTCACCACCACACCCTTATCCACAATGTCAGCGGAAAGTTCAGGGGGTGTCCTTTCCAAGGCTACCCGAACGGCATTCACAATCGTGTCCATGGTGTCCGATAGGGCCTCGCGCACTTCTTCATCTGTGATGGTAATCGTCTTGGGAATGCCTTCGATCAGATCGCGCCCCTTGATCTCCATGGTGAGTCTTTCATCCAGTGGCGCCCCCGAGCCGATTTTGATCTTCACCTGCTCAGCCGTGCGTTCCCCGATCAGCAAATTGTGTTTTCTTTTGATGTATTGGATGATGGATTCATCCATCTCATTGCCCGCTACCCGGACTGAGCGGCTGTATACCGGACCCGACAAACTGATCACGGCAATATCCGTCGTTCCCCCTCCGATGTCCACGATCAAGTTTCCGCCCGGCTCCGTAATGGGAAGTCCCGCACCTATGGCTGCAGCCATAGCCTCTTCCAGCAGATAGACCTCGCTGGCCTTGGCCCTGAGAGCAGACTCTCGAACGGCCCTTTTCTCAACCTGGGTGATTTCCGAAGGAATGCAAATGACGATCCTGGGACTCAGCAAGTGATTGCGATTGTGAGCTCTCTTGATGAAGTATTTCAGCATCTCCTCGGTGATATCGAAATCAGCGATCACCCCATCCTTCATGGGCTTGATGGCAACGATATTGCCCGGTGTTCGACCCAGCATTTCCTTGGCTTCACGCCCGATGGCTTCCACTTTGTTATTGAGCTTATTGATGGCAACAATAGAAGGTTCGTTGACAACGATTCCCTGACCTCGGGCATAAACAAGGGTATTGGCGGTACCCAGATCAATGGCAAGATCATTCGAAAAATAACTGGAGATTGAGCGCAGGTTCAGCATGTCGGCTTTTCAGTATGGCACAGCATGATGACAGCAGGTTCTTTCGACGATTCGAGGGTTCTGCACTGGGCCAGCCGCTACACTTCATGAAGTGACTGTTCGCCCTCTTCCCGCCGGTTCCCTGAAAATTCCGACCTTCATTATGCTCCGTCCTTCGGTCCCGAGCAAGATCAAAATCGCCAAACCTGTCGACTGAAAGAAGTTAAGACGTTTTCTGCTTCCTTCTCCGCTCCTTCACGGCAACAAAAATGCCTTGTTTTTGCCCGGAGCGGCCCCAGCTGAATTGTATACCCGAAGCCTAACCCCACAAGTGATCACGGTCACAAGAAACGGGGTCCGGGGAGCTTGTGGAATCCTTAGGATCAACTCCGGCCGGAGGGCCGAATACTTGTGTTATACTGATCGCCTCTCAGCACAGGAAAATAGGAATGCTCGACCTGTTTCGACGAAAAAAAGGCGGCCTGAAGTGGATCCTATGGCTCGTGATCCTTGTTCTGGGTGCGGGTATGCTCCTCTTCTTTGTCCAGACTCCAGGGGGGATGGGAGTCGGGTTAGGCAACCAGAATGTGGCTATCGTGGCCGGCGCCTCGATCACCGCGAACCAGTACCGGAGACTTTACAACCAAATTTACGATAACTACCGCCAGATGTACCCGTTGGATCAAGGGGGTATCGAAATCCTGAGACAGCTGGGACTAGCCGACCAGGCACTGGATCAGTTGATTAACGAATACGCGATCGGCTACGGAGCTCAGGGCATGGGGCTTGAAGCGACCCGGGAGGAAGTTGCTGAGTACATCACCACTCTTCCCTACTTTCAAGAAGACGGTCGCTTCATCGGCACCGAACGCTACATGCAGATCCTCCAAGCCAACAACCTCCCGGCAGCGGAATATGAAGATGGGATCCGACGAGATATTGTTCGCACCAAGCTGCTGAGAGTGGTCACGGACGGGGTCCAGGCTACACCGGAAGAGGTGCGACAAGAGTTTCTGGACCGCAATCAAGGAATCAAGATTCGTTACGTTGCCATTGACCCGAAGGAGGTGGCTCCGGAAACCGTCGATGAGGAGGACCTGAAAGCTTATTTCGAAGACCAGGAGGAAAACTACCGAACTCCTGAACAGCGAAAGGTGAAGTACATCATTTTTCCGGTCCGGCCTGAAAAGGTGGAACTGAGGGAAGAACAGATTCAGGAGCGCATGACCTCCATCCCTGAAAAGCAGGAGGTTCGTGCCAGTCACATCCTCCTGACCCTGGATGACGAAAACGCCCGGCAAAAAGGAGAAGAGCTTCTGGAGCAACTTCGTGCAGGTGCGGATTTTGCCGAGTTGGCGAAAGAACACTCGAAAGATGAAGCCTCAGTAGCCAGTGGTGGAGATGTCGGCTTCTTTGGACGCGGGGCCATGGTTCCTGAATTTGAGGCTGCGGCCTTTTCACTGGAACCCGGCGAGCTGAGTGATCTGGTGGCAACCCAATACGGTTTTCACATCATCAAAGTCACGGACGTGCACAGAGTGGATCCTCGCGCATTGGCCGAAGCCGGGTTGAGGCAGGAAGAAGGTGAGATTTTAGCTCGCAGTCTGGCCCAGAAGGTCGCTCACGAAGCCCAGGAAGGTGCAGGCTTGGAAGCGGCGGCTCAGCGATACGACCTGGAGATCCAGGAAACTCCCTTTTTCACCCTGGGAGATGTGATTCCTGATTTGGGTGTTCGCAATGACTTCAATCAACAGGTTTTCGCGCTTGGTCCCGGGCAGGCAACAGAAGCCTATGATAGGGGTGGGACCTACCTGGTTGCCCAGCTCTCGGAGGTCCAGGAGGCTGAACTCTCCGAGTTTGAGACCATCCAGGATCAAGTGAGCAAAGACTTCAAGGCAAGCCGAGGAGAGGAGATTGCGCGGGAAAGGGCCTTTGCCTTCACCCGGGCTCTCCAGGAAGAGCCTGACTTTGAAACAGTGGCTGGCGGGGAAAATCTGGACATTACGACGACCGACTTTTTTAAGAGAAACACGGCGGTGGATGACCAACTGGGATCAGCAGGGGAGATCCTCAACCGAGCCTTCCGCATGAAGGAAAACGAAAGTAGCCCGGCGCTGTCTGTTTCCGGTAAGTATGTCGTTTTTCAAGTGGCGGAAAAGAGTGAAGTCGATGAAGAACAATTTGAGCAGGAAAGAGACGGGATTACCCTGCAGATGACAGGTGAGAAGCGGACCCGTTTCTTCACGTTCTGGGTACAAAACGTGGTGGACCGACTTTACGAAGAGAACCAGATCGAAATCAACCGCTTGCTCGTTGACTCCATTGCCGGCTGATGGCGCCCCAACCCTAAATCCCCCCCTCCAGCCCGGATAATGCATAAATTCTCTACTGCACCGAAGAAATCATCCGCCCTACCTGCGCGACCCGCAAACGCGGGTGCCCCCGACCCGCAAGCGGGGGCCTCTGTCGCGCGTGGCGCAACGCACTCAAGTCGGCGCTTCGCCGCCTCGTGACGAGCCTATGCATAATCCGGGCTAGCTATATCTCGCTGTCATATGAATCAGGCCTCTCACGCGACTAATAGCGTGAAATGGCAAGACTCGTAACCCAAAGACACATCGCTGGAGAGGAAGAAAACCGGGCTCATGAGGAGAGGGGCGTTGCCCTGCTGACTATGGTTTTCTGCTCAGCCCTCTTCATGCTTTTGGGCCTTTCACTGACATTCTCCAGCATGACCGAATTCAAGATGAGCACCGAATACGAAGCCCGCGAACAGGCCTTGTTTATTGCTGATGCGGGTTTTAATCTCACCCAGGTGATCTTGCGGGGAAACGATCTGAGCGATCTTCTCTCGACGGTCACTCAGGTGAACCAGTATCTGAATTTTCCGGTTCCAACCCAGAGAACGGCGTTGGAGTACTTCGATCGAAATCCCCTGTCTCCGGTTGAGGCGATTCAGATCGATTTTGCAAATCCGCCAGCTCCCATCGCGACCCGAACGGTCCGGGGGCTGCTGACCCCTCCCGAAGGTATCCCCATTGGTACGGGACGTTACTTCGCCAGACTTTCGGATAATGACGATGGTGACGGAGACTTGCTTTCGGACGCCGACAGCGTCGTCGTTCTCAGAGTGATGGGAGTTCATCGCGCATCCTCTGCCGAGGGGAGCTTCTACGGGACGGCCACTCAAAACGCCATTGCCATCATTGAGACGACTCTGAGACGGGATACGACCCTCAATTTCGAGGGTGGGTTCACCGTGTATGGACCCGACGTGGACGTCACCTATAACGGCAATACTTTTGATCTTGATGGACGCCCCCATAGCCTCAACGGCAATTTGATGATGGCGGGTACTCTCCAACCTGGACTGACTCTGCTCAACAACAATCCGGGTATCGATGCAGCCGTCACCGCAAACTCAGCATTCTCCGCGCTTACAGGTATGCAATACGACAATATCGTAGGGGAAACCGGTAATTTTGGTGACGAGCCATCCATTATGGACAAGACGGCTGAGATCCGCACCGGTTCTGACCCTGATGCAGCCAATATCTTTGATCCCAACTGGCTCATGAGCTTTGTCAATCGGCTCTCCTCCATCGCCCACAATAGCCTTCCCGAGGGGACCTATGACGGTGTGAGGTGGGGCACCCCAGACAGTCCTGAAATTACCTTTATTGATGGCGATGCAAGACTGGGCGGAAGCGGCACGGGTGCAGGGCTGCTCGTGGTGAATGGCACGTTGAACTACAACGGGGCCTTCAATTACGTCGGCATGATTTTCACTCTAGGCGGAGAACTCACCATGAGTGGAGCCAACAAGACGATCATTGGCGGAACCTTCACCGCTAATGTCATAGACAACGGAGACGGAACTTACAGCTATGGCATCCCAAAGATTGACTTCAATGGAAACAGCAATTTCCTGTACAGCGCCCAGGGGATTGATCCGGCGTATGGTCTTCTTCCCATGAAGGTACTGAACTGGCGCGAAACCACCCGTGAACTTGAGCCCTACTAGCGAATCTGTGTCACTGATTGTAACCCCACCGGGGTGTGTATGTGCGCTACCCTCACACTGGGAGTCTTTACTGGATCAAATATGGGAAGGCCGGATGTAGGTGACATCCCCGTTTTCTTATGAAAAATGGTTACTTAACTGTGAAATAGATTACTCACTCTTACAAGACCTGCAACGGTATCGGATTCCACTAAAGTGTGCGGAAACCCTGGAGTGGTGGCTGCTGAGGGGATTCTATCCATGAATTCCATAGCATCTGGAACGGAGATTGCTATTGAATCGAGCATGCCAAGGAAGAATCGAGTCGTTTCTCGTGCCGACGGCACGTCCAGGGATAGGGTTAGAGAGGACTTAGAAAGGCTAACGCCTCAAGAGGTACAATTCATTCGCATGCGCTTTGGGGGAGGAGGTAGAAAGGCAAACACCCTAAAAGAGATTGGGCAAAAGTTCTCCGTGACCGAAGAGCAAATCCAGCAGGTTGAGGCCAAGGCACTGCGGAAACTGCGAAAGGCTGGGAGTCCCGCGTTAACTTGGGCGAGAAACGATTGAAACAAGCATGAACGTAGGGCTAGGACGTGGAGTCATGTTGATCTCAAGAATCTCCTGATCGAGGTAATGGGTCTACCCCACCGGGGTGTGTATGTGCGGTAGGGTCAGGGCCGGTGTCCTTCGAGTTCCTGACTCAGCACGCGTTGGCATGTCTTTTACGGGTGGTAACCGCGGAAAGTAGTTCCTTCCCGAAGTCGAAGACGAGGTTCTCGTGAGATTCGACACCTGTACGTCTTCAGCGAGAATGGGACATTTGGGGTTCCAAGCTAAGAGACAGTGGGAACCGATGCTGATCGGGCTAGTTTAGCATTGATCGCCTGCCGACGGGCAAGGGTGACTCCTTTCAATCTTCTCCTTTTTGTGTGGATGGAATCTCGTCTTGCGAAGTACATGTCATCGGGTGTGACGTTACCCAGGGCCTCGTGATAGCGCCTGGAGTTGTAGTAGTCGATAAAGACCGCGATTTCTCGCTCCAACTCCTCGGGTGTCTCCCAGACCATTAGGTTGATGCGTTCCTTGCAGGAACGATGGTAGCGTTCGATCTTCCCGTTGGTCTGGGGATGATAGGGTGAGGCCAGGATGTGGCCCAGTCCCTTGGTCTCCAGATACTGACCAAAGTCTTTGGAGATCAAAGCCGGTCCGCGGTCTGTCACCAGCCGGGGCCGATCAGACAACGGAGCCTGTTCCACACCCGTTCTCTCACAAGCCGCCTCGACCACCTGGCTGAAGTCTCCAGCACGCATGGCCGTGTGAAGTCCCCAGGCCAGGATCCTCCGGCTAAAGCCATCCAGTACTGAGATCAGATAGTACCAGCCCCAGTTCTTGACCAGAAGATAGGTCGCATCCGTTTGCCACTGCTGGTTGGGGCGGGTCGTCTTGATTCGATATTCCGATTCGGCTGGAAAGCTCCGGAGTTGAACCTCCCGAATCAGCCCTTCCGCTTTCAAAATCCGGTAGACCGAGGATTCCGAGACCGTAAACCCGCACCTATCCGTCACCTGGCAGCTCACTTCTCGTGAGGACCACTCTGGAAACAGCAGCGCCATCTCCAGGATTCGGTCCCGTTCTTTGGGCAGGATCTGATTCCAAACCCGTCCTGATCCTGGGGGACGGTCCCGCAAGCCTGCCAACCCCCTCTTTCGAAAGTGGTGTCTCCAGCGATAGTAGGTCGAGCGGGGGATCTCGAGTTGATCCAGCACCTCCCGGACCGGTAACTCGGAGGCCTCCACTGTCCTTAAAACTTCCAGCTTGTGCTCGCTGAGCATCCTCTGATACCTCCTTCGCCTTACAGGCCCAAACTTTTTTTTAGCTTTTGGTTCTCCACTACCGTCTCGGCCACCGCCTTCTTCGAGGCCTCATTCTCCTCCTTCAAGCGACGCACCTCACCGGAAGTCGCATTCCGTTGGGTCTCCCGGGTTAGACCGTTTTTGCCCGAATCCAGGAAGGCCTTGGACCACTTGTAGTAGATCGAAGGTTGAATCCCTTCTTTGCGGCACAGTTCGGTGACGGGAATCTCTCCGCGGAGCCCCTCCAAAACGATGTGGATCTTCTCTTCGGCCGTGAATCTCCGGCGGGTGGCCCTACGGATCTGTTTGACGACGTCTGTGGTCATAGCGTTCTCCTTTTGGTTGTGCCATGACCAGCATCGGCTTGCTCTGATGGGCTGTCAAGATCACGAATTGCCTCATCAAAAATCTATTCGAAATGGATACGTTGCCTCATTAAAAAATCTATTCGAAATTGCCTGGCCCTGAGCAGGGGAATAGAAGTGTCCTCCATGAAGGAATGGAGGGCACCAATGAGGTTAACGATGGCAGAAAAGCGTGTATTGATCAAAAGTTTTGCCCCCCGCTACCGGAAGAAGGGCAAGAAGGTGAAGGGGGAAGTGTTGACGGAGTTTACCCAAATGACGGGCTACAACCGCTGCTATGGAGCCTATCTGCTTCGCCACCAGGGCAAGCGGATCCGGTTGAGCCCCAAGCTGGTGGCGGTAGGGGATATCGGCAAGAGAGTACGGCGAGAGCGGGCCCGCAAATACGACCAGAAAGTTCTAAAGGCGCTGACGATGATCTGGGAGATACTGGACTATTTGTGTGGCAAACGTCTGGTCGCGATTTTGCCGGAAGTGGTACCCATTTTACAAAGACATGGGGAACTGAAAGTGGATGCCAGCACCCATGAGCGGTTGATGCAGATCAGCGCCGCCACCATCGATCGGCTGCTGGAGCCCGAAAGGTGCAAGCACCGTCTCAAAGGACGATCCGGAACCAAGCCGGGAACGCTGCTCAAACACCAGATTCCGATCAAGCGTTTCGCCGACTGGCAGGAGGATCGCCCCGGTTTTGTGGAAGTGGACCTGGTGGGCCATGAGGGAGGCCAGGGTCGGGGGGACTACCTTCAAACCCTGGATGTGACGGACGTGTACACGGGCTGGACAGAGGTCCGAGCGGTGCGCAATAAGGCCCAGGTGTGGGTCCTGGAAGCGATGAAGCTGCTTCAGAAGCGCTCGCCCTTCCCTTGGCTGGGGATGGCTTCGGACAACGGCAGCGAGTTCATCAACAAGCACTTGATTCGTTTTTGTGAGCAGGAAAAGATCAGCTTCAGCCGAACCCGCCCCTCGCGCAAGAATGACAACCCTTATGTGGAGCAGAAAAACTATTCGGTGGTTCGGCGGGCCGTGGGTTATGCTCGCTACGAGGGAGAGCGAGAACAGGAGCTGGTGAACGAGTTGTACGATCGGCTGCGACTGCAGATCAACTTTTTCAAGCCGGTCATGAAGATGGTGGCCAAGCAACGTCGAGGGTCTCGGATCTGGAAAAAGTATGATGTGCCGAAAACTCCCTACCGGAGGATCTGCGAGTCCCCTGAGGTGGCGGACAAGATCAAGCGGGAACTGGCCCGAGAGTATGAGAAGCTCAATCCGGCCCAGCTGGCACGGCAGATCGGCTGGCTTCAGAATTGCCTTTTGCTCAAACCGACTCCTGAGCAGAAGAAACGATGGGAAGCGGGCTGGATGTGAAAATCTTTCTCTTGCTGCAGGCTGCGGGTGTTGGGCAAGGGGTTGCCACTCCTCTGGTTGGTGCTTTTTACCACCACTTTTTGCAATCCCTTTCGGATAGATTCTTAGTGAGGCAACGAATACCCTTTGGAATAGATTTTTACGTGAGGCAACGGGGATCAGCCCTTTGAGGGGGTGAGATCTCACCCCCTCAAACCTTCCAACTCTCTCTTAACTCTCGGCCCTATGTGTCCCACTTTCGCTGACGGGATACATCGACACCTAAGCGATATTTTAAATTTTATTCCCGTGGTTTTAGGATCATCCCCTAAAAAAAGCAGCCCTAAAAAGCAGCTTTCCTGGCCAAACGGCTGTTGATTCTTATTTGCAGACACTCCCGATACCATAAGTCATGAAGAATGGTCAAAAGGGAGTCACGATCAGCCGAAACGATAGCAAAAAGGTTTTTCGTGCGATCGAAGAGGGTGACCCCAAGGCAGTCCGTGAGCTTCTGAGTGGACACTACCGCATTGCCCTACTTACCCAGCGACTACTCATCAGGAAGTTGAAGGACGATTCCGGTAACTTCAGCCCCCAACAGCTTGGCACGATCCTGGGAATCTGCTCCGACAAAGCCATTGCTCTCCTCAAGGCAACGAAGGATTTGGGGAGGAAAAGAGAAGCATTATCGACTCCAACTCCGACCTTCTGCGGCAGGTTCGTGAACGCCAAAGGCGAGTGCAAATGGAAGGGGAAAGGGAGCTAGAGGAACGGCGGGAGAGGGAGAAAGAGGAGAGGGGAAGGCCGGAAGCCTCACATTATAGGCTGTAGAACTTTATAGCTTTACCCTACTCACGCCATGCCCCGCTCTGTTGGCCAGTGTCCACCATCCAAGACTTGCTCAAGGCGGACAATATTAGCGTAGGCAATATAGTGGAGTTTACCCATCTCGTCTATAAAAACCACATGATCGGCCTCACAGCTGCGGACTCTTCCAGTCTTTCTTGTGGGTTGCCCTTTTTCCTCGACGACCAATATGACATTCACCATTTCGCTCTGGCATTTTCTCAGTTGATCCTTGAGTTTCATTGCAGCAAGTGTAGCACGCACGTGGACTTACCCTACGTCCACCCCAAACCACTCTTTGATCAAGAAGGGGAGAGGCTGGCTGGGTAACGTTAGCAGATCGGGTGTCAGTTGGTAGGCACCAGGCGTTTGAGTTCTTCAAACCAGTTGAGGACGACGTGGATTTGGGTTTGCCCCGCCTCTTTGATCATCACGAATTGTTGTCCGTCGGGCGAGATGTCGTAGTACTGCTTCCAAGGAGTAAACTGGCTCTCAACGTATGATCCTTCAAACAACACTCTTGGCTTAACCGCGCTGAAGCTGGGTTCTGTCTGAACTGCTGCAACCATCATCTTACTGCCGCTTCGATAGAAGAGTTCCTTGCCATCTGGCGACCAAACGGGTTGTCCGCCTCCCTCCTCGTCAGAAACTAAATATTTGATGTCGGCGTTCGGGTAGGGACTGACATACACATTCGGCTGACCCCTCTCTTCGGAAACATAGGCAAGCCATTTGCCATCCGGTGAGAACTGAGAGCAGCATTCAAAAACATCGGGGGAATGGGTTAGTCGTTGAGGCTCTTCGTCGCTGTCCATCGAGAGAACCCAGATGTCCCTGTCAGTTCCTGACGTTAGCACCCTCCCATCGGGCGACCACGCATCGGTAAGCTGGGCAAGCGGGGTGGAGGTGGTCAGCTGTTGTGGCAGACCACTGCCATCGGCGAGCTGCCGGTACAAACCTCGAAGACCCTCACTGCGGGATTGGAAAGCAATCCATTTACCGTCGGGTGACCAACTCTGAGTGGCGTTTAAGTCTCCTTCAAAGGTCAAGCGGCTAAACGAATCCTGTTCAAAACTGTAGATCCACACGTCTCCTTTCCCATCGTCGTCATAAATGGTGACGGAGAGCTGCTTGCCATCGGGCGAGATGCGAGGGGTTGCGAAAGTTCGTTGCTCCTGTGTGATCACACGTTCCGTCCCCTCACGATCAACCCAGACCAGCCTTTGCCCATCGGTTTGAAGGGGGACGTAAACCAGCGTTCCACTGCTGGAAAAGGCGTAGTCTACCGCTTGGCTAGGATTGTATCTGACCCCCTGAAGCAGTGGGGCAGGGTCACCCGTCACCTCAAGCCTCTCAGGATCAAATGGCACCGCCATCAGGGCTCCTGATACTCCCGACTCATAGACCAAGTGTCCTGTATTCGCGTAACGGGCCTGCCTACCTCTTTCGAGCAGAATCTTTTGCTCTCCACTACCCAGGGATAACACCGCAATCTGCCAACCATCACGACCGAAGATCGTGAAAAGCACTGCCTCCCCACCCGGCAGGATTTCAGGAAAACTATAACCGCTTTCGCCGTTATCAGAATCTGGAACAGCCAGGCTCTCAGGCTCGCCTCCACCAGCGGAGACGCGATAGAGCCCACGGTCGTTGGCCGCGGTGGGACCAAAAACAATGATGTCCTTAGAATCCCAACTTCCAGGCCCGGCAACAGGAACCTCGGCAATGGTGGCCGGTGGTCCTCCTTGAAGGGAAACTTTCCTCAGTTCGCGTGCAGCGAAGAATGCCACTAACTTCCCATCAGGCGGGAAGAACGGTGAACGCGCACCCTCGGTGCCGGAGATCGGCGTAGGTGTGAATTGATCCAGAGGATGCAGGTACAGCTGTATCGTGCCCTCGTTTACAACTGGATAAACAACGCTTCGTCCATCTGGGGAAATCGCTACGTCGATACCACCAGCGTTGACCAAAGGTGCTGTCGCTGGAGGGGTGATGACCACCTTCGTTACAGGTTGCGGCGTTGGACCCATCAAAATCCAGACAGTGACGATTGCCATAAGGGCTATAACTGCGACGATGCTCCACGGAATTGCCCGTTTCCATAAGGGAGGCTGGATCGTCACCCCAATCGGCGATAGCGTTGTAGCCCCACTCAATGCCTCTTCGATTAGAATCCTGGCACCGTCAATGTGCTGAAGACGTTTGCCAGCGTCTTTCTGCAAACACCGAGTCAAAACAAAGCGGGTGATGCTGGGAACTCCTGCGGGTAACGCATCCCACTTGGGTTCACCTTCCAGAACCTTGGCGAGAACGTCGGTGACAGTCTCTCCTTCGAAAGCCCTTTTCCCCGTTAACAATTCATACAACACAGCCCCAAAAGCAAAAATATCTGCCCTCTTATCAACAGTCCTCCCACGAGCCTGCTCTGGACTCATATAGGCTGCTGTCCCCAGAATCACCCCCGCCCTGGTCATCTCCTCCGTCAGGGTGGGTGACTGGGAAATATCAGCAAAGGAAACCTCATCTTCAAAGGCCTTCGCCAACCCAAAGTCCAGGATCTTGACCTTGCCCTCTGGCGTGACCTTCACGTTGGCAGGTTTCAGGTCACGGTGGATGACGCCCTTCTCATGGGCAGCCTCTACTCCCTCAGCAATCTGACGGCAAACCTCCAAAGCCTCCTTAACAGGCACTGGTCCCTTGGCAACCTTCCCAGCCAGGGTTTCGCCTGGGACCAATTCCATGCTGAGGAACCGAACACCATCCGCCTCTTCCAGGCCATAGATGGCAGCGATGTTGGGGTGGTTCAGTGAGGCCAGGAGTTTGGCTTCCCGTTCAAAACGAGCCAGCCGCTGCGGGTCTTTGGTGAATTGCTCCGGTAGCACCTTGATAGCCATTTCGCGGCTCAGGTTGGTGTCCTGGGCTCGGTACACGACACCCATCCCGCCTTGGCCGATCTTTACGATGACTCTGTAATGGGAAATGGTCTGGCCTATCATGTCTCCCCGGCAATGCAGCTGTCAGTGTTGCGTTGATGTTACGCCCCTAGGGGGATGAAGGCAATGGGACGAATTGCCTCATCAAAAATCTATTCGAAATGGATACGTTGCCTCATTAAAAAATCTATTCGAAATTGCCTGGCCCTGAGCAGGGGAATAGAAGTGTCCTCCATGAAGGAATGGAGGGCACCAATGAGGTTAACGATGGCAGAAAAGCGTGTATTGATCAAAAGTTTTGCCCCCCGCTACCGGAAGAAGGGCAAGAAGGTGAAGGGGGAAGTGTTGACGGAGTTTACCCAAATGACGGGCTACAACCGCTGCTATGGAGCCTATCTGCTTCGCCACCAGGGCAAGCGGATCCGGTTGAGCCCCAAGCTGGTGGCGGTAGGGGATATCGGCAAGAGAGTACGGCGAGAGCGGGCCCGCAAATACGACCAGAAAGTTCTAAAGGCGCTGACGATGATCTGGGAGATACTGGACTATTTGTGTGGCAAACGTCTGGTCGCGATTTTGCCGGAAGTGGTACCCATTTTACAAAGACATGGGGAACTGAAAGTGGATGCCAGCACCCATGAGCGGTTGATGCAGATCAGCGCCGCCACCATCGATCGGCTGCTGGAGCCCGAAAGGTGCGAGCACCGTCTCAAAGGACGATCCGGAACCAAGCCGGGAACGCTGCTCAAACACCAGATTCCGATCAAGCGTTTCGCCGACTGGCAGGAGGATCGCCCCGGTTTTGTGGAAGTGGACCTGGTGGGCCATGAGGGAGGCCAGGGTCGGGGGGACTACCTCCAAACCCTGGATGTGACGGACGTGTACACGGGCTGGACAGAGGTCCGAGCGGTGCGCAATAAGGCCCAGGTGTGGGTCCTGGAAGCGATGAAGCTGCTTCAGAAGCGCTCGCCCTTCCCTTGGCTGGGGATGGCTTCGGACAACGGCAGCGAGTTCATCAACAAGCACTTGATTCGTTTTTGTGAGCAGGAAAAGATCAGCTTCAGCCGAACCCGCCCCTCGCGCAAGAATGACAACCCTTATGTGGAGCAGAAAAACTATTCGGTGGTTCGGCGGGCCGTGGGTTATGCTCGCTACGAGGGAGAGCGAGAACAGGAGCTGGTGAACGAGTTGTACGATCGGCTGCGACTGCAGATCAACTTTTTCAAGCCGGTCATGAAGATGGTGGCCAAGCAACGTCGAGGGTCTCGGATCTGGAAAAAGTATGATGTGCCGAAAACTCCCTACCGGAGGATCTGCGAGTCCCCTGAGGTGGCGGACAAGATCAAGCGGGAACTGGCCCGAGAGTATGAGAAGCTCAATCCGGCCCAGCTGGCACGGCAGATCGGCTGGCTTCAGAATTGCCTTTTGCTCAAACCGACTCCTGAGCAGAAGAAACGATGGGAAGCGGGCTGGATGTGAAAATCTTTCTCTTGCTGCAGGCTGCGGGTGTTGGGCAAGGGGTTGCCACTCCTCTGGTTGGTGCTTTTTACCACCACTTTTTGCAATCCCTTTCGGATAGATTCTTAGTGAGGCAACGAATACCCTTTGGAATAGATTTTTACGTGAGGCAACGGGTGGGAATCGCTGGTGGTGGCATTTTTTAACCTGTCGGAAACTTCCGATGTGAACTTCAAGAATCGGCTCATTACGGTGCAGGAATCAAAAAGCGGCAAGAAGCGAATGATTCCAGTGGATGATGTCCTTTTTGAAACTCTGAGGACACTTCCTGCAAGGTTTAAGAGAGGCTATGTGTTCCCTTCACCCGTAAAAGATGGAAAACCCCGCTTTGGCGTACAAAGGCAGTTTGGTAATGCTGTGAAAAGGGCTGAGATTGAAGATATCCGCTTCCATGACCTAAGACATACCCTTGCATCCCACCTGGCTCCTGACCATCGTCTGAGAGCCGTTAAAACTCTCGATTCGGCCTACCAAACTGACACAAAAACTGACACAGCCGAAATTTCAGGGACTGGCGAATCTCCGTAACTGATTGTAGAATGAACCTAGTGGGGCTGTAGCTCAGTTGGAAGAGTACCTGAATGGCATTCAGGGGGTCACGGGTTCGAGTCCCGTCAGCTCCACCAATATTTTCAATAGTTTACCCCAATCCTCGCTCGCCCGTGGGGTGGCTTGTGTGTGGATTCGTGTGAGAATCCTGGCCGGCTTGCTCAAAAGCGGCCATCGCTTCACGCTCGGATTCACCGATACTCTGCAGGTAGGTTTCCGTGGTTTTCCGGTTCAGGTGACCGAGGATCCGCTGAATGCTTCCAATGGGCACACCGATGCTATCCATGACGGAAGCACCGGAGTGGCGCAAAGCGTGGTAGGTGAAATAGGGAACACCCGCTCTCTTGCACAGTCCCTGCAGCAGCCTCTTTCGTCTTCCGTAGGGACCTTGACAAGTCTCCCCGGTCCTTCGCCTTCGATAGGTGTGCCAGAACACCCAGGGCATTCGCTGGTCTCGTTGCGGATGTCTTCGTGAGAGGATCCGGTAAAGCCGCTCAGTCATGGGCACCTTTCGCGGTGTGAGGTCTCCGCCTTTTCTCTTCCGCGTGTAAAGGATCACGGAGCGGTCCTCCAGATTCACGTCCTCCCAGGTCATTTGATTCACCTCGCCAACCCGAGCCATGGTTTCGCGAATGACCCACAGATAATCTTGGGTGGCCGGATCTGCAGCCGCGATCACCGTGAAGATGTCCTCCAAAGGTGGAATGTACTTGAGTCTTTTCTCGACCGGCAGGGGTTGCATGTCCTCAGTAGGATTGACGTGGACCCATCTGTGTTTCCTTCCGAAGTTGAATAGGGAACGCAGACTGACCAACTCCCGGTTGGCGGTACAGGCCGAAACGTCACGTCTCCTCAACACGAATGCTTGTACCCTCTCTCGGGTGACCTCACTACATTTCAAGTGGCCCCACAGTTTCGTCCAGACTCTGCATCGGTAACGGTAGTCCCGATAATGGGCCTTCGAGTGATAGGCCTTGAGGTGATCAAGCCTCCGATTCACCAGGTCCAAGAAGTCCATGTCGGTTGGAGTCTGGGTCTCTGTCTTGGGTTCTAATACCTCCTTTCTTTGGTCTGCTTCGGCCCGCTTGGCCGCGGTTTTGGTTTTGTACCAGGCGTGGGTGTAGCGGACTCCGTTTAAGGTGAAGTCGTAGCGCCATCCCTTGCCCTTTATCGAATAAACGCTCATAGAGGTCCTCCTTTCGTGGGAAAAACAGAGAACCCCCGAGCTTCACGCCGCCTAGTTCCTGCCAGTGCTTATAAACCCAACTGGGGCTTTTGCGCAGAAACCGGGCGGCCTCCTCAGGGGTCATTATGTCCGAGTGGACCTCAGTGTCAATCATTTCGGTGGTTTTGTTCTCCCCAGCCATAGGGTCGTGACTCTCCTGTCTCAGTGAGGCGAGTTCCGCTCTCGCGTTCAATCAGTGGAGAGATGCCCTCCGGCGACGCAAAAGTGGTGACCTTGCAAAGAGTCCATTTTGCTCCCGCCGTCAGTCCCACTCGCCTTCCGCGTCCCGATGCAGGGCTCCGGCCAGCTCACGGTCGCCCTCCCCGCGCCGGATCGAGCGCTCCGGGAGATTCACCTTCCGCCCCAGATCGGCGAGTCCGACGGCTCGCGCCGCCCCATAGAGGAACGCCGCACCGGTCACGAGAGCCAGCCCCAGGTGACCGGCGATGGATACGCCGTAGTCGGACAGGATTACTTGCCCAGTGGGGCGCGAGATACTCCAGGTGAGAGCCAACGAGCAGGACCGCCCACCCCCCGATGGTGGTGCTCAAGCCCGCGCTGACTTTCCAGGGTTGCATCTTCTCTTCCCTACAGCTCGAAGAAGGCCAGGTCCCTCTGGGCGGGACCCCGAGTGCCATCATTGCCCTCGCCACAGCCGCCGAGCGCTCGGAGCACACGTGTCTTGGCCGCGCCCGTGGCGTGCAGGGCAAAGCCGGTGTTTGATTTAGCGAGGATGGATTTGTCGCGGTAGTGTGCTAAGGCGACCTCGATATCCGCTCGTCCGATCCGCCCGGCCGCATCCGTCTACTCCAGTTGCGCATCCGGGTAGAGTACCCGACCCTCCTCATCGACGGGCAGGTCCAGCTCCTGGGCGGCCCTTCGCCGTTCCACATCGGCAGCCTCCCGACCTTCCCGGACCCGCGCCCTCTCGCTCCGTTGAGCGACGGCGCTCTTGAGCTCCGCGTCGATGCGAATGCGCCGGAGGGTGACTCCCTCCTCAAGCAAGCGCCGACGCTCCCAGTTGCAGGCCCGGTACACCTCCGTGTCGTGGCTCAACTCGGAGCGCTTGATCGACCCGGACCAGGTCCGTTGTTGGGGGTCCAGACCCCGCTCAATGGCCGTCCGCCGGGCTTTTCTCGCACCCCTCGTCCGGTGAGGGTCAGCACCTGGAATGACCCACCCTTTGGTCCCTCGGCCGTGTGCTCGCGCATCAGTCCCTGGCGAATCCACCGATTCACGGCCCGGCGGGCCGTGTAGGGTGGCCGCCGAAGTAGGCCTCGGCCAGGTCGCGAAACGAGACGCTACGGTAGATCCCCACCTCCGCCAGGGCACGCTCGGAGCGTTCGCGAAAGGACAACCGTTCGCGGTCCTCTCGTGGGTCGTACTCCCGACGGTGGCCTTCTCGCATACGGCCGGGAGCACGGATCTCCAGCGAGAGGTTCGCCCGCGAGGGGTCTCGATCCAGTTCTGGCGAGCGGTCGAACATTTTCATCTCCTCGCCTTCATCGCCTTTTTGTCGTTTTCCATCAGCGGCTCGGGCCAAAGCCACGGTCCGGAAGGGGGAGGGTTCGCTCGCGCTGCGGCTCGGCAGTAACGGACCGGGAGCGGCCAGGTTGCCTCTCCGCAACGGGTGGGGTCCAGGACGCGGCGCTCTTTGTCGGCGTCAACTCTCTCTCGGCCGCCCGTTCCCGGGTTCGAACCAGGATAAAGTCGGAGATCTTCTGGGCGTCGGCGGCCGCCCGGCGGATCTCTCGAGGGTCCTCTTGCAAGACCGCCACCCAGTTTTCGACATAGGCCGCCCCCCGGCTCGGGTCGTGACCGATCTCGACCCAGTCGCCCGTCATCATGGCGCTGATCTCCGCCCGCAGTTCCTCCTTGGCGTAGGCTTGTGAGCCAAAGCTCGCCTCCAGACCCAGCAGTAACGACTCGCGGTTCATCCGCTCCGGGTGACCCGTGCTGTGGCCCAGTTCGTGCAGTGCCGTCTGGTAGTAGTGGCTAGCCGACGGGAACTGCCCCCGCTCCGGAAAGACGATCTCATCGTTGCCCAGGTGGTAATAGGCCCGATCCCTACCCACGTGACGGATTTTGATCTGGCTTTCATCCAGGACCTTCTCGGCCTCCTGGTGGGCCTTCCAGATCGGTTCCACGGCGGGGGACGGCCGGGACGGAAACCCGCCGGCCTGCTCGGCGTTCAAGACGGCGTAGCGCTTGATCCAGGGCGTAGATAGGCGTTCATACCGGTAGACCCGCCGTCCCTGTTCGTCGGTGACCGGACGGCCCTGTGGATCCTTGACGGCAATGCTCCGGTGGTCCTGAAAGGAGAGGATTCGCGTGCCGCGCTCTCCCTTGCGGATCCGGCCTCCCTGGGCCTGGATCTGCCGGTGGGTTCCCCAGCGGGTATCGGAGTAGCCGCGGTCTTGGGCCACTACGGCCAGATGCAGGCTGTTGCCGCCGGAGTAGGGCCGATCCGTGTCAAGATTGCAGGGTAAAATGCGCTCGCCCGGCTTCCAGGGCTTTTGCCAGGGCGCGGCGCCCCGCTTGATCTGCTCGATGAGCCGATCGGCAAAGCGGCGATGGTGTTCCTCTGCCGTCATCGCCTTACCCGTCATCGGTGTGGACCTCCCGACCGTCTTCTCGGAGTTCTTCCTCGCTGCCCACGTCCTCGGAAAAGATGCCGTATTCCTGTGCGATCCATGCCGGGACTTCCAGCGTCTCGTTCCCGTCCCGGGCGAGTTTCCGGTCGAAGTCTTCGAGGGTCTTCACCCGTATGATTTTTTCTTCATCCATCATCGTGTTCCCTCCAGATCGATTCATGACTGTTACACTGGCTCGACCGGCCCGACGGCCCGATCCCGAGAGCCGACCGATCCGATCGGCTTGACGCCCCAGTGGTTCTCACCCGCTTCGTAGCCTTCCACGAACAAGGCTTCTTCGACGAATCGCTTCCCCTCGCGCCGGGTCATGTGAATGACCATGGCGATGCCATCGACCACGCTACGGCAGGTGACCTCCCAGGGAAGTGCTCCGCCGGCCTGCATGGCGCAGCTGGCCAGGCGCGAGAGGGCCGACTCGGCCGTATTGGAATGAACGGTGGTGAGCGATCCGCCGTGACCGGTGCTGAGTGCTTGCAGCAGATCCGCCGCCTCTCCGCCGCAGACCTCGCCCACCACGATGTGATCCGGCCGGTGACGCAGCGCGTGGCGCACGAGATCCCGGATCGTCACCGCCCCTTCCTGCAACCCGCGAGCCTCGAAGCGAACGCAATTCGAGCGCTCAATCCGAAGCTCCAACGTGTCCTCGATGGCGACAATGCGCTCGTCCTCGGGTAGCAGTTCAATGAGCGCGTTGAGCAACGTGGTCTTGCCCGAGCCGGTGCCTCCGGAAACCAGGATGTTGCGGCGCGTGTGCAACACCCGCTCGGCTTCCGTCCGCACGTCTTCGGGGAGCGCCCCTTGCGCCACCAGATCCTCCGCCGAGAACGATCGCTTGCCAAACCGCCGCACCGTAATAGCCACATGAGGACTTGCGGGCGGGACACAGATTGCGACCCGCGAGCCGTCCTCGAGGCGCGCATCCACAATCGGGGAACTTGCCGGGTCCAGCCCGAGGGGCCGGGCGATATGGATCGCCGCCCTCTCCAGCGCCGCTCCGTCGAGCCGGGGCGCATCGTGAGCTGTCAAACGGCCCGCCCGCTCCACCCAGACGTTGAATGGCCCGTTAATCATGATCTCGGACACTTCGGGATCTTCCAGGGCACTCTCTAAGCCCGGCAGAAACGGTTTCAGGTGTTCGAGACCACTGGCTACGCTCATAGCTGTCCCGCCTCTCTCGCCCTCCAGTAAGAACGCTCTCGGGGCAGATAGTGGGGCTTGAGGTAGACCCTCACGGCCTCAAGCGACTGAGCGCCGTCGTAGGGCAGGCAAATGGCCTGACAGTTCGAGAGCAAGGCGAAGTCTCGCGGGTGAAAGATGGCTTCCCGCTGCTCCCGGAACGACTTGGTTGCGCCGATGTTCCCGCCGCCTCCCCCGGCCCGGCCCGAGAGCGGGGAGACCTCGGCCCGTTTCGAGGTTTCGCTGAGGGTGTACGATCCCTTGATCTTCGCCACCTGCCCGCACAACTCCGATGCGATCCGGGCGGAGGCGTCATCGCTCAGCGATAGGAAGATTCGTGTGCGGAGCGTCTGCAACAGCGCCCGCCACGCCTCCGAGCTCCCCAGGACGGATCTAAGCGAGGAAATAGACTGCGTGGCGACAATCGGAATGACGCGGCATTGCCGGGTGAGCGCAAAGGATTTCTCATCTCCCGAGGGATCGTCCTCGCCCACCGAAGCAAACGCCTGATACTCGTCGCAAATAAAGACAGCAGGCCGGTGGTAGACCCCTGGCGAGCGTTTCATTTCAGCGGGACGCCGGAGGAGCGATTGAAGCCAGGCGTTCTTGAGCATGACGCCGATGGCGCGAGAGAGCGCCGGATTTGCCCCGGCTGGCATGTTTAGGGCCAGCACCCGGCCCGCCTCGATCAGTTCATCGAGCGGGGGCAAGTAACGCTGGATTGCGGTGCTGTCTGCCGCGTTGTCCGGCCCCGCATCGGCCTTTGCATCGGGTGTCGCCCCGGCCTTGCCGTTCGTTTTCGTGTCCGGGGCCGGAGGCTTCTTGTCCTCGCCCTGGGGTTCCCAACCGGGCGGCTGGGGCTCAAGCCGCCCGGGCGGGCACGGCGGACAGAACACCCTGGCCACTTCGGGCAGATCGAACATGGACAAGAACACCGAAACCCCCTCGACAATGCTTGATTTGATTTTGTTGTCCAGCTTTTGCCAGTCGTGCGCGTACCAGCGGTGCACCGCTTCTACCCGGTGCCGCACGTCCTCACCGGGTCCAGGTTCCCACTCCTCCCGGTAAGCCAGCTTGAGTTCAATGAGCTTATCCCGGAGCGGGACGCCATAACCGGCTTGCATTTCGTTTTCGGCCGGGTTCCTCGTCCAGGCCCATTCACCCAGCGGGCCCGCGTTTTTTGAGAACACCTTGATCGGAAGGCCGATCATCCCGGTGTTCTTCTCTTCACTGAACGCTTCTGCTTGTTTGATCTTCTCCGCTAAAAAGTCCGGGGAGATGGCGCAGTGGTAGACCTGTTGCAACGTCACCCAGTTTTCGGGGAACGCCCGGTAAAGCTCGATGATCCAGCGCACCAGGTTGGTATAGGCCTGTTGCCAGAACGGTTCCTTGCCCTTGCCGAAGAGTTGGTTCAGCAAGCTCGCCACGGTATAGGCCAGTGAATACGAATCGAGCCAGTCCGCCGAAAGCGGATTCCAGCGCCAGCCTCCGTCCAGCCCGAGCTCGATGTAATCTTCCTCCCGGCCCGCGTCGGCCAGGATGCGGCGAATGTCATGGCAGAAGTCTCCCTTGACCTCGAGCACCAAAGCCGCCGCCCGCTTCTGTGGATTCCCGGCTTGCCAGCCGAGGAGCTGTTTGGCGAAAGGGTGCATACAAGCCGAAGTCTTGCCCGATCCCACCGCCCCGAAGATGGCCACGCCGGTATACAGGCCGCGTTCTGGAATGGTCAGCCAGGAGGGGTTATAGATCTCTTTCGCCTCGACCGGATGATGGACCTCGCCCACCACGATTCCGGGCCCGTCGTGCTCGGGATCAAGCGGCCACTCCGGGAGCTTGCCAAGCGTCATCAGATCCCGTCCCCGCGACTCGAACCAGACCTTCCACACCGACACGGCAATCGACCCCGCCAGCGCTGCCGCCACGCCGGGAGCGAGGTAGTACCAGAGCATCACCGCTTCATAGAATCGAGGGGTGTAATACTCCACGAGATCGAGCAAGGGATCGGATTCGAGCACAGGGAAGGGACGGTAAAGGAAGGTCCATACAGACGCCCCGGCCCCGGCCAAAAACAGGATCATCGAAGCCGGAAGCCCGGCGAAAAATCGAATCGCCCGCAAGCCGATCCATCCCAAGAGCGCCGCCATCTTGAAGGCTTGCCAGAATGCCCACGTCACCACCAGAATCACCGGCCATCCCAGGAGCCCTATCACCCGGATGGGGTTTTGCCAGTTCATCGGTCCGGCTGGCCGCCGCCACAGTGCCCTCAAAAAAGAGATGAGCTTTTGCCGCTCCATCGAGTCTTTCTCCGGCGCGTCAGCGCCACGCCTGCGTCCGGTTCCGAACCTTCCCGCAGGGATAAATGGGGACGGGAGCGACCCCCTGGGGGCTCGACAGCAGCGCGGGACGCGGGGCCGCTGTCGGGGCCGCAGGACACCCCCTTTAAGGGGGGGTCGCTCCCGTCCTCCCCGATTTTCCTGGATCGTCTCGGGGCCGTCCGGTTATCTGGGGATAAACCCAGAAAAATGAGATAGATGAAGGAAACCCGTTTTGGAACATCGCTGGGCCGAATCTTGGAATACCCCCCCTCTGACCCCTTTCCAGCCAGACCCCCGGGATATTCCAGGGAAACCCACCCAAATGACGCCTCTTTTCCGGGCGTTCTTGCGATGTATTTCGGTATATATCTTCATATTGCTTTGTATATCTTTCTGTTGCATTACAGGTCTTCAATAGCCTCCCGTAAAACGGGTGGCCCGGAAGGTGGCGTAGCCGTCAATCGAGACGCCATCGCTCACTTCATCGTCACTCATCGAGTCCAGTTGTGCCGTGCGTTGGATGGCCGGATTCAGCCCCCCGTAGCTGTCCAGCACCGCCCGTTCATCATGGAGAATCGCCCGCTCGATGAGCATCTTTTCCTCCTTCACCGTCATCCTCACGCCGTGCTTCCTGGGGCCACCCGCCGCCCAACTCCGGAGCCTCCGTTCGGCCCGTTCCACGGTCTCATGTTCGGCGGCGATGGCGACGACCCGGACTTGACTGCCACTGTTCCGTAGGGCCTCCCACAACCGCCCATGGGCGAGCCCCCAGGAGCGGATCTCGGTATCGGTTTCGTGCCCCGGATCGACGTACACGAAGGTCACGGTTTTCCCCTCCACGGCAATGGGGAGTTTGAGCGCAAAGTAGCGTTTTCGATTCCCGGCCGTTCCTTGATAGATGCGGCGCGGCATTAACCGCCGATCCAGCCCGAGCCCTTCAAAAAACCCGACCTTTTCCGGCTCGGTGGGCAGCCATCCCGCGCCCGGATGTTCGAGGACGTAATCGAGCGAAAGTAGCCGCCGCATGACGACGTTGGGGCTGGCCTTTCGCCGATGCCTGATGTTCTCGACTCCGAGCGCCCGGTAGATCGGCTTGCTTAATATCTGGCAAGCCTTGGCTCCCCCGTTGAACGTGGGTGTCGTCGGCTCGACAGCCAGCGACCGCTTTACCAAGTCCTTCACGAAACGGTGAGCCCGGTTGGGCCGGGCATTGAAGTAGAAACAGAACTGCGACCGGGTGAAGATCCCACTGTGAAGACATACGAGGGTGATCCACTCCGCCTCCTGGCCGGTCCAGCCGAGCGGCCCCAGTGCTTTTTGACGTCCTCGCAAGTGCTCGATCATGGCTCGCCTGTGACGACCGCCCGATCCCCTTGCAGGTAGGTGATGACGATCCCCATGGGGTTGTGGACGATCAGGTCTGAGGAGATCTCATCGAGGAACAGGAACTGCAAGGACAGGGACCACCGCTCCCGGTCCACTTCGTTTTGCATGACAGGCCGCACCAGATCGAAATCGGCCGTGGCACTGTGGGGCTCCTGGGGATTGGCCTGAATTCGCAAGACAACGCGATCCACTTGCAGTTCATCCCTGGCCGCTCCCGCCGCGAGAAGGGCGATGTTCTGACTCTCGGCCCTGAAACTCGCGTTGGCAAGATCGGTGCTCAGAAACCGTAAACTGCGGGACCAGTGTTCTTCCACGGTGGCCCGCCGGCGCGAGTAGAAGTCGTGGATGAACCGATTGAGGAAGTATTTGGTGGTGGGGTCCAGAGGATCGGCCTGGGCCTCCATCGCCTCATAAGCGATGGCCTCGGCCCGGCCTATTTCGTCCACTCGAACGACGATGGGGCGGGGCGGCTCAACGGACACAATACGAAACACAACGATGACGAGCAGTAGCACCACCCCGCCGAGGCCGATCGAGAGCACCCGAAGGTGACGGTTGGAATGGATGGCCTCGCCCCAGATTTCGGCGTATTCCTGCCCGGCGTCTTTGCTCTCTGTTTTCTTGCCGTTCATTTTTTCAGGGCTCCCGTACTCTCCGCCGCGATGGCGGCCTTGCCGCCTGACGCGGCGGCCATTGCCGCGCCCATGAGCCCGCTCCCGCCCGCTCCGCCTCCAATGACGAGCATCGAGGCCAGCTCGCCGCACTTGAGCGATGACAAAATGCCGGCCACGAACAGGGGGAGTACCGCCAGGAGCCATAAGCCCAGATCGGAAAGGGACTGCCAGTTAAGAGAGGCGCTAGATAAGTGAATCGCCTCAACCGAAGACAGGGGATTTCGATCGAAGTACTCCAACGCCGTTCTCTGGGTTGGAACCGGAAAATTCAGATACTGGTTCACCTGAGTGACCGTCGAGAGAAGATCGCTCAGATCGTTTCCCCGCAAGATCACCTGGGTGAGATTAAAACCCGCATCAGCAATAAACAAGGCCTGTTCGCGGGCTTCGTATTCGGTGCTCATCTTGAATTCGGTCATGCTGGAGAATGTCAGTGAAAGGCCCAAAAGCATGAAGAGGGCTGAGCAGAAAACCATAGTCAGCAGGGCAACGCCCCTCTCCTCATGAGCCCGGTTTTCTTCCTCTCCAGCGATGTGTCTTTGGGTTACGAGTCTTGCCATTTCACGCTATTAGTCGCGTGAGAGGCCTGATTCATATGACAGCGAGATATAGCTAGTTCCCATCCGGAAGACTGTAAATAGTTGGAAATAAAAGGGTAAGTACGCATTTTCGAGCTCTGATTTTGTCAGGGTCGTTTGATAAGTTATTTGGTGTAAAACAATAAAAACAAACGACTTAAAACAAAACCAGGAGCCCGAAAATGCGTAAGAACCGAGAAAATCAACTCCCTCTTTCCCCTTCCTGGCCCGATCATCGCCTGGCCCGGGAACTGGAATCGATCTCCAAGATCCTGGATCAAAATCCATCGATCTCCGATCTGGTTTTATACGATCTGTGTGACAAAGTCAGCTCCAAGAACGGAGCCCGGGGCATGACGGCCGAGCAGGTCCTACGTTGTGCTCTGATCAAACAAACCCACCAGTTCTCCTACGAAAAGCTGGCTTTTCACCTGACCGACTCGCAGAGTTTTCGCACCTTCTGCCGGCTCCCCTATAGGGTCACCCCCAGCAAATCCACCTTGCAGGAGAACATCTCGCGGATTGAAGCCTCCACTTGGCAGGCCGTCAATCGGGTGCTGGTCAGTTGGGCTGATGAGAAAGGTTTGGAGAAAGGGCGTAAGATTCGAGTGGATGCCACCGGAGTCCAAAGCAACATCCGCCATCCCCTCGATAGCCAATTGCTTTACGATTCCATTCGGGTCGTGACCCGCCTTTTAAAACGGCTCAACCAGCAGGAGTCCCTCTCTTTTGTGGATCATTGCCGAGGTGCCAAAAAACGTTGTTTGAACATCCGAAACAGTCGGGGCGAGAAGCGCAAAAAGCATTATCGGGATCTCTTGAAGATCGCTGGCAGGACCCTGGGTTACGGCACCCTGGCACTGGAGCAGGCACCGCGGTGGCAGGACCCCATCAGCCAGGTCCTGGCCGAAGCGTTGGCCCACAATCTGAATCTAATGGGGCGAGTGATCCAACAAACCCAGCGTCGGGTGATCCTGGGCCAGAAGGTCCCGGCCACCGAAAAGATCGTCTCCATCTTTGAAGAACACACCGACATTATCGAAAAAGGCTCCCGCGAGAGCCTCTTTGGCCATAAGCTTTATCTGACCGTAGGCAAATCCTCGCTGATCCTGGATGCGGTTCTGATGAACGGCAATCCGGTCGACAGCCAGCAGGTCAAGCCCTTATTGCAGCATCAATGTCGGCAATACGGTCGTTATCCCCGCCAGGCCAGTTTCGATGGGGGCTTTGCCTCTTCAGACAATCTCAAGTGGGCCAAGAATCAGGGAGTTCAGGACGTGGCCTTTGCCAAGAAATGCGGATTGAAGATCCAGGATATGGTCCGATCCAGTTGGGTCTACAAACAGCTGAGGCGATTCCGAGCCGGCATTGAAGGTTGTATCTCCACCGCCAAACGGGTCTTTGGTCTCACTCGCTGTCTCTGGAAAGGTTGGTCTCGCTTTCAGCGCTACGTGCACCTTTCGGTCGTCAGCTACAACCTGGTCGTGCTGGCACGACTCCTTGTATAACTTCTCCCTGTTTGCTCACTTCCCCACGCCATCTTGCAGGGTGAGGTGTCGCCTTAACGTGCCTTTGCGGAGCGGCAAAGAACTCCTCCCGATAGCCAAGCAAAAGAGGGTGTCTTTCAGAGTGCTGTGATAGGCTAACTTATTACTATTCAATAAAATACCGGTTTGAAAACCCCAGTTTCCGGATGGGAACTAGCTAGCCCGGATTATGCATAGGCTCGTCACGAGGCGGCGAAGCGCCGACTTGAGTGCGTTGCGCCACGCGCGACAGAGGCCCCCGCTTGCGGGTCGGGGGCACCCGCGTTTGCGGGTCGCGCAGGTAGGGCGGATGATTTCTTCGGTGCAGTAGAGAATTTATGCATTATCCGGGCTGGAGGGGGGGATTTAGGGTTGGGGCGCCATCAGCCGGCAATGGAGTCAACGAGCAAGCGGTTGATTTCGATCTGGTTCTCTTCGTAAAGTCGGTCCACCACGTTTTGTACCCAGAACGTGAAGAAACGGGTCCGCTTCTCACCTGTCATCTGCAGGGTAATCCCGTCTCTTTCCTGCTCAAATTGTTCTTCATCGACTTCACTCTTTTCCGCCACTTGAAAAACGACATACTTACCGGAAACAGACAGCGCCGGGCTACTCTCGTTTTCCTTCATGCGGAAGGCTCGGTTGAGGATCTCCCCTGCTGATCCCAGTTGGTCATCCACCGCCGTGTTTCTCTTAAAAAAGTCGGTCGTCGTAATGTCCAGATTTTCCCCGCCAGCCACTGTTTCAAAGTCAGGCTCTTCCTGGAGAGCCCGGGTGAAGGCAAAGGCCCTTTCCCGCGCAATCTCCTCTCCTCGGCTTGCCTTGAAGTCTTTGCTCACTTGATCCTGGATGGTCTCAAACTCGGAGAGTTCAGCCTCCTGGACCTCCGAGAGCTGGGCAACCAGGTAGGTCCCACCCCTATCATAGGCTTCTGTTGCCTGCCCGGGACCAAGCGCGAAAACCTGTTGATTGAAGTCATTGCGAACACCCAAATCAGGAATCACATCTCCCAGGGTGAAAAAGGGAGTTTCCTGGATCTCCAGGTCGTATCGCTGAGCCGCCGCTTCCAAGCCTGCACCTTCCTGGGCTTCGTGAGCGACCTTCTGGGCCAGACTGCGAGCTAAAATCTCACCTTCTTCCTGCCTCAACCCGGCTTCGGCCAATGCGCGAGGATCCACTCTGTGCACGTCCGTGACTTTGATGATGTGAAAACCGTATTGGGTTGCCACCAGATCACTCAGCTCGCCGAGTTCCAGTGAAAAGGCCGCAGCCTCAAATTCAGGAACCATGGCCCCGCGTCCAAAGAAGCCGACATCTCCACCACTGGCTACTGAGGCTTCATCTTTCGAGTGTTCTTTCGCCAACTCGGCAAAATCCGCACCTGCACGAAGTTGCTCCAGAAGCTCTTCTCCTTTTTGCCGGGCGTTTTCGTCATCCAGGGTCAGGAGGATGTGACTGGCACGAACCTCCTGCTTTTCAGGGATGGAGGCCATGCGCTCCTGAATCTGTTCTTCCCTCAGTTCCACCTTTTCAGGCCGGACCGGAAAAATGATGTACTTCACCTTTCGCTGTTCAGGAGTTCGGTAGTTTTCCTCCTGGTCTTCGAAATAAGCTTTCAGGTCCTCCTCATCGACGGTTTCCGGAGCCACCTCCTTCGGGTCAATGGCAACGTAACGAATCTTGATTCCTTGATTGCGGTCCAGAAACTCTTGTCGCACCTCTTCCGGTGTAGCCTGGACCCCGTCCGTGACCACTCTCAGCAGCTTGGTGCGAACAATATCTCGTCGGATCCCATCTTCATATTCCGCTGCCGGGAGGTTGTTGGCTTGGAGGATCTGCATGTAGCGTTCGGTGCCGATGAAGCGACCGTCTTCTTGAAAGTAGGGAAGAGTGGTGATGTACTCAGCAACTTCCTCCCGGGTCGCTTCAAGCCCCATGCCCTGAGCTCCGTAGCCGATCGCGTATTCGTTAATCAACTGATCCAGTGCCTGGTCGGCTAGTCCCAGCTGTCTCAGGATTTCGATACCCCCTTGATCCAACGGGTACATCTGGCGGTAGTTATCGTAAATTTGGTTGTAAAGTCTCCGGTACTGGTTCGCGGTGATCGAGGCGCCGGCCACGATAGCCACATTCTGGTTGCCTAACCCGACTCCCATCCCCCCTGGAGTCTGGACAAAGAAGAGGAGCATACCCGCACCCAGAACAAGGATCACGAGCCATAGGATCCACTTCAGGCCGCCTTTTTTTCGTCGAAACAGGTCGAGCATTCCTATTTTCCTGTGCTGAGAGGCGATCAGTATAACACAAGTATTCGGCCCTCCGGCCGGAGTTGATCCTAAGGATTCCACAAGCTCCCCGGACCCCGTTTCTTGTGACCGTGATCACTTGTGGGGTTAGGCTTCGGGTATACAATTCAGCTGGGGCCGCTCCGGGCAAAAACAAGGCATTTTTGTTGCCGTGAAGGAGCGGAGAAGGAAGCAGAAAACGTCTTAACTTCTTTCAGTCGACAGGTTTGGCGATTTTGATCTTGCTCGGGACCGAAGGACGGAGCATAATGAAGGTCGGAATTTTCAGGGAACCGGCGGGAAGAGGGCGAACAGTCACTTCATGAAGTGTAGCGGCTGGCCCAGTGCAGAACCCTCGAATCGTCGAAAGAACCTGCTGTCATCATGCTGTGCCATACTGAAAAGCCGACATGCTGAACCTGCGCTCAATCTCCAGTTATTTTTCGAATGATCTTGCCATTGATCTGGGTACCGCCAATACCCTTGTTTATGCCCGAGGTCAGGGAATCGTTGTCAACGAACCTTCTATTGTTGCCATCAATAAGCTCAATAACAAAGTGGAAGCCATCGGGCGTGAAGCCAAGGAAATGCTGGGTCGAACACCGGGCAATATCGTTGCCATCAAGCCCATGAAGGATGGGGTGATCGCTGATTTCGATATCACCGAGGAGATGCTGAAATACTTCATCAAGAGAGCTCACAATCGCAATCACTTGCTGAGTCCCAGGATCGTCATTTGCATTCCTTCGGAAATCACCCAGGTTGAGAAAAGGGCCGTTCGAGAGTCTGCTCTCAGGGCCAAGGCCAGCGAGGTCTATCTGCTGGAAGAGGCTATGGCTGCAGCCATAGGTGCGGGACTTCCCATTACGGAGCCGGGCGGAAACTTGATCGTGGACATCGGAGGGGGAACGACGGATATTGCCGTGATCAGTTTGTCGGGTCCGGTATACAGCCGCTCAGTCCGGGTAGCGGGCAATGAGATGGATGAATCCATCATCCAATACATCAAAAGAAAACACAATTTGCTGATCGGGGAACGCACGGCTGAGCAGGTGAAGATCAAAATCGGCTCGGGGGCGCCACTGGATGAAAGACTCACCATGGAGATCAAGGGGCGCGATCTGATCGAAGGCATTCCCAAGACGATTACCATCACAGATGAAGAAGTGCGCGAGGCCCTATCGGACACCATGGACACGATTGTGAATGCCGTTCGGGTAGCCTTGGAAAGGACACCCCCTGAACTTTCCGCTGACATTGTGGATAAGGGTGTGGTGGTGACGGGAGGCGGAGCCCTCCTCAAGAACCTGGATGTGAGAATGCAGCAGGAAACGGGACTTCCCATCTTTCTGGCCGAAGATCCCCTTTGCTCCGCAGTCCTGGGAACGGGTAAGATGTTAGAGGATCTGCCACTACTAAAAAGAATCAGTATGCAATGATCGCCCTGCTGCAACGAAAGCCGTTAGTTCCATTAGCTGTACTGCTCCTGACCAATCTCCTGCTTCTTTCCGTGCAAGTGCGCGATGATGAAGGACGTTTGTTGCTTCGCTCCGGCAGTCTTTTGCTTTTTACCCCCATCGCATCCACGGTGCACTTTATGGTGGACGGAGTCACAGGTGCGGTAAAACAGTACGCTCTTTTGTACAGCGCCGAGAAGGAAAATCTTCTGCTTCGTGAAGAGAACGCCCGCCTGGGGGTCGAGTTGGCCCAGCTGCGGGGGATCAGGTCTTTGATTTCACGCCGGGAGGATGGTCCCATGCTGGAAGAGCAGTTCCTGTTTGATACCTTCCTGGCGCCAGTCATCTGGAAGAGCCCTCCCTTTTATGCCCACCGGCTTGTCATCAATGCCGGGAGTTTGCAGGGTATACGCAAGGATGATGCGGTAATCACACCCCAAGGGCTCGTCGGCCGAGTCTGGGCCACGACCCCTTTTACCTCTGAAGTGGAGTTGATTACCAATGACGGTGCTGCGGCCGGTGCCATGCTTGAAGATTCGCGCTTGCAAGGGGTGGTTCAAGGTGATGGCTCAGTCACCCTAAAATGGAATTTTATTCCCAACTATGAATCGGTAGAGGTGGGAGATATTGTCTACGCCTCCGGCACCGATCGACTGTACCCCAAGAGTTTTCCCATTGGCCGAGTCGTTCGATCTCGAAAGGGAGGGACCGTTTATCGCGATATACAGGTTGAGCCTTTTGTTGACTATCTCCGACTCGAGGAGATCATGGTGGTGAGGGGCCACTCCCGGAAGGGGGAGGGGATTGAATGAGACCCTCCGCAACTCGGAGGTGGTGCTTCTTTTGGCGGCCACGGCAGTGGCCGAAATTGTCTTTGCCAACTACCTTCCAGCCGCGCTCTATCTGGATTTATCGCTGGTCTTCGTCCTCTATATCGGCTGGAATTCGTCACCCGCTAAGGGAGCGATCAGTGGGATTGCCTTTGGACTGCTCCAGGATGCGATTTCAGGCATCTATTTAGGGTTGAACGGCCTGAGCAAAACCCTGATGGGTTTCGGAGGGGCCTACCTGAGTAAATGGTTATTGTTGGAGGGCTTACCCGCTAGGTGCGTCCTCATTGGGCTCCTGTCGGCAGTGGACGAGGGAATTGTGGTGGGAATGAGAGTTTTGCTTGGCCAAACAATCCAATCTGAGACTTGGTTGAGGATCCTGATTCAGGTCCCCGTCACGGGCATTGCAGGCGGTGTGATTTTCCACTTCTATGACCGGGTGAAATTTCCGGAAAAGGACTTTCGGCAATTCTAGAGCGTATCTATGCCCATTTTTCAAGATAACCGGGAACTTCTACGGCGCCTGAACTGGCTTCGCATTTTTTTCGTCCTGGTCTTTGTCTGTCTGTTTGCTCAATTGTGGTTTTTGACGGTGCTCGAGTTTGAGCGCTATCAGAATCTAGCCGAACGAAACCGGGTGCGTACCCTACCCCAGATTGCCCCGCGAGGTCTCATCCATGATCGGGAGGGTAGAGTTCTGGTGGACAACGTTTATGGCTTCAACCTTCTGCTATTCAGGGATGAACTGACCGACCTGGAGGCAACACTTCAGTTCTTGATTGATGGACTGGATATCACCGAAGAGGTTCTCGGGGAGCGGCTGAAGGCGGCCGGGGGTTACGGAATTTATCAGCCAGTGGTGCTGAAGAAAAACCTTTCCATGGAGGAAACGGCCTACCTCCTTGCCCGCCAGTCCGAGCATCCCGAAATAGAGATCTTGAAGCAGCCACGTCGGATTTATCGCTACGGAAGCCTGGCTGCCCATCTTGCAGGCTATGTGGGTGAGATCTCACAGAGTCAACTCCAGGAGCCAGAATTTACGGAGTATAAGGGTGGAGATGTCATCGGTCAGTTTGGAGTGGAGCGGACCTATAATCGTACTTTGACCGGTCGTGATGGACGACGTCGTGTGCAGGTCGACAGCCGTGGAAAGATTCTCCACGATCTGGAGCAGATTGATCCGATCCGGGGAGAAGATCTGACCCTGACGCTCGATCTGGATCTGCAGGCCACGGCAGAGAATCAGCTGGGGGAGGATGCAGGGGCGGTGATCGCCTTTGATGCCCGTAGCGGAGAAATCCTGGTCATGGCTAGCCGACCCGCCTTTGACCCCAACCAGTTTGCCATCCGAATGACTCAGAAAGAGTGGGATCGACTGCTGGAAAATCCTGATCACCCACTTCAGAACCGCACCATCCAGAACACTTTTTCTCCAGGATCGACTTTCAAGATCATCATGGCCCTGGCGGGTCTCGAGAGTGGAATCATCGATACCGAGACTACCGTCACCTGTAATGGTGGAGTAGATCTCTATGGTCACCGGTTCCATTGTTGGAAGGAGGGGGGACACGGAGAGGTCACTCTTCGGGAAGCCATCCAGCACTCGTGCAACACTTACTTTTATCTTCTGGGGCAGAAATTGGGCATCCAGGAGATTGCCCGCTTCAGTCGTACATTGGGGCTGGGCGTTCCCGCCGGGATCGATCTTTTGGGGGAGGCGTCCGGGTTGGTTCCTTCAGAGGAGTGGAAAAGGCAGGTCAGAGGGGAACCCTGGTATGCCGGTGAGACCATATCCTTGGCCATCGGGCAGGGACCTATACTGGTGACGCCGATCCAGTTGGCGCGCGCCATGGGGATTATCGCAACGGGAAGAAGCCCCCGCCTCCACCTGTTAAAAGGAGACTCCCAGGAAGGCCCGGGACCGGGTCGGGAACTGTTATCTCCGGTCTTCGCTCCGGAAAACCTGCAAGCAATCCGGGATGCGATGTGGAGTGTGGTCAATGAGGGAGGCACGGGGGGGGCTGCCCGACTGGCCGATTACGAAATCAGCGGGAAGACGGGAACGGCCCAAACGATCAGCCTCTCAACGCGTCAGAAATTGTCGGAGTCCGAAGCCGAGACTCTCGAGGACAATGCCTGGTTCGTCGGGTTCGCTCCCCGAGACAACCCCGAAATCATTGTCGCCGTCATCGTGCAGAGAGGGGGAGCGGGAGGGACCGCGGCTGCTCCTGTGGCCAGGGAGATCTTCAGACTCTACAACGCCAAATACAAGGGCCGTGGGCCTGCGGGCGTTGAGGTGGCTTCACAGGCAAAGCAGGAGAAGAAGTTGTGAAGGTGTGGGAACGAGGAATCCTCACACAATTTGACTACACTCTCTTTATAGGCGCCGTGATTCTGGCCCTGCTGGGAGCACTGGGGATCTACAATGCGAGCCCTGAGAGCGGGGACTATAGCCTCTTTCTCCGCCACCTTCTGTGGCTTTCTTTGGGAGTGGGCGTCTGTCTTTTCGTCATGTCCGTTGACTATCATTTTCTGGCTGACCATGCCTTCCTGTTTTACGCTTTGTCGGCTCTACTCCTTATTGGGATTCTGTTCTTTGGGACGGAGATCAACGGCAGCAGGAGTTGGCTCACTTTCGGTGGAGTGAGCTTTCAACCCTCGGAGTTGGCCAAACTGACCGTGATCCTTCTGTTGGCTCAGTACCTGGGTGAGATCAATGAGAATTATTTGGAGCGCAGGCACTTCCTGGTTCTCGCTTCCATTACCTTCTTCCCCATGATCTTGATCACCATCCAGGGTGATCTTGGGACGGCTCTCATGTATCTTCCCATTCTCATGGGAATGGTGGTGGTGGCTGGTGTGAAAAAACAGCTTCTTGCCAGTGTGCTGATTGTCTCCCTGTGTGTTGCTCCACTGAGTTGGTTTTTTCTCCAGGATTATCAGAAGCAGCGTATTCTGGTCACTTTCGATCCGGGACTGGATCCCCAGGGAATCGGTTATCAATCTCGACAGTCTCAAATCGCCATCGGCTCGGGAGGCCTATTTGGCAAAGGACTGGGACAGGGATTGCAGAGCCAGCTGGGATTTGTTCCCGAGATTCATACCGATTTTATCTTTGCCATCTTGGCCGAAGAGATCGGGTTTGTCGGTTCCCTATTGATCCTGATGCTCTATTTGCTGATTCTGATGCGCTTGATCCGTATTGCTGAAACAGCCCGTGATCGCGTCGGAATCCTCATTATTACTGGGGTAGCAAGCCTCATGTTTTTCCATGTTGGAATCAATGTGGGAATGACTCTCGGGATCGTGCCTCCTATTGGCGTCCCCCTTCCCTTGCTCAGTTATGGCGGGTCCGCCACGGTGACCGCTTTCGCTGCCTTGGGCCTGGCTCTGAACGTCCATCAGCGGCGTTTCGTCTACTAAAAACACCCTCCGACTGGGCCCACGGCTCGGACTGCTCTCGTTAGCTCCATCGGAGCCGCAGGCTTTGCCGCAGGTCAGACTTCCCCAAAATCCGGGGTCTGCCCAATGGCTGTGCTATAATAATTGTTAGGAATGATAAGAGCTTATAACGACCGTATTTCATATAAGGATTTTTATTTCAATTTATTCGGAGAAGCTTTTGAGACGGCGGGTCGCCGGAAGGACATGTGCCTGCCCCTCTCACACGTGACCTGCTACACGGGTGGAATCATCCGCCCTGACGGGTATTATCCGCGGTTGGTAAGGACCTCCCGAGGGGCCTGATGTGCCCTTTCAGATCGGCGATTCCGCCGCTCCCGTGTATGGAAGAGTTTTTGGTACGAACGATTTCGATGCTTTACTTTCCCGTTTCGATCAGCCAGCGGAAATGAGATGATTGACCCACTAGAGGACCCTCTACCGCTTGCGGAACAAGACTCTTCCTTCCCCTAAGCTTCTCCTGGTTGGTGAGGCGAATTCGCCGAACCTGGAGAACACATGTCAAAAGAATTGTTGATTTCATCAACGAGCTTGGAAACCAAGCTCGCCATCCTGGAAGATGACCAGGTCACTGAAATTTTTATCGAACGAGCTAAGAATCGAAGAATCCTGGGGAACATCTACAAAGGAAGAGTGACCCGAGTGCTGCCGGGAATGCAGGCAGCCTTCGTCAATATTGGCCTGGATCGAGACACTTTTCTCTACGTCTCGGACTTTTTGGAGGATTACGAGGAGTTCGAAGCCCTTTTCGAGAACGAAAAAGGGGAATTTGCGGTTCCGCTCCCCAAGGGGGCCGATAAAGAGTCGGTAGATTCCAACTCAGATCCACGCCGGCGCTCTGCCCAGGAGCTGGCGGCGGAACCCGGACGGATCCTTCCCGAGAGCCTGGATGTTTCGGTGACTTCCGGGGCGCAGGATACCGCTGGAAGCGCCGATATCCGATCGGAGGTTCGGCCGGAGAAGCAGGGCCCTCAGATCCTTCCCAGGTTTCTGAAGCCCCTGGCTGTCTTCAGGAATCTGGGTCGTCCTCAAGAGAAGCCCTCCCCGAAACCCGAGGCTTCCCCTGAAAAGAAGGCAGATCCCCCTCAGGAGGGGCCTCCTCGCGACTCTCGCAGGGGGCGGCGGAAGAACTCCAACCCCCGCAACGGGCGAGCCTTAATCGGAGACCTGTTGAAGAAAGGACAGGAAGTCTTGGTGCAGGTGGCTAAGGAGCCCATCGGCAAAAAAGGAGCCCGGATCACTTCACATAGCGCTTTGCCTGGACGTTACCTGGTCTTTATGCCCACCGTGGAGCATCTCGGAGTGTCGCGAAGAATTGTCTCCGATAAAGAGCGAAAACGCCTCAGAGACATCGTCCGCAACCTGCGCGGCGATTCCGAAAGAGGTTTTATCGTGCGAACAGTGGGTGAGAATCAGGATGAAGCAGACTTTCGCAAGGACATGCGCTATCTCACCCGACTCTGGGAGGATATTCGTCGCAAAGCGGAAAAGATGTCAGCTCCGGCTCTGGTCTATGCCGAGCCCAGCTTGAGTCAGCGGGTGGTGCGGGATTATTTCAGCAAAGAATACCGGGCCATTCGTGTTGATGACGAGGAAGAGTACGAACGGATTATTGATTTTGTCAATCAGTTCAATCCTTCACTGGTCCAGCGAGTCCGCCTCTACAAGAAGAAAAAACCCATTTTCGACGCCTACCGGGTGACCCACGAAATCGAGAAGGCGCTGCGGTCGAAAGTGTGGCTCAAGAACGGGGGTCACATCGTCATCAACCAGACCGAGGCTCTGGTGGCCATTGATGTCAATACGGGCAAGTTTGTGGGAAACACCAGTTCCTTGGAAGATACCATTACCAAAACCAATCTGGATGCCGTGAGAGAAGTGGTTCGTCAGATCCGTCTTCGCGATCTGGGAGGGATCATCGTCATCGACTTTATTGACATGGACGAGAAGAAGAATCGTCAAAAAGTCATGAGCGCGCTGCAAGTGGAGCTGGACAAGGACAAATCCCCTTCCAGGATCCTTCAATTCAATGAATTTGGTTTGGTCGCCATTACCCGCAAACGAGTCAAACAGTCACTGGAGAGACTGCTGTGCCAGCCCTGCACTTGCTGTCAGGGAAGTGGTATGACCAAATCTGTGCGGACGATCTGTTACGCGATTCACCAGGAAGTTCAAAGAATGATTCTCCATCTGGGGAATGGCCACGAAATCATGATTCGCTGTCATCCAGATATTGGCAAGGCACTCCGAGAAGGAGAGAAGAGGGTGATGAAGGAGATCGAAGAGATGACGGGCAAAGCGGTCTCTGTTCAACCCGATCCTCTGATGCACATCGAACAGTTCAATGTGATCGAAATTTGAAACAAGAGACTTTCCTTTCCCGGTGCCTCGTTTCGTAATACGATAGCGTTTGCTGTGAACCGCCGGGAAGACTATTTTCAGAAACTACTGGAGCTGATGGATACCCTCCGAGAACCTGGGGGCTGCCCCTGGGATCAAGAGCAGACCCGGGAAACGCTGAAGCCTCTGCTCGTGGAAGAGGCTTTCGAAGTTCTCGAAGCCTTGGATGGTTCCGACTCCAACGAGCTCTGTGAAGAATTGGGTGATCTGTTGTTTCAAGTGATTTTCCACAGCCGCATTGCCAAAGAGGAAGAAGAATTCGATATCCACGACGTGTGTCGTAGAAGCTACGAAAAGATGGTTCATCGACACCCCCACGTTTTCGGAGACGAACATTACCGGGATTCTCGCGAACTATTAAGACATTGGGAAGATATCAAAGCCGCTGAAAAAAAGTCAGCCGGAGGTGAGGTGACTCGGGAATCCTTACTGGATGGGATCCCGGAAAAGATTCCAGCGCTGTACGCCACTTATCAGATTTCCTCCAAGGCGGCCCGGGTGGGATTCGATTGGAGCGGTATCGAGCAAATCCGGGATAAACTCGTGGAAGAGTTTGAGGAACTTCAGGACGCGCTCCGGCAGGGAGAGGAGAAGCACATCAAGGAAGAGGTGGGGGACCTCCTTTTCGCTGCTCTGAACATCGCGCGCTATCTTCAAATTGATCCTGAAACGGCACTGAATCGAGCCAACCAAAAATTCTCAGCGCGTTTTAGGGAAATGGAAAAACACTTTACCGCCAAGGGGAGAGCTCTCAAGGAAGTTCCTCTGGAGGAAATGGAAGCCTTTTGGCAGGACAACAAACGACTGACTACTGACAGCTGACATAAGAGAAAGACGGAGGGAGGAAGGGCATGAAGGATGAAAAAGAAGAGCAGGGCGGATTTAAGGTAACCGATCGTCGCATGTTTACCACCGAAGGAGACATTCGCGAACAACGGCAGCCAGCTCAGGGTGAGCAGCCTCCTCCCCAGAAAGAAGAGCCACCCAAAGCCAGCCAGGAAGCGAGTCAAGAACAAAAAGAAGAAGACAAGCGAACAGCGGAGAAAGACCCCAACCAGGGAGTCAACTTTGCTTCCTTTCTTCTTTCCTTGGCCACTACCGGGATGGTCCACCTGGGGGAGATTCCGGAACCCGGCACGGGGCAACAGATGGAAGATCTGGAAGCGGCCCGTCAGATCATTGACATCCTGGGCGTTTTGAAGGAGAAGACCGAGGGGAACCTGTCTCCTGAAGAATCCGGATTGCTGGAGAATATACTCCATGAATTACGCATGAAGTTCATGGGGAAATCCAAAGCGATAAAGCTCTGATGCGGGTCATTTTCTTAGGCACCGGAACTTCACGTGGAGTTCCGACCGTTGGGTGCGACTGTAAAGTCTGCACCTCCCCTAATCCCAAAAATAAACGGCTGCGCTCTTCGATTCTGATCGAAAGCGAGGTCAATATTGTCATTGATACATCCGTCGACTTTCGTACCCAGATGCTGCAACACAACGTGAAGCGTGTGGATGCCGTTCTTTACACGCATGCCCACGTCGATCATATCCTGGGCCTGGATGATGTTTACCCTTTCAATCTGTGGTCGAAAAGAACCACCCGGCTCTACGCCAGCCCCGAAACACTGAAAGAGCTGAAAATTACCTTCCGTCACCTGTTCAAGGGAGAGTTCCAATCCGGTGTCCCCTGCGTGGAATTGATTCCGATTCACGGTAACTTTGAGGTCGCGGATCTGAAGTTTGAACCGGTGGAAGTACTGCATGGCGATCTGCCGGTCCTGGGATTCCGGGTGGGCAACTTCGCTTATGTCACTGATGTCAGCTCCATTCCCGAGAAAAGTCTGGGACAACTGGAAGGACTCGACTACCTAGTCCTGGACGGTCTTCGATACGAAAGCCATCCCAAACATTTCAGCCTTTCCCAGGCAGCCGAAATGGCACAGCAGTTGGGTGCCAAGAAAACATTCTTGATTCATATGAATCACGATGTTGATCATGACGAAGGGAATGCCTTTTTGCCCGAATCGGTAAGTCTGGCCTACGATGGTCAGATACTGGAGATGGATTGAGTGTGATGCAAATCGTCGCTGATCTTGCCCACTTTCCTCAATCCTTAAACTATCCGGTGATGACGATCGGAGTCTTCGATGGAGTCCATCGAGGACATCAGGTCATCCTGCGCCAAGTGGTGAAGCGAGCACAGGAAAAAGAGGGGACATCCATTCTTTTGACCTTCACTCCTCACCCTCAAAAGATCATTTCCCCGGACAGCGCGCCTCCTCTGCTTCAAACCGAGCTCCAGAAAAACAGGATTCTGGAAGAGCTGCACCTGGATATGATCGTGTGCCTGCCCTTTACGCGAAAGCTGTCTCTTCTCACTCCAGAGGAGTTCGCCCACCAGATCCTACACAATCACGGAATCCGTGAGATTCATGTGGGAAACAATTTTCGCTTTGGCCATCGTCGCTCTGGAGATATCGAGACTCTGAAGTCCCTGGGCCCCGAGTTCCAGTTTGGAGTCTATGAGATCGAACCCGTTTACTTCCGTGGCACCCGGGTCAGCAGTAGTTACATTCGAAATTCGTTGCGGGAGGGAAGGGTGGCGCTGGCCAAACGCTTGCTGGGACGCCCATACCAGATCCAGGGGGCAGTGGTTCGTGGATCAGGAAAAGGGATGGAGCTGGGATTTCCAACGGCCAACCTGGATCTGCAAAATGAACTCGTCCCTACCAACGGCGTCTATGCGACTTTGGCTCATCTCAATGGAAAGACTTACCCCAGCGTGACCAACGTAGGAGTTCGTCCCACCCTGCATGAGAGGGCTGATAGCCCTGTCGTGGAACCCCATCTGCTCGACTTCAGGGAAAACGTTTACGGCAAGTCGATGAAACTGGATTTCTGCTTTCGTCTCAGATCGGAGAAAAAATTCAAAGGGGTCGATGAGCTTCAAAAACAGATTGGAAAAGATGTCGAGGAAACTCGTAAATACCTGAAACGCATCAAAGGAATAGCCTGAAGGGAGGGAAACGTTGCCCATTGGCACCCGGGAAGTTGAAAGAATCGCTGAGCTGGCCCATTTGAAGTTCGATTCCCAGGAGCTGGAACGATTCGTCGGCCACTTTCAGCAGATTCTGGAGTACTTTGCCCAACTGGAGACGGTTTCAACCGAGGCGGTTTCAACCGAAAATGTGGAATCCGTTCATCAAGCCCTTGAGGGGGAGAAACTGGCCACCCCCACACGAGAAGACGAGGTCAAACCTTCCCTTCCCGTTGCCGCGGCCCTGGACAATGCCCCTGATTCCTCCGAAAACCATTTTCGCGTTCCTCCGGTGATTGAGTAAATGAGCGAGATTCATCAGCTTTCCATCAAGGAACTCCGCGAGCTCATCCAGAAAAAGGGTGCCTCCGTCACGGAGATCACCCAGAGCTTCCTGAATCGGATCCGGCAATGCGAGGACAAGATCAAGGCCTTCCTCACTGTCGAGCAGGAACCGGCCCTTGCTCAGGCCGCCGAGCTGGATCGTCAGCTTGCTTCAGGAGAGTCCCCAAACGGACTTTTGACGGGGATTCCGCTGGCCATTAAGGACAACATCGTGACCCAGGGCGTTCGAACCACCTGTGCTTCGCGGATTCTTGAAAACTATATTCCCCCCTACGATGCCACCGTGATGGGTAAGCTTAGAGGAAGTGGAGCCATTCTCCTGGGAAAGACCAACTGTGACGAATTCGCCATGGGCTCGAGCACGGAAAATTCCGCTTTCTTTCCCACTCGAAATCCATGGGATCTGGAGCGGGTTCCGGGTGGGTCCAGCGGAGGATCCGCTGCCGCGGTGGCCGCCGGAGAAGCGCCGGGAGCTTTGGGCAGCGACACGGGAGGCTCCATCCGCCAGCCGGCGGCGTTTTGTGGAACCGTGGGGCTAAAGCCCACCTATGGCCGGGTTTCCCGCTATGGGCTGGTCGCCTTTGCTTCCTCACTGGATCAAATTGGCCCGCTGGGCAACAGCGTCTCTGACGTGGCCCTCCTACTTCAGGCTATCGCGGGATCGGATCCCCAGGATTCCACTTCGGCGGACCTCCCCGTGGAGAACTATTTGAGCGAGATCGATAAGGGCATCAAAGGTCTGAAGATCGGGGTTCCCAAGGAATGGTTCGGTTCCGGGCTCGATGAACAGATCGGGCAAAGCCTTCAAGCGGCCATCAAGAAGCTGGAGGGACTGGGCTGTTCCGTTCTCGAGGTCAGCATGCCCCAGACCGAATATGCCATTAGCACCTACTACATCATCGCTCCCGCTGAAGCCAGCTCCAACCTGGCTCGCTATGATGGGGTGAAGTATGGACACCGCAGTGCCGATCAGAAAGACTTGGAGGGTATGTTTCAATCCACCCGCAGCGAGGGATTCGGTGAAGAGGTCAAGCGACGAATCATGATCGGGACTTACGTCCTGAGCACCGGTTACTATGACGCTTACTTTCTAAAAGCCAGCAAGGTTCGAACCCTTTTGAGAAACGATTACCTTGAAGCCTTCAAGAAGGTGGACTTTCTGGTGGGACCCACAACTCCCGCACTTCCTTTCAGGATCGGAGAGAAAAAGACCGATCCGCTGGACATGTATCTAACGGACATTTACACGGTGACGGCCAATCTAGCCGGTATCCCCGGTCTGTCCCTGCCCTGCGGTTTCAGTCATGAGGGCCTTCCCATCGGCCTGCAAATCCAGGCTCCCTATTTTCAGGAAGCCCGGCTACTGAATCTGGCCCATGCTCTGGAACAGGAACTGGCGGTAAAGAAACCAGCGCTGGCAGTGTGAAGCAAAATCCAAATCCTAAATCCCAAATTCCAAACAAATCACAAATCACAAATTCCAAATTCTAAACAATCGAGTTTCAAAATTGTTTATGATTTATGATTTGGAATTTAGAATTTGTTTGGAATTTAGGATTTAGGATTTATCTTCTTTTAATCTGAGTTCCTTCATTTCCCCGAACACCTTCCAACAAAGCATTCTCCTTCACTCCACTCACGATCTGCACCGTTTCCACTCCCCCCTCCAGGACCTTCAGCGCCGTCTGGATCTTGGGTACCATCCCGTTGGTGAGACGTCCTTCCCTCAAGAGGGTTTTCGCCTCAGCCGTGCTCAGTTCAGAGATGCAGCTGGAGGCATCCTTCATGTCCAGGTAGATTCCTTCCACGTCGGAAACGGAGATCAGTCGAGTCGCTCGCAACTCGACGGCCAGCTCAGCAGCCAACGTGTCGGCATTGATGTTGAGGATCTGGCCGTTGGAGTCGGCACCCAGGCAACTGACAATGGGAACCCATCCGCCCTCCCAAAACTGTTGTAGGACAGAAGTGTCCATGTTCTCGATTTCTCCCACCAGTCCAAAATCAATAGGCTCGCTACTCAAGTGGCCGGAGGAGTCGGTTGTGGTGATGGGGAGAGGTGGCCTTCTGCGGCAGGAGGTCAGCTGGCCATCGAAGGCTGAAATGCCGATGGCCGGGAAACCCAAGGCAACCAGATTCGCAACCAGGTTGCGATTGATGGCAGAGAAGACCATGGTGGCCAATTCCAGTGTGGCCTTGTCGGTAACGCGGCGCCCCTGATGCTGAACGATCGGTATCTCCAGACGCTTGGACCAATGGCTCAGCTGTTTTCCTCCTCCGTGGACCACAACCAGCTGTTGTCCGTCTTCGCTCAACTGGGCAATTTGCCCGCACAGTTGAGCCCGCAGCTGGTCCTCCTCCAGGACTTTGCCGCTCAGTTTGATGACCAGGATCATATCGCCTTCACGGCCTCCACGAAGAGATCGGCTTCACGGCGAGTGACGATCAAGGGCGGCATCATCCTCAGAACCTGGGGATCTATCGAGGACCCGGCCAATATGCGCTGTTTCAAAAGCCCTGCCTGCAGCTCCTTGGCCGTTTTGGGTTCACCGACCTTAACACCCAACAGGAGTCCCTGACCTCGTACTTCCTCAATACCTTCAATGCCGGAAAGGGCTTCCTTCAAGTAGTTGCCCATGAGGCCGGCGTTTTCGATGAGCTGTTCCTTTTCGATCACCTCCAGAGTGGCTTCCATGGCGGCGCACGATAAAGGGCCTCCGCCAAAGGTGCTTCCCAAATCACCGCTCTTGACGGTCTTGGCCAGTTTTTCGGTCACCAGCAGGGCGCCGGCGGGGAAGCCTGAGGCGATTCCCTTGGCTAAAGTCACCATCTCAGGATGAATATTCACCAGTCCCGAGTAGAGAAACGAGCCGGTTCGGGCCACCCCGGTTTGAATTTCATCAAAGATCAGGAGTGCTTCATATTTTTTACAGGTTTCCTGGATTTGGCTCAGACAATCCAGAGGAATCTCCTGCATTCCCCCCATGCTTTGAATTGGCTCGATCAGGACGGCTGCTGTTTCTCCAGAGACCGCCTCGGCCACGGCTTCTGCCGGCAGAATTCGATGCATGGGCACGGGCGTATTCAGGTAGTTGGCATATTTAGGAATTCCCGTGCTGGAGAGACTGCCGTAGGATCGGCCGTGGAAAGAGCCGGAGAAGGAGAGGATTTCCTTGCGCCCGGTGATGGCGCGCGCCAGCTTGAGGGCGTTCTCATTGGCCTCGCTGCCGGAGTTGACCAGAAAAGCCTGGTAGTAGGGTTCACCGGCCATCTCCAGTAGCTTCCTTACCGCTCGGGCTCGAGGGGAGTTGTAGCTGACGTTGGAGTAGAAGATCAGCTCAGCAGCCTGTTTTTGAATGGCTTTCACCACGTGGGGGTGGCAGTGGCCTGTTGAGGCCACTGCATGAGCGCCATAAAAATCAAGGTACTTGTTCCCCTCTTCATCATAAACATAGCATCCCGCACCCTTGTCGATAAAAAAGGGAAATTTCCCGTAGGTTTGTAACTGATAACGGTCTTCAAGACTTTTCAGGTCATCTGCTATTTGCATTGTGTCCTCCCCTAGTGCCTTTTCCCGACTGCACGACCGCACAACAGCACACTCATTACGGGTGCACCGGAGCAGCCTCCAGCCCGGTCTCCTCCGGAAAGCCACAGATCAAATTCATATTTTGAACGGCCTGACCGGCAGCACCCTTTTGCAGATTATCCAAGGCCGACCAGACGATGAGAAAGCCATTTTGAGTTGCTGCCCCGATGTCCACGAAATTGGAGTGACGCACGAAGTTCACATTGGGAGATCCGGGGATCCAGCGAATGAAAAAATCTGAGCCGTAGTAAGTTTCATACAGATCAGCGACTTCCTCGTTTGTTACCGACTTGCCCAACTCCATGTAGTGGCTGGCGAAAATGCCCCGCACGAAAGGAGCCGAGTAAGTCTGGAAAACCACTGGGATCTCCGGTTTCCCCAGTCCCTGTGTGATCTCGGGTAGATGTTGATGCACAAACGGCTTGTAGGGGAACAGGCTATGGGCACGCCAGGGATGATGCGTTGTGGCACTCGGGGAGTTTCCAGCTCCCGAGGAGCCCGTTTTGGAATCGACAAAGACGGGTCCTTTGATCCAGTTCTCCTGAAAAAGCGGATAAAGGGCCAGCAGTGTGGCACTGGCAAAGCAGCCGGGATTGGCGACGCGCCGTGCAGAACGAATTTCGTCCCGCTTCAATTCGGTAAGCCCGTAAACGAACGACTGTTGCTCCTGAGGACTGGGGGGTGGTAAATGATAAAACTCCTCAAAGGTCTTGGCATCGGCAATCCGAAAATCACCGCTTAAATCGATAACCACTAGATCCCGGGACAGACCCGGGACGATCTTCATCGCCTCCCCGTGGGGCAAACCCAGAAAAAGGACATCTAACCCTGAAGCAGGCAGTTCCTCAATTGGCGAAAAACGCAAGTCCAGCAACCCGCGCAGGTGGGGATATACTTCCTCAACTTTTTTTCCGGCATGTTGTTGGGAGGAGATCCAGGCGATCTCAACATGAGGATGACGCCTGAGAATATGAACGAGCTCGACCCCTCCATAGCCCGAACCGCCGGCTATTCCGATTTGAGCCATGGCATCAGAGATTCCAGGATGAATGTGCAGATCTTGCCCGTGCTGTCCCGAGCATTTCCTGCCGGCAGGTCCCAGTTTTGTTCAATGTAACGGATGCCTTCGGCGCTGTCGGTGACCCGTCCTGAGATAAGAACCGGGTATTTTCTGGGGCCCTGCTGGGACAGCCACTGCATCGCTCCCCACACCCCCATCAGATCATTGGCGCACATGATCATCGACATGCAGGAGCCCATGAACTGTTCATCGTCAAACAAGGAGGAGACTTGATAGCCGCCCAGCACTCCATCACCCATCTCCAAGACAATAAAATCAGGGTGGGACTCCGACAGATAGTGCGCCATGGAGCGGGCAATAGGAGCGACCGTTTCCAGATGTGCCGTGGAGGCTAAGCCGAAGTCCTGAAAGCTCAAGATCTTTTGAGCGCCGTCCTTCTTCATAGCCCGAGTGTCCCTCAGGCAGCCCACCCCAGCCACTTTCCCAGCGTTAACGGAAAATCCCTTATCCGAGAACATCTTCAGAAGTTGTCTGCACACGGCCGTCTTCCCAGCGTTCATGCAGGTTCCCACAATCAGTACCACGGGAACCTCCAGAACCGGTTCCTCGACCAGGGAGAGGGCGAAGTCTCCTAGATTGGCTGGCTGGTCGTTCCAGGAAACAGTGCCCAGGTATTCCAACTGCGCCGGCCATCCCAGATCGCGATGAAAAGCCGAACATTCTCCAATGACACCGCCTCGATTGAGCAGGTGAAGCTCCATGCCCGGCTTGAGCTCAGAGGGAGGATCGCCCGAAAATCCATGCAGGGCCTTGCGGCTTCCCAAAACCCCGATCATCAGTTCTCCTCCAACCAGAGTCTTCTCCTCTCCATTCAGTGTCTCCAGCGAGGAATAATCGGTGTTCGCTTTCTTGACTCTTACCAGGACGACGTCCCCGTGGCGAGCTGACTTCTCCTCGGTCACCCTGAGCAGCCCCGACAGGGGAACGGGCTGGGTTGCTGAGGCAATCAGATCAGGGCTAACGCCTTCAGATTCGGAGTAAGATGTGGGATCCAGTAAAACTTTTACTTGCATGTGCACCTCAAGCGGCCACCTCTGCATAATTATACATAAAAGGCTGAATACGTCAAGGTTTTCTGTATAATTATTGCATTATTCACTCTTGGCGCTGTGACTTCGCGACGACCACTTGGTTGTAGATCTCTCGCCTGGAAAGGCCCAGTTCCTGGGTGGCTTGTTTGATGGCTTCTTTTTGAGTGAGTCCCCGAGTCTCCACAAGTCCCATAACATAGGCCGCGGCATCGATCTGGGCAGAGACCCGATCCTGCTCGGAGGCGTGACCCTCGAGCACTAACGTATATTCACCGCGAGCGCGTTCCTGTTCCAGAGTGGTGAGGATCTCCTTCAGACGACCGGGGTAGTGAGTTTCATGCAGTTTGGTCATTTCTCGAATTACGAAAGCCCTGCGATTGCCCAGGATTTCCACAATCCTCTTCAGGGTGGGTAAAAGACCATGGGGAGAGAGGTAAATGAGGAGGGTGGACTCCTGTTGGGAAAATCCTTGAAGAACTTCCCGTTGTGAGGCAGCTCGGCGGGGGAGAAAACCGATAAACAGAAAGCGATGAGCAGGCAGACCGGAAACCGAGAGCGCAGCGGTGGCTGCGGAGGGGCCGGGAACAGGATAGACGGGAATTTCATTTTCCCGGCAGGAGTGAACCAGCCGATGTCCTGGGTCCGAGAGAAGTGGAGTGCCGGCATCCGAGACCAGGGCGATACGTTTGCCCTCCTGCAGTTGGGTGATCAGGACGGGGGCTTTGGCGTCTTCGTTATGCTCGTGGTAACTGGTGGTAGGGGTATTTATGGTGAAATGAGTGAGCAGCTTGCGAGTGTGCCGGGTATCTTCACAGGCGATCAGGTCTACCTCTCCCAGGATTTTAACCGCACGCGGGCTCAAATCCTCCAGATTTCCCAGCGGAGTAGCCACAACGTATAGAATTCCTAACATATCCGCGTGATCGGCGGGATGTCATCGGCGGCATGTCATCCGCGCGGGCTCATTGCCTCCATCATTTCCCGAACCGCCCGTTCCATTCCGACCAGTGAGGCCCGGGCAACGATATTGTGACCGATGTTCAGTTCCACAATTTGAGGAATATTGGAGACCGGACCCACGTTTCGGTAGGTGAGGCCGTGACCGGCAAGAACCGACAACCCGGCTGATTCGGCCAATCGGGCTGCTGCGACAACTTTATCCAGTTCGCGCTGGAATCCCTCATCCGATTCTTTGAGTCCTTTGGGAACCGCCTCGGCGTAAGCAGCCGTATTGATCTCGATCATAGTGGCTCCCGCGCTTGAGGCTCGCTTGATCTGATCGGGCTGAGGATCGATAAAAAGGGAAACCTCCAGTCCGGCCTTCTGCAGTTTCTCGGCGGCCTCTTGGATCGCCTTCTCGTTCTTGATGACATCCAACCCACCCTCCGTCGTGACTTCTCCCTCCCGTTCAGGGACCAAAGTCGCACTGTCGGGGCGCACCTCCAGGGCAAAGTCAATCATCTCCTGGGTGACCGCCATTTCCAGATTGAGTCGGGTGGTGATCGTCTGGCGCAAAAGTCTCACATCGCGGTCGCTGATGTGACGGCGATCTCCCCGCAAGTGAACGGTGATGCCGTCCGCCCCCGCCAGTTCAGCCAGGATGGCTGCCGCCACCGGATCCGGTTCAGGCGCTTCACGGGCCTGGCGAATAGTAGCGATATGATCGACATTGACTCCCAACTTGGTCATGGCTCCCAAGGTACAACGATAACTGATAACTGACAACTGACAACAGACCCAGACCAGGCAGGAGGTCAGCTGTCAATTTGTCAGCACTCAGTCCTCAGCACTCAGTCCTTTCTTCCCGGAGGTCAGCTGTCAGTTGTCAGCGGTCTGTATCTCCCCCTCACATCATTCCACCGAATTTTGAGCAGGTCCCATGCCATCTGGAAGGCGTCGGGGGCAAATCGTACCCTGCTGCCCTTGGAGTGCCGCCACACCACGGGCACCTCTTTGAGAGTGAGTCCCCATTTGCGGGCCACGTAGAGGATCTCCACATCAAAACTGAGACCCTCGATCGTTTGCTTTGCAAAGAGGTCCCTGCAGCTGCTCATTTGAAAGAGCTTGAATCCGCACTGGGTATCGGCAAAGGGAAGCCCGGTGGAAAGCCGGACCAGCCGGTTGAATATTTTCCCGCTGGTCTCCCGAAACCAGGATTGGCGCACCTGGACATCTGATTCTTTCAGGTCACGAGACCCGAAGGCGATGTCGCAGTTCCCATCAACGACTTCCTTCTCCAGTTTCGAGATCTCTTCAATGGGGGAGCTCAAGTCGGCGTCCGTCAGCAGGGCATAGGTGCCCTGAGCTTCCAGCATTCCACGTCGGACGCTGTAACCTTTTCCCCGGTTTCCGTCGTTGGGAAAAAGGCGCAAACTCCACCCCGGATCTCCCTTGGCACCGAACTCTTTGGCGATTGTGGAGGTTCGATCCTCAGAACCGTCATCCACCACCACAAGCTCAAAAGGTCGGCCGCGTGGTTTCAGGTAGTGGAGGATCCGTTCCAGGCTGAGGCCAAGTCGCTGTTCTTCGTTGTAGGCTGGAATGACGATGGACAGGAATAGATCATTCATTTTAGAAGGCTGGGGATCCTGCCCAAGCGCTCGAGCGTCTTGTCCTTTCCCAGGGTAACCATCACATCAAAGATACCCGGGGACGCTGTCTTTCCCGTTAAGGCAACCCGAATGGCACCCATAAACTTTCCCGCCTTGAGGGAATGCTGCTCACTCACCTGTCGCAGTATTTTTTCGGTGTTCTCAAGACTGAATATTCCCAGATTCCGGAAGGCTTCAGAGAGTTCCTCAAGAGCAGCGAGGAGGTTGGCGGCCTCTGCAGGGTCCTGGAAGGAGAGATTCTTCTGGATCGCTTTGGGCTCGTATTCAAACTTGTCGGAAAAAAAGGGCTGTCCCATGTCGATGAAGTCGGGCAGCTTTTTAGCACGAGATTTCAGAAGTTCAAGGATGCTCAGGAAATGGTCGCGACCCTCGTTCTCCCAGGCCTCATCCCAAAGCTTTTCCTCTTTGAGAAGGGACCCTACCCCCGGTGCCAATTCTTCAGGTGTCGCTGTCGAGACGTATTGCCCGTTCATCCATTCCAGTTTTTGGGGATCAAACAGAGCATTGGCCTTGTTGATCCGGCCGATGTCGAAACCTTGAATCAGTTCCTCTTCCGTGAAGATTTCCTGATCATCACTGGGTGACCAACCCAATCGAACCAGATAATTTTTCAGGGCAGCCGGCAGAAAGCCCTGTCTTCGATATTCCAGAACCGAAGTGGCGCCGTGGCGTTTACTGAGTCTCTTCTTATCGGGACCCAGGATCAACGGAAGATGAACGTAAAAGGGAACGGGCTCGTTGAGCGCCTGGTAGAGCAAGACATGTTTGCTGGTATTGGGAAGGTGATCTGCCCCCCGCACCACATGCGAAATCTTCATCTGGGTGTCATCCGTCACTACGCAAAGATGGTAAGTCGGCGTGTCGTCGGAGCGAAGAAGGACGAAATCCTCAATATTGCCAGTTTCCACCTCGATGGCACCATAAACGAGATCCTCGAAGTGGACCTTCTGCTTCTGAGGAACCTTGAATCTTACCGCGAACGGTTCCTCCGCTTTCAGGTGTGCCTGGATCTCCTCTTCCGAGAGTTCGCGGCAGCTGCGGTCATATCGCCATTCCTGTCCTTCAGCACGAGCTTCTTGTTTTTTACTCTCCAGGAGTGCAGGAGGGCAAAAGCAGCGGTAGGCACCCTCTGTTTCCAACAGGTGCCCAGCAATGGAGCGATAGATTTCAAAGCGCTGGGACTGGTAGTAAGGTTCTTCGTCCCAATGAAGTCCCAGCCACTCGAGGCCTTCCAGGATATCTTCCACCATCTCCGGACTGGAACGTTTCACATCGGTATCTTCGATTCTAAGGATGAAGGTGCCGCCTTCTTTACGGGCCAACAGCCAGTTAAACAGGGCAGTCCGAGCCCCTCCAATATGGAGATGACCGGTCGGACTGGGTGCGAATCGAACTCTAACGCTCATAAGGAAAGCTCGATTATAACCATTTGTACAAAGCTCCGGAACGTAGGAGGCATCTCAGGTGCCAAATCCTCCGGAATGTAGGAGGCACCTCAGGTGCCGAATGCCATGATAGAATTAGCCCCTCTTACTGGGCCCGGGTGGCGGAATTGGCAGACGCACAGGACTTAAAATCCTGTGAGGGTTTCCCTCGTGAGGGTTCGAGTCCCTCCCCGGGCACGCTTCCCACAAGGGTTTCAGCCAAGTTGAGTCCCCCCGACTCAACCCCAAAATGGCCTAATTGTGCCTAAATTGTGCCTGCGGCAAACTCACTCCAACTCACTCCAGCCAACTCAAACCAATTTAGAGGGTGTTTTTGAACCCGTTGCCTCACGTAAAAATCTATTCCAAAGGGTATTCGTTGCCTCACTAAGAATCTATCCGAAAGGGATTGCAAAAAGTGGTGGTAAAAAGCACCAACCAGAGGAGTGGCAACCCCTTGCCCAACACCCGCAGCCTGCAGCAAGAGAAAGATTTTCACATCCAGCCCGCTTCCCATCGTTTCTTCTGCTCAGGAGTCGGTTTGAGCAAAAGGCAATTCTGAAGCCAGCCGATCTGCCGTGCCAGCTGGGCCGGATTGAGCTTCTCATACTCTCGGGCCAGTTCCCGCTTGATCTTGTCCGCCACCTCAGGGGACTCGCAGATCCTCCGGTAGGGAGTTTTCGGCACATCATACTTTTTCCAGATCCGAGACCCTCGACGTTGCTTGGCCACCATCTTCATGACCGGCTTGAAAAAGTTGATCTGCAGTCGCAGCCGATCGTACAACTCGTTCACCAGCTCCTGTTCTCGCTCTCCCTCGTAGCGAGCATAACCCACGGCCCGCCGAACCACCGAATAGTTTTTCTGCTCCACATAAGGGTTGTCATTCTTGCGCGAGGGGCGGGTTCGGCTGAAGCTGATCTTTTCCTGCTCACAAAAACGAATCAAGTGCTTGTTGATGAACTCGCTGCCGTTGTCCGAAGCCATCCCCAGCCAAGGGAAGGGCGAGCGCTTCTGAAGCAGCTTCATCGCTTCCAGGACCCACACCTGGGCCTTATTGCGCACCGCTCGGACCTCTGTCCAGCCCGTGTACACGTCCGTCACATCCAGGGTTTGAAGGTAGTCCCCCCGACCCTGGCCTCCCTCATGGCCCACCAGGTCCACTTCCACAAAACCGGGGCGATCCTCCTGCCAGTCGGCGAAACGCTTGATCGGAATCTGGTGTTTGAGCAGCGTTCCCGGCTTGGTTCCGGATCGTCCTTTGAGACGGTGCTTGCACCTTTCGGGCTCCAGCAGCCGATCGATGGTGGCGGCGCTGATCTGCATCAACCGCTCATGGGTGCTGGCATCCACTTTCAGTTCCCCATGTCTTTGTAAAATGGGTACCACTTCCGGCAAAATCGCGACCAGACGTTTGCCACACAAATAGTCCAGTATCTCCCAGATCATCGTCAGCGCCTTTAGAACTTTCTGGTCGTATTTGCGGGCCCGCTCTCGCCGTACTCTCTTGCCGATATCCCCTACCGCCACCAGCTTGGGGCTCAACCGGATCCGCTTGCCCTGGTGGCGAAGCAGATAGGCTCCATAGCAGCGGTTGTAGCCCGTCATTTGGGTAAACTCCGTCAACACTTCCCCCTTCACCTTCTTGCCCTTCTTCCGGTAGCGGGGGGCAAAACTTTTGATCAATACACGCTTTTCTGCCATCGTTAACCTCATTGGTGCCCTCCATTCCTTCATGGAGGACACTTCTATTCCCCTGCTCAGGGCCAGGCAATTTCGAATAGATTTTTTAATGAGGCAACGTATCCATTTCGAATAGATTTTTGATGAGGCAATTCGTTTGATTGCCTTTGACTCCCTACAGTTTTAAGATTGAGAGCAATTCCATTGCACCTAGAGGGGGGAGCAATCTATGGTCGGCCAGACCATTAGCCATTACAAGGTTCTCGAGAAGATCGGCCAGGGAGGCATGGGCGAGGTGTACCTGGCGTCTTTGCTCATTGATCAGATGGTTTGGGCTAAGGCAAACTGATCTGAAGGTTCCTCCCTAGCCACAACTGCAAAGGAGGATTTATGCAGCGATCGATTCTTTTGGTGGTCACGCTTGTGTGCAGTGTGAGCTTGGCTCCGGCGCAAAGGCCCGACGCTACAGCGACTCCGAGAATAACTTCTGCTCCTAAGACGGAGGTTCTGCCGACTCCGCCGCTGAAGCGATTCGTCATTGGCCTGCCGCCAGCGGACAAGATCAACCGTAACGGTTTGGCGCTTTCGCCGGACGGCAAGACTTTGGTCTACATCGGAAATCGCGACGGGGTACTACAACTCTTTCGCCGTTCGATGGATCAGCTTGAAGCAGTCCCGATTCCCGGCACAGAGGGCGCCCGGGTCCCGTTCTTTTCGCCCGATGGCCAGTGGGTAGGGTTCTTTACAGAAGACAAGCTCAAGAAGGTGGCTCTGGCGGGTGGTCCCGCGGTTACTCTTTGTGAGATATCGCGCGGTAGGTGGGGGGCAAGCTGGGGTTTGGATGACACTGTCGCGTTTAGTTTTTCGGGTCCAGGCCTGTTGCGAGTCCCGGCGGTTGGAGGCGCCCCGCAGCCACTAATCAAAGTGGCGGTCGGCCAGGGCGAATCACATCGCTGGCCGGACATCTTGCCGAGCGGGAAGGCAGTGCTCTTCACGGTTTTTCCCGGAACTCTGGAGGAGGCGCGCATTGCGGTGGCCGACCTGGAGACAGGCCAGCATAGAATTCTCCTGAAGGGCACTCAGCCTCGCTACGTTCGAACAGGACACATTGTCTTTGCCCGACCCGGGTCGCTGTGGGCGGTCCAGTTTGATGCCGACCGGCTGGAGTTGACCGGCGCTCCGCTGCTGGAAAACAAAGTCGATCCAGCCTGGCGACTTACGCAACTGCCGATGATGGATCGCTGGTTTATCTGTCTGTCGCCCCCGCCCAGGTAACAATTCTTGGATCCAAGGGAGCAGCCCAGCCCCTAGCGCTTCCCGCGGGCCCTTATACTCAACCGCAACTTTCCCCGGATGGCCGCAACTGACTGTTACCGTTCAAGGCAGAGGGGTTGCCCAGGCCTTCAGATTTGGGTTTACGACCTCCCGCGTGCCTTGACGTTTGAGGGAAGTAACCACGGTTCCTTCTGGACGCCCGATTCAGATTGCGTTTCGATCCGAAAGGGAACGCTACAACCTCTTTTGGAAACCTGCCGATTGAGGAGCAGATTACCCAGTGAGCACTTCTACGGGGTCTCTTCTGTCTCCCCCGACGGCAAGCTGGCGTTCTATAGTGAAGATCACCCTACGAACCGCCTGGACATTTGGGTGGTCCCACTGGAGGGCGAGGACTCTTTTCCTGCAGACCCCGTTCAATGAACTCGTGCCGAGAATTTCACCTATGGCCGCTGGCTTCTATCTCTCCCTCGGGCCGCTTCGAAGCTCACCGTTCCCGTCCCCCAGCGGTAAATGGCAGATTTCCACGGAGGGCCAGCCGGTCTGGGAGCGCAACGGGCACTCCTCTTTCGCACCGGCGATAAAGTCATGGAGGTGGACATCTCGACTGAGCTTTCCTTCCAGGCAGGCACTCCCCGGCTTGTTTTACGTGAGACACGGAGGCCCCCCGGAGGTAAACTTCGATGTCACTCCGGACGGGCAGCGCTTCCTGATGCTGAAGGCCACGGAGCAGCAGCCGCAGAGTGAAATTCGGGTGGTCCTCAACTGGTTTGAAGAACTCAAACGCCTGGTGCCTACGAACTGATCAGCCAGTAATTCCCATTGCCTTTAGCACCCCTGGCGCGTAACATTGACGCCAACTGCATTGCACAGTGAGGGAGGTGTATGCTCGGCGAGACCATAAGCCATTACGAGGTTCTGGAGAAGATTGGGGAAGGCGGTATGGGAGAAGTCTACCGTGCCACCGATACCAAGCTGAACCGCGATGTGGCTCTGAAGATCCTCCCTGAGCAGTTTACCTCCGATTCTCAGCGAATGGGCAGGTTTCAACGGGAAGCGGAGGTCCTGGCCTCCCTGGATCATCCCAACATCGGGCAGATTTACGGGATTGAAGAAGCAGGCTAGACCAAGGCTCTGGTGCTCCAGCTCATCGAAGGCCCCACCCTGGCGGAAAGAATTGCCCAAGGACCAATTCCTGTTGAGGAAACACTCAAGATCGCGCTGCAGATGGCGGAGGGTCTAGAGGCAGCCCATGAGAAGGGTGTGATCCATCGGGATCTCAAGCCTGCCAACATCAAGATTACCCCGGAAGGCCAGGTCAAGATTCTTGATTTTGGATTAGCCAAGGCCTTGGAGGGGGAGACACCACCAGACACCAATCTCTCACAATCGCCAACACTCACCGCTGCCGCCACCCAGACTGGAGTCATTTTGGGGACGGCTGCCTACATGAGTCCTGAACAAGCCAAGGGAAGTGTTGTCGATAAAAGAGCGGACATCTTTGCCTTTGGTTCTGTCCTGTATGAGTGCCTGACGGGCAAGAGAGCTTTTGAGGGAGAAGATGTTTCTGACACCCTAGCCAGCATTCTGGCGAGGGAGCCGGATTGGGATGCGCTACCTCAGAACACGTTTGGGAGGGTAAGAGAACTACTGGATGATTGTCTGCAAAAAGATGCTCATGACCGTCCTCATGACAGTTCATATGCACGGATTCAGATCAAGAAGGCATTGAAGGAGGCTACCGCCGGACCGCCGGTTAGCATTGGAAGCACAGCTCAACCTGCGGGACGAAAAATGGGAACTCTCTGGCTATTGACCTTAGCGATGGCGGTCATCGCCGGGCTTACTTTGTGGAGTCCCTGGCGAGAAAGTACGACAAGATCTGGAACGGTCACCCGTTTTGTTATGGACTATCCACCCACCCGAACGCCAGGGGAAGTCCCGGTTTTCTCTCCCGACGGTCAGTATCTAGCGTTTGCCGGCTATGATCGCCTTTACCTGCAGCGGATGAATGAGTTCGAGGCAAGACCCGTTCCGGGTACGGAGGGTGCGATCAGTTGGCTATCTGAGGCGGTAGAGAAGCCCTTCTTCTCTCCTGATAGTCAGATGATCGGGTTTATCGCGCGAGGTGCCCTGCATAAAGTCCGAGTCACTGGTGGTGCCCCGATCTCCGTGAGCGGGGTCCCTCCGGTCGTCGCCGGAGTAAGTTGGGGATCGGATGGCACCATCGTCATCGGGCTCCCCAATGCGGGACTTATGCGGATCTCGGCCGAGGGCGGGACACTGAAGGAGTTCACGAGTTTGAAGTCCGAGAACGGCGAGCGAAGCCACCGCACGCCCTCTATCCTGCCGGACGGAAGCAATGTTCTGTTTACCATCGAAGACACGGAAGGACCGTTCATTGGGGTGGCCTCATTGGAGACAGGCGAGTACCGGAGGCTCATCGAGGGTTCGTCTCCAACCTATGTTTCCACTGGACACCTGGTCTATCTCCAGTTGGATAGCTTGATGGCTGTGCCCTTCGATCCGGGAACCCTGGAGTTGGAGGGCACACCCGTACCCGTTGTCGATGGTGTCTTAAGCAGAATGTGGGGGGGAGTACCCGTATCATATTACACAATCTCTAATTCAGGGTCGCTGGCCTACGTACCAGGCCGCCAAGTGTCATTTGTCCAGAGTGGCAAGCTCGTGTGGGTAGATTGGGAGGGCCTTTCCACGCCCTTGACGGAAGAGGAAAACGAGTACATCTACCCGCGTATTTCTCCCGACGGGAAACAGCTGGCCGTATCCCTACAGACGGATGAAGGCCGGAACATCTGGCTCTATGATCTCGAAGGGAGTCGTTCTAGGCGATTCACATTTGAGGGGGAGATGCACTTCGTCTCAGCTTGGACGCGGGACGGCCAGCGACTTACGTTTCACTCGTCGCTCGCCGGACAGGGACTCTTTTGGACCGAAATCAGAGGGAATAGCCCTCTAGAAAGGCTTTCAGCAAACGACTACATCCCGTGGCTTGGCTCATGGTCTCCGGACGGTGCTGTCTTGGCCTACACTGAAGCCAATCCGGTCACGAACGGGGATATCTGGATTTTGCCGCGAGATGGGGGCGAACCGATTGCTTTCGCCCACACGGCCTACGATGAGCGCAGTGCTGCATTTTCCCCAGATGGCCGATTTATTGCCTACGTTTCAGACGAGTCGGGACAAGCCGAAGTGTATGTTCAGCCCTACCCCGGGCCGGGAGGGAAAGAGGTGGCCTCAACGAACGGAGGGAGTGAACCCGTTTGGTCTCCAGACGGGCGGGGACTATTCTATCGGCTGGGGGATCAAATCTTCGTTGTCGACCTCGAGTTGGAGCCGGAACTTGCGTTTGGACAACCCCGAGTCTTATTCCAGGGCTCCTATTTCCTGACTCGGGCGGGTCCCCCGAACTATGACATCTCACCCGACGGAACCCGCTTTATTATGATTGAAAGAACAGATAATCCCCCGACGCATGTAAACGTCGTCCTCAACTGGTTCGAGGAACTGAAGGAAAGGGTGCCCGTGCCATGATCGGCAATACTCTCTCCCATTACAAGATCATCGAAAAACTGGGCCAAGGGGGCATGGGGGAAGTCTATCTCGCCGAAGACAGCCGCCTGGACCGAAAAGTCGCCCTCAAGATCCTGCCCCAGCATCTCTCAGATCGAGCCGAACTACGGGAACGCTTTGAACGCGAAGCAAGAGCCGTCTCCAGCCTCAACCACCCCCATATCTGTACCCTTCATGACATCGGAGAGCAGGACGGCATCCACTACCTCGTTATGGAGCACCTGGAAGGGGAGACGTTGGAGGCGAGGTTGGAGAAAGGGCCACTGCCCCTGGAGCAGACCCTGGAGTATGGAATACAGATCACCGATGCCCTGGAAGCAGCACACAAGAACGACATTGTCCATCGAGATCTGAAACCATCAAACATCATGCTTACCTCTGAAGGGCATGTGAAAGTGATGGACTTTGGTTTAGCCAAGCGGGTCACCCCCGTTGAGGGTCAGCAAGAAGAGCTCAAAACGGCGCTGACTAAAGACCAGTCAATCTTGGGAACAGTCCCCTATATGTCCCCGGAGCAAGTCCGCGGCCAGGAGGTGGACACTCGATCAGACATTTTCTCGTTCGGAATCGTGCTCTATGAAATGCTCACCGGAGTCAATCCCTTTCAAGGAGATACCTCCGTGGAAACCGCCCATAGCATCCTCAAGGAAGCGCTGCCTCCTCTCACTCGATACACAGATAACCCCCCCGCACTCCTCCAGCAGACGGTCAAAAAGATGCTAGAGAAGGACCCAAATCAGAGATATCAATCCGTTCATGAGGTGGGAACGGATATCACCCAGCTGTTAGCGGAAAGGAGCCACTCCTCTACTTTCGGCTTCAAAAATCTCTTGCAAGGAATGCGAAAACCACAAATTGCTGTTCCCGGAATTCTTATTGTTTTCCTGTTTAGCTTTATAGCGGTTTGGCTTCTCAATCGCACCGCTAATGTCCGATGGGCAAGGGAACAGGCTATCCCGGAAGTCGTAGAGCTCATCGATGCGGGGAGATTTTGGCAAGCATTCACGCTTGCTCAGGAAGCGGAGCAGTACATCCCAACTGATGATTCTCTAGTCAGCTTGTGGCCCCGAATTTCCCGGAGTGTCTCAGTCAATACGACTCCTGCTGGTGCAGATGTCTATGCCAAAGAATACGTTGGAATTGACAGTGATTGGAAGTTGCTAGGCAGCTCACCAATGGATGGCATCCGAATTCCCCTGGGTCTATCCCGATGGAGAATAGAAAAGGCAGGGTACGAAACGATACAAGGTACACTTAATCCTCTAGTACACCAAGAAATGGACATCCACTTGGACGAGGAAGGAAGTCTCCCCCCCGAGATGGTGCGCGTAGTCGGTGGAGATTCTCCTGTCGGTATGTTGGACGATTTTTTTATTGATAAGTATGAAGTCACCAACAAACAATTCAAGGAATTCATCGACAACGGTGGGTATCAGAAAAACGAATATTGGAAGCATGAATTTGTCAAAGATGGACGCCTCTTAACATGGGAAGAAGCCATGGCCGAATTCCGAGACAGTACTGGCAGACCGGGCCCATCTACATGGGAAGCAGGAGACTATCCTGATGGGCAGGACGATTATCCTGTCAACGGCGTCAGCTGGTACGAGGCTGCAGCCTATGCGGAATCTGTGGGGAAGAGCCTACCGACAATATTTCATTGGGATCGAGTGGCAGGGGCGCATACGATAGCCTTTAACTCTCCCGTTTTACAATTGAGTAATTTCGGAGACGATGGACCTGCTGTGGTGGGAAGTTATCAGGGCTTGAATCAGTTTGGCACATACGACATAGCGGGTAACGTGAGAGAGTGGTGCTGGAACGAATCACAAATTGGCAGATTTATTCGGGGCGGCGCTTGGAGCGATGCTCATTACTTGTTCCTGATTGGGAGTCAGCAGTCCGCTTTCAACAGATCACCTAAGAACGGGTTTCGATGTGTTCGCTATCTTGACCCTGACGGAATCCCCGAAACGGCATTTCAAATGGTTGACTATAGGGAGCCTCGTGACTACAGCAAGGAAAAACCCGTTAGCGACGCTATTTTCCAAGTATATAAGAACCAGTTTTCCTACGATCCAATCGAACTGAACCCAGAAATTGAATGGACGGATGAGAGTGCCGGGGACTGGACGACACAGAGAATTACCTTCAATGCCGCCTATGAAAATGAGCCTATGATCGCGTATCTTTTCCTGCCCAAAAAAGCGACTCCACCGTATCAAACCGTTATCTATTTTCCAGGAGTACAGACCGTAGGTCGAACTTCACCCCTTGTACAAGACTTTGGTTGGTTTGATTTCATTGTAAAAAGCGGCCGAGCTCTGATGTATCCCGTCTATAAGGGAACATATGAGCGAAGCGTCACAGATTTCTCTGGAGACCGGACGACCCACCAATTTACTGAATATCTGATCAAATGGGTACAGGACTTGAAAAGGTCCATCGAATACTTGGAGACTCGCCCGGAGATCAATATTGATCAACTGGCGTACTTCGGGGTCAGCTGGGGTGGCTTTATGGGAGCAATTATCCCGGCAGTTGAAGCGCGTCTCAAAGTGAGCATCCTGCACATTGCGGGGCTACCAGCAAATAACCTGTCAGTGTCAAACGCACTCTTCACTGGGCAAACACGTGCAGAGGTCGATTCAATAAATTTTGTCACACGGGTGACAATTCCGACCCTGATGCTCAACGGCAAATACGATAACCTTTTCCCATTGGAGACAAATATCATGCCAATGTACGATCTGTTGGGAACCCCGAAAGAGCACAAACGCATCCTTCTATACGAGACAGACCACTTCATACCGAAGAAAGAAGGTATCAAAGAAACTCTCGCTTGGCTGGATCGCTACTTGGGACCGGTCAGATAGGTCTGCTCAAACGCCTGGTGCCGAACGAATAACGATGATCGGACAGACCATTAGCCATTACAAAGTCCTAGAGAAAATCGGCCAGGGTGGCATGGGAGAGGAGGACACCAACCTGAGCCGTGAAGTCGCCATCAAGGTGCTGCCTGAGCAGTTCACCCAAGACCCCCAGCGGCTGGCTCGGTTTGAACGGGAAGCCAAACTGCTGGCCTCACTCAATCACCCCAACATCGCAGCCATCTATGGTCTGGAAGAGGCCGATGGTGTTCGGTTCCTTGCCTTGGAACTAGTCCCAGGCGAAACGTTAGCTGAGCGTGTTGCCAAAGGGCCAGTACCAGTGGAGGAGGCTCTGGAGATTTGCCGTCAGATTGCTGAGGGTGTTGAAGCTGCTCATGAGAAGGGTGTCATTCACCGAGACTTGAAACCCGCCAACGTGAAGGTCACCCCCCAGGGCAAGGTCAAGATTCTGGACTTTGGACTGGCCAAGGCGTTTGAAGATCAGGCTCCGGTTACTGACATCTCACAGTCACCTACTCTGACAGAGGAAATGACGAGAGCAGGGGTAATCCTTGGCACAGCGGCTTACATGAGTCCAGAGCAGGCCAAGGGGAAGCCTGTGGATAAGAGGGCTGATGTCTTTGCCTTTGGGGCTGTGCTGTATGAGTTGCTGACGGGTAAGAGGGCTTTTGAAGGTGAGACGATTACCGAGACCCTGGCAAAGATCCTGGAGGGCGAGCCGAACTGGGCTGCGTTACCCGATACCACACCTTTGAGGATAAAGGAGTTACTACAGGACTGTCTCCAAAAGGAGGTACACAACCGCGTTCATGACGTTTCGCAGCTACGGATTCAAATCAATAAGGCGCTAAAAGAGCCAACAACGGTATCGCCGACTGGAGTGGGGAGAACAGCGCAGCCTTCACCTTGGAAGGTAGCGATTCTATGGAGCATTGCCGTCGTAGCAGTGGTTGTAGCACTCAGCATGGCCTTCTGGCCTTCTCCGCCGCCCGAGTCGCGACTCTCCATGCAGTTTGTGATTATCCCGCCATCAACCGCACCGCTACGGTCCAGCCCTGGCCGGGATCTGGTGATCTCCCCAGACGGAAGGCGCATCGCCTATGCTGCAATAGGCGGTAACTCCACCCAACTCTACGTTCGGAGCCTGGATGGGGTCGAGGCTACACCGATCGCTGGCACTGAGGGTACGAGATCGACAGCGTTCTTTTCGCCAAACGGAGAATCTATCGCATTTCTAGTCGAAGGCCAACTGAAGAAGGTATCACTCTCAGCCGGACCAGCCATGACCCTAACCGAGGTTGTTTCGACTGCAGGAATGCGAGGTGGAAGTTGGGGGCCTGATGACACTATTGTCTTTGCAGGTCTCTATGGTGCAGATACCCCTGGGAGTCGTGAGGGCTTGTTCCGAGTCTCTGCTGCTGGAGGCGAGCTGGAAACGCTGGCCCTGGTTGATAGTGAGAAGGGTGAAACTGAGTATCGGCAGCCCGAAGTCTTGCCGGGAGGCCAGGCGCTGCTTTTTACTATCGAGCGGGGCGACGGCAATTTCCAGATTGCTGTTTTGTCGTTGGAGACAGGGGAGAGGAAGGTTGTGCTGGAAGGAGGAAGGTTGGCTCATTACGCGCCCACCGGGCACCTGGTGTATGCCACGGCCGTAGGAGGAACGCTAATGGCTGCTCCCTTTGATTTGGCTAGGTTGGAAGTCACCGGTGATCCCGTTCCCATTCTGGAGAGGGTCCGAAGCGCCGCCGGCTCGGGAGTAGACTACTCCTTTTCCAGCGACGGAACGCTGGTTTATGTGGAAGGAGAAGGAGGCGGGCAGGTCAACCCCGGAAAGCCCGTGTGGGTTGATCGAGATGGTGGCGGAGTTGAGTCGATCGTTGAGGATATACTTGAGTTTCCGCGATACCCTCGCATTTCTCCTGATGGACGACGGCTAGCGATGACTATTGGCCAAGGAAATGCTGGAGACCTCTGGGTTTATAATTTGGGTGGCCAGCCACCCTATCCCTTGGCGCTAGAGGGAGGGAACGGTTGGCCTGTTTGGACTCCAGACGGCGAGAAGGTAGCTTTTGGTTCTGGTGTCGGCAACTCTCTAGATCTCGTCTGGATCCCAGCTGACGGCAGCACGCTTGATCCGGAACCACTCTTCGAAAACAACACCGGTAATCAATTCCCTGAGGCTTGGACCCCTGATGGACAAGAGTTGCTATTTGTGCAGCTCGGTGCCAATAGAGCAAATGACATTATGGCTGTTTCACCGAATGGGAGTGAGCCACGATTAGTGGTCCAAACACAGCACTCTGATTCATCAGCTGCGCGTGGTGGAGTTGCGGTCGCTTTCCCCGGATGGTCGTTGGTTGGCCTATGTATCCGCTGTGACGGGTGAGCCGGAAATTTGGGTTCGGCCCTATCCTGGTCCTGGAGCCCCTGTCCGTATTTCGCCCAATGGTGGCCTTGAGCCCGTTTGGTCCCACGATGGCCACGAGCTTTACTACCTGGAGGGCTCCAAGATGATGCCCCCATGTTGAGAGTCGTGGTCACCATGTTCGTGATCACGTGCGGCCGGACTCTCATTCGGAGTCTCGCCTACAACTTGAGTCTCCGCAAAGGTGGGCCACTACAAGAAAGAAAAGATAATCCGACAATCGTAATTAAGGTGAGAGCGCATTTGACAGCTACCTTTGAAATAGTCTGCATCTTCAAACCTCCCACACTCATTTCTCCAAGACGCCGGCGCTTTTCGCGGTCAAAGACCAGTTTGTGTGTAGCTGGCAGGCTGTTGGAGAAGAGTGTTCCCTTTGGTCATCTTTCGGGCCGTTCGTGTTTTGGATAGGGAGACCATGATTCTTCAAACAGTTTGCTACGCTTGTCCTCTTCGGAAAGCATAGCCTGAAGCTGGGGGCTGTCCAAAATCGCCAGGTGTCCCTCCTTGATCAACTCTTCATTGCCTAGTTTCACTGTGGAGTAGAAGTTCGCAAAATGCCAATACTCATCGTCGTGACCAGGAACACCAAGCTTGTATCGAACTGTTCCGGAACGGTCGTTCATAGCCGACCACACTCGAATCCAGGCGGTCCAAACATGCCTGGTAAAGTTCTCCGGGAGCTTCGCCTTTGGATTCACACCAAAACTGATCTCCAGGAGACTCAATGGATTTTCAGTCAAGCGCCTTCGAAATTCATCTCCGAGTTGCCCTCCTCCCAGAATTTCCACGACCTGGCCTTCCTGAATCTTCCACTCCATGGGAGGTATCAACCCCTGGTGAATAGTGAAAACCAGCTGACCTCTGGCTTTCATAGGGAATCTTACCTGGGCTTGATCGACGACGGAATCCCGGACTTCGAGCTCTGTTCCCTCCGGATCCCAGATGTGAAGACTATTGTTTCTGTGTTCTTGAAGCTCGGACCCAATAGCCTCCTTCAAGGCACTCTTGATCTCTTCCGGGAATCGGGCCTCATCCGAGAGAAAACGATCGACATCCAGATAAGGTAAGCGAATCCACTGCTGGTTCGAATTATGATTCGGCGACAAGAAAGCTTCATGGTTCCAATAGGTCCCCAGGAAGACCACATCAAAAGACTCCGCTGATTGAAGAATCCACTTGGGCAGCCAATCTGTAGCGTAAACTTTTATGAAGACAGCCGGTGTCTTTACATCTCGCCTCGCCTCCAAAACGATACTCGTAGAAAAAATACCCAGTTCGGCTGAAGCTGAGAGATAGGCTTCCAAGACGTCAAGCTCCATCGAGCGGTCAACAAGATAGAGGGCTGTTTTACCGAAAGTTTCCTCCAGCGCGTCCCTTAAATGGTCTTTTGCGGCTAACTTCAGTTCAAGGGCTCTACTGCCGGGAGATCGACCCGGGTCTAGCTCTTGAACTTGACCAGCACAGGCCGACAGCAACGCCGTCAAGACAATCGCAAGACCTTTTCCCGTCATCTCTGTCTCCGAGAGCAGGGTGACTTCTGAGAGGTTTCCTCTTTCCTGTTTTTGCTCAAGACCACCTTACAGGGCCTTGCCCAGAGACACTCCGACCTTGCAGAAAGTTTGTTGATCTTGTCGAAGCTGTGGAAAGTCATCAGTGTGAAATCTCACCTGAGTAGTCACTCAAACCAGCTCAAAGCTACTCCGCGTTTGACGTTTGCTGTCGAAAGCTCGGCGAAGTAGATCTGAGAATCTTCCTGGCGGTGATCTGCCCATGCCAAGTACAAGAGGCTTCCTTCCGGATTGGACGCCAAAATGGGGAGGTAACCCGACTGACCGCGCTCGTTGTTGATTCTAAACGGCCGCAGGGTGTCAGAGGACAAAGCAGCGAGGTACACTGCTGGAGCGGACTCTGAATATTCTTCCCACACCGCGAAGATTTCCCCTTTCGACGTAGCAATGATGTTGGGATGATTTCCGCTTTCGGAGATCAAACGTCGAGCCGAAAAGTCCGAGTGATCGACATCTTTTTTGGCATAAAAAACCGATAAGTCCATCCCGCTTTGGTGCCCGATATCGCCGACGGCTCCACCGTCGGCCCAAACCACGTGGTACTCCTTTTCAAAGTAGGCTGTGGCACCGGGGCCTGACATAGGACACCCATTAAACTGCCAACCTCCGTGGTCTACGGGAACCATTTCGGTGAACTGGCGTCCCCCATCGTAGGAAAATGCTGCATACATATCCTTGACGTCATCCAAGGAATTGCGGAAAGCCACTCCAATGAGATCATTTTCGCCTATGGAGATCACTGGCTTGCAGCAAATGCAGAGACTTTCATCCTGCAGCGAAGTGACTTCTACGTTGGGTTCGAAAGTTTCTCCGCCGTCTGAAGAACGTGTCATGTAAATGTCAGTCAGGCCAGGATTCAGTGAATTCCCCTTGCGCTTGTCAATCCAAGCGACATGAATCTCATCATTTTTTCCCAAAGCAATGACGGGCAGCCGGTGACGGGATGGGTCATACAAGGCGTCCTCCGGGACTGAGTCATCGTTAAGGAGCTGGGGAGGAGAAAAGGTCTTTCCGTGATCCACAGAACGTGAGAAATAGATGTCAAGGGCGGCCCGGCTGTTATGAACATGTTGATCGGGAAGATCGAGAGAGGACGGTTGAAGCAGAGGTTCATCCGTCATAGTCCCGCCCCAAACGAGATAGACCTGACCCTCCTGCCCCACAGCGATCTCAACTCCTCCGTCAGCGCCTGTATCCAAGTCCATCTCCAGGGGGCTCACCGGAACTGGGTCGCTAAAGCTTAGACCGCCGTCGGGAGACCGAGTGAACATCACCTGTTTCCGTCCCTCCAGAATCTGAATCCAGGCAAGGTGAAGGTCGCCGTTTCTATCAACAGCCATGTGGGGATGAACATTTCGCCCCTCTTTGGAAATTTGGCGGTTCTCCGGCGGTCGATCCATCATACTCGTCCAGCCCAGAGCAGCGATGACAAGTATGAGGAAAATGCCTCCAAGCCGATACATCTTTCGAGATTTCTTATATCCTTTCATGAGATACCTCCCTATACAGACTGTCATCAAAAGGAAAACTTCAGACCAAACTGCATCTGTCGCCCGGGAGTTGAGGTCCGTGTGACTCTTCCGGCGCTTCCAACTCTAACGGCACCTCGCGTGAAGACAGTCCGCTGGCCCGGAATGGCAAAGTTCGGGTGATTGAACAAGTTGAAGGACTCGATTCTAAATTGCAATCTGATGTCTTCAGCAACAACGAGATCCTTCACCAAGGAGAAGTCCAAGTTGGCTAAACCGGGTCCAATCATCGTATTTCGGCCTAGATCGCCGAAGAAGCCCGGATCCTGGAGTTCAAAGGCGCAGGGATCAAAATACCGGTCCGGAGTTCCCAGCTCTTGACCGGCCATCACGCCGGTGCAACCTGTTGTAGCACCCACCACCGGGTTGTTGCTTTGCCCAGATACCAGATTCGGTCGCTGGCCGCCTCCCCCTGATTGGGGCAAGGAACGAGCCCGATCAAACCCCAGAACGGCGGAAAATGGACTGCCAGATGCGATCGAGAGAATGCCGTTTATCTGCCAACCTGAAAGCAGCTTTTCTGCAGCACCGCTCAAGCCGACTCCAAAGGGAAGAGAATAAGTGACGTTCAAGACCCAGTTATGGCGAATGTCGAAGCTGGACAGCGCTCGCTCGCTGAGCCGATCGTCGGGATCCTGGGTAATGTCCCCATTGGCAAATTCACCCCCTTGGGTGGTCACAATGGACCCCTCGTCGATTGACTTCGAGAAGGTATAGGAGGATTGAATACTCAGCCCATCCTGAAACCGTCTTCGTACCCCGATCTGCAGGGAGTGGTAGAAGGAGTTCCCGTCACTGCTCTTGTGCCGAATTCCACCAAACGCCGGATTGCGCGGGCTGAGTCCTTCCGCGAAAAACTTTCGCCCGTCGAGGAGAATCTCGGGAATAGCCGTGTTGAAATCCAGAAGACGCAAAAGTGTGATGTCCCGGGCCCCAATGTAGCCAATGCTCAAAACGGTCTGGGGCAGAAACTCGTGCTGCAAGTTCAGACTGTAGTGAAGACGATAGGGGTTGTCCAAGTCAAATTGGATGGTATCCACTCGGCCAGAACCTTGGACTGTGTCAAAGTCCACAAAGTCGAACTCATTGGGGAAAATCGGATTGGGGACGCGGGTCAGGGTAAAGAAGGGGGACTGGCGACTCCCCGGGTTCCTGTAGGCATCTGTCCACACCTGCTCGAAGAAGATGCCAAAGCCGGCTCGCACCGAGGTCTTACCCTCTCCAAACGGATCCCAGGCAAACCCCACTCGAGGTGTAAAATTCTTCAGCGAGGGATTCTCAAAAAAAGGATTGCCTACGGTGGTCTGGGCATCCCGGAGTGGATCTCTCAAATTGGCCACCTTCCCGTTGACCTCCTGGGGAACGGTGATGAACTCGTAGCGAAGTCCCAGATTCCAGGTGAAATTCGGTCTCCAACGGATGTCATCCTGCAAATAGAAGCCCCACATCCACTGTCGCCATCCCCGAATGGCATCGGTCTCTGGAAATGGAAGCTCCACACTGTTAGCGGAATTGGTAAGAAAATCTCTCAAGGAGCGAAATTGGTAGAAGCCCCACAGTGACTGGGCCGTTTCGTTGTTATTCTGCAGACGCTTCACATCGAGGCCAAATTTGATGGAGTGGCGGCCGGCACTATAGGCAGCGCCTTCGTTGACCTCAAACAGGTTCAGTGCTGCTCTGCTGGGCCCAAAGCGGCTTGGTCCAAAGCCCGTCATTCCGGAAATGCTGGTCTGACCCAGGGGCCTCCCCGGCACGAAAGACAGTGCCTCCGGAACCACTTCAAGCCCAAGGAAATCTCTTCCGTCACGCGAACGATTGAACGAAAAGCGCAGAGTATTGAGCAGACGGGTAGAGGCTGTCCACTTCTCCTCAATGGTGAAATACTGGTTGCGAGAGTCATTGAGAGTTTCCACGAATTGGAGGCTGTCCGGACTGGCTCTAGAGGCATCGTCAAAATAGTAGCGGAAGAAGAGATGATTCTTTTCCGAAATTTGATGATCGATCCGAAAGAAAAAGAAATCCTCCTCCGTCACCTGGGTGGAAGTACTGCTGAACTCGGCCGTCCCGTCTTCGAAATCGCTGCCGTTGGGCAGCGGATAGAGCTGTAGATAGGGTTCTACAGCTAGGTCCACCTGAAAGGGCGGTTGTCCGGGCAGGTTTCCCTGCCTGGCTTGTTCGGTGGGAACAGTCGCTGCTTGTGTTAAACCGAGGCCTTCACGCAGTCCTTCGTAGCTGGCCAGAAAGAAAGTCCTATTTCGGATGATCGGTCCCCCTACCACAGCGCCGAATTGGTTTCGTTTGAACTCCGGCTTTTCTAGCCCGGATCTGTTGGTGATGAAATTGGTCGCATCCAGATTGTCATTCCGGTGGAAGGCAAACAAAGTGGCTTCAAACCGGTTGCTTCCGGAGCGCGTAACAGCATTCACGATGCCCCCCGGGCTGCGGCCAAACTCCGAGCTATAGTTATTGGTTATTACCTCGAATTCTCTAAGAATCTCGACTCCCAAGAGATTTCCGGCCGCACTGCCGGGAGTCCAGTTTCTCTGGTCATTGATGTCGGCACCGTCCAGTAGAAAGCTGTTTTGACTGGGCCGGGCCCCGCCCATGGACAGCGCTCGTCGAGACCCATCCGAAGCAGGCGCCGAGACCACTCCCGGCTGCAAAGTGGCCAGTTGTGCTAAGTCTCTTCCATTCAAGGGAAGACTGTGGACCTGCGCGTTGTCCACCAGGTGAGCTACCGCTCCGCTGGTGGTGTTTACCGGTGATGCCTCTCCAACCACCTCGACGCTTTCCTCCAGGAGACCTGGTTCCAAGACAAAGTTCAACACGGCTTCCCGCCCCACGGTCAAGTCAATGCCGCTGCGAATAGCGGTCTTGAAACCGGGAAGTGAAGCCGAGACGCGATAAAATCCAACAATCGTTCCGACGAGGCGAAATCGGCCCTCATTGTCAGTGATCCCTGTCTCTTTGAGACCAGTGTCAACATTTGTGGCTTCTACTGCAGCCCCCGGCACAATCCCGCCGGTGATGTCTTTTACCGTACCTGAAATCTGTCCGCTCGCCACCTGGCCGAAGATCGAAGTAGGACATAGCAGAAAGCCAAGTATGATCTTAAGAATTGTATACTTCATGCAATTTTCACTGAATGTTTACTGGGATGGGTGAGTGGTTGCTTGGGATTAGTACAGTCTCACTACTGAGGCCTTTGGGTGGCCCTACTTGTGAATCTGTACTCCTCAAGCATCGACTCAGCCGAAGTTGAACCGCATCGAGCCTTGGAAAAAACCTCTGGCTACTCGGTTCTCACAACGCCACTGTTGTACGAAGGAAGAAGCTTTTTGGGGGAGGGGTGGAGGGAGGCTCGTTTCGGAAGCAAAGTCTTGTCTCTTCTACAAACAAGCCAAACTGAGGCCCCACTTTTTCAGAGGTCAAGTGCGCTCCCGGTACTTCAAAGGGTATTGAAAGATGGCTCGTCGGCGAATACGCGGAAACGTCACAGTGAATATACGGGATGTCGGAACTGGGAGACTCAGCATGGTGATGTGTAGCATCAGCGCTGTGCGAGTGCCCATGGCTGTGGGATTCGCCAGGACCGTGCTGATGGGAGTCAACAGTTTCGGCCCTTTGAGCCCGACTCTGGGTGTAACAGAGCAGCTTTCCTGAGCTGACCAAGTCAATCTTCTCGCTGGCCAAAACCGCAGAGAGAAGTCCCGCAGCATGGATCAAAAAGAAACAAAAGATGAAGAGCCAGCGGAACATTGACTTAGATGGTACCCTGAGAGATCGAAAGTTCGCAAGAAATTAATCTTGAGCCTGGTTCTATATGGTTATCTAAAGATCGCCCCATCCATTCTACCTACCGTAAACCTTGGAGAAACAACACAAGGGACGGTCTAATCATGCAATCCTGATTTTCTACCACATTTCTACCTAATGTCCGAATAACAAACACCAATTTGGCCGGTAATCCCCGGAAGTGTCGTCCAGTTATCGTCCAGTCAGAAAGCTATAGGATATCGGTGGAAATCACTTATTCAGAGCGGCGAAAACCCAGTAACCAAACCGTTTTCTATAGGTTTTCGTTACATTTCACATGTGCCTGAGCAGGACTTAAAATCCTCTGAGGGTTTCCCTCGTGAGGGTTCGAGTCCCTCCCCGGGCATAATGGAATCAATAAGTTAAGAGAAATCCGTCTCCCCTGAGAAGGCCGAAATCGGCGTTTTGTAACCGAAATTGTAACCGCGCCAAACCCAGTCCACCCCATTCGACCCAACTCCAGCCAAGATAAGCGGCAATTTTGATTGCCTATTCACCCCCTGCAGATTTAGCATTGGGAGCGACTGCATCGCACAGTGGGGGGGAGTCGTATGGTCGGAACGACCATTAGTCATTACAAGGTTCTTGAGAAAATAGGCGAAGGTGGCCGGCTATGGCCTGGAGGAGGCGGATGGAGTTGAGATTTTGGCCGATTCAGAACTGATTTGAGTGGTTGAATCTCAGGTTAATCAGATATCTGACACGCCCGAACAGAGATCATGGAAGCACTAGGTTACGCGGTAGTCGCCTTTGGAATACTGGCATTCGGGCTGGTATCGGCACGGGCGGAGAGGAGCATGATAACGCCTCCCATGGCCTTTGTGTTCTTTGGTTATCTGGTCAGTCAGGAGGCGCTTGGGCTGATTCGATTCAGTTTCGACGGTGAGCTGGTCCGTCTGGTGGCGGAACTGGCCTTGATCCTCATTCTGTTTACCGATGCGTCACGCATTGATCTTCGGCTGCTCTGGAAAGAACACCACCTGCCGGTTCGTCTACTGGCTATCGGATTACCACTCACCGTTGTTGCTGGGGCAACGATTGCGGTCGTTCTCTTTGAGACCTTCAGTATCTGGGAAGCCATACTGTTGGCTATCGTTCTTGCACCCACCGATGCCGCGCTCGGCCAGGCCGTGATCAGCAGTCCTCGTGTTCCCGTACGCATCCGACAGACCCTCAACGTGGAGAGTGGCCTTAACGATGGAATTGCCTTACCCTTCTTGCTCATTTTCCTGTCCGCAGCCACGGCTTCAGCAAGCCTCGTGGAGGATGCCACTTACTGGTTAGCCTTTACAGCCAACCAAATCGTATTGGGCCCTGTTGTCGGAATTGCGGTGGGTTACCTGGGCGCCAAGCTTTTGCAGTCGGCCAATCGGGCTCGCTGGATTGTATCCCGTCAGCGAAAGTGGGACACATAGGGCCGAGAGTTAAGAGAGAGTTGGAAGGTTTGAGGGGGTGAGATCTCACCCCCTCAAAGGGCTGATCTTGACAGCCCATCAGAGCAAGCCGATGCTGGTCATGGCACAACCAAAAGGAGAACGCTATGACCACAGACGTCGTCAAACAGATCCGTAGGGCCACCCGCCGGAGATTCACGGCCGAAGAGAAGATCCACATCGTTTTGGAGGGGCTCCGCGGAGAGATTCCCGTCACCGAACTGTGCCGCGAAGAAGGGATTCAACCTTCGATCTACTACAAGTGGTCCAAGGCCTTCCTGGATTCGGGCAAAAACGGTCTAACCCGGGAGACCCAACGGAATGCGACTTCCGGTGAGGTGCGTCGCTTGAAGGAGGAGAATGAGGCCTTGAAGAAGGCGGTGGCCGAGACGGTAGTGGAGAACCAAAAGCTAAAAAAAAGTTTGGGCCTGTAAGGCGAAGGAGGTATCAGAGGATGCTCAGCGAGCACAAGCTGGAAGTTTTAAGGACAGTGGAGGCCTCCGAGTTACCGGTCCGGGAGGTGCTGGATCAACTCGAGATCCCCCGCTCGACCTACTATCGCTGGAGACACCACTTTCGGAAGAGGGGGTTGGCAGGCTTGCGGGACCGTCCCCCAGGATCAGGACGGGTTTGGAATCAGATCCTGCCCAAAGAACGGGACCGAATCCTGGAGATGGCGCTGCTGTTTCCAGAGTGGTCCTCACGAGAAGTGAGCTGCCAGGTGACGGATAGGTGCGGGTTTACGGTCTCGGAATCCTCGGTCTACCGGATTTTGAAAGCGGAAGGGCTGATTCGGGAGGTTCAACTCCGGAGCTTTCCAGCCGAATCGGAATATCGAATCAAGACGACCCGACCCAACCAGCAGTGGCAAACGGATGCGACCTATCTTCTGGTCAAGAACTGGGGCTGGTACTATCTGATCTCAGTACTGGATGACTTTAGCCGGAGGATCCTGGCCTGGGGACTTCACACGGCCATGCGTGCTGGAGACTTCAGCCAGGTGGTCGAGGCGGCTTGTGAGAGAACGGGTGTGGAACAGGCTCCGTTGTCTGATCGGCCCCGGCTGGTGACAGACCGCGGACCGGCTTTGATCTCCAAAGACTTTGGTCAGTATCTGGAGACCAAGGGACTGGGCCACATCCTGGCCTCACCCTATCATCCCCAGACCAACGGGAAGATCGAACGCTACCATCGTTCCTGCAAGGAACGCATCAACCTAATGGTCTGGGAGACACCCGAGGAGTTGGAGCGAGAAATCGCGGTCTTTATCGACTACTACAACTCCAGGCGCTATCACGAGGCCCTGGGTAACGTCACACCCGATGACATGTACTTCGCAAGACGAGATTCCATCCACACAAAAAGGAGAAGATTGAAAGGAGTCACCCTTGCCCGTCGGCAGGCGATCAATGCTAAACTAGCCCGATCAGCATCGGTTCCCACTGTCTCTTAGCTTGGAACCCCAAATGTCCCATTCTCGCTGAAGACGTACAGTGAAGTTGTACGTTGTCCTGCTGTCCCAGAAGCCGATCAGAAAGCCGACACTTCCTATCGGTTCACCTAAGGACTCATTAGAGGCAATAAGCGCGAAAGGATTGGAGGTATTTGTGGTGAGCGGGAAGAAGGAGAATGGTGGCTACGGATTTCCAAATAGCTTCGTGGAGAAGGAGTTTGGGGTCCCAGCGACTAGTCGAAACTGGTCAACTGTTACGAAGATCGCTAGTCTGTAGACCTGACTCTTCTTGCATTGAGACATCAGATAGCTATTTCAGTGCTCAGAAGAGTTTCGAGGCCAAGGAGCAAATGCGGAAATGCACTCGCGATGTATCCGGTGAGAATGCCTTTGCCCTCAGATGTCACGCAAAGGAATCACGTAGTAAATGAAATCATGAGTGAACTGGCAGATGTTTCCTGGGGAGCTTCCGGAAAACTGTTCACTGTGTCGAGTCCCTAGCGCCTATGATGTGAGATCGTACAATAAGCGAAAGTAGCGCATTCGCTCTTGACCCACGCCTACTCCATACGTCTCCAGGAATAGGTCCTCCCAACCCGGACCGAGGTTCCAGGTAACGCTCCAGGTTGCGACTGCCAGGTCCCACCATCGGTCGGCGAGGCCGAGTTCCCCGAGGTCGAGGTATCCAATCACTTGACCATTGTCGACCAGGACATTCGGAAGGCAATAGTCTCCATGGCACAGGACAACATCCTCGGTGGACGGGGCTGTAGTCTCCAGCTCTTTCAACGCCTCCTCGGGGGTGAGGTGCTGATACTCCGGGTGAAAGTCACTAGCTGGATCGACAAGATCAGCACTTACCCGGGTCCGTATATGCTCCAACGCCGCGGTCAAGCGAAAGTCGAATGGACAACCCTGAATTGGGGCCTCGTGGAAGGTGTGCAGTCCCCTGGCGAGTATGGGTACTAACGTTTGCGGCTTGCTCATAAGATCTTCATGAGTCGCGACCAGACCGGACAAGGCCTCAGTCAAGAACCACTCGACACCTTCTTCTATCCCGTAGTCGACTATCTTGGGCACAGGAAGTACTGAAGCAGCCCAGCGCATCCGATCACACTCTTGGGCCAGGCTGGGGTGCCAACCTTTGCGTGCAACCTTCAAGTAGCGGATCTGTTGTTCCCACTGCAGCCGCCAGGTTGCAACAGGGGGGCCATAGGAATACTCGAGATTGGCAGTCCAGTCCTGAAAGTGGGCGGCGACCTGAGCTGGAATGGGGAGAGGGGCGTGCGTCATTTGCATAACTTAGCACAAGTCTTTCCCAGCCTCTCATAGTTCAGGAGCACAGGTCCACTGATCCTGTGTGGGTATTCAGAACTCGCTAACAGCGGGTAACTTGAAGACGGTTGTGCCTAAAGTGTGCATGTCGCAACCCTTCAAGAATAAAGAAGGCCCCGATCCATCATGAGGACCGGGGCCCTATGCGGTCTGCCTCGGCGGCGTTGGGTTTCCCCGCAACGGGGTCTCCCGGCGCATGAGGCACTGAGGGTCGCTACGAGAACGCCACCTCGGCATAACCTCTACTGGAATCTTCCACTGAATCACCTCCTTCTTTCGGGCGTACCATCCACGGCGGGTCCCAACCCGCCCGGCTTCCGTGGCCGCCCCCAACCCGTTCGAAAGCCGCCGCGCCAAGCACGGAGCATCTATTGTCATCCTTGGTCATTCGGTGGGCATTGTCAACTCTTCGGACTCTACCCCCTGGCACGGTCTTTTCCGCGACGACCCTCGCTTCCAGGATCTGCTGCTGCGGCTGAATCTGGAGCCCTAGACCAGTTAAGGAGCATTTCACGAAGGTATCTTCCTTGCCTCTCCTTGGCCTCGAATACTTTCATGAACATTTAGATAGGTATTCCGCAAAGGAACAAATGCGGAAAACTTCAGGGGTTGTGCTTAAGGTGTGCCCGCGGCAAACTCACTCCAGCCAACTCAAACCAATTTAGAGGCCATTTTTGATTGCTTTCACGGTATCGTCAGACTTAGCATTTCCCTTGACTGACAGTAACTGATTTGGAGTACTTAGGGAGTGATCGAATGCACGACTCTGGACTTGACGATTTACCTGCCGCCCAAAGCGAAACAGTCTCCACTGAAGTCGAGCTTTACGATACCGCTACGGACGGGCGGGGGGTAGGGCGGCTCCCCGGAGGCAAGGTCGTGTTCGTGGAAGGGGGCATCGGCGGCGAATGCGTGACCGTCCGGCTCAAACGGGAGACCCGCACGCTGGCAGAGGGATCTCTAGAGAGAATGCTCAAGCGCTCGGAGATGCGCCAGGATCCCCCTTGTCCCCAGGCTGCTCGCTGCGGAGGCTGCCAGCTGCAGCACGTGACACCCCAGGGCCAGCTCACGCTCAAGAGACAGTGGTTGATCCAGACACTCCGGCGGGTGGGAGGTTGGTCTCCAGAGCAGGTCGACCTTGCGGTCCGGCTGATTCGGTGTCACCAGGGCAGTCCTCTGAACTATCGGGTGAGGGCCCGTTGGCATTTTGACGGTGAGACCCTCGGATTTTTCGCCCGGCGTTCCCACCAGGTCGTCTCCAGTGAAGGTTGCCTTCTCCTCGCTGGCCCCTTGGAGGATACCCGCTCGAGATTGTTGGCCAGGCTCAAGGCTGATCAACTGAGCCGGTTGTATCGGCGGGCAGGTCTGATGGATCTGCAATTCGAAGCGACCCTGCTGCGAAACCATGCCGTGGTCCTCAGCTTGAACGCCCTGGTGTGCCGGAGACGAAAAGAGGAGCCAGAGCTTCGCAAGAAACTGCAACTCCTGGTCAAGGAGTGGAACGGTGCTCAGGTCGATGGAGAGGGATTTGCGGATGTGGACCATCCGGAGCGTGATCCGTTCATGGTGGGTGCCCGGGTATTCGTGCAGCCGCACTCCGAAGCCCTGTCCCTGTATCGAGCAGAAATCCTGGATCAGTTACGGCGACTGCTTCGGCAGCCGGCTTTCTCATCTCTTGACGAGAAAGCCAAGTGGACGGCATGGGATCTTTACTGTGGGGCGGGAGCGCTTTCGGATCTTCCCGAGCTGGCGCCGGGCGCCGGGCACAAGGTCACCACCCGGTTGGTGGATGGGGAGGAATCGGCCATCATCGCACTGCAGCTCAATCACCCTGCTCTGGCGGCCCACGCCGTGGTGGGCGACGTTCGAGATTTCATCAGGGCCAGGATTGACGATCGGAAATTCCCCGACATCCTCATCTGTGATCCTCCGAGAGACGGCATCGGCTTGCCCGCGGCCAGGAGTCTGAGCCGGGTACTGGCTGACCGACGGGGGCCGACGGCGCTCATCTGGCTGGCCTGTGATCATGCCAGCTTGGCACGAGATCTCAAGCCTTTCCTGGATGCTGGCTTCAGGCTGCATTCCATGGCCCTCTTTGACTGTTTTACCTACACGACCCATGCCGAGACCGTGACCCTGCTTGGCTGTTCAGGCACGACGAAGTGACATCACCCAGGGGTCAGTCAAAGAGGCCTAGTCAGAGTCAGGCACAAATGAGGGATGGATTCAGTCCAACGAGGGCACCCCAAGGGGATCGAATAAGTACCCGTGCGGAAAGGGTCTGTGACCCGCCCCATGACGCAGCCCACCTTCATCGGACCCAATGAAAGCCGGCTGCCAGACGAGTTCGCCAATGACACTGGTGACGCTTAAGTTGACAAAACCAAAATCCGGCCTATATGATTCCGTTCAAACTTAACAAGGCACCTTTGGGGGGGACACTATGGGATGCAACACCATTGCATTGAAGCTTTTCCTTTCTCTATTTCCGACCGTGTGGGTACTGGGGGGAGCACAACAAAGTCTACCAGCCAGCAATCCGGCCGATGAGCACTCTACGGTCAGTTGCTCGCAGTTCATGGCGCCGAAGAGAAATGTAGATGGCAAGAGGGTGGGCCAAGAGGAGTGCCTGATGCAGGACCATGGCATCGTGGAGCCCAATCTTAAATATCACAGGGTGGATATGGGCATCACAGGCACTCTGTCAGGCTGGATTGTTAAGGACGGGCCGCGGCAGAATCACTTCACGTCGGGTCCGGATTTTACCTTTACGCAGTTGGGAAATCCCCACAACCCACGTTTCCACGGGATCTTACGGTATGAAGCCGCGAAAGGGACGTCTCTAACTCTCACCTACCCGGAGACCGGATGGAATGGAAAGTTATTCGTCCTGGTGCATGGAAGCGGAGGGTCATTCCTGAGGGGGAGTATGAGGCCGTGGGATGAGTATTTCGATCCCGAAAAGCCCTTTGATTCCAATAAATATGAGAAAGCGATGCTGGCCAAGGGCTATGCGATAGCGAGAACCCGGCGGAATGCCGCTCGCACAGCGCCTGGAGACTATTCCGCAATTCTAGATGACGGTACAGTCTGGTCGGACCAGAATATCAACATGGTCCCGGAACTGATTTTGGATGAGGTCAGGCTGGTGGGCCATCTTCTGAAAGAACGTTTGGGCCGGAAACCCACCCGAAATTACTGGTACGGTCATTCAGCCGGGGCGTACTCTGGTTTGGCGCTCAATTACATGATCCAATCCAACCCGGACATCAATAAGGATGCGGATGGAAGGGAAACGATTAGTGGATTCATTCTCGACGATCCGGGCGGCGGGATGTTCCTTCCTATTCTGGTGAAGAACGGTCAGGAGATCCTGTACCGCACAGCGGAGTCAAAAACGCAATTCGTCAAATCCTTTTCGATCGCTCATCAGGCCTACCCGAACATCTACTCGAACTTTGTCCCCGGAGAAATGGACTTGAACAACATACCCGAAGGGGTTTCCCCAGTCTATCTGAACAATAAGAGAAAAACGGCGAAGCTCATGAAAGACAAAGGAATCGACAACTTCCGGATGTATGAAGTTCGCGGGGTCAGCCACAGCGGCGGGGAAAGTTTGGAGAATGGCAAGGATGGCGATGTCCAAATTCTGGATCTATCTCGACTGATGGATGGTGTGATTGATCTTCTGGATAATTGGGTGGAGAAAGGGATCGAGCCGCCTGCGACGAAATCTGACGATCCGAGCGCGGGCGCCAGCGCCAGAGCCGTTGATCTGCCGGAAACCGCCTGCCCGCTAGGGAAGTATTATCCCTTTCCTCCATCCCGAGGTGTGGGCTCCACCGGCTTTGCGGCCTATGATGGGAGGAGTCTGGAACCGCTAGACGGGCAGGCGCTGTATGTGGACATGAACAAGAGCGGACGCCGGGACAAGCGGGAGACGGTCACGGAGGCGTGGCGCCGGATAGGGCTTTTGAAAGCGGGCGAGACGTTCAGTCGGGCCAAGTACGTAGCTTGTGTCCAGAGCACCGCCGCCAAGCTGCGGAAGGAGAACTTAATTACCGAAAAAATCGCCACCCTGTACGTCGAGGACGCGGGGAAGGCTGCACTACCGGCACAGTAAGCAGGCGCGGACAGATGGCTGGCATATTCCTGGGCGATCGGCAAACTCACTCCAGCCAACTTAAACCGAAATAGAGGGCGATTGTGATTGCTTTCACGGCACCTTAGGCATTAGCATTGGAAGCTACACAGTGAGGGGGAGCTCGTGAACGCCAAGATACAGTATCACGGGAGGATATCATGACATTGCGAATAAACAACGAAGCACCGAATTTTGTTGCCGAAACGACGGAGGGTACCGTCGACTTTCACGAATGGATTGGGAACGGATGGGCGATCTTGTTTTCGCATCCGAAAGATTTCACCCCGGTCTGTACCACAGAGCTCGGCGCAGTGGCCGGCCTCAAGGGCGAGTTCGAAAAGCGCAACTGCAAGATCCTGGGCATCAGCGTGGATGGTGTCAGCGATCACCAAGCCTGGTCGGGAGACATCGAGGCGTCCCAGGGCCACGCCCTAAATTACCCGTTGATCGGGGATCCCGAGCTAAAAGTGGTCAAGCTCTACGATATGTTGCCGGCTGAGGCAGGCGACACATGCGAGGGACGAACGGCGGCTGACAACGCCACGGCCCGTTCGGTGTTCGTGATCGGCCCCGACAAGAAGATTAAGGCGACGCTCACGTATCCGATGAGTACGGGCCGCAATTTTGTTGAGATCTTACGCCTATTGGACTCCTGCCAGCTGACGGCCCAGGAGAAGGTAGCGACCCCGGCGAACTGGGAACAGGGCCAAGACGTGATCATCCTTCCAGCGGTATCCGACGAGGACGCCAAAGCCAAGTACCCAGACGGTTGGCAGCAGCCGTTGCCTTATCTCCGGATCGTACCTCAGCCGAAGTAGTCAACACATCGCGAACTACTGGCCGCGACGACCCTCGCTTTCAGGCACTGCTTTTGCAGATGAATCTGGAACCCGAGACCAGCCTAGGAGACGAACGCGGAGAGGGTTTTCTCGTGAGAGTTCGAGTCCCTCCCCGGGCACGCCTCTGACGCGAAGGAAAAAAAGGGGACTGTCCTTGGAGGGTCTGCCCCTTTTTCCCTTCCCATTGTGCCCGAAGTATGCCCGCGGCGAGTTAGAGCGCATTGACCGGATCAACCCAGGATCGGTCAAAGGCTGGGCCATGGACCACTGTGATCTGATCAACCCCGAAGCCATAGTGGGAGATGGTTTGGCGGGCGGACACTTAAGATGGTCGCAAGGTCACAACATATCTCTCAGGCTTGATAACCCGCCGGTCATGTTATTGTCTTATTAAGATGTCCTCGTCTCGATATCGAATACCTCTGTGGATGTGCGGGGCAGTCGCAGCAGTCACGATCACTGTGGCAGCAGTGATCCTTCTTATCATGGGGAGGACATTGTGGGGTACGCCCGGCCAACCGGGGTTATGGTCTGGGGATATCTGGAGTAAGTTCAACTCGCAACGACTGGCGGACCCCTACACCTTGACGCACATTACTCATGGCTTGGGTCTTTATGTGCTCCTGTGGTTCGTTGCGGGAAGTCTGCCGGTGCGTGTACGGGGAGTCCTGGCTATTGCGATGGAGTCCTGTTGGGAAATACTTGAGAATACGAACTGGGTGATCCAGAGATATCGAGAGACGACGATTTCGCTAGACTACTATGGGGATAGCGCTATCAACTCGATTGGAGACATCTTGGCGGCTGCCTTCGGCTTCGTACTAGCCTCATGGTTACCCACGCGCTTGACTGTCGTTGGCTTCATACTTCTGGAAACAGTGCTCATGATCTGGATTCGTGATGGTTTTCTTCTTAACATACTCATGCTCATCTATCCGATCTCCGAAGTGCAAATCTGGCAGGTTGGGAAATAGAGATGAGCCTCTATGATTCCCAATCCTTCGATAAAGTTTCCACAGTAGAAAAAAGCATGATTGAATTTATGCTCTTGTGCAAGTGTTAAGATTCGACGCATTGTGGGTTGCGGAACGACCTGCTACTGCGGATGAATCCGGAACTCTAGAGCAGTCGAGGAATACATCATCCTGCCCCGAGAGATTTGCTTCCTAGGGACTCCCAAGCAATAAGGGCTCTCTTGCGGATATTCCCCCAACGATAATCACCCACCGTACCTGCTTTACGAACAACGCGGTGACAGGGAATTAGATAGCCCACTGGGTTGGCCGCAATCGCGTTCCCCACTGCCCGCGAGGCAGAAGGAGCCCCGATTGCAAGTGCGATTTGATCATAAGAACAGAGAAGGCCAGGGGGTATCCTGAGAAGAGCCTTCCAAACATTAATCTGAAAGTTCGTTCCCTTGACCAGCACTGTGAGCGGGGCGTCTCGAGTCTCTTCACGATTGAAGATTTGTTGTGACACAACAGCCGTACCATTCTCGTCCGCAAAGAACTCCGCTCCCTGCCAAAACCGACGCAGCGAATCCAACTCAACCTGAACCGAGTCATCCGGAGGGAAGGAAAGCCAACAGACACCCCTTTCAGTGATCGCAAGAAACATTGAGCCGAAAGGACTTGGATGAACCCCATAACGAATTTGCAGTCCAGCACCCAGTGTTTTGTATTCGCCAGGCGTGACCGCTTCCAAGGAAACGAAGTGGTCGTGGAGGCGTGCCGGGCCCGATAGCCCGAGTTCATAGGTTGTGTCCAGCACGCTCTTAGACTGTCTCAAAAGCTGTTTGGCGTACTCGACGGTGAGAAACTGGAGAAAACGCTTGGGTGATACACCTGCCCACCGTTGGAATAGACGTTGAAAATGAAACGGACTCATGCCTAGCTCTGATGCAGTCTCGGCAAGAGTAGGTTGATTGGGTACATTCCGTTCAATGAACTGGATAGCAGCAGCGATACGCTCGTAATCGGCTTCCATGACTATACCTCCATCGGCCAGGTCGAAACATAGCATCTGGGAGGAGGACTAACCACCCGATTCTTGCTAAATTAGCTTGATTGATCATGAAGGATGCGACGCTCAGGATCTGTTGTGTTGAGATTGGGGAACGATGATGCCAGTATCGCTCGAAGGCTGTTATATATCGATTAGACAATTCCTGCGAAGGAGGAGACAAAATGGTCAAAGAAGACTGTGACATCCGAATCGCCGCGTTCATCGGGAGTGTGCGTCCGAGGAATATGACGGCGGCAGCATTGGCTTTAGTCGTCGATGAGATCGACAAGCACAGGGACGTCGCCGTCGACGTGATCGATCCCGCAGAAATCGATTTAGCTTTGCCTGGTACCGCCAAGGATTCTTCGGTTATGGACAGGTTGCAGCAACAGGTTTCCGAAGCAACAGGTGTTATTTTTACCACGCCGGAATACCACGGTAGTTATAGTAGTGTCATCAAATTGGTAATCGAGCAACTGGGATTTCCATCCGTGCTGAGTGGTAAGCCTATCGCCTTGTTAGGGGTGGCTGCTGGAAGCATTGGAGCCATCAAGGCTCTAGAGCACCTGCGCAGTGTCTGCTCTCATGTTGGGGCCATTGTGCTCCCAGGGCCTGTGTCAGTAGCCGCGGTTCACAAGGTGTTCGACGCAAAGGGGCAATGCACCGATCCAGCAATGGAGCAGAGGATTAGAGGCGTAGCCACTCATTTGATTGACTACATCAGAGACAACATCTGCCCCCGAGTAGCATTGGAACAGATGGTACGGCCAGATCGTTGAAGAGTTTCACTCAACACTCGTGTGTGGTCTCTGGTAGAGTCACCGGTGAGTAGAAGAATAGAGAGCGAAGAGAGGAGGAGAAGATGAGCACTTTTGCTGAGCGCATAATTGGAGCGGCCACCCTCGATGTCCATACCTATGAGGCGGTGGAAGCAGATACTACGGCCACGACCCAAGCCATGGGTGTCGTGGTTCTCTCCAGCATCGCTCAGGGCATAGCGGGCCTGACGCAGGGAGGTGGCCTTGGCTTTGTTGCCGGTACAATGGGGGCTCTGATCGGCTGGTTCCTCTGGGCCTTTCTCGTGTACATCATCGGAACCAAAGTTCTTCCTGAGCCGCAGACCCGCTCTGATCTAGGAGAACTATTGCGCACCACTGGTTTCTCTGCCTCCCCAGGTCTGCTGCGGGTACTCGGAGTCATCCCGCTCTTTGGCAGGCTGATCATTTTTGCAGTGAGTATCTGGATGCTGATTGCCATGATCATCGCGGTGCGGCAAGCACTGGATTATCAGAGCACGGGTCGAGCTGTGGGGGTCTGCCTGATCGGCTGGTTCGTCTTCGTCGTGATTGTGTTAATGATTTCGGGGGGAAGAGTCGCCTAGCTCGTTGAACCCGCCCCTGCTTCTCGCCTGTTGATCAGCTGACCATCGCTTGGCGACAGGAGGAGATGCACATCACAGCCGAAGACTGTCCCCCCAGCAGTAGAGGGCCTGGCACTTGAGCCAAGCCCTCCCGCCGTCGCTATCCAAAGCAGGGATATCTGATCTTCTGCTTGATATTCTGTTTTGCTGTTTTAGTTTCCCCCTGCAGACTCGGTCTCCCAGTCGTATTCGATCTGGTATCCCGTCGGCTGGCGGCCGAGCTCCTGTGCAAAGCCCTCCCGCACGTGGGTGATCTTCCCGCCCAGCACGGTCATCACGGCATGGGTGCGATCCAGCCGTTCGATGGGCGCTGTAAACCAGTCCTGATCCAGTACCACAATGTCCGCCAGCTTGCCGGGTTCCAACGAGCCCAGCCGGTCCTCGATCAGCATGAACTCGGCCGCGAACGTGGTGGCCATCTTCATGACGGTCTCTCGATCCACCGCTTCATCCAGAGCGATGACGCGGTCGTTGGCGTTGACGCGGGTAATAAAGGGCACCAGGCTCGGGAAAGCGTCGTCGGGACCGGAGCCTTCCCAGGCAACCTTCACTCCAGCCGCCAGGGCGCTCTTGATGGGAGCCACCCAGTTTTGATGCTCTTCGAAGCCCCATCTATCCAGCCAGGGCTCGCTTCGGCTGAGACTGGAGGTGTAGCAGGCCAGGTACATGCCCAGGCGCTTGATTCTTGGAAGTTGATCGGGGCGTGGATAGAGCCCGCAGTGATCGAATGACAGCCTGAGGGAGCGAATGTGCTCCAAGGTGATCTCCTCCGGGCTTGCAGCCATGGCCTCTTCGATGGCATCCATGAAGTAGTCTGCGGACATGTCCGCATAGTTGTGCCCGGGCTGCACCCGGTTCCCGTTCTTCAAGGCGTTGACAACCGTCTTATAGTTGGGCGCTGTCTTCTCATAGCGGCACCACCGGTAGTATTCATACTTATCTTCGGGAACCATGGAGCTGCAAAACAGCGGCGGTCCGTGATCGAGCATCCCCAGGGCGATTCCGTTGTACCAGAGAGAGTCGTCGCCCAGTTTGTAAAGAGCGCCAATTCGGCGGTAAAAGTTATCCGCAGAACTGTTCACGGCGAACCCGTTATAGTGGGTAAACCCAAACCGCACGGGCATCCGCTTTTGCCGCATCAGTTCTACGTAAGCATCCATAGTCTGGATGCCGATCACATGGCTTGAGAAGGTCGTCTGCCCGCTGGCCGCCATCTCGTCCATGGCACCCCAGATGATGTCAGCCAGTTCTTTCGTCTTGTCGGCGAAGTAGCCGTCCACCACGAGCGAACGCCGGTACTCCGTACCCATCTCGGCGTAGCCCCCTTCGGTCCAGGCTTCGTGGGGAACTCCCCCCGACCCGATGACCGGATCTTCGCCGTAGTCTCCCCCGTAGATATCCATGAGCCAGTTCTTGGCCGCGGTATTGACGAGATAGGCCGGATGGGCGGACATGATCACCGGCTTGTCCGAGCCGGTGTACTCGTCGATATCAACGGACTTCATCACCTCCTGACGGAGAAAATCAAAACCCACAGCTCCACCGCCCGCGGCATATCCCTCCAGAACGGTGGGGAGGTAAATCATCGTCCACTGGCCCGGTCTCACGCCTCCCATCCGCTCGGCCAAAATGGTCCTAACATCCTTTTCGATCTCCTCTATCGTTCTGGAGCGGACCCGGTGGCGCCGGACGATGTCGCTGGCGACCTCAGGATGCCTGTCCAGCCAACGGTTCAGGCCTGAGTTATGGAGATGGTAGTGCACGGCGATCATCCCGGGGATGACCGTTTTTCCCCCGGCGTCTATACGGGTCGTTGCCGGGCCGGCATAAGCCAGGATCTCGTCATTGGTTCCCAGCTTCCAGACCTTGTCATCCTGAACGGCGATGCCCTGGGCCACGGTTCCGACGTTGGAATTAATATCGGGGTCGTCCATGCTCACCACTTTGGCGTTGTAGATGATCAACTCCGGATAGTTGAGCAGTGCCTGAAGCACATCGCCCGTCTGAGCCTTCAAGGTGAAGGACAGGCATACCAGCCCAACCAGCACTACTGAGAAAGCTTTGGCAGAATCAATTGAGTTTAATCTCATGTTGTGGTTCCTCCATTTGCTTAGACACTAACGTTAAAAAAGACATTGGATATTATGAGTGATCGTCGTTTGCCCAGCCCCTCTCCTCAGGTTGAAGCCACCGACCTTCGGGAGATGTTTCCACAAAACGACCTATCACGGAAACGAACAGATAATGGTAGACATCTTTTTGGGGAGACAAGAGTTCCTCTTGAGAAAGCTCCCTGCGTTTCAAGGCCTCAGTCATGTGACACTTTTGCTTTTCAAAGAATACTCCGGCTTGTGCACATTCGCAAGCCCCCCCTGGCTCAAGATCCCACGAACGTGGAGTGGTTGGGCTCAGGAGATAGAATGACTGGGCAGTTGCACCTGCCCCAACCGGAACCTCAGGAGGGTCAGTGCATGTAAAAGAAGCACGCGAAAATCGAAACGGGATCAATGATCTCTAAAGTTACGTCGTCCGTCGAGGTTGCCACTCTTCCGTCTGCTCCGGTCAATTCGGATTCGGCCTTTACTTCCACTTTGCTGCCGGTCGGGGCATCAAGGTTCACTCTGAATTCAAGACTTCCCAACAGTCCTGGCTTCGGATAGTCTCTGAAGGTGATCGGCAAGGTCAGCCTCGTGCACTCAGCTGATTCCTCCAGGTGGGGTGTCACTTGAGCGCCCACCGCTTCAATCGTTTGGTCCAAAAAAAAGTTTTCGAATTCGAGCAGATGACCTGGAAAACAGACCGTGGTTTGGATCTGTTGAATCAAAGGGACTGTGTCTGAACTGTTGAATCTAAGTGAGACGTAAGCCACACCACCGGGGCTTGCATCCGCTGTCGATAAGGCAATGGAAGCTTCTTCGGATTCTTCCCGTTGCTGGGCAGATCCGTTCATCGACCCCAAAAGAAATAAAAGGATGACAAGGCACAAGATCGGTTTGACTCTGCTTTGAAGCATCTGACAGTCCTTCCCGGCGTTCCTGGATCCAGAAGTTCATAAGATAGACAGGCGGGTTCGTTCTTGTCAAACTGTGAAGTGCCCCTAGAGTGGCATAATCCGATGCGCCATTTTTTCACCGAGGGCGAAGAAGCACAGTCCCTCGTGAAGGTTGAGTCCCTCCCCGGGCACGCTTCTGACCCCTTAATTTGTGCCTAAAGCGTGCCCGGAGCAAACTCACTTCAACTCACTTTAGCCAAAATAGACGCCATTTTTCATTGCTTTCACGGTACCTCCAGACTTAGCATTGGGACCACCAGGTCAGGAACTTGGCGAGTGGATATGCACAAGGCAGCTTATTAAAATGGTTCAATTGGACTGGACTCGAACCGGGAAACTCATTCGTGAAGGTGACCCACAAACAGGGTCAGTCGTGGATGGAACAATCCATAGGGCAATTCAGATATTCTGGATGTTATGGGTAGTGGTAGCATTTACCCCATACTTTATCCCCGCGTTCGCCCAGACAACGAACGATCCTTTTCCCACCCCGATCGCCGCTGTGGAAGGCGTCATCAACGTCGATTTCGTCGAGTTTGCGTCCATCCCGGACATGGACGGCCAGGCGGCGCGCGTGATGCTGCTGGTCGATGAGCCCGGCACGCGTCGCATGTTTGTCAATGACATGCGCGGCCCGCTGTACAGCGTCAGCTACGACGGGCAGACCGTTACCCGGTATGTCGATGTCAACGCCGACAACTGGGGCATCAGCATCGAGTCGTCCGGTAGGGAGCGGGGTATGCAGAGCTTTGTCTTCCATCCACAGTTCGCTCAGGCCGGCACACCTGGGTTCGGCAAGTTCTACATATGGACCGACACGAGCAACACGAATCCGACTCCCGACTTCGTCGCTGGCGGCGGCGACAATACCCACGACACCGTCCTGTTAGAATGGACTGCCCGGACTCCCGGCGCCGCAACCTATGATGGGGGCGCGCCGCGCGAACTGCTCCGCTTCGAGCAGCCCTTTCGTAACCACAACGGCGGTCAAATCGGATTCAACCCGCTTGCGTCGCCCGGTAACGCGGATTTCGGCATGCTCTACATCGGCGTCGCCGCCGGCGGCAGCGGCGGTGATCCGCTCAACCTGGCGCAGAACCTCAATGCAGGTTTCGGGAAGATCCTGCGCATCGACCCGCTCGGGTCCAATAGCGCCAACGGCGAGTACGGGATCCCCGCCGACAATCCGTTCGCCAACGACAGCGACGACACCACTCTCGGTGAAATCTACGTCTATGGCGTTCGCAATCCCCAGTGCTTTGCCTGGGATTCAACGAACGGCAACATGTTCTTCACCGACATCGGCCAGAACATCGTCGAGGAAATCAGCCTGGTAACCGCGGGAGCCAACTTCGGCTGGAACGACTGGGAGGGCAGCTTCGGGTTCATCAGCCGTACCGAAGTGAGTCTCATCGATCAGCGCGGTGACCCTCGCGTCACCTATCCCCTCGCCGAGTACGACCACCTGGACCCGCTCCTGCTGCAGCGGTCACCTCCTCAAAGTGGTCGCACCAGGACAGCCGCCACCGGTCTCCACGTTTACCGCGGAAACGCCATCCCACAGCTGGCGAACCGTGCGTTGTGGGGCGACTTGCCCAGCGGAGAGATTTTCTATATCGACGCCGACAATCTGCCGAGTGGTGGACAGGCGGCCATCCGCCGCGTTTTGCTCGTCCACGATGGCAAAGCAAAAACGCTGCTCCAGCTCATCCAGGAGAAGAATCGCGAACAGGGCAAGCAACCGGCTACGCGTGCGGACCTGCGCTACGGTGCGGGACCGGACGGACAAGTGTTCATCATGAATAAGCACGACGGCACCATCCGTTTGCTTGTTCCTGGCAGGTAGCGACTTCCGCCGAGCCTTTGAGCGGACGTGCCGTGCCGACTAACGGACCATGATCGGAAAGACACTCTCTCATTACAAGATCCTTGAGAAGATCGGCCAGGGGGGCATGGGGGAAGTGTACCTGGCTCAGGATACGACCCTGGATCGTAAAGTTGCGCTGAAATTCCTTCCTGAAGAAATGCAGCAGGACTCCACCGCGCGGAAGCGCTTCCTGAGGGAAGCCAAATCGGCCGCCGCCCTGGATCATCCCTACATTTGCAAGATCTATGAAACGGGGATTTCTCCTTTCGAGGTTTTGGCCTCCAGTCCTGTAGCAAACCCGTCCTTTTAACTCCATCTGACGGTAATCACAGACTTACAAGTGTCCAGTCCAGAAAACTATAGGCTGAGACAGCCGTTGGTATAACGATTGCTATTAGGGAGGTCATGAGCTGTACGTCTTCAGCGAGAATGGGACATTTGGGGTTCCAAGCTAAGAGACAGTGGGAACCGATGCTGATCGGGCTAGTTTAGCATTGATCGCCTGCCGACGGGCAAGGGTGACTCCTTTCAATCTTCTCCTTTTTGTGTGGATGGAATCTCGTCTTGCGAAGTACATGTCATCGGGTGTGACGTTACCCAGGGCCTCGTGATAGCGCCTGGAGTTGTAGTAGTCGATAAAGACCGCGATTTCTCGCTCCAACTCCTCGGGTGTCTCCCAGACCATTAGGTTGATGCGTTCCTTGCAGGAACGATGGTAGCGTTCGATCTTCCCGTTGGTCTGGGGATGATAGGGTGAGGCCAGGATGTGGCCCAGTCCCTTGGTCTCCAGATACTGACCAAAGTCTTTGGAGATCAAAGCCGGTCCGCGGTCTGTCACCAGCCGGGGCCGATCAGACAACGGAGCCTGTTCCACACCCGTTCTCTCACAAGCCGCCTCGACCACCTGGCTGAAGTCTCCAGCACGCATGGCCGTGTGAAGTCCCCAGGCCAGGATCCTCCGGCTAAAGTCATCCAGTACTGAGATCAGATAGTACCAGCCCCAGTTCTTGACCAGAAGATAGGTCGCATCCGTTTGCCACTGCTGGTTGGGTCGGGTCGTCTTGATTCGATATTCCGATTCGGCTGGAAAGCTCCGGAGTTGAACCTCCCGAATCAACCCTTCCGCTTTCAAAATCCGGTAGACCGAGGATTCCGAGACCGTAAACCCGCACCTATCCGTCACCTGGCAGCTCACTTCTCGTGAGGACCACTCTGGAAACAGCAGCGCCATCTCCAGGATTCGGTCCCGTTCTTTGGGCAGGATCTGATTCCAAACCCGTCCTGATCCTGGGGGACGGTCCCGCAAGCCTGCCAACCCCCTCTTTCGAAAGTGGTGTCTCCAGCGATAGTAGGTCGAGCGGGGGATCTCGAGTTGATCCAGCACCTCCCGGACCGGTAACTCGGAGGCCTCCACTGTCCTTAAAACTTCCAGCTTGTGCTCGCTGAGCATCCTCTGATACCTCCTTCGCCTTACAGGCCCAAACTTTTTTTTAGCTTTTGGTTCTCCACTACCGTCTCGGCCACCGCCTTCTTCAAGGCCTCATTCTCCTCCTTCAAGCGACGCACCTCACCGGAAGTCGCATTCCGTTGGGTCTCCCGGGTTAGACCGTTTTTGCCCGAATCCAGGAAGGCCTTGGACCACTTGTAGTAGATCGAAGGTTGAATCCCTTCTTTGCGGCACAGTTCGGTGACGGGAATCTCTCCGCGGAGCCCCTCCAAAACGATGTGGATCTTCTCTTCGGCCGTGAATCTCCGGCGGGTGGCCCTACGGATCTGTTTGACGACGTCTGTGGTCATAGCGTTCTCCTTTTGGTTGTGCCATGACCAGCATCGGCTTGCTCTGATGGGCTGTCAAGATCAGCCCTTTGAGGGGGTGAGATCTCACCCCCTCAAACCTTCCAACTCTCTCTTAACTCTCGGCCCTATGTGTCCCACTTTCGCTGACGGGATACACTTTCATGGTCAAAGGTCTGGTGGCAAGTCCCGGCGCAGGCCTTTTCAATTCCACCCACCCGAAAGAGGGAATTGTTCGGACCTATCAGGGTTACGAAACCACCCCCACAGTGGCGCCCTCGAGGAACCCCATTGGGGTGATTGCCGCACGGATTTCTAGCAATCCGCTTTCGGGGCCTGAGATTCTTGAAACGAGCTCTTCTTCTCTTGCTTGGCAGGGTCCGGACGGAGAGTCACTCTCCTTTCGCAACAATGAAGAGATGGAAGAATTCCTGCGAACGGCAGGAATCGTTTCCCAAAAACGCATCGGCGAGGGAATCAATAACCCGTTAAAGGTCCTGTTGGAAAAAGACGGAATCCAAATGCACGCCGTCTTCCGTGACGTTCGTGTCGAGCACAGTCAACTGAAGATGAATGACGGCAGCACTAAATTCTTCTTCGTGATGACGCCCGCTTCGAATGTGCGGCCTACGAACTCAGCAAGTTATTGGAACTGGACACCGTACCACCGGCGGTGGAGCGTAACATCCGAGGCAAAAAGGGAACGCTGCAGGCCTGGGTGGAGAATACCACGACTCAAAAAGCCTTGAGAGAGAAGAACATCGAACCGCCGAGTGGAGGAATCGATCGATGGCGCTGGATTATGCAGCGGCAAATGATCTACATCTTCGACAACCTGATCTATAATGAGGATCGTAATCTGGGTAACATTCTGATTGAGCCCGATTGGAAGCTGTGGATGATCGATCATACCCGCGCCTTTCGGCGTTGGAAGGAGCTGCCGAACCCAGAACAGATCCAATATTCTGAGCGGAGACTTTGGGAAAAACTACAGGAGCTGGATGAGACCGTGGTCAGAGCAAAGCTCAAAGATTTCTTGAAGCCGGCTGAGATCAACGGCTTGATTGAACGAAAAAGTTTGCTGGTCAATCACATCCAGAAGGTCATCGATGAACGCGGAGAAAGAGACGTGCTCTTCACGTTACGATAGTTCCTATGAACGACAGGGCACGATACCTGGTCATCACAAATACGAAATACGATGCCCAAAGGAGGGGGCCTCACCATGAAACAAACCATTCTTCTTGCTGCCGTTACGGTGATCGCTTTGGGTTCTGCCGCGGTGCTGGCCCAGGACCAGGAACCGCAACCGGCGTTGGGCTTTTTTGTCACCAGCGCGATGCATAGTGGCAATCTCGGCGGTCTTGCCGGCGCCGATGCAGAGTGCCAGCGTTTGGCGGCCGCCGTGGGCGCGGCCGGCCGCACTTGGCGTGCTTATCTGAGCACACAAGGCACCCCCAGCCAGCCGGCCGTCCATGCGCGCGACCGCATCGGAAACGGGCCCTGGTACAACGCCAATGGCGTGCTCATTGCCGGTAGCCTCGCGGATTTGCACGGCGACATTCAGCGCGACAGCAATCTCATCTTTCGGGACACGGCGGTGACGGAAAAAGGCGAGCTGGTGAACGGCCGCGTGCGCCCTGAAGGCACCAACAACGAACACGACATACTGACTGGGTCGGATTCGCATGGCCGCGCCTTTCCCCCGGGCCTGTCTTCTCGAGGCGACGACCGCACCTGCAACAACTGGACCTCGGACAGCTCCGACGCCGGCGCGATGATCGGGCATCACGACCGCCAGAGCCGATGGAATACTTCGTGGAACTCGTCGCACACGACGGCAGGATGTTCGCTGGAAGACTTCAAGTCGACCGGCGGCGCCGGACGGTTCTACTGCTTTGCTGCCGAATGACTCCCTGCAACCCTCTTCAGCAGTGACCTTCAACCCCACTGGATTTGACGAGGTAGCTCCTAGAGTTGCATCCTTTATTTATAGTTGCGGAAAATGATGTTCCATAAAGCTCTTATCTTTGTCCTGTTTGCGTCGGGTGCGGTCCTGGCTCAGTTCAGGACTACGACCCTCTCGGGCACGGTTGCCGACGAGGCAGGGATGCCACTTGGGGATGTGGGAATTAAAGTGATCTTTCTCGCCCCAAGCCCTGATTTCGTAGGACCGACACTGGTTCGGGAAGTTTGGTCAGGATTCACGGAAGAGGAGGGCAATTACAGGGTGCCCAGCTTGCTTTTGGGAAGCTACCAGGTAGAAGCTTCCTCAGCCGGGTTCGATACCAACTTCAGGTGGGTACCGCTGAGAACCAGCGCAGATGAAATGATATTGGATATCACATTAGAAGCGAAAGAAATCCCGGAAGCCGTACAGAGACAGACTACATCCCTAGAACCCGAGAGTAGGGAACCCATCGAGGAGCCGGTTCCCGTTGCAACCAACGAGCGAGATCGCGTTTCGCCCGATGCCCAGATTTCGCCGCCACCTGCTGAGCAGCCACCTGCTGAACAACCACCGACAAGCCAGCTTGGATTGACACCCTCCAGAGCTGTCGGCCTTGCCATTCAGATCGCGGCCTTTCAAACTCGCCAGAAAGCCGAAGGATTGCGAGCCATGCTGCTAGATGCTGGTTTTGCAGCCTATGTGGTTGAGACCGATGCTCTTCCAGGATCAGCCCGTTACTATCGGGTGCGCGTTGGTCCGTTTGACACTCGAGAGGAAGCCCGAGGGGTGGGGTCGGAGGTGCGGAGCCGCTTTCCACAACAGATACCCGATTTCTGGATCGTTTCTTCTCAGCAGTAAACCCTTCCCAGACCTGCTGCTGCGGATGAACCTGATGCCGTAGCGAGGTGTGACACGAACCCATTCGATAGAGCGATAGCCTTCCCCCTCCTGCGATGTATTCCCGGATGGCCAATGCCTCCTCGTGATCAAGAGAACTCGGGAGCCAAGGCAGACAAAGCTCCATGCGGTGCACAACGGGTTGCCGACTATGAAGAGGCGCTGCACAAGTTCTCGTAGGACCTAATCCAGTAGTTGGCGAGGAACGAGAAGATGTAGAAGAGGTGACTCTGATCACTGAACCCTGTGAACCAAATGTTCCATAGCTATAACAGGTCGACTTTTGGGCACGTCAACAGGGGTCCAGTTCCTTGCTGGCCCGGTGTGGGACGCCGGAGACTTTCATCATGGACCGCTAAGAAAAGGGATGTGCAGGGAACAGTCTTAGTCGCAGTTTTCACCATGAACGATGGATACATTCAGTCACCCATAGCGGGCATTCGCCCAATACTGATTCTCACAACAAGCCTCCTTTTATTTTCAACCCATCCGCTGGCGGCAGAACCGCTGGCAGCTACAATCAAGGTAACAAACTCGGTGGAGAGCACGGATGAGTTGGAACTTCCAGAACCTCAACTCATCAAGGGTGTTTATGCCACATTTTACACGTTGGGCCACGATGGGTTGCTGGGCCGTATCAAACGATTGGTCGAACAGACGGAAGTGAATACCGTCATCATGGACGTTAAAGGGGATCGGGGTTTGATTCCCTATCCCAGCGCAATTCCGCTGGCGACGGAAGTGGGAGCCCAGGAACAGATCAGGGTCAGAGATTGGCCAGAGTTCATGAAGTGGTTCAAGGATCGGTGCGTTTACACGATTGCCCGAATTGTTGTCGTTAAGGACGATCCGCTTGCTAACACCCATCCTGAACTTGCGGTGATCGATCGGCGCACGGGTCAGCCCTGGCGAGACTGGGAGAAACTCGCTTGGACCGATCCTTTTCATGAAGAAGTCTGGGACTACAATATTGCCATTGCGCAAGAGGCGGCGGCCAAGGGCTTTGACGAGATTCAGTTTGACTACATTCGTTTTCCGTCAGATGGGGAGTTGCGGGAGGCTCTTTTTTCACGACCGAGCACAGAGAAGGCCCGACGTGCGGCGATAGTGGGATTCTTGAAACGCGCACGCGATGCCCTGTCGCCATTGGGGGTCAAGATTGCCGCGGATGTCTTTGGACACACGGTTTGGGCAGCAGGCGACACGGGAATCGGTCAGAACATCGAGGACATTGCACCGTATGTCGATGTTCTCTCACCCATGCTCTATCCTTCATCCTTTAAGGTGGGGATTCCAGGCTATCCCGTAGCGATGGACCACCTTTATGAATTGGTTCATGAGAGTACGAGGCGAGCCGTTGAACGCCTGCAAGGAACAGGTACGGTTGTGCGTCCGTGGATTCAGGACTTTCGCGATTATGCCTTTGATCGGAGGAAATTCTCCCCCCAAGAAATACGGGATCAGATGGAGGGCGTTTTGGATGGGGGCGGAGGAGGCTGGATGCTGTGGAATACTGGCGTTCGGTACACCCGGAAAGCCTTGAAGAATGTGACTGTGAAATCTCCCGTGGCGGGGTTGTATGTTACGGCGAAAGTAGATCCTCCGTGCCACACTGGGCCGTCCCATGCGGGCGGCATAGAACTTCGAGGTTCGCTCTTCCACGATAGGGTCAAACCCGTGTTCGTCCAGAATCGCAGTCAACCGCTGGTCGAAGGGATGCCCCGGTGGGGTGGCCAACTCCGTGCGCGCGATCCACATCTCCCCCTGGGGCTCTCGCTCCTGTTTCCCGATCGCCATGTCACCCAGGTGTTCCCTGTACCTAACGTCCGTCCCGGCAGAACGATTGTGCCCGAAGTGTGCCCGCGATAAACCCACTCCAACTCACTCCAGCTCACTCCACCCAAGATAGAGATTCAAGAGATACGGCCTGCGGCAAACTCACTCCAGCCCAAAATAGAGGCCATTTTGATTGCCTTTTCACCCCCTGCAGACTTAGCATCGAGCGTGGCGTTCTATGGTCGGGATGATCATCAGCCATCGCAAAGTCATTGAAGCGTGCAGGACCCGGGGCAGGGCGGCCCATACCCTCGCCGAGTGACAGCCACAGGAGGGTGAGTTTCCGTGCCTCCCCATTGGGAATGGAGGGATGTATGAAACTGATTTCAGTCAATGTTTCTCTACCAAAGGACGTCCAGCACAACGGGCAGATCACTAGAACAGGTATCTTCAAAGAGCCTGTGAACGGACGCGTCATGCTCGGGGCATTGAACCTGGATGGAGATGGTCAGGCCGATTTGGTGGGTCACGGCGGGATTTACAAGGCGGTCTATGTTTACTCGATTGAGAACTATGACTATTGGCAACAAGAGTTGGGAAGAGAAGATTTCACGATGGGCCAGTTTTGGGAAAACTTTAGGGTTGAGGAAATGCTAGACGAGCAGATTAACGTTGGGGACGTCTTCCGTGTAGGTGGCGCGCTGGTCGAAGTGACCCAACCCCGGGTTCCTTGCTCCAAGCTTGGTCTAAAGATGGGCTGGTCTAAATTCCCGAAGGTTTTTTTGCAGAGCTGCCGCGTCGGTTTTTACCTGCGTGTCCTGGAAGAAGGTGAGGTAGGTGCAAGAGATCTGATTGAACGCACGAAGACCGACCCGGAGCAAATGACGGTTCGGGAAGTTTGTCATCTGCTCTACTTCGACCAAAAGAACCTTGAGGGGGCCGAGAGGGCGCTTCGAATTCAAGCGCTTTCGCCCGGATGGAGGGAATCGTTTGAAAAACGATTGACCAAAGCTGGAGTCCGGATCGAGCACGGCGAAGAACTTAGAGAGGAAGAAAAGTGCTGTGGGCCATGAGGAGCGCTTTGAGCGCGAGGCAAGAGCCGTCTGCGAATAGTGCGAACTACAGTCTTTCCAGGTGTGGGTCCACCCTAGGCAACCGTGTCTGCAGTCGAGAAAATCGACAGGCTCTTTTCAATGTCGGAAACGGAGAAAACCATGAGGATATCCTCTTGACCGGAGGGAATGCTCGCGTAGCCATCTTTCACGTTGAGTCCGGCTTCGGCCAATCTTGCTAGTACAGTCGCGAAGAGCCCGGGCCGGTCTGGTGCTCTCAGCAAAAGAACATTCTCTTCCCAGAACTTGATATTAAGGTCATGAAAGGCATTACGGGCAGCCTCGTCATTATCCACGAGCATCTTGCATACTCCGGCAACTTGGGGAAAATCCGGGATATTCATGATAAAGCTCGTGTACAACATAAAGGCCTTGATGTTGATCTGTGTGGCGGCGAGTCTGTTGATTAACTCTGCGAGGCTTCCCGGATCAACATGGAGAGGTACGGCGAATTCCACCCCTTTTTTCACCCTCATCAGTGGATCCCTGTGTGGAATTTGGCTCTCCTCACTAAAATGACTCAACGTGCAGTCTACCCGATTAGCATCGCTCACGAAGAGAAGGCTGTCAAGCGGAAAGGCTTTGGGGGCCCTCCACGGGCTTGCGCTGATGGCGAAGTTTTGGCACTTTGGTGGCATCTATTACTGATGATTGGCAAGCAGATATCGAGTTCCTGGCGGCTCACGTCCCGCTTCATGGCCCTCAGTGCCTAGCCAAGTACTACCTGGACCCGGTGACCCTCGCAGACCACGACCTGCGGCGGCGGATGAAATAGAGGGTGATTTTTGTTGCCTTTCATCCTCTACAGACTTAGCATTGTGAGCAGAATCACCCAGTCCTGGAGAAGAATAGTTTCGATAGAGCGGGAACAGACGAGACGGAGGAGAACATGACGACAAGAAGAGTTCTGCACTTGGGCAAGAAGGTGGGCTTCGCTGCATTCCTGATGGCCTGCCTGGCCGGAATGAGTGCCTGCCAGTCCGCCGGTGAGACGGTCGGCATCGACGGCGACGACCTGGGGGGAGTGGTCAACGGTCCGAACGGGCCGGAAGCGGGGGTCTGGGTGATCGCGCAAACCACCGACCTGCCCACTAAATTCGTCAAGATCGTGGTTACCGATGACCAGGGGCGCTACCTGTTACCCGACCTCCCGATCGCGAACTACCAGGTATGGGTGCGTGGCTATGGGCTGGTGGATTCTCCCAAGCTTCAGGCCGCTCCAGGCAGAAACCTGGACCTAACCGCGGTGGTGGCGCCCAATCCACGCGCGGCAGCGCAATACTACCCAGCCGGCTACTGGTTCTCCCTGCTCCGAGTGCCGGACAAGACCGAGTTCCCGGGAACAGGAGACGAAGGGAATGGCATCTCGCCAAGCATGGGAAGCCAGGCCGAGTGGCTCCGGGTCTTGAAGTCGGGCACCTGCTGGGCTTGTCATCAAATGGGCAACAAGGCGACTCGGGAGATTCCCGAGGCCCTGGGTCATTTCGAGTCTTCGGTGGTTGCGTGGGATCGGCGCATCCAGTCCGGGCAGGCGGGTGGTCAGATGAGCCGCGCCCTCAACCGGCTGGGCCGACCGCGGGCGCTGGAGATGTTTGCGGACTGGACCGATCGGATCACAGCTGGCGAATTGCCGCCGGCGCCGCCCCGGCCCCAGGGAGTGGAGCGAAACGTCGTCATCAGCCAGTGGGATTGGGCTGGCCCGAGGGCTTATCTCCACGATGAGGCTTCGACCGACAGGCGGAATCCCACGGTCAATGCCAACGGACCCATCTACGGGGCTCTGGAACTCAGCGCTGATTACTTACCGGTTCTGGATCCAGTGCGCCACACGGCGAGTCAGGTGGAGGTAACGGTTCGCGATCCGGACACGCAGCCGTCGGCAGCGCCTACGATGCCTCAGCCGTCGCCGTACTGGGGCGATGAGATTATCTGGACCAGCAAGAGTAACGTCCATAATCCCATGCTCGATGAGCGAGGTCGGGTCTGGCTCACCTCCACCGTACGCCCACCCGACAATCCAGACTTTTGCCAAGAGGGGTCGAGTCATCCGTCGGCGAAGCTGTTCCCGACTACCAGGGCCAGGCGCCACCTTGCGGTCTACGATCCGAACAGCGGACAGCTTACCCACATCAGCACGTGCTTCAGCACGCACCATCTCATGTTCGCCGAAGATGCCAATAATACGCTTTGGACGAGCGGTGGCGGCCAGGTTGTCGGCTGGTTCAACACGAGGATGTTCGACGAGACCGGCGATGAGGAGAAGTCGCAAGGCTGGACCGCGCTCATTCTCGACACCAACGGAAACGGTAAGCGGGATGCGTACGTGGAGCCCGACCAGCCGGTCGATCCTAACAAAGACAAGCGCATCCGGGCCGGATTCTACGGCGTCGCTCCGGCTCTGGACGGCTCGGTCTGGGGATCGTCGCTGGGCTTCCCCGGTGCCGTCGTCCGGCTGAATCCGGGGTCGAATCCGCCCGAGACGGCATTGGCGGAGTTGTACGAGCTGCCGTGGAACAATCCGGAGGCACCCGTACAAGGATTCTCACCGCGCGGAATGGACATTGACCGAGAGAGTGTGGTCTGGACGGCGCTTGCCAGCGGACACCTGGCCAGTTTCGATCGACGCAAGTGCAAAGGACCTCTCAACGGGCCGACCGCGACGGGTCAACACTGTCCTGAGGGCTGGACGTTCTATCCGGAACCGGTTCCGCAGCTCGGGGGCGTAGCGGATCCAGGCAGCGGAGGAGTCAGCTACTACACCTGGGTTGATCAGTTCGACACGTTCGGATTAGGCAGGGATGTGCCGATCAACACCGGCAATGGGTCCGAAGGGCTGTTGGCTCTAAAAGACGGGCAATGGGTTGTTCTCCGCGTCCCCTATCCGCTGGGGTTCTTCACAAAATGGATGGATGGCCGGATAGACGATCCAAACGCCGGCTGGAAGGGGAAGGGCCTGTGGGCGACGGTGAGCACCCGAGCACCTTTCCACATGGAAGGCGGCAAGGACACGACAAGCAAAGTCCTTAAGTTCCAGCTTCGGCCCGACCCGCTCGCGCGGTGAACGGTCTTCTATGACGGCCTGACCAGCGTAGGGTGTGGCCTTTTGATTCAAGATCGTCGATGGGCTCGACGCGGCTGAAACATCCCTGGTATCTTATTGGACTTCTGTGATGACGGCGTCTTCGTAACATTTTCCTGCTTGAATGAGATCGTTTGTGACCATCCAGGTATAGGTGTCCGTGAACTCCTCCCGACTGTAACGACGAATGTGAGAGTAGTGAGGAAACTCGAGTTTGTCCATCAGGTCCCGCTCGGAAACTTGCAACTCAGGGGGTAATTGTTCTATGAATTCCCGAGTGGCCTTTTGCTGGTACGTTTCCGGCTGATCGTTGATGACGTCGACGGCCTTGTTCCAAGCCCGGATGAAGGCCTGTAAGTCTGGAACCGGAGTGTCTCGATTGGCGACAAAAACACCAGGGCGTGGATGCTGTTCCTCTAGAACCCGCTCTAATCCCTTTATTTCGGCCAGGGGGATTAACAGATCCATGAGTTCGGCCGCCTCGACTTCTCCGTCCAGAAGGGCCCGTAAGCGGCGCAACGGGGTTCCGACATGGACGGTTTGGATCCGCTCTTCTGGCAAGTACCGCTGGAGTATCTCAAGAACCCCGTAATAGGAACCCGCATGTGTGTTGATGGCGATTGGGCAATCCGCCAAATCCTCACCGCCTTGAATACCCGATCCTGCTCGCGCAAAGATGGCGTGTCTGTTGCTCCCATCCGGCTGTCCGACGGCAAAAATACGTGCTTTCTCTCCCTCGATCGAACGTTTTATTCCACCCCATTGACACACTTTGTAGATGTCAACCTTTTGCCGTTCGAGAAGCGATTCCTTAATCCGGCTTTCGGTATCCACCGACTCCACTGCCTGCCGCACCGGGTCGGGTTCGATCCATGTCACGTCCAGCCCCTGGGAAGAGAAAATGCCTTCTTCACAGGCGACCCTGCTGGGCAAACGCCGCAGGTAACGCTCTCCATGCAGGCGAATCACATAATGAGTATTCATTTCCTCGACTTCCTGGTGTTTGAAAGGCCCCGCTGTCCGAGATCCAGAGGAGATTATGGCCTGGGGGCGGTTGTTTCCACAACTTCCCGTTTGGGCAGCCATCTGAGCAGGCGCCGCTCCAACTGAACCAGCAAGCTGTTAGCGAGCACGATCAAAACGAAAAATACTGTCACGCCGGCAAAGGCACCGGTTGTGTCAAATAAATTGACTGCGTCACGGACGAACAACCCCAAGCCTGCCCGGGCGGCGATGAATTCTCCCACAGCGACTCCTATAAAGGCGAGCGGCATGCTGGTCCGAATGCCGGTCATGATTTGCGGCGAGATGGCAGGTAACGTGACGCCGAACACAATCATCCAGCCTCTGGCACCCAGCAACCGGCTAAATTTAATCCAATCATCATCCAATTGACGCAGACCGGTATAGGTGTTGAAAAAGTTATGAAAGAAACTCAACAGGACAACGAGGGCCACCTTCGAACTGAGTCCGATCCCCAGCCATAAAATGAAGAGAGGAGCAAGAACCACCTTAGGAATTCCGTGAAGACCAACGATCATCGGTTCCATGACTTGGGAGAGCCCACTGTAGCAGCCCAACAGGTAGCCGAGCGCAATTCCGCTGAGGACACCGAGTGGAAAGCCAATGGCCAGGCTGCTCAATGTAGCGCTCAGGTGGGGCCAGATCTCACCAGTGGAAAACATTTCGTTCAAGCGCAGAGTAATCTGTATCGGGCTGCTCACCACCCAGACCTCCAACCATCGACCCGAGACCCACTCCCATAGAGCCAGCACGCCACCCAGCAAGATCACACGAAGGAAAAACACTCTGAAATATCCCATGACGGTTAAGAATCGCCTCTGTCAGTGATCGGGTAGCTCGGACCGGAGAAGGCGCCAGGCTTCTCTGTAGCAATCTGCGTATCCGCCATGATCATGGATGTGAAAGACATCGCGTGGACGGGAAAGAGTCACATTGAGCTGGCCCTTTATGCTGCCGGGCCGGCGAGACAGGACCACGATCCGGTCCGACAGCGCAATGGCCTCCCCAATGTCATGGGTGACAAAGAGGATCGTCTTGCCGGTCCGCCTCCAGATCTTCAGAAGTTCCTGTTGCAGTAGCATGCGAATTTGAGCGTCCAGGGAGCTGAAGGGCTCATCCATGAGCAGGACATCCGGGTCGTAACTCAAGGCCTGGGCCAGAGCTGTTCTCTTTTGCATCCCTCCGGAAAGTTGGTAGGGGTAATGCCCCTCGAAACCTCTTAAGCCGACCATCTCCAGTAAATTCGCCACCCTTTCCCTGCGGCGCTCTTTGGGCAGACGGCGGGCCCGCAGAGGGAACTCGACATTTCCGGCCAGGGTGAGCCAAGGAAACAACTTGTTCTCTTGAGTCATGTAGCCCAGTCCAAGTTCACTATTAATTCCCTGCACCGGGATCCCTCGAACAGAAATTGAGCCCAGGCTGGGAGCCAGAAAGCCGGCTACCAGATTCAAAAGGGTGGTTTTACCGCAGCCGGAGGGACCGACGATGCTGACAAAGGTGTTTTCAACAATAGACAGGTTCACGTCTTGCAAAACGCCGAAGTCGGCCTGATGACCGGGGAACGACTTAGAAACTTTTGTCAACTCGATGGTGGAGACCGGGACACCTGTTTTCACTGGGAGGTCTTCGGGCGACTCTTGATTGGACTTACTCATCTAGGAACTCATTGGTCCACATGATCCCTTCCGACGTAGCCAGGGGTTTCTTGAGGATTCCCACCGTCATGGCGACCTCGACCAGGCGGTCCCACTGCTGCTGAGTCATCGCATGGTTTTGAGGCAGGACAGGCAGGACCTGACTTTCGAAAAGAACGGCTACCTCATCCGGTTGCAGCTGCTCCGCGAACACTTCCTGCAGAATCTGTAAACTCTCGTCCGGGTGATCCCCTATAAACTGGTTGGCTCGTGAAAGAGCACGTATAACCTTGCGAACCACCTCCGGGAATTCACGAGCATACTGCTTGCGCGTGTGCAAGGAGAGAAACGGTAGATCCCGAATTGCAGGGAACTCCCTGAGCAGATCCACCAGAACCATAGCTACCTGGGAATCTAGAAAAGATTTGTTTTCTGCGCCGCCCGTGGTGAGCTGGGCCTCGCCCTGTTGAAAAGCCAGTTTCCGCGCTTGCGGTCCGCCCATGTATACGGTTTCCACATGTTCTTGAGGTTCAAAACCGTAGGTGTGGAACAAGTAATGGGTGTAGGTTGCGGATGCTCCTCCTCGGCTGGTGGTAGCAAAGGTGAGCCCACGGACCCGTTCCAGGCGCTCCTCTACACTCAGGTTCGAGCCAATGTGGCGTGCTTCTGCCGCATCGCTGCGGATAATCAGTTGAAATGGAAGTCCCACCGTGATGGCCTGGACGGTGAGCAGATCGATACCCTCTTCATGAACAACAGGCACGATCTCTGCTGTCCTCACTGCAAAGTGGGCCTCGCCGGCAAGCAGAATCGTCACTGCCCTAGATCCCCCGCCTCCCCGCAGAAATTCCACTTGTAAGTCCTCCTCCAGGAAGAAGCCCTTTCTTTCAGCAATGTATAAAGAGGCGTAGCTGGGAGAATGACTGGACTGCGCAATGACGATAGATGGGCTGTGGGACGAAGGCCCGCTTGCAGGTCCACAGCTGCTGTAGCCCAGTGCCAGAAAAGACACACACAAGCAGACACTAAGCCTTTGGGTTCTCAAAGTTTCTTCCTGGATATGGCCTGGAATGCTAGTCAGACGGCTCCGCTTTGTCAAGAAGCAGCTGTTGATTTTGATTGCCTTTTCACCCCTTACAAATTAGCATTTAGAGCAACTGTGTTGCCCAGTGAGGGGGAGTTTTATGATTGGCCAGACCGTCAAGTTTCAGGAGGATCGTTTGCCAAGGGCGAATAAAGTGACTTGCAAGGCCATGTCACGGAGAAGACGTACGAGAACACTCTTCTCGGAGGCACTCTTGATGTTTGGGTTGGGTGCCGTGGCATCGTATGGGGCCACAGTAGCGTACTCATTCCAGCGGCCACCTGACAGTCCAGTGCCGGACAGACCGAGCCGGTTCTCAACGGATATAGAGGGGCTTCCACTCTCCCTAGGCAGCGACGAGGCGATTATGAGCTTCTTGCGTACAGCTCAAGTCGTCTCTTCCAAACAGATCGGGCAGGGTGTGACCGGAGCCCGCAAGGTGTTGTTGGAAAAAGATGGCTTGCGCGTGAATGCCGTCTTTCGGGATGTGCGCATCAACGAGACCAGGATCTTGCCGACGGGGACTCAGGTGCCGTTTCGCGACGACTACATTTTCGAGTGTGCGGCTTATGAGTTGAGCCGATTGCTGGGACTGGACAATGTTCCTCCCACCGTGGAAAGAGAGATCCAGGGTCGAAAAGGATCGCTTCAGCTCTGGATTGAGGGAGCCGTAACCGAGACCGACCGAAGAGATCAGGGCTACGCTCTTTTGGATGAAGAGAGTCTGAGTCAGCACTGGCAGGTGATGTTGGTCTTTGACAATTTGATCTTCAACGACGATCGCAATCGGGGAAATTATCTCTATGACCAAAAGGGCAAACTGTGGATGGTGGATCATACGCGATCGTTTCAAACGGATGATGAGTTGCCCTATGTGACCGGCGTCCGCTACGTCGAGCGCCAGTTGTGGGAGGGGTTGCAAAAGCTTGAATCGGCGTTGGTGAAAAAGCATCTTGAGAAGTACTTGAGTCCTTCTCAGCTGGAATCACTCATCGGGCGGAAAGAGAGGCTGGTGGAATACATCCAGGAAATGATTCTTGAGCGTGGCGGGGAGGATGTGCTTTTTAGTTTCTGAGTCCCGGAAAGCCGGGAGACAAGAGGGAATGTAAACTACTGGAGAAGGAGGCCCGGATCCGATGGGAACCGGGCTTTGTCCTTCGCCGCTTCTTAGGGATCAATCCCTCCTCCCCCTTCTTGCTTTTCTGACTTCCTCCAGCAGTTGGCTAACTCCGGGTCGATCGGCCGGATCACGGCTGTGATGCACAAAGTAGAGCCTTCCTTCGCGATCGATCAAGAGATCCCCGCCGGACTGAAAGTAATCATCCCGACCGTAGCGCTCGATCTTCCTGCCTTGCCAGAGCAAATGAGCGTACATCTTTACCGTTTCCCACGAGAAGACACGATACCAGGTAAGGAGTTTGAAGCCGAAGTGAGCGTAGGCCTCACGCTGGGGATCCGCGAGAAGAGTAAATGGCCAGGCATGAACGCGCTGGTAGTGGCTGAGCCGCTCCGGCTCCGCGAAGGAGATAACGACAATGCTCACCCCTTGCTCTTCAAACTCCTTTTGAGCTGACTGCACCTCACCGAGGTACTCCTGGCAGGCCAGTCAGGCAAGATGGCGAAGAAAGATCAGCAAGGACAGGTCGGGCACGTGATCCTTCAGAGACGATTCTTGCCCGGTCAGGTCAAGAAGACGAAGGCGATCCAACGGGATCTTTTGGGTTGTCGAGATCTTCATCAGAGTTAGCGCGTCCAGGCCAACCATCGCGAGAAGACTCTCTTAACCCTCGGCGTGAGGCGAGTGCGATTATAGGCATCTCCCGCCTGTTTGATGGCTTCGGCCTGAGTAGGATAGGGATGAATTACACTGGCAAGAGTTCCCAACCCCGTGTTGACGAGCATGGCCAAGGTTACTTCATTGATCATCTCCCCTGCATGGCGGGCCACGATGGTGGCTCCCAGCACCGTATCCGTGCCTTTCTTGACATGGATCTTAACGAATCCCGCTTCCTCTCCGTCGGTAATAGCGCGGTCCATTTCATTCAAAGGTCTCACAAAAGTGTCGACCGGGATGCCTTTGGCTAGAGCCTCCTTTTCGTACATTCCCACGTGGGCGATTTCGGGATCCGTGTAGGTGCACCAGGGAATCTTTAGCGCTTTGGTCTTCTTTCGGCCCAAGAAAAGTGCGTTCTGGATGACAATCCGTGCCAAGGCGTCGGCCGTATGGGTGAATTTGTAAGGGAAACAGATGTCTCCGGCTGCGTATATGTGTGGGTTGGATGTCTGGAGATAGTCGTTGACCTGTACCCCTTTCCTCTCGTCATACTTCACTCCGGCCGCCTCCAAACTGAGTCCCCCTACGTTGGGCGCCCGGCCAACCCCAACTAAAATCTCGTCTACGGGAAGGTCTTTGCGCTCTCCGTCACATTCCAATTGAACGCGCTTGTCTCCGTTCCGCTTTTCCACCCCTAGGATTTTGCATCCCAGAACCAGGTTCACCCCATCGTGAAGAAACGACCGCTGGACGATTTGAGCAGCATCTTGATCTTCTCGCGTCAAGATTCGAGATTGCATTTCTAGCAGTGAGACCTCCGACCCGAGGCGACGGAACGCCTGCGACAGTTCACAGCCAATGGGACCGGCACCGATCACCGCCAAGCGCTTGGGCAGTCCGGTCAGCGAAAACACCGTCTCATTGGTCAGATATCCGGCTTGTGCCAAACCTGGGATGGGAGGCGCTGCAGCACGAGCCCCTGTTGCCAGGACGGCCTTTTTGAAGCGTAGTGTCTTGCCCCCCACCCCGACTGTGTCCCTTCCGTTGAAGCGGCCTTCCCCGAGAAACACGTCCACTCCCAATTGCTGGAAACGCTGAGCAGAATCGTGATGGCTGATCCTGGAACGCAGGCGCCTCATCCGTTCCATGACGGCTGGAAAATCGACTTCGACTCCTTCAGGGACGCGTACTCCAAACTCGTGAGCATCTCGCACATCGGCGTAAGCTCGAGAAGCACGAATCAAGCACTTGGAGGGAATACATCCCACATTCAAGCAGTCTCCCCCCAAAAGGTGTTTCTCAATGAGGGCCACTTTCGCCCCTAAGCCTGCAGCACCTGCCGCCGTAACGAGACCTGCCGTACCCGCTCCTATGACAACGAGATTGTAGCGAGGAATGGGTTCCGGATTGACCCAATCGGGAGGGTGAACGTTGGAGACCAAAGCCTGGTTATGCTCATCCATCGGCGGTACCGTCACGTGGTCCATTTCCACCTGTGCCATCTCATTCCTCCCTAGTGTCTCCTCTATAAATACGGTGATCTATTTTCGAGAGTGATTACGGATACTTTGGGTCTCATGTAGCGAGAAGGGTTTGTCGGATTTTCTCTCTTGGAGCTCCCTGACCAGCAAAATCCATCATCCGCTCCCAAGATTGCTGGAGCTGGCGCAGGTGGTTGAAAACGTTGAAATTCGAAGCGGCTTCCACCCCTACAATCTCAATGTTTCTCAGCGCTTCCTTCACGTCTGCCTCCTTCCCTTCCTGGCGATATTGCTCCGCAAGCACCACAGAAGCCTGGCTAATCTTATCCTCCAAGTCATCCCTGAGAAATACGCCTGGGTAGGGATCCAGGTCTTCCGCCTGAATGCAAACCATCCCCTCGACAGGTTGCTGCTCGCGTATCTTTGCCCTCTCGTACACAAATCTGTAAATGTCTTGCTGCAGTTGCTTCCAGACCTGGTGGGGTTTAGGTGGAGGCAGATGTTTAATGGAAAGGGTGTTGTCCAGGAAAAACTTGTAGCCGAACATCCGCATATTGATGAGAAAATCGATATCCTCACCACGGGTAATGTTTGGGTCAAAGGGAATATGAGTGAAGACCTCTCGGTGAACAACCATGTTGCCTCCAAACACAAAAGGTGTTTCCTTCAGACGAGGCTCTTTACCGATTATTTCCTCAAAGGCTCTATTCATCTGTCCATCTGATCCCAGTGTGCCATCCAGGGCATCCTGGGCTTTGAGAGTCGCCAGTTTCCGTTGTGCGATAAATTCTTGAGCTTTGCTGAGGTATTCGGGATCCTCGAACACCTCGTCATCATCAATAAGGATTGCGATTTCCGAGTCAAAAACATGAGGAATGAACAGACATAGATTGCGGATATTCGAATACCCTTTGAGCTTGAGAAGTGTAGAGAGGCTCTCCTTCCCCGCATCTTGCATCACCTTCTGTACCCCCTGAAGGTGTGAATGGCTGAAGAGGTGAATCTTCACATTGGTATCCACGGAGGCGATGATCGTTGCCACTTTATGCTCTACCTTATCTTCAATGTCCTCACTGCTGGCGGCGGCGATCACAGCCACCTCGAAGTCCTTGTCTCTCAACACATTTAAGCTCTCGAGAGTCCTTTTGAGTGTCCCTTCGCTGTCCAAGGGAGTGGGATGATCGTAAATAGCGTCTGTTTCCCTCATTCCTAAGGCGTGTTTCCTAGACCAGTAGGATGGAATTACCATCGTCGTTTTCATCAGTCCATCTCCAGTTGATCTCTGATACTAACAGATCCGGGCGAGGGTCCTCCTCTGTGGAGCCGTTACTCGATCTGAGGTGCCGGTGATCATAGCGATTTTTTGATGTGGTGGGTTCAGGTGACCCCTTCTAAAAAGAGAGGTGCGCATTGACATGCATTGAAGAGTGGGGTATAGTCCACGTGACTACCCTAGTTTAAGGCCTCCTGAGGGTGTCGATGAAAACAATAGATGGAAGGCCTTTATTCGAGTCTCACCTTGCGAAGATCCCCCAAGGAACAACCGACCAGAATCGTAACACCGAATGACGAGTTGCCGTGTTCTGCTCCTTTCGTGGTCAATAATTCAGGGTTGATGACAAAAACATTCTCTTAGGAGGAGAACATGAACAGCAACAAATTGTATGTGGGTGGTTTGCCGTATTCCGTTACGGACGACAAGCTACAGGAAATTTTCTCGCCACACGGGACGGTAGAGTCAGCCCGGGTGATAACAGACCGAATGACGGGTCGGTCACGGGGCTTTGGTTTCGTAGAAATGAGCTCTCAGTCCGAGGCGGAAGAAGCGATCCAGAAAATGAACGGCACTGATCTTGAAGGACGAAGCCTTACGGTGAACGAGGCCAAACCACAACAGGAAAGATCTGGCGGCGGCGGTGGCGGCGGGCGCGACCGCTGGTAGTGTCTGGTAGTCTTAAGATAAGCAGATAAGCGCAAAGAGGAGGCGTCAGGTCGGTTCGCCTCTTCTCTTGCTTCCCTACCTTCAGTCAGGCTGACTTTCATCCTTTTTAAAATTCCTGATCGAAGACCTCCTTCCCCTTCACTTCTACTCCAATTTGGAAATCTCAGTGATCAGTGACGCTTGCCCTGGTTGTCCTTTACAGCCCGCATCAACCGTTTAGAATGGGCATAACCAATGTCTTTTAGGAGAACTGTAGCAAGAACAGGGAAGAATAACAGAGGAGGTGCCACGATGCAGAGGCATCATGTTTGGATGGCGGCGATTGTTGGTAGCTCCCTATGCCGGAGCTCCCTGAGATTGAGTGCGGTCAACCGGTCAGCTTCTGTCGAACGATCTCACTTGCGAGCTTTCCGTCTACCGCTCCTTGAACCTTGGGCATCAGGGCCTTCATGACGATGCCGATATCTTTGGGCCCACTGGCCCCGGTTTCGGAGATGGCCTCGTCGACCATTCCTTCAAGCTCTTCTCCTGAGAGTTGTTTCGGAAGGTACCGCTGGAGAATAGGAAGCTCGGCTTCTTCCTGAGCCACCAAGTCGGTACGTCCGCCCTGACGATAGCTATCGATCGACTGCCGTACCTGTTTTGCGTAACTGAGGATCACCCCAACCGTTTCTTCATCGTTGAGCTGGTAGTCGCGACCTTTCTGACTACGAAACTCCACCTCTTTTTCCAGGATTTTGGCGCGGACCATCCGAAGAACGCTGACCGTGTTGCCGTCGCCTGACTTCAGGGCCGTTTTGATTTCCGAGGCAATACGTTCCTTTAGACTCATCACTCTCACTTATCAAGGATTCACCGGTATAGCAAGCTGGCGAAAGCCTCCGGGATTGAGACGCCGCGACGGGAAGATCTGGCCAAACTGGACCGCAAGCGCAGGGCATCGAACCTGACAATACCCCAATGAAGGACGGGCGGACGCACCTGGCGCACAAGGCGGAGTGCCTAGTGTCTCGTCCCAGGAATACCATGACGTTTGCTGATGGGTCTTGCGAGGAGAGATCAAGGAGCGAGGAGGAGGCGATGCAGGGACATCGGCGATGACGAGCGACGCAGAGATTGCCCGCAACCCCCATCAGCCCGAAGGGTGGCGGCGGAACGGCATCGATTTCTTTGTCGCTCCTCCTCCGCGATGCACACGACATCGCGTCGTCGTCGCTTCGCGAACTCGACGCCGTTGCGCTCGCCACAAACGTCATGTTATTCCTGGGACGAGATACTAGAGTGCGCCCGCGGCAAGCTCACTCCAACTCACTCCGGCCAACAATAGAGGCCATTTTGACTGTTTTCAGCGCACCTGAAGCGCAGGCATTATTCAAAATCAGGGTATTGCAGGTTTTCTTGTTGCGAGTATGATGCGTGCCAGTGCAGTAACCAAAAAGCTAACGGTGTCGCCCCATCTTGGAACGGGAAATCGTTGATTGGGCCATTGATCTCTTGACACAATCTTCTCGTCGGGGGACCATTCGAGGGGAGCGATCTCTTTGGAGGGCGCCGCCCTCTTTGTGATTCGATACAAGATTCAAGTCTCGAGTAACTCAATTAGGGAGGAATGAATATGGGAAAGAGAGAACTGGCCTGTCTTTTGGTCATCCTGGTGATGGCCGGGCATCTGTCGGCTCAGCAGTTGCAGCGGGAGGTCGCTCAGTACGGCTATCCCGACACGCTTTTTGTCAACGGCAAGGTGGTCAGCATGGACGACACCTCCCGCTCCACGGAGGTGGGAAATATCTACCAGGCCTTGGCAGTCAAGGCCGATAGGATCATCAAGCTGGGCACGAATCAGGAAGTGAGGGCTTTGGCGGGTCCTGACACTCAAGTCTTCGATCTGAAGGGGAGGACTCTGATTCCTGGGATCGTGGAAACTCACGCCCATATCTACGGCAGCGCGCCCCAATACCTGAGCCGCTTTGGGTTCAAGTATCCTCCGCAGGGGATTATCATCAGCGCCCAGGCCGATCGCGAACTGGAGAAAACTCAAGCAATCATCCGGGACAGCATTCGGGAGGCGGCCAAGAAGGTCGATCCGGGAGACTGGATTGTGCTGCGGATGCGTTCTCACCCCGAAGCCCCCATGGATCTGCAGACTTGGGGGATGACCCGTCGTTTGACCGATCGGCGGACACTCGACATGTGGGCCCCTGAAAATCCCGTCCTCATGAGACCAGGACTGCGCGGTAACATCAATTCCAAGGCGCTGGAGGTCTTGAACGAGTTTCTTCCCGGGTATTCGGCTTCCATTCATGAGAGCATGCATGGAGATACCATCGGCGAAGATATCCCGGCCATAGGTTGGGTTGGCAGTCGGGAGATGTCCGTCATTACCTGGGAACTCTTCCTTGAGAAATTGCCTTTGAACATTCTGGCCCAGGCCTTGAAGCTGGTCTCGGAAGATTTTGCCGCCAAGGGGGTCAGCACTTTTTCCAGCCGTCTGGAGTTTCCAAAAATCATGAGTGGCTATGCCACCCTGGCGGGGTTGGGACAGATGCCCATTCGTCTGGCCGCTCACTATGAGGTGCACCGCATGCCGACGGATCCGCAGCAAACTCGCCAGCTGTACCGCCGCACCGGTGTGTTGCAGGGTATCGGAAACGATTATCTGTGGATCGATGGTGTGGCCTCAGAGCGCTGGGATTCTCACTACCCGGAAGCCTGTACGGGTCCGGATACCGACGCTCCGCCCCACATTAAAGCTCGAGAGGTCTGCCCCAAGCAGGGTGATTTGATGTGGGATGTCCTGGAGAATGCCATGAAATCCGGCTGGCGGGTATCCGGCATCCATATCTGCGGCAGTGAAAGCGCCCGGGCGTTTTTCCGGATGGTGGATCGAGCACGCGAGGCCAGTGGCTTCAGTATGGAATATATTCGCAGTCTCCAGATGACCGGCGAGCATTGCAACGTGATCGGAAAACTTCCGGACGTCATCCAAAAATTGAAGGACTATAACTTTATCCTCAGTTGCGGACCTGATCTGATCAGGGAAGCACCGCTCTGGACGAAGGACTACGGTGCCGAGATGGCGGATGCCTTCGAATTGCCCTTTCAGACCTGGATCGACTCCGGGGTAAGGCTGGTAGGCCAGCATTACGGCTCGGGGTCGGGCAATCCCGGAAGCGGTCGTTTTCAGCCCCCCTTCTTCATGCTCTGGCAGGCGGTCACTCGCCGCTATGATGGAAAGGTGTGGCAGCCGGGAGAACGCATTAACCGGGTACACGCCCTCAAGATGTACACCAGCTGGTCTTCCGAGTACGTGCAAAGACAGGACAGCCTGGGCTCTCTGGAGGTTGGGAAGTTTGCGGATCTGCTGGTCATCGATCGGGATTTCTTCACCGTCCCGGAGGACGATATCCTGAAGGTGAGACCTTTGATGACCATGGTCGGCGGCAAGATGATCGTGCTGCAGGAGTCACTGGCCAGGGATTTTGGAGTTCAACCGGCTGGACCTCATTACGATTTTAAAGATGAGGATGTGGAACACATCGGATTGCCCCTTGCAGAGATAGCGAGAAGGTTCAGCGGTAATTAGTCAGAGGAGGTGGGTGCAGCTTAAGGTGCGGGCACTTGGTCACGAAACCTATGCATAATCCCGGCTAGCGATCGAGCCTCTTTTCTATAAAACGTTTTAGCCGGTGGTAGAAATAATCCGCTTCGTTCATGAGGGTTTTCTGCCGTTGGGCCATCCTCGTTAATTCCTCTTTCTTGGTCCGATCACTGAAAAAGCTCGATTCCCCATTCGGCTCGACGATTCTTATAAGCTCCCCTTGGACCTCCGCCTCCAAAACGCGAATCTCTATGCCATCCGAGGAGAAAATCGTCTCCGCTTCCCTCTCCGAAAAATTGATCCATGCCAGGATCCCTAAGACGATCAGGATGAGAACTATGATGAAGCTGAATACTTTCATTTTCCTCCGCAAGCGAGAAAACTCCCCTCACTTGAGAATCAGTGAACTCTCCTTCGAGTGGCTAATGATCTCGATGAGTTCATACTCGTCTCTGCATCTATTTTCTCCACAAGATCAAGCATACCTCTTCAGGGTGGCTTTCCACTGAATGCTCAAATCGAGAGGTACTTCAGTTAGCCACAGTGTTGCCCGTGCCCAGTTAGAGTACGGTTTCAACATCACGATCCTTACCCTCTCAGGTTGATAGCGGACGGTGTAGACGATGTAGCAGGATTCTATGCTTGGGGTGTAACCGAGTCAAAGTTCAGAGGATTGTTGCTTGAATTGAGGGATTTGCACCAGATCTTCCTATGCCCCAGGTTCGTTATCGGTTACATCATTTCACGGTTACTCGGGTACGGTCCGAAATGAAGGCAGCCCTGTTTCCGCGTTTCATTCTGGGCTTCGGTTTCGTGCTCACAGAGAGGACGCTACAAGGTCTAAGGGCGGCGGGCCTGGCCCGGCACTAAAGGCTTAATCCCAACGGTCCAGGAGAGGGGAACCGACACTGGATTGTAGCAAAGCTTGTCGTCGCAGGCTTGATATTCGAGCGACCCCGTGAGTGTCAGCCTGTCCTTTTCCTGGAATGCGGCCCGGGCCTCCTGGGTGATTTCAGGAACCACTTCCTGCAACAAGGTGAACGGCTTCTGGTAAACCGGCACACGCTCGTCGAGCGGTTCAAAATAGTAGATCTGGGACTCGGGGTGCTGTATGGGGAGAAGGCGAACGAAGGGTTGCGGCTCGATTCGAAGGGTGATGACACGATAGCGCTCGGCACCCGGGGCATACACGTGCATGTTCGGCTGAGGCGTGATTTCAAGGGCCAAAGAGAAATGCTCACCCGGGGCAATCACCGAATCACTGGGATAGGTCCTGATTTTGATGTGGCCTGTCGAGATCTCTGTTCCCTGAACGGAGGAGCCTCCGGCGCCCAGTTTCAACAGGATGTTGGAGGCCGTGCTCCGTTCCCGGTAGAAGTCCTCGAAAAACCGGGCCGTGACGACGCCATCAGGGTCAAGCATGAATGTGCCGGGATAGGCGATTCCTAGGAACCGCTCACTCGGGCTGGTCACCGACACATACTGCTGGAAGTCGGCCAGGACCGCCGGGTCGTCCCCATTGGGACCGAGGGCTTCCTCGCTAACCGTGTTTAAAATGCCGTACCTCTTGATGGTCGCCGAGCCGGCGTCCGACAGCATCGTGAAGGTGATTCCATGCCGCCTGGCGGAGTCGGCCAGAATCTTCGGCGAGTCGTAACTGATCGTTACCAGTTCCAACCCCTGCTCGCGAATCTCATCAACCCTGCCCTGCAGCTCGACCAGCTGCGTCCTGCAAAAGGGTCACCAGTCCGCCGATCTCACGAAGACGAGCATGGCTCCCTTCGGTCCCATGATCGACTGCAGTGTCCAGGTCTTGCCATGCTGATCCTGCAGGCTGAAGTCGGGTACTCGCTCGCCGACCTGAGGCCCTAGTTTGGAGACATCGATCTTGGTTCGCGTGGGCGTCTGGGCCTGGGCTGCCCAGGTCGTCAGCCCCATAAAAAACGCCGCCAAGACAATAACCATCAGTCTTCTGGACACTTGAACCTCCTAGCCGGGATTATGCATAGGTTTTCGTGACGAAGTGCCGCAGGCACCGCGCTCATTTCGGCTTCAGGAACACGCATTATTCTAAAGGCTGAAGGTAGGGATTTCAATAAAGCGAATTGCCTCATCAAAAATCTATTCGAAATGGATACGTTGCCTCATTAAAAAATCTATTCGAAATTGCCTGGCCCTGAGCAGGGGAATAGAAGTGTCCTCCATGAAGGAATGGAGGGCACCAATGAGGTTAACGATGGCAGAAAAGCGTGTATTGATCAAAAGTTTTGCCCCCCGCTACCGGAAGAAGGGCAAGAAGGTGAAGGGGGAAGTGTTGACGGAGTTTACCCAAATGACGGGCTACAACCGCTGCTATGGAGCCTATCTGCTTCGCCACCAGGGCAAGCGGATCCGGTTGAGCCCCAAGCTGGTGGCGGTAGGGGATATCGGCAAGAGAGTACGGCGAGAGCGGGCCCGCAAATACGACCAGAAAGTTCTAAAGGCGCTGACGATGATCTGGGAGATACTGGACTATTTGTGTGGCAAACGTCTGGTCGCGATTTTGCCGGAAGTGGTACCCATTTTACAAAGACATGGGGAACTGAAAGTGGATGCCAGCACCCATGAGCGGTTGATGCAGATCAGCGCCGCCACCATCGATCGGCTGCTGGAGCCCGAAAGGTGCAAGCACCGTCTCAAAGGACGATCCGGAACCAAGCCGGGAACGCTGCTCAAACACCAGATTCCGATCAAGCGTTTCGCCGACTGGCAGGAGGATCGCCCCGGTTTTGTGGAAGTGGACCTGGTGGGCCATGAGGGAGGCCAGGGTCGGGGGGACTACCTTCAAACCCTGGATGTGACGGACGTGTACACGGGCTGGACAGAGGTCCGAGCGGTGCGCAATAAGGCCCAGGTGTGGGTCCTGGAAGCGATGAAGCTGCTTCAGAAGCGCTCGCCCTTCCCTTGGCTGGGGATGGCTTCGGACAACGGCAGCGAGTTCATCAACAAGCACTTGATTCGTTTTTGTGAGCAGGAAAAGATCAGCTTCAGCCGAACCCGCCCCTCGCGCAAGAATGACAACCCTTATGTGGAGCAGAAAAACTATTCGGTGGTTCGGCGGGCCGTGGGTTATGCTCGCTACGAGGGAGAGCGAGAACAGGAGCTGGTGAACGAGTTGTACGATCGGCTGCGACTGCAGATCAACTTTTTCAAGCCGGTCATGAAGATGGTGGCCAAGCAACGTCGAGGGTCTCGGATCTGGAAAAAGTATGATGTGCCGAAAACTCCCTACCGGAGGATCTGCGAGTCCCCTGAGGTGGCGGACAAGATCAAGCGGGAACTGGCCCGAGAGTATGAGAAGCTCAATCCGGCCCAGCTGGCACGGCAGATCGGCTGGCTTCAGAATTGCCTTTTGCTCAAACCGACTCCTGAGCAGAAGAAACGATGGGAAGCGGGCTGGATGTGAAAATCTTTCTCTTGCTGCAGGCTGCGGGTGTTGGGCAAGGGGTTGCCACTCCTCTGGTTGGTGCTTTTTACCACCACTTTTTGCAATCCCTTTCGGATAGATTCTTAGTGAGGCAACGAATACCCTTTGGAATAGATTTTTACGTGAGGCAACGGGTAAAGAACGTCTGGAGTGAGGTTGAGAGGTCGGAAAACGAACATTCCCTTCCTAAGTCCGTTAACGACTTCTACGCCGTCGGTCGATCTCCCACAACGTCTGAGACGGGTCGAAACCCTCCCTGCCAGTTCCTGTACTTGGGCTGCCAGGAGAGCAGCTTCCTGGCCTTCTCATTCGAGACTCCCCGCTGCTGGACCATGAGATAGATGGCATAAGGACCCGCTGCTAAAGCCCCGATGAACCTGGGGATTCGATAAGGAGCAGGTGCCCCGAGCCATTTTGCGTACCTGGGCAACCACTCTCGAAGAGCCGCAGGCTCATCATCGACAATGTTGTAAGTACCCGGTTCGGTAGCCGTCAGGGCGGCAACCGTGGCTGAGGCTGCATCGTCCACATGGATAAAGGAGAACACACCCGTGCCTTCTCCCACGACAGGCACCCGCCTCCGCCGGACGTCTGCTGCGAATGTTCCATCCTCTGCATAGACGGTTCCCGGTCCCTGGAAGTAGCCGTATCGCAGCACAAAACTCTCGATTCCGGATGCCTGAACCACGGTCCTCTCGAGCGAGTCCACGGCCTGCATGATCTCCACGAATGAAGCGGGGGCATCCAGATAGAGTCTCTCCTCCTCCTTGGTTAACGCCTCCCCCTCAGGGGCATATGCAAAGGCGATACTTTGTGCGATGAAGCGAGTTACACCCGCTGCCTGGGCTGCTTCCATCAAGATTTGTGTACCCTCAGTTCGTAATCGGTTGGTCTGGGCCAGTTCCTTCCTGATTCGGCGAGGGTTGAGTCGCTTGGGGATAGCCGTAAGCTGGTGAATGACCACTTCCGGCTCGGCCTTTACCACCCATTCGCCTAGCCTGCGTCGGTCAAAAACGTCGCAAACGGCAGGTTCAGCCCCGAGCTGACGGATTCGTTCGGCTCCCTCCGGCGAACGGGTGAGCGCTGTGACCTCGTGTCCATGGCCAATAAGCAAGGGAAGAAGGCTGCGGCCAATCACTCCCGTTCCTCCAGCCACAAAGACTTTCATAGCAGCTCCCGACCTTCGGGTACCCGGGATAATTTCATGAGGATCTCCTTTTCTCAGTCATGGTATTACCGTTGCCGGTCATCTGTATAGGCCCACTGGCGTCATTTGAAATCAGCTGGATGGGACCGTTTCATCAGCCGAGGGATTGTCCATTGTCTTTAACTTTCTTCAGGAGTAACATCGATCCAAGAAAGGGACTCTATGAAGAAGTACGTATCGCTTTTGATCCTACCCTTTTCGCTACTCTTGGGCTGCGCAGGATGTGATCCCGTTGAGATGACGCTCACCACGGACCTGGGCACCGACACCTATCGCTCGAAAATCACCTCCCAGGAATTTTCTGCCTATCGGGTCAGTCCAGGGGCGACGGTATTTGTAACCGGCTTTCCCGATCTCATGCAGGAAATCACTTCGGTCAGGCTGGGAGTCTATAACGACTTTCTCAGAGATCCTCCGATGAATGACCTGGACGAGTTTGGCAATCCTGTTTTTATACCCATGCGACTGGATCCGAATTCGTTTTCTTCGGATTCAGGCTCTTTTAGTGCCGTTCTGGATCCACCGGTAACGAATCTGTTGCCCGGGTTTGCTTTTCTGGAGGTGGAGTATCTCGATTTTTCAGGGAATGCTCAGACCGAATCCCTCGGTGCCTTAAGTAATGCGGAGAGACCACCTCTTTACTTCGTGCCTGCGTACGTCGTCCATCTAGGGGTCATAGACGTAGAGATCGGCTCAAATCAGGGTCTTCACCATGGTCTGCGTGTCCCCTTGATCGGCTCCCTGTACCGTCACCGAGACAATCGCTGATCAGCTGGTCACAGCGCTGGATGCACTCGAGCTGCTCTCCTCGTTCGAACCGGATGATTCCACCGCTTCCTGCCCCTGCCGGGAGCGTCGCTTCCCTCGCCTCGGTTCGCTTGCTCTATCCAGGTCCACCAGGATCATTTCGATGCCGTAAGTGAGGTGCGCCTCCAGCAGCCCTCTGATTTTGGTGGACATCCGCATCATGCGGGTGCTTCCAAACCCGGTTCGATCCTTGCGTGCGGATGGCCCTTGTGCTCATCCCGGACAGCAATTCCCGGCGCCGAAGCAAGGTGGCATCGATGCCGATGTCGACCATGGACTGCCGTTAGCCACATGAGGTCCGGCACGGCGACTGAGAATGGAATATCGCGATTGTGGGAGCCGGCCGGCTGCGGCACACATCGAAGTCAAACGTTGAATTAGTCTTTCGTAGAAGGGATGGCCGGCGGTGCGGGGCGTTTGGCGATTCGCTTCGGCCGAGTGTCGCTTGGGTCACCACGGCTGCTAGGGGTCATAGACGTAGAGATCGGCTCAAATGTGGCTGGTCACAGCGTGGATGCCTCGATCGAACCTGTTCCATTCGGGATTGTCTATGAGGATCATTTTGCCGTAAGTGAGGTGCGCCTCCAGCAGCCCTCTGATTTTGGTGGACAGTCATGGCTTCGTGATCAACAGCAATTGCCGAAGCAAGGTTACCATGTCACCATGGACCCTTTGAGGTCCGGCACACTGAGAATGGAATATCGCATTGTGGGGCCGGCCGGCCGGCATCAGACGGAATATGGAGCGTTTGATTCGTTCGGCGAGTTGGGTGCCTATGCGGGCGCTGTCTCGGGTGCATTCCCCAGTTTCGCAGGGCCTGCATATTCGGACTCACTGCCCTCGACGACTCCCCCAGGCTTACCCTTTCGGTGTGAATAGCTCGTGCGGGGGAAGAACTCAATCAGCGAGGGTCGTCCTCCCCTACACTCTTAGCATTGATCTGAAAGGGAGAAGAGAATGAAATCGCAAATCACTGTTAGGTGTTTTTTTCAGCCTTTTTTGCCTGTCCACCTTGCTCCTGGCCTCCTCCTCAGGTCTGGAGGAGATGGTCGGAGAGATCGACATACCCTATCAGAAGTTTGTGCTCGACAATGGATTGACCCTCATTGTTCATCAGGATCACAAGGTGCCCATCGTGGCCGTTAATGTTTGGTATCATGTCGGCTCCAAGAATGAGAGTCCGGGCAGAAGCGGATTCGCCCACCTGTTTGAACATCTCATGTTCAACGGGAGTGAAAACTTCGACAGGGATTACTTTGAGGCCTTAGAACGGGTGGGAGCCACCGATCTGAACGGGACCACCAACAACGACCGCACCAATTATTTCCAGAATGTTCCGAATTCGGCGCTGGATCTAGTCCTGTGGATGGAATCGGATCGCATGGGGCATATGCTGGGAGCCATCACCGAGGGGAAGCTGGAGGAGCAAAGGGGGGTGGTTCAGAACGAAAAACGTCAGGGTGAGAATCGGCCCTATGGCATGGCCCACCAGTTGATTGCCAAAAACACTTATCCTGCTGGCCACCCTTATTCGTGGACCGTGATTGGTTCCATGGAGGATCTCAATGCGGCCCGAATGGAAGACGTCCGTGAGTGGTTCAGAAGCTACTATGGTGCCGCCAATGCGGTGATCGCTATTGCCGGGGACATTGACGTGCAAACCGTCCATCAAAGAGTCCAAAAGTATTTTAGGAATATTCCCTCCGGATCGCCGGTGGCTCGGCAAAAGGTTTGGGTGGCCAAGATGACCGGGAGCAAACGCCAGATCATGCAGGATCATGTTCCCCAGGCTCGCATTTACAAGGTCTGGAACGTCCCCGAGTGGGGTACGGCCGATGCCGATTATTTGGGCTTAGCCGGAAATGTGCTGGCTTCGGGGAAAGCTTCTCGACTCTACAAGCGTCTGGTTTACGACGATCAGATTGCAACGGATGTCTCCGTCTCTGTGAACCTCCGGGAGATTGGCAGCCAGGTTCGGATCCAGGCCACGGCTCGCCGCGGGGCAGAGCTTGCCCAGCTGGAGACCGCTATCGACGAAGAGTTGAAGAGATTTTTCCAGAAGGGAACAACCGAGAGGGAGCTGTCGAGGGTCAAAAACCAGTTTGTGTCCCGCTTCATCCGAGGCATCGAGCGAGTGGGAGGCTTTGGCGGAAAGTCGGATATTTTGGCAAGAAACGAGGTCTATGGCGGCCGTCCCGATGCCTACAAGACGACCTTGCAGCGGGTCGTAGCTGCTCAAGCCGATGATTTGACCCGGGCAGCTCATCAGTGGCTTTCCGATGGGGTCTACACTCTTGAAGTTCACCCCTTCCCCGACTTCAAAACAACAGAAAGCGATGTGGATCGCTCCCAACTTCCTGAGCCTGGAAGTCCTCCCCAAACCGATTTTCCCGAGATCAGCAGAACCACGCTTCCCAATGGGCTTAAAGTGCTTTTGTCCCGACGCAGTTCCGTTCCGCTACTCAACCTGAACCTGTTGGTGGATGCGGGTTATGCTGCGGATCAGGATACGGTCCCGGGTGTGGCCAGCCTGGCCATGGACATGCTGGATGAGGGGACCTCAGCGCGATCTGCACTGGAGATCAGCGAGGAACTGGACCATTTGGGTGCACGCCTGAGAACCGAGTCCGATCTGGATCTCTCCTCAGTCTCTCTTTCTGTACTCAAGTCCGATTTGGACGCCGCACTTGAGATCTACAGCGACGTGATTCTCAATCCGGCTTTTCCCGAGCAGGAATTCAAGCGACTCCAAAAGCAGAGGTTGGCCCAGATCCAGCGGGAGAAGAACAATCCGAGGGACATGGTCCTTCGGGTCTTCCCGCCTCTGCTCTATGGAAGGGATCACCCTTACGGCAATTCTTTCACCGGTTCCGGGACAGAAGAAACGGTGGCCAGCCTGACCCATGAAGACTTGATTCGCTTTTATAGGACCTGGTTCAAACCCAACAACGCCACCCTACTGGTTGTCGGCGACACCACCTTGTCGGAGATCGTTTCCAAGCTGTCAAAACATTTTCAGGATTGGGAAGCGGGTCCTGTCCCGGCCAAGAGTATTCCTCAGGTGGCGCAGCGTTCCCAATCGGCTGTTTACCTGGTGCACAGACCAGGTGCTGTGCAATCGATGATCTTTGCCATCCAGGTTGCTCCTCCGGCTAATAATCCAGATGAGATTGCCATTGAAACGATGAACCATATTCTTGGGGGCACCTTCACCTCACGCGTCAATATGAACCTGCGCGAAGATAAAGGCTGGTCCTATGGGGCTCGTACGAGCCTCTTTGACGCGCGTGGGCAAAGGCCTTTCATCGTCCGTGCTCCTGTTCAAACCGACCGAACCCAAGAATCGATGGTGGAGATTGTGAAGGAGCTGCGGGGGATTGTTGCTGAGCGACCTCCCACAGAAGAGGAGTTCGTGAAGATCCGGGAAAACCGTGTTCTCAGGCTTCCAGGCTCCTGGGAGACCATTTCCGAGGTGGGCGATTCCCTTGAGGACCTGATTCGTTTGGGTCTTCCCGACGATTATTACGAGACCTATCCGCAGAAGCTAAGCGATCTCAAGCTGGCAGAAGTTTCGCTGGCTGCACGCCGTTTCATCAACGTGGATCATCTGCTTTGGGTGGTGGTCGGCGATCTTTCCAGGATCGAAGAAGGAATTCGTGAACTGGACCTGGGCGAGATCCATCATGTTGATGCGGACGGTAATGCGGTGGAGTAGTGACTTCGTGCATACCCAACCTTTTCAGGAGGTATATTTAGATGTCTGATGACGCTTTACAAGGACGTTTTGTTTGGTACGAACTCCTGACTTCAGATCCAGAGGCAGCCACGGGCTTCTACACCGAACTGATCGGTTGGGGTACGGCGGAATGGGGGGAAGGGGAGAACCCCTATGTCATGTGGACCACTGATGGAACTCCTGAGGGATCTGTGGGTGGCGTCATCCCTTTGCCGGAGGAGGCCAAGGAGGAGGGTGCCCCGCCTCACTGGTTGCCCTATGTGGGAACTTCAGATATCGAGGCCACGGTCTCCGAGGCCCAGAAGCTCGGCGGAAAAGTCATTGTGGCCCTGACCGAAATTCCCACGGTGGGACGGTTCGCGATCCTATCGGATCCGCAGGGAGCTGTATTTGCAGTCTTTGCACCCACTGAGCAGGCACCGGGACATGAAGGTCCTGCCCAACTCAGGGAGTTCTCCTGGCATGAGTTGGCAACCACAGATCACTCGGCCGCATTTAAGTTCTATCAGGCACTGTTTGGTTGGAAAAAGACCGAGAGCATGGACATGGGTCCCCTGGGGATTTACCAGATGTATGGGCGAAAGGACACGACTCTGGGTGGAATGTTCAACAAGTCCGAAGATATGCCCGGACCACCCGCCTGGCTGCTCTATATAAGGATTGAAGATGTTGATGAGGCGGTTGAAAGAGTCAAGGGGCTTGGAGGGCGAGTCCTGAACGGTCCTATGGATGTACCTGGTGGAGACCGCATTGCTCAGTGTATGGATCCCCAGGGAGCTGCCTTTGCCATTCATTCAGCAAGCGGACAGACTGCCTAAGCAGACCACAGACCACAGACGGTCAGTCTTGAAAATCTGAAGCAAGAGCTCTTGTCAAGCCTCCATAGTACAATGACGGCAAGCGCCGCGGGCGAGTGCCGAACGGACATGATGGGAAAGACATTTTTTAACGACAAAATCCGACGGCTGACCAGGATCCAGACAGCCGGACTGCTGCTCGTTTGGGTATACGGCACGCTGGGGGTTGAACAGCTGGTGGCCTCGGAGGCTCGATCCCCAGCGCTTGAACCTACTTTGCATGCCCGGGCCATGGATCGGGCCGCTCGCTTACCCCGGCTGCGAAGCCTGCTGATCTCGATCGACGGAAAGCTGGTTGAAGAACGGTACTTCGGAGGCGTCCGCTCCTCGAACTGGGCCAATCTGAAGTCGGCCTCCAAGACTATCGTCTCGGTACTGGTGGGGATCGCCCTTGATCAAGGGTACCTGGAGAGCCTTCAGAACACCGTCTGGGAATTTTTCCCCGAGTACTTAGATGCAGCTGATGATCTTTCCAAAAAAACAATCACCCTCGAAGATCTCTTGACGATGCGCTCGGGACTCGAGACCACCAGCAACCGAAACTATGGACGGTGGGTGCAGAGCAGCAATTGGGTGCGTCATGTACTCACGCGCCGGATGGTTGGCGAACCCGGAGACCGCATGATTTACAGCACGGGAAGCTCTCACCTGCTGTCAGCTGTGCTGACTAAGGTGACCGGGATGAGCACCCTGGATTTTGCTCGTCGCTATCTGGGCCAACCGCTCGGTATCCGAATCCCTTCCTGGTTCCGTGACCCGCAGGGCATCTATTTCGGCGGTAACGAGATGCAGATGACTCCCCGGGCCATGCTGGAGATCGGCGAACTCTACCTCAGAGGCGGTCGAGTGGGTAACAAGCAAGTGGTCTCTGAGGCCTGGATCCAGGCCTCTTTTAAGCCCCGTACTCAGTCCCGCCGGAGTGGTCGCGAGTACGGTTATGGCTGGTGGATCCGAACGATGGCGGGGCACCAAGTCTACTACGCCTGGGGCTTCGGCGGGCAGTTCATCTTCGTTGTGGCTGATCTCAGAATGGTCGTGGTCACAACCTCGTCGTCCTCACCCGGACAAGGGCGACGGCAGCATCTGCGAACCATCTACGATGTGATGGAGCACGATCTGGTCCCCGCGGCAGATTCCAGCCACTGAGTGTTGAGAAGGGGAATCGAGCGCGAAGAGCGCTGTCCCTTGGAGCTCACTTTCAAGGCCAGAGGTGTTTAGTACACTCTCCGTGGCCATTTACCTACCTCTCACCTCTGTTGGGTAGTACATGGTTAGGGCCTGCTGGCTGTGTCCGGCGGCAGGCCCGCTTCTCTTTTTATTATCCCATATTAGGTAGGCTTGAAGGTTGCTGCTGAGGGTACGGTTGTGTTTTCGTACGTTCCCCCTGACCTTGGATTTCCATTGCCTTCTCACCTGTGTAGGTCTACTATCTACGGGGTCGTAGATTCCCGCTGTAATGAGAAGGAGAACCGATATGAACAAGATGCAATTTCTTATCGCCGTTATTGTGCTGTGTATCGTGGGTTCGTACCCGGCGTTTGCACAAGACGCCCGCATGAGTTTCTTTATCACGAGCGCAGGGCCCGGAAATGGAGCCGATCTGGGTGGCCTTGCCGGAGCCGACCGGCACTGCCAGATGCTGGCCGAAGCTGTGGGAGCAGGCAACCACACGTGGCGCGCCTACCTGAGCACCAGTGCTTCCGGCGGTCAGACAACCGTAAACGCCTATGATCGTATTGGCCGAGGTCCCTGGTACAACTCTCAGGGCGTTCGCATCGCTCAAGATGTCGACAACTTGCATGGTGACAACAACCTCACCAAGGAGACAGCACTCAGCGAAAAAGGAGAGATGACCAATGGTCGAGGGGACACTCCCAACCGGCACGACATCCTCACCGGCTCGCAGTTAGACGGGACGGCATTTTCGGGTGACGCCGACACAACCTGCCAGAACTGGACGAGCCGCGGTGAAGGCAGTGCCCGATTGGGCCATCATGACCGGACGGGGGGTGGCGAGCATCCTACGTCCTGGAACTCCGCCCATGGCTCCAGAGGCTGCAGCCAGGCAGATTTGCGGGGCACCGGCGGAGACGGCTTATTCTATTGCTTTGCCATCGATTGAAGGCGGGCTCTTTTGAAGACATTCTATTGGATCAGGGTGTGAATCTTATGGGAGAAAAACAATGGTAACCGTGATCGTGCAGTTCAAGGTTGGCGATGCCAAGGTCGAGGCTTTGAAACAGGTCTTTGCGGATTCAGTGCCGAGATATCAGCAGGTCCCCGGCTTGCTCCGCAAGTACTATCTCCTCTCCGACGACGGTGATACGGCAGGAGGGGTGTATTTGTGGGAGTCTCGGGCGGATGCAGAGGCACTGTATACCGATGAGTGGAAACAAATGATCAAGGAGAAATATGGCTCCGAGCCTGTACTCTCTTACTTTCAAAGCCCGGTGATCTTGGATAATCAGTACGGCGAAACCCATATTGAATGATTTTCTAAGCATAGTTTGCCTGATCGGGCAGACCATCCGAACTAGCCTCTCTCCTGCTTATAGGCCGTGTGCCCTCGTTGGTATGACTCCTTCGTCCAAGGTGATGAAGCGGCACCGGTGGTTAGCGTGTCCAACCAGACTTCTCAACCCGGAGCGGACCCCTACCCTTACCCAAGGTGATAGTGATCACAGGTTGATGGCCTGTTGCTTTGGAAGACTGCAGGTGCTAGAGATGTCCCCCTCCATTGCAAAGGGTCTATGGGGAGGCCAGTAAAGTCCGCTTTGCAATTCCTCTCTCGCAGGGTTGATGATTTGGAAAAAGCTTCATCTGCAGAATCGAGAACTCTCTTTCAGATCGGGAGGGCCGTTATGCCCAACAAAGCAGTTATTGCCATGATGGTGGCACTGCTCATTTCTTCACTCACGGCCTGTATTCAGGACGTTAATTCACAGTTGATCGAAGCGGGGGAGAAAGGCGAAACCAGGAACATTGAAGGGCTGCTTGCGGCTGGTGCTGAAGTTGATGCGAAAGACGATAAGGGTGTGACCGCCTTAATCTATGCGTCATCCGAGGGTCATACACAGTCGGTTGAAGCGTTGCTCGATGCAGGTGCCGACGTGGATGCCCAAGCTAACGATGGGCTGACTGCTCTGATGGTCGTGGCCACAGGCAACACGGAAATCGCGCGAGCCCTCTTGGATGCAGGCGCGGACGTGAATGCGACGACCACCCATGGGGTGACCGCTCTGATGGTAGCGGTAGCAACGGGCAACACGGAAATCGTGCGGGCCCTTCTGGATGCGGGTGCGAACGTGGATGCCAAAGCCGATCATGGGATAACCGCCCTGATGTTGACGGAAAAAAACGGCTACATCGAAATCGCAGAGTTGCTCGAGAAGGCCGGGGCGGGGGAACAAACTTCGCAAGTGCCGAGTGAATAGCGTCTACCAGGCAAATGGGAAAGACGGATCCGGAGTAAACTCCACTATAGGGCGCAAGATAGCTGTCCACCATTTCTTTTCCCCCACATTTGGCGTTCGGCACCTGCGGTGCGCTCCTAGGGCGAAACCAGGAAGATGTGGACGTTGTCTATCCCCGGGCTTCGCCATTCAGGGTACTTCTCGATAAAAGTCTGGTGCACAGCTTCCTTTTCGGTGGCATCCGTTACCCAGGATACGGTTCGTTCAAATAATCGATTCCCCATTTTTAGACGGACGCGGGGATCACGCATCACGTTTTGGTTCCAGGTTCTGGTCTCTGGAAACTCCCCCCCCTGGTAGTAGGCGGAGAACAAGTAGAGCTGATCGTTGTAGATGCTGCAATAAGTGGTGACCGAGTGGGGAATGTAATACCAGGTCCGAGTCTCCACGAAGATTTCCTCAATGGATCGGGTAAAGGACCAGTCTATAATGGGTGTGGTGACGAGTTCCCCGGTCACCCACAACCCGGGGCTGCGATCCCGGGGCTCAAAACCTATGAAGCGCAGTGTCACAAGCGCCAGAGCCAGGACAACGACCAAGAACAATCCACCCACGATGAACAGTTTCCTCACTTCTCTTCTCCTCTGTGGCAAAGCAGATTGTGCGACTCTCACTGGGCTATGTATTCCAGCGATTCCTGAGAAGATACAGACCTCGCTCGATCAGCGTGGTCCTCGACGGATTCGAAAAATTGAAGCGGCGGGTGGCTACCCACTAAGAGGACTATGGATGGATCGACCCTTCCGCCGGTCGATCCACCTTCTCAACAACTTCTTGACCTTCGCTCTTCCAGTCTCTGATACCGCAAAACTGACCTGCTTGGTAGCCTGCCAGGGCAAATTTATTAGCAGCACGCGACGCGCGCCCTCCACCCTGTCAGTAAAAGACGAGCTCGACATCTTTGGGGATGTCCTTCATCCGCATGTCCAACTCGGCCACCGGGATGTGGATGGCGCCGGGAATGGCACCGTCCCTTTCCAGTTCCCAGTCCTCGCGGACATCGATCAAGAGGAGCTTCTCGCCACTGTCCAGCTTCTCTTTCAGCTCGGAAATGGCGATGCGTTCCGTGTTCTCTTGCAGGGCCCATGTCGCACCTGCCGTCAGAGCCAGCATGATAAAGGTTGCGACTACAATGGTCATCGGTCTGTCGGTCATCGGTACCCCCTATTCAGGATTGTTACACCCATTCTAGATGCTCCCGTTAAGGATCACAATGGTGAAGCAGGAAAGCCGGAGACAGAAGTTGAGCCTACCGAGCCTCGGTGCGCAGAACATGGACCCTGTCGTCTTCGGCTCTTCTCAAGTCCGGGTATTTCTTCGCTTTGCTGTCGAGCACAGCCGCCTTCTCGGCTGGATCCGTCACCAGGGAGATTTTACGCTCATAGATCTTATCCCCGATCTTGAGACGGACGCGGGGATCACGGACCACGTTGTGGTTCCAGGATCGATTCCCTGGGAATTCAGCTGCCTGAGGATAAGTGGAGGTCAGGTACAGTTCGCCATTGTATGTGGTGCAATAAGTCGTGACCGAGTGGGGAATGGCGTACCAGGTTCGAGTCTCCACGTAGACGTTCTCAATGTGGTCGGTGAAGGACCAGTCGGTGACGGGCGTGGTGACGACTTCCCCGGAAAGCCACAATCCGGGGCTGCGATCCCGGGGCTCAAAACCCATCGAACGAACCAGGATCAGCCCCAAAACCAGAAAAGCGAATAAGGATGATCCTCCAATAATGAGCAGTCTTTTCATACCTCTTCTCCTGGTCCTGCCAGACAAGCGAAAATAGAAAGTCTCTGACCCGGCGGATGCGGTTATTGTATCCTTCCTGCGGGCGAGACACTAGCCCGCACTTCTCGCACCCGTTCTACTTAATCGGCGAAATGATCCGCCCTGACTGCGTTTCGCTCGGTCGGCCTCCTCAGCGTACCGTACAGTACGCCTGCGGGGGCCTTCGTCGTGCGTGGCGCAACGCACTCAGGTCACCCCTTCCACGGATTGCTTCGTGACGAACAGGTGTGAGAAATGCGGACTAGGCCCTTTCCTCGGTGATTTGATCTGCCTCATTTTAGAAAAGTACACTTTATAGAGAGTGAATATGATGGCTCAATTTCTCCTCGTCGGATTGTTTTTCTTTTCACTTTCGATCTCGACCGCGGGTCAGGTCGAACTCCAATTCTAAACTATTCGAGCCCAATTTCGTTCAGGAAGAAACACTTAAATGTCCTCTCCAGCAGAAACGATCGTACAGGAAACTCAGAACTTTTCTCCTCAAATGCGGAAAAGTGCCATTGCTCTGATCATTCGCGTCTTGAAGTTCCTTCAGGAGTTTGACCGCACCAAGACTCCTCCCGTACTCAACCTGGATGAGCACCCTTGGAAGCTCTATTTTGATCAGCTCCCCCACTACTCCCTGATCCAGGTTGGACCTCACTTTGAGCATACCTGAAGAAACTGTTTGATGATGAAAACTTTGTTGCCGGAAACTTTATCTTGAAAGTGGGAAGGCCCACCGAGAGCCACTGTCCACCTCCTTCGGTGGTGGCGGAGAACTGGCTCAAGCCGGGTTGGGAAACTCCCGGCGTCGAACCTCAAATTCACGCGAGCAAGACCTATAAGAATGTCTTGGGTCAAACCGTTACGGAGGCTTTCGACGATGCTCCGGAAAGGGTGGAAGCCTTCGAGGATTGGCTGGACGAACGTAAAAAGTGGGAAGAAAGTGAAATCAATGTCCATGATGCCCTGAACGTTTTTAGTGAATACTTTGGCCTTTGGTCGAAGTTGAGGAGAGAATCGGAAAAGTTTCAGCTCTTTGTCGCCGACGGGATTGTTCACTGGGAGAGTCCCGAAGGACCGGTTCACCATCCTTTGCTCATCCAAAAGGTTCAACTGGAGTTCGATTCACGTGTTCCTGAGTTTGTCATCAGGGATGCCTTTGACTGGGGCCACCGACCCTGCATACAGCGATATTGAGATTTCTCGGAATTGATGGAAAGGACATCTCCCGTTTCCAGGAAATCGTATCGAAGGATCATATCCATCCTCTGGGTGGACAAGGGACAAGTGATTTTCTTAAAGAACTGGTCCAGGGTATCTGGTCCGATGGTCTTTACTTTGAAAGCATGGAGGACGTGGAGGCCACCCAGGCGCCTTATATCTACCGGCAACCCATGGTTTATCTGGGGCGGGGCAACCATGGGTTTTCGGATGCCCTGGATAAATACATTCAACATCTTTCCGAGACCGACTTCGTCCCCGAGTCCTTGGTGCGCATTGTGGGAATCGATACGGGAAGATCGGTTAAACAGAAAGGTGAGGAGTCGGAAGACTCTGAAATCCTTCTGACTAAACCAGCCAATCCGGAACAGGAGCGTGTGATCCGCCAGCTGGATGAAACCGGAGCCGTATTGGTGCAGGGCCCACCCGGTACGGGAAAGAGCCACACCATCGCCAATCTCATCGGTCACCTCCTGGCCCAGAACAAAAGCATCCTGGTGGCAAGTCATGCCTCCAAAGCTCTTCGGGTCGTGCGTGAACAAGTAGTGCCGCCCTTGCGATCCCTTTGTGTGAGCTTACTGGATAGTGATGAGGAAAGCAGCAATCAACTGGAAGAATAGGTAACGGGAATCGTTGATTATCTCTCCCGGACCAGCGCCAGCAAGATTAATGCTGAAATCGAGAAGTTAGAGAAAAAAAGAGGGAAATTGAAAAGCCGATTTAAGGAGATCAAAGAAGAAATTTTCAATGCTCTGGATCATGAATATCGGGAACTCGAGCTGAGCGGAGAGGTGAAGCTCACGCCGGCCCAGGCAGCTCAACAGATCGGCCGGGATAAAGAACAGTATTCCTGGCTGCCCGGCCCCATCACGCATCAGGCCGACCTCCCTGTAAGTGAGGAGGATCTGAAGTCTCTTTATGAGATCAATGCCAGACTGTCTGCCGAGGATATCGAAATTCTTGAGTCCACCCTTCCCGACCTCGAACAGATTCCCGAACCCGACAAGTTCAGGGAGGTTCTTGACTCGCTCAGCAGCTTGGAGCAGGAGAATCTCAAGAAGGGACAGGGACTTTGGGAGCATGAAGATCAATCTGCGGAACAGGTGAGGCAGCTCAGTGACCAGGTCACCCAGGCCATGGCCATCGTGGACGTTGAAACCCCCTGGATTCTGGAATGCATCGACGTGGGGCGTCGCGATTCGGAAGAGAAAAAATCCTGGCAGGTCCTGATCAAATTAGTGGAAAAATTGTGTGTGGAGATCCCGGAAAAGGAAGAACTGGTTTTATCGGTTGGCCCCAAGGTCAAGTCAGAGAAAACGAACGAAGAGCTGATTCGCGTCTGCAAAGAGATCTGTACCCATCTGGAAAAAGGCAAAGGGCTCAAGACGCTGACCAAAATATTCAAGCCTGAGTGGAAGGAAGTGATTGAATCCTGTCAGGTGGACAATGGGGGGGCCAGCAAGATCGAGCATTTTCAGGCAGTCATCAATCAGCTGGAGATCAAGGCGCTTCGAGAGGAACTGAGGCGTCGCTGGAATCGCCAAATGGAACCCCTGGGGGGACCGGAGAGTTCGAAGTTGGGCCGTCGGCCTGAGAAGACGGCGCGGCAATATACGGAAAAGATCAAGTTGGCGATTACCTGGTTCGATGAAATATGGAATCCCTGCGAAAGCCTCAGCAAGGAAGTGGGACTGAACTGGAAGCATCTGCTGAAGAAGGCATCGGTCAGCAGTTCAGCCTACAGTGACCTCATTCGCCTCAAGGAAGTGGTCACCGCCGAGCTGCAGCCGGCCATTGAAACCCGGATCAAGTTCATTGACTGGAAGGACCTCAATGAAAGTCGAGACAAGTGGTTTGAATATTTTCACGGCCTACCCAAAAGAGAGGCTTCCTATGTTCTGAGCAAGGTCTTTCGGGGAGCCGTCAAAAGGGGCAATTACGATCATTATCTGCAGGCCTGGCAAAGACTCAATGAGCTTGTGGAGCTCAAACCCGATTACGAAAAACGCCGGGATCTTCTGACTCGACTCGAGGAGCACGCTGGCAAATGGGCGGCGGCCATCGCCGGATGGAAGTCCCCTCATGATCAGGGTCATCCTCCAGGGGCCATTCAGAAGGCCTGGACCCACCGATATCTGCATCAGGCCCTTGCTCAAATCCTGAAAATCGACCTTGACGCCCTTCAGGACAAGCTGGACTCCGTCAATGAAGAGTTGCAGGAAGTTACAGCCGAATATCTCGAGAAAAAATCCTGGAAGGCACAGCTGGAGAGAACAGGTCTCAAACAGCAGCAGGCCCTGAACGGATGGTTGGCCCTGCACAAGAAAATGGGCAAGGGAACTGGCAAGCAGGTTGGGAAACTCAAGGAAGAAGCCAAACGAACCCTGCTGGAATGTCGCCAGGCCGTGCCCGTGTGGATCATGCCGATTTCGCGGGTTTTGGAAAGCTTTGATCTGACCGCCACCAAGTTTGATGTGCTCATCGTGGACGAAGCCAGCCAAAGCGATATCCGGGCGCTTTCCATCCTGGCTCTGGCGCGGGATGTGGTGGTTGTGGGAGACCATGAGCAGGTCAGCCCTTATGCCGTCGGACTGCAAACCGAAAAGGTTCAGGAATTGATCGATGAAATGTTGAAGGATATTCCCAATAAGCAGCTTTATGACGGGAAAACCTCGATCTACGATCTCGCCCGCCAGTCTTTTGGCGGCACCATCCGCCTCCTGGAACACTTTCGCTGCGTCCCCGATATTATTCAGTTCAGCAATCATCTTTGCTACAACAATGAGATCCTCCCGCTGCGCGATCCCTCCGCCGATGTGCTTTCTCCACACTTGGTGGCTCACTATGTGCCCCGAGCCAAGGCCCACAATAAAGTGAATCACCATGAAGCCCAGGAGATCGCATCACTGATCCTGGCCATGTGCAGAATGCCCGAATATGAGGAGTCCACGATAGGAGTGATTTCCATGGTGGGCACGGATCAAGCCAATGTCATCGACAATATTCTCAGGAAGCGGTTGACCGTTTCCGAATATAAGAAGCGTCGCATTCTTTGTGGCAATGCTTCTCAATTTCAGGGGGATGAAAGGGATGTGATCCTTTTGTCCATGGTGGACTCACCCTCGGACCGTCCTTTGGCGCTGCGTCAAAGAGATGAAGCGAAAAAGGTCTTCAATGTCGCTTCCAGTCGTGCCTGTGACCAGCTGTGGGTGGTTCATTCCCTCAGACCTGATCAGGATCTCAAACCCGGGGACCTGAGATATAAGTTGATCAAGCATGCTCAGGATCCCAGTGGATTGAGAAAAAAGACCATTACCAAAGAAGAAGTGTTCAAGTCCGATCTACAGAAAACGATTTTCACTGAGCTGAAAAACCAGGGATATCGGGTATCACTGAATTTTGAGGTGGGAACCCAAGCCATCGATGTGGTCGCCCACGGGGAGGGCAATCAGCGTCTTGCCATTCAATGTGACGGGGACTGCATCAAGACGAACGAAGAGCTGGTTGCTGAAATGGAATACTATATGACCCTTAGCCGATTGGACTGGGATATTTTCCATCTTCGTTCCAGTGAGCATTACACCGATCCTGAGAAAACACTAAAGCGGCTGCTCGACCGGCTGAATCAAGCCGACATTACTCCCATGCAGACGGAACCCTCCGAAACCAAGGACACGGGTGTATCCCGTCAGCGAAAGTGGGACACATAGGGCCGAGAGTTAAGAGAGAGTTGGAAGGTTTGAGGGGGTGAGATCTCACCCCCTCAAAGGGCTGATCTTGACAGCCCATCAGAGCAAGCCGATGCTGGTCATGGCACAACCAAAAGGAGAACGCTATGACCACAGACGTCGTCAAACAGATCCGTAGGGCCACCCGCCGGAGATTCACGGCCGAAGAGAAGATCCACATCGTTTTGGAGGGGCTCCGCGGAGAGATTCCCGTCACCGAACTGTGCCGCAAAGAAGGGATTCAACCTTCGATCTACTACAAGTGGTCCAAGGCCTTCCTGGATTCGGGCAAAAACGGTCTAACCCGGGAGACCCAACGGAATGCGACTTCCGGTGAGGTGCGTCGCTTGAAGGAGGAGAATGAGGCCTTGAAGAAGGCGGTGGCCGAGACGGTAGTGGAGAACCAAAAGCTAAAAAAAAGTTTGGGCCTGTAAGGCGAAGGAGGTATCAGAGGATGCTCAGCGAGCACAAGCTGGAAGTTTTAAGGACAGTGGAGGCCTCCGAGTTACCGGTCCGGGAGGTGCTGGATCAACTCGAGATCCCCCGCTCGACCTACTATCGCTGGAGACACCACTTTCGAAAGAGGGGGTTGGCAGGCTTGCGGGACCGTCCCCCAGGATCAGGACGGGTTTGGAATCAGATCCTGCCCAAAGAACGGGACCGAATCCTGGAGATGGCGCTGCTGTTTCCAGAGTGGTCCTCACGAGAAGTGAGCTGCCAGGTGACGGATAGGTGCGGGTTTACGGTCTCGGAATCCTCGGTCTACCGGATTTTGAAAGCGGAAGGGCTGATTCGGGAGGTTCAACTCCGGAGCTTTCCAGCCGAATCGGAATATCGAATCAAGACGACCCGACCCAACCAGCAGTGGCAAACGGATGCGACCTATCTTCTGGTCAAGAACTGGGGCTGGTACTATCTGATCTCAGTACTGGATGACTTTAGCCGGAGGATCCTGGCCTGGGGACTTCACACGGCCATGCGTGCTGGAGACTTCAGCCAGGTGGTCGAGGCGGCTTGTGAGAGAACGGGTGTGGAACAGGCTCCGTTGTCTGATCGGCCCCGGCTGGTGACAGACCGCGGACCGGCTTTGATCTCCAAAGACTTTGGTCAGTATCTGGAGACCAAGGGACTGGGCCACATCCTGGCCTCACCCTATCATCCCCAGACCAACGGGAAGATCGAACGCTACCATCGTTCCTGCAAGGAACGCATCAACCTAATGGTCTGGGAGACACCCGAGGAGTTGGAGCGAGAAATCGCGGTCTTTATCGACTACTACAACTCCAGGCGCTATCACGAGGCCCTGGGTAACGTCACACCCGATGACATGTACTTCGCAAGACGAGATTCCATCCACACAAAAAGGAGAAGATTGAAAGGAGTCACCCTTGCCCGTCGGCAGGCGATCAATGCTAAACTAGCCCGATCAGCATCGGTTCCCACTGTCTCTTAGCTTGGAACCCCAAATGTCCCATTCTCGCTGAAGACGTACACCCATTACGAGCTGGGTCCTCCCGGTTATCCGGAGATGGGCTTTCTGACCAAGTTTATTGTGATTGCTCTGCTCCCCCAAATGACATTCTGGATCATGTTCACTATGGTTGTCGGGACGCTGTGTGGCGGCATTGCTGCGGCCTTGGTCCGGCCCAGAGTCACGGCGGAGGCTCAGGCGGATACGGCACCGGCCCCTCCCGAGGATAACCCGGAAAGGGCCGAAGATACTCCGTAGGGGAGTGGCACGAATCTCCGGAATGTGGGAGGCACCTCAGGTGCCGAATCCGAAAACCGGGGGTTGTTTTGTGGGCCGTTCGGCACCTGAGGTGCCTCCCACATTCCGGAATTGTCCCGGCGTTCCCGGTTATGCCAGGCTCGCTTTCACCCGTTCCGGGGTGAAAGGAACTCTGCGAATGCGAGTACCGGTGGCGTCGAAAATCGCATTGGCAACGGCCGCGGCAACCTGCCGTGTGGAAGGTTCTCCCGCTCCCGTGGGTGCAATTTCGGGCCGATTGATCAGAACAACGTCAATCGACTCGGGGGCATCCGTGGAGTCGAGAATCGGATAGCCCAGCCAATCGGTACTGGTCACGTTGTTGCGGTCAAACTTGACTTCCTCCTTCAGAGCGCGGCTCAGAGCCTGGACAATGTTGCCCTCGATGGTTCTCTTCAAGCCGTCGGGATTGATGATCAATCCGCAGTCATGAGCTACCACAAATCGTTTGGCCCACACTCGACCGCTCTGTCGGTTCACTTCGACTTCGGCCACCATGGCCACGGTGGTTCCTCCTCGTGAGGCATAGGCCATACCCCGGCCGGTGAACACATCCCCACTCTGTTGATCCCTTTGGGGAGAGGTCCGGGACTCCCAGCCGGCTTCCTTGGCAGCTGCCTCGACCACAGCGATATCGCGAGGATCGGTCAGATACTTCAGGCGAAACTCGACAGGATCCTGACCCACGGTTGCTGCGATCTCCTCGATGAAAGACTCGCTGGCGAAATGAACCTGGGGCCCCTGGGGATCTCGAAAGTGGGCCGTCCGGAGCGGGGAGGCCGTCTCCAGAAAGGGCGGAATCGTCTGCCAGAACTTCAGTTTGTTGGGGAAGTCATAGCTCTCCGAGGGCGTTCCGTAATTATAGCGTGTGTTCTTGGGCCATCCCACCAGCAAGCCCGCCAGCGTGTCACTGGGACTGGACTCGTTGGAGCGGACGTCCCAGGCCGAGAAACCCTTTGCTTTGAAACGGTGGGCGATCACGTTGCCTTCGGCATCGAGACCGGCGCGAAGAGTGATGACGGATGCGGGTCCTTTGGGATCCCACCCGTGTCCCTCATGTCGCATGCCCTGAACTCGAACAGGCCGACCAATCGCTTTGGACAGCACTGCGGCATCCATGGCCGCATCACCCGCATCGTTGCGACCGTACGAGCCCGGACCTGGCACCCAGATTCCGCGCACCTTATCCACCGGAATTTCAAGGATTTTGGCCACGCCTTCGCGCGTTTTGTGGGATTTTTGGGAACCCGTCCAGACCGTTGCTCTGTCGCTGCGGGCATCGACCACGGCACAGGCAGGCCCCATACAGGCATGGGACTGGAAAGGATGCTCATATTCGGCCTCGATAACTCGATCCGCACCCGCCAGGGCCTGCTCGATTGATGCCTTTTGACTCAGGTCGGTACCGCCACCCGCGCTTTCCTCGACGTGGGGTGTACGCCGAATATAATCGTAAAGATCATCCATCTCGGGAAAGGGTGATTCCACTTCCGACCAGGTAACCTTGAGTTGCCTGGCTGCATTGATGGCACTCCATTCCTCTGGAGCCACCACTCCAATGAAGTCCTTGACCCGTACCACCTTTGCGCCCGGAATATCACTGATGGAACTATCGTCCCACCCCGTGGGACGGGCCCCGGCGATGGGCGGTCGAAGGATGCGGCCGTGCCACATTCCCGGTCTTTTGATGTCCGTCACATAGGGGGTCTGCCCAAAGACCTTTCCTTCCACGTCCATGCGGGGCATCGACTTACCGACTACCTTGTACTGGTCATGAGTCTTTGGCTTGGCCTCGCCTGTCGCGTTTAGCCCGTTGCCATACCTCTCGTTCCACTCCAGGTTGACGTGGAAATACCTGTCGCCGATCAGCTCTTCGTATTTCACCTGTCGGGAAGCTTGATTCTTGGCCTGGATAACGCCGTCGGTCACGGTCAATCCCTCTGCGGGTATCCCTAATTGCTCGGAGGCCAAATCGAGTAGGACTCTCCGCGCCTCGGCTGCGGCATTGCGAAGCGGGTTCGCTCCACTCCGGATTCCCGTGCTGCCACTGGCGCCTCCTTGATCGACGGTGTACTCGGTGTCACTCATCAACACTCCAACACGCTGGAAGGGAACATCCAGCTCGTCAGCGACGATTTGTGCAATCGCCGTGTCGACTCCCTGGCCCATGTCCATCTTGCCGAAATAGGCGGTCACTTTTCCATCCGCTGCAATGCTCAGATAGGAATCAAGCTGATCCGGCATAAGAGGCGGCTTGGAGGGGGAGCCGGCATCCTGGGTCGCCGCAACCGCCCATTCGGGAACGCCGAAGGTGACGACCAAAGCTCCGCCGCCCTTGAGCAGGTCACGGCGCGTAAGTTTAAAGTTCGCTTGCTTCGTCATATCCATTCCTCCTTTAGCCGGGATTATTCATAAATTGTCTACTGCAGTGCCGCAATCATCCACGCTGACTGCGTTGTGCTTCCTAGGGCTCCTCGGCGTACTGCACGAGTACGCCTGCGGGGTCCCTTCGTCGCTCGCCTTGTCATCGTGGCACCTGCGGCACTTCGTCGCGAAAATCTATGCATAATCCCGGCTAGGCCATCGCTTTAGCTGCACGATTGACGGCTCGGAGAATCGACATATGGGTGCCACAACGGCACTTGAGACTCGCAAGGCTCCGCCGAATCTCAGCATCGCTGCGGCGTGGATTCTCTTCCAGCAGTGCGACTGATGTCATCAGCCAACCACTGATACAGTAACCGCACTGGGGCACCGCCTCCTCGATAAAAGCCTTCTGCACGGGATGAGGATTCTCAGGGGTTCCCAGGCCTTCAATGGTTCGGATCTGACGACCTTGGGCAGATCGCACTGAAGTCATACAAGACCGCATCGCTCTGCCATCCACGATGACTGTACAGGCCCCACACTGAGCCAATCCGCAACCGAACTTGGGCCCCGTGACCTCCAACTCATTGCGCAGCGCGTACAGCAGTGGCATGTTCGGATCCACTTCAAGGTCGTAAGACTTATTGTTGACGTTCAGAGATATTCGCTCTCTCGTCGCCATTTTCACCCTCCTTAGCTCATAGAATCGTGTCTTTTGAACTGTGTGGGCATAGTATCATGACGCCATGAAATCCAAAATCCAAAATTCAAAACCTGGAATGCCCACCCGTTCTCTCTCTTTCTCTCTGCACTCAACCCCTGTACACTGTGTTGTCAGCTGTCAGTTGTCAGTTGTCTGTAGTCTCTGAGAATCATGAGCGATATTGAGCAAGCCTACAGGATACTGGGATTGGAGAGCGATGCTTCCTTCAAACAGGTCATGGAAGCCCATCGCGACTTGGCCGTTGTCTGGGATCCCAGGCCCCATGAAAACAACCCTCGATTGCATCGAAAGGCCACCGAGAATCTTGCTCGGGTGAATCAAGCCTTCCAGTTGATTCGACGCCACCACATGGGAGCTCAGATCGAGCCGGAAGAGGACCTCGAGGGGCCGGTCGAGCAGGCCGAAGCTGAATCAGAACAAGAGTCTTCACTCTATGACGAGATCTTCTCGGATCGGGAAGCCGAAGCCAAGAGACAGATGCCCATTTGGAAGATCGTTGTTGCGGTTTTGGCGCTGATGATCGTCCTGACTTACTGGAGTAGCTCCCGCGAAGAGGATCAGACTTCGAATTCCGCCCAGCAGACACCTCAGGGGACGGAAGAACTCCTGGAAGTGGAAATAAAGAATGGCTCTGTGGTGATTCCCTCCCGGGAACCGTCCTCCGCTGAACCTGTCCCCGAAATCAGCTCGCCCGCCAGCTCATCCTCAGAACCCCTGGTCGCTCCCAGACTCAAAAAGGAGCCTACCCCCCAGCCAGCGTCTCCATCCCCGGTGGTTCCAAGAAGGGAGGCTCCCACCGTGGAGCAGTACACTCCAGAGCCGGCCAACAAACCGGTTTTACAGCGGAAGATACCTGCTTCGAATCCGGAGGCGGAGAGTCCGGCCTCCGGAGAGGTTCAGGAAGAGGAACGTTCCCAAGTGGCCTTTGAGATGCTCAAGAACAAGTCTGTAGTGGCGCAGAAGCTGATTGAAGGAGGCCTCCAGGGAGAGCTCGATTACCAGGATTGGAAGATGGTCCGCGCCCGGGAACCGGAGTTCTGGATCGATCTCATCGCCGAACGTTCGAGCGACCAGGGGGAACTCCATCTCATTTGGTCGGTGAACACGGAAACCGGTGTGGTGACTCCGATGAGTCAAGCAGCTCGAGATCTCAATGCTGAGGTTTCAACGAAACGCTAATTGCTGACTGGGACTATTTATAGGTTCTCGTCACGAAGCGACGACAGCACGACCGCACAACAGCACGAGCCCGGCGCAGCCGGGGTTAATCCGGCTTCGTCCCTGCCAGCAGAAACGATTTGATGGAGATTTGTTTGCCATAACAGAGGAGGAGATCGCCGGGAAGAACTTCGAAGTCGCCCTCCGGGTTGGGAATGATGAGGGTGTTGCGGTTGACGCTCAGTACCAGAATGTCGCGAGCGCGCAACCCGGTTTCCACCAGCGTCTTGTTGGCGATCTCGGAATCTTGACCTACCGTTATTTCCGCTATTTGATAGCCGCGGGCCAGCGTCAGGCGCTGCCTGATGTCAAATTCCTCAAAGTCCGCCTGATCTTCCAAGTGCTCGATGATGGCGCCTGCCACGTCCACCTCGGTGGCCTTTTCAATGCCCTCCAGGCCGGGGGAGGAATTGACCTCCATGATCTGAGGCCCGTCCTTGCCTTCAAGCATATCCACTCCCGCAACCTGCAAGCCGATGATTTGGGCTGCTCTGACTGCGGTACGTTTGTAGTGTTCATCCAGTTGGACCGCCTGTACGGATCCCCCTCTGTGAACATTGCTTCTGAACTCCTGTCCTGCAGCCTGTCGCCGCATGGCGCAGACGACCCGGTCCCCCACCACGAAAGCCCGGATGTCACGTCCCTTGCTCTCTGCAACGAATTTCTGGATGAGAACGTTCTGTTTGGTGCTCTGCAGAGTCTCGATAATCGCCTCTGCGGTTTTGAGATCCTCAGCCAGGATGACCCCAATACCCTGCGTGCCTTCAAGAAGTTTGATGATAACGGGGGTTCCGCCCACTCTTTCGATTGCGGGGAGAACGTCATTCTTGCTCCTGACAAAGGCCGAGGGAGGAATCCCGATGTCATGTCGACTCAATATCTGAAGGCAGCGCAACTTATCCCGGGCCACGGCAATGGCCTGGGAAGAATTGAGAGAAAAGACACCCATCTGCTCAAACTGCCGCACCACTGCGGTTCCAAAAAAGGTAATCGATGCACCGATTCGTGGGATCACGGCCTGGAAAGGCTCGCACAGTTGCGTTCCCAGGGTAAGCGATGGCCGGGCCTGTTCAACGTGGATTCCTAGTGCAAGGGTATTGAGGACCTCAAACTGGTGCCCGTGCTCGGTGGCAGCTTCACAGAGTCGGCGTGTGCTGTAGGCTTTGGGACTTCGGGAAAGGATGGCGATTCTCATCTCAAAATACTTCGGCGATCAACTGTCCAGCGAATATTTAATGGTGGGATCAATAAGAAAGTCACCCTCCAGAGCCCTCCGACCCAGCAGGGCTCGACACAACATGTTCTGTCTGGACACTAAACTGAATTCGACAGGTTTCACGATCGATCCAATTTTCACTTTGGCCAGAACCATCAATCGATCCCGAGTTTCTCCCGTGCTGGAGCGGATCGACGTCCTTCTGCTAATCGATGCTTCAATGATCCGTTTGCGGTCCCTCTTCTTTCGGTCCAGAACCACCTCAAAGCGGACCCGGCCTTCCGGTAGTATTTCGGAACTGGCAACATCAATGGCGCTGCTTCTGGCACCGGTGTCCATTTTAGCGCGAAGCTCGGGGATGCCCCATTCGGGGATGGCAATCGTCTCCCGCCAGCCAATAATAAGCTTGCTTTCCCGTTGGGATGCAGTTTGATTCTCTCGACTCCGTTTACTGCTCATATCACCTAACCGTTGCTTTTCGTGCTACCCGTTGCCTCACGTAAAAATCTATTCCAAAGGGTATTCGTTGCCTCACTAAGAATCTATCCGAAAGGGATTGCAAAAAGTGGTGGTAAAAAGCACCAACCAGAGGAGTGGCAACCCCTTGCCCAACACCCGCAGCCTGCAGCAAGAGAAAGATTTTCACATCCAGCCCGCTTCCCATCGTTTCTTCTGCTCAGGAGTCGGTTTGAGCAAAAGGCAATTCTGAAGCCAGCCGATCTGCCGTGCCAGCTGGGCCGGATTGAGCTTCTCATACTCTCGGGCCAGTTCCCGCTTGATCTTGTCCGCCACCTCAGGGGACTCGCAGATCCTCCGGTAGGGAGTTTTCGGCACATCATACTTTTTCCAGATCCGAGACCCTCGACGTTGCTTGGCCACCATCTTCATGACCGGCTTGAAAAAGTTGATCTGCAGTCGCAGCCGATCGTACAACTCGTTCACCAGCTCCTGTTCTCGCTCTCCCTCGTAGCGAGCATAACCCACGGCCCGCCGAACCACCGAATAGTTTTTCTGCTCCACATAAGGGTTGTCATTCTTGCGCGAGGGGCGGGTTCGGCTGAAGCTGATCTTTTCCTGCTCACAAAAACGAATCAAGTGCTTGTTGATGAACTCGCTGCCGTTGTCCGAAGCCATCCCCAGCCAAGGGAAGGGCGAGCGCTTCTGAAGCAGCTTCATCGCTTCCAGGACCCACACCTGGGCCTTATTGCGCACCGCTCGGACCTCTGTCCAGCCCGTGTACACGTCCGTCACATCCAGGGTTTGAAGGTAGTCCCCCCGACCCTGGCCTCCCTCATGGCCCACCAGGTCCACTTCCACAAAACCGGGGCGATCCTCCTGCCAGTCGGCGAAACGCTTGATCGGAATCTGGTGTTTGAGCAGCGTTCCCGGCTTGGTTCCGGATCGTCCTTTGAGACGGTGCTTGCACCTTTCGGGCTCCAGCAGCCGATCGATGGTGGCGGCGCTGATCTGCATCAACCGCTCATGGGTGCTGGCATCCACTTTCAGTTCCCCATGTCTTTGTAAAATGGGTACCACTTCCGGCAAAATCGCGACCAGACGTTTGCCACACAAATAGTCCAGTATCTCCCAGATCATCGTCAGCGCCTTTAGAACTTTCTGGTCGTATTTGCGGGCCCGCTCTCGCCGTACTCTCTTGCCGATATCCCCTACCGCCACCAGCTTGGGGCTCAACCGGATCCGCTTGCCCTGGTGGCGAAGCAGATAGGCTCCATAGCAGCGGTTGTAGCCCGTCATTTGGGTAAACTCCGTCAACACTTCCCCCTTCACCTTCTTGCCCTTCTTCCGGTAGCGGGGGGCAAAACTTTTGATCAATACACGCTTTTCTGCCATCGTTAACCTCATTGGTGCCCTCCATTCCTTCATGGAGGACACTTCTATTCCCCTGCTCAGGGCCAGGCAATTTCGAATAGATTTTTTAATGAGGCAACGTATCCATTTCGAATAGATTTTTGATGAGGCAATTCGCAGACTGGAAAAGACAGTCCGCCGGGATTATCATTGGAAAATTAATGAAAACAAACGATCGAAGGGCAATCGAGTGGGGGAAGAGTGATCGAAGGGAAATCAAGCGACGAATCGCAGAACGCTTTACCATACCACTAAAAGGAAAAGCTACTTTCACTGTTGCGGGCGCACAAGACCAAAGAGAAATCAGGGTTAAGAATATCAGTGCTTTTGGCATTTATTTTTTTGTGGATCTTCGCCCCGATGTTTCTGACAAGGTGACCCTCCACTTGCCGGTTGAGACGTCTGATGGTCCGGTTGAAGTCACTGCGGCTGTCGTCCGTGTCGAGGAGGTCTCAGACAAAATTTTTGGCGTTGCCGGGAAATTTGAAGGAATCCCGGACTTCGGCTGCGACAGGAGTAGCCCTTGTTAACTCTGCGCAATATATCTGGCTACCGACTTTTGAAATGCTTAGCTGAGTAGCAATCTGCCGCACACTCAGGCCGTGACCCTTACTGCTCGCTTCATGTCCTGTTGACCAACCTCTGATTTTTCCTCCTGAGCGACGGGCTTGGACTTCTCGCTGCAGCAATGCCGATTGGCCAAATGAGCCATTTTTCGGCTGGTTTTCACATATGATAAGTATGAGAGAGGAAACACTCAGTAAGCAGCTACTCCGCCTCAGGAAGAAGACGTCTTGGACCTGGACAAGGATGAACCGCGAGTTTCATCGCGTGATGGGTCACGAGGGGCCGTCGCACAGCACTCTCTTCAGGTATGCCAGCGGAAAAGTCCGGCGGCCAAATGTCCTAACAGAGCGATACGTACAGCAGGCGATTCACAAGCTAACCGTCGAGTTACGCCAGAAGCAAAACCGCAAAGCCTAGCAGTCCGTGGTGAAAGTCGAGGATAAGGGGTCACACAGCGACACTAGAGTGACCCCATGGCAATGGGGAAAAAGAAACGTCGACAGCAAGAAGACCTGTGGGTCGCCACCAGTGAGCTGCCCCGCACCGCCGGCCATCCCTTCTACGAAAGACTGAATGGCCTTTTCAACGAACACGGCTTTGACGACTTCGTGGAGGGACTGTGTGCGAAGTTCTATGCAGACAAGATGGGGCGACCGAGCCTGGCTCCGGGAGTGTACTTTCGGCTGCTGCTGGTGGGGTATTTCGAAGGGATCGGATCGGAACGAGGAATAGCCTGGAGAGCAGCTGATTCTCTGGCACTGCGAGAGTTTCTGGGATTGAAACTGAGCGAGTCGCCGTCTGATCACTCCACGATCTCCCGAACCCGACGACTGATCGATGTGGCTACCCACGAAGCAGTCTTTGACTGGGTACTGAAGCGGATCGGGGCGAGCGGCCTGCTGCGGGGCAAGACGATCGGCATCGATGCCACTACGCTGGAAGCGAATGCAGCGCTGCGCAGCATCGTGCGCCGGGACAGCGAGCAGGGGTATGAAGAGTTTTTGATGGAGCTGGCGAAAGCCTCCGGGATTGAGACGCCGCGACGGGAAGATCTGGCCAAACTGGACCGCAAGCGCACGGGCAAAGGATCGAACCGGGTTTGGAAGCACCCGCATGATGCGGATGCGCGGATTACCAGAATGAAGGACGGGCGGACGCACCTGGCGCACAAGGCGGAGCATGCAGTGGATCTGGAGACCGGAGCGATTGTCTCGGTGACGGTACAGGGAGCCGATCGAGGGGACACGCAGACCATGGTGAAGACCCTGACGGAAGCGGCCGAGAAGGTGGAACAAGCGCTGCCGGAGGGACGAGGCATCGAAGAGGTGGTGGCCGACAAGGGGTATCACAGCACGCAGCGGATGGTGGACCTGGATGCGGTGGGACTGCGCAGCTATGTGAGCGAACCGAGGCGAGGGAAGCGACGCTGGCGAGGAGACCGGCAGGGGCAGGAAGCGGTGTATGCGAATCGGCGGCGCATCCGGGGAGAGCGAGGGCAGCGGCTGCTGCGGCAACGAGGAGAGCAGCTGGAGCGACCCTGTGCGCATCTGTACGGGAGCGGAGGGATGAGACGGCTGCATGTACGGGGACATGAGAATGTGTTGAAGCGACTGCTGATCCAGGTGAGCGCCTTCAATCTGGGGATGCTGATGCGTCAGAGCCTGGGTGTGGGAACGCCGCGGGGTCTGCAGGGGCGGATTTGCGCCCTGATGCTACTGATTTTGTCGCTGTTCAAGCGTCTTAAGGGCCTGTTCGGACTGATTCCGGCTGCTTGGCCCGAAAAACCCAACTCAGCGATCCCTTCGCTGCTTCCACCGGTGGGTACCACCTGAGCTCAGAAAATGTACTTCCACCACGGGCTGCTAGGAATCCCACCTTCTCTTGCTACGACAGTGGGGAGGCTCGCACAGGCACGTCCTCGAAAGGCGGCTAGGGACTTCTGGCAGGCACAAAATAATTAGAAAATTTCCAGGCTACTGGGGCTGCTCTATCCGGGTAAAGTCCGTGAACTGCCCATTTTCAAACCTGACACGATACTCGGATGGTTCGGGCTGTTCCTCCGGGTGAGGCTCCAAGCTAAGCGAGATTTTCACTATTCGTTCTTGCTGCTCAGGAGTAAACAAGCCACGCAGTTCCTCTGTAATGTCGAGCATCATTGTTTCCGCAGGAACTAGTTCCTTCTGCTCCTTCAATAAGGAATCGCCCTCTCCGACAGATACGCCTTTAACCATTACAGGCTTGTAGAAGTCGTTTCGTAGCTCCAGAACTAATTTGCCTGCCTTAAGGGCTGGAAAGGTTTGAATGAATGGTGCGAATGGATTGTTCACATGGGTCGGACGGTCAAACCAAGAAGGAGGCTCTTGCACTCCCGCCAAAGCAAAAAAAACAATGCAAACAAGTGCCGACATCGCTTCCTCCTCGATAGCAATGGTAATACAAACCTTGGCAAGACTGCAATTCTCCGAATTGCCTCATCAAAAATCTATTCGAAATGGATACGTTGCCTCATTAAAAAATCTATTCGAAATTGCCTGGCCCTGAGCAGGGGAATAGAAGTGTCCTCCATGAAGGAATGGAGGGCACCAATGAGGTTAACGATGGCAGAAAAGCGTGTATTGATCAAAAGTTTTGCCCCCCGCTACCGGAAGAAGGGCAAGAAGGTGAAGGGGGAAGTGTTGACGGAGTTTACCCAAATGACGGGCTACAACCGCTGCTATGGAGCCTATCTGCTTCGCCACCAGGGCAAGCGGATCCGGTTGAGCCCCAAGCTGGTGGCGGTAGGGGATATCGGCAAGAGAGTACGGCGAGAGCGGGCCCGCAAATACGACCAGAAAGTTCTAAAGGCGCTGACGATGATCTGGGAGATACTGGACTATTTGTGTGGCAAACGTCTGGTCGCGATTTTGCCGGAAGTGGTACCCATTTTACAAAGACATGGGGAACTGAAAGTGGATGCCAGCACCCATGAGCGGTTGATGCAGATCAGCGCCGCCACCATCGATCGGCTGCTGGAGCCCGAAAGGTGCAAGCACCGTCTCAAAGGACGATCCGGAACCAAGCCGGGAACGCTGCTCAAACACCAGATTCCGATCAAGCGTTTCGCCGACTGGCAGGAGGATCGCCCCGGTTTTGTGGAAGTGGACCTGGTGGGCCATGAGGGAGGCCAGGGTCGGGGGGACTACCTTCAAACCCTGGATGTGACGGACGTGTACACGGGCTGGACAGAGGTCCGAGCGGTGCGCAATAAGGCCCAGGTGTGGGTCCTGGAAGCGATGAAGCTGCTTCAGAAGCGCTCGCCCTTCCCTTGGCTGGGGATGGCTTCGGACAACGGCAGCGAGTTCATCAACAAGCACTTGATTCGTTTTTGTGAGCAGGAAAAGATCAGCTTCAGCCGAACCCGCCCCTCGCGCAAGAATGACAACCCTTATGTGGAGCAGAAAAACTATTCGGTGGTTCGGCGGGCCGTGGGTTATGCTCGCTACGAGGGAGAGCGAGAACAGGAGCTGGTGAACGAGTTGTACGATCGGCTGCGACTGCAGATCAACTTTTTCAAGCCGGTCATGAAGATGGTGGCCAAGCAACGTCGAGGGTCTCGGATCTGGAAAAAGTATGATGTGCCGAAAACTCCCTACCGGAGGATCTGCGAGTCCCCTGAGGTGGCGGACAAGATCAAGCGGGAACTGGCCCGAGAGTATGAGAAGCTCAATCCGGCCCAGCTGGCACGGCAGATCGGCTGGCTTCAGAATTGCCTTTTGCTCAAACCGACTCCTGAGCAGAAGAAACGATGGGAAGCGGGCTGGATGTGAAAATCTTTCTCTTGCTGCAGGCTGCGGGTGTTGGGCAAGGGGTTGCCACTCCTCTGGTTGGTGCTTTTTACCACCACTTTTTGCAATCCCTTTCGGATAGATTCTTAGTGAGGCAACGAATACCCTTTGGAATAGATTTTTACGTGAGGCAACGGGTACCCCCGTAGGACGTGGGGAGAGAACTTTCGTTCGGGGGTGACAGATTTACCGAGAGAACTGCACCGGGGCTTTCGAACAGGCTAAAGCCTCGGATCCACATTACGTCAATCCCCATTTGTCTCTGGCGCTGATGGCTTTAGAGGAGAAACGGTGGGAACAAGCTGCTCAGTTGTCTGATGAGGCTCTTAAAGTTAGTCCTCAAAAAATAACAGCCCACTATCTCAATGCTGTGGCCAATAGCTCTTTGGGAAGAATTGATGTAGCAGAAGAGTCGGCCTTACAGGTCCAAGAAAGCAGTCAAGCTCAGAACTATCCTTTGATACATTACGTACTCGGATGGATTATGTCGCAAAGAGGGAACTTTCTCCGATCGCATCGTCAAGGCCCTGTTGAGTAGTTTCTCACTCTATCCCTATAACGAGTACGTCCTTCTGAATACGAAGGAACTGGCGCGGGTGGTGGAAGTCAATCCGGCAAACTCATTCCGTCCCCTGGTCCAGATTCTTTACGACCGCAAGGGAATACCCTATGAGGAACCCAGGGAAACGGACCTGTCCCTGTCCTCGTTGCTCTTTATTACCGAGGCAATCAGCTACCACGAATTGCCGAAAGGCTAAGACGCAGATTACACGGATCTAAACGGATCTTCGCGGATACACTCTTCACTTCTTCTTCCCTTTAACCGGTCGGTTGGGTCTGTTGTCTGTGTCTGCTCATCTCCGGCCACTGGAAAGCAGATTCTCCAGGTGCCCGGTGATCATGAAGGTTGGGAATGGTACAATACGGGCGCTGAAGTTCCCTTGGGTCGAGTCCCTGCGGTAACGGACCGCCCGTTGGCAGGGACAGGTCATACACGCCAGTCATGAAAATACTACCGAAGAGGTGAGTTTATGCCTGAATGTTTTCGCTCCGTACTGGAGCGACTGGATAAAGAAAATGGGTTGTTGCACATCCGCAAGCCCGTAGATGTGCGCTATATGTCCCCGCTCATCGTACAGGCCGACAAGCCGGTCTGGTTTCACGACCCCATTAGTTTCGACATTCCGGTGGTGAGCGGACTGTATTGGAAACGCGATCGACTGGCCCGTTCTTTGAACTGGCCGGAGAGTGAACTGGGCGTTCGGTTTCCCCGAGGGGTTCAGAAGATGATGGACCCGGTGACGGTTGAGGAAGCACCCTGCCAGGAAGCCGTCAAGCTGGACGATGAAGTGGATCTGACGGAATTGCCGATACCTTTTCTGGGAGAGCGCGATGGTGGGGCCTTTATCTCGGCGGGGGTCCTGCTTGCCCGCGATGATGAGGGTGTTGTCAATGCCGGAGTCTATCGGCTGATGTACCGCAGCCGCAATGAGACATCGGTGGACCTGGTCACCAACTCCGATCTGAGAAGATGCTACGAGGCAGCCTTCAAACGTCAGGAACCGCTGCCCATTGCCGTTTGTATTGGCGTTCATCCCTTTGAAATGCTCTGTGCTGCCTTCAAGGCACCGCCCGGAGTGAGCGAGATGAATATCGCCGGAGGACTTCATGGCGAACCGGTCCGGACGGTCCCGGCCAAAACCAACGACCTGCCTGTGCTGGCCGACTGCGAAATCGTTCTGGAAGGCGAGATCGCGCCGGTGGGATGGACGGTCGATGAAGGTCCTTTCGGAGATTTTGCCGGAATGTATACGGAGGTGAGGTGGAATCCCACCTTCAGTGTCAAGGCCATGACTCACCGCAAGAACCCCCTCTTTCAGGTCATTCAGATGCCTTGGGAGAACGCCTGGCTGGGGGCGGTGGCCATGGAGGCTCAGGTTCTGGAGGTACTGTCAGCGGCCGGTGTCAGCACGGTGGCGGTGCGGGTCACCGAGGGCAGCGCTTGCCGGTGGTCTGTGATCGTTTCCATTCGAAAGAGAGCGGGAGGAGGGAAGAACGCCCTGATGGCCATTCTCGCCCTTCCGGACACCAAGCACGCCGTGGTGGTGGATGAGGACGTGGACATCTTCGACCCGGAGCAGCTGGAATGGGCCAAGACTTTTCGGGTGCAGGCTGATCAGGATGTCATGATTATCAGCGGTGCCCAGGGCAAGCACATCGATCCCAGCGTGCGAGCCTGGGAACTGCCCAAGGGACAGCTTCCCACTACTTCCAAGATGGGCATCGACGCGACCACTCCCGAAGGCATCCCACCCGATCACTACGAGATCATTACCCATCCTTTTCGCGACGAGGTGAAACTTGAGTCATTCCTCTGAAATCGCCGAGAGGATTCTCACTCTCTTGAAGGGCGAGCAGCTGTCTTTTTACGCTATCCTCCGGTCCCTGGACGACGTGGACTATAGGGTCATTCTGCAAGCGTGGGGAATTTTGAGGGAAAAGGACCTGCTGGCCCGGGACAAAGAGGGGAGATACTTGCTCCGGTAGCCTCTTCCTGATCTGTACATTCTGGAGTCCCCTGCTTTTATCCCCAGAGACGAACCGCGCTGCTCTTTGGTCTGGAGGCGGTCTCTTCCGAACTCTTGAGCAAGTACGGCATTGAAACCGATTCGATCGAAATCGATCCCGAGGTGGCACGGGATCCCCATAAAGTGCTGGCCCTTAAAGAGGGAAGAAAAAGGGTACCAGAAGGACTAGCAGGATCAGTACAAGCACCGTGAGAGGAGTCCCAACCCGTACATAGTCGAGGGCACGATACCCTCCCGCCCCCATAACCAGAAGATTGGCCTTGTGACTGAAGGGAGTCATAAAAGCTGCTGAGGCGGCAAGGCTGACCCCCATCATGATCGAGTGAGGGCTAAGGCCCAGGCTTTGGGCAGCCTGAAGACTCACCGGGGTGAGCAAAACGACCGCCGGGGCTCCGTCCAGCCCTTGGCTCAGCAGGCTCGAGAGGAAAATTAGGGCACCCAGGACTGCGTAAGACCCCAGTGGTCCGGCCACCTGACCAACGGTTTCAGCTAGAAGCAGAGCCGCACCGGTCCTTTCCATGGCGATTCCCACCGGGAGTACGGCAGCCACGAGAAAAATGGCTCGCCATTCGATGAGGTGGTAGGCTTCCTCCATGGTCAATGCGCCTGCCAAAACAACCAGCGTGGCCGCTGAGAAGGCGGCCACATGGATGGGCTGGAACCCGGAAACGACGAATCCGATCATCAGCAAGAGGCCAGCCACTGCAAAAGGTGCCTTCTGGGTTCTCCGAGGGGCCTGGGCAGTTTGGGATAAAACAACAAAATCGCGATCGGCAGCCAGGCGGCGAATCCTTTCCCGCGGACCCTGAAGGAGTAAGGCATCGCCGAGACGAAGGGCGAAATTGGCTAGATGGGTATGAATGGGCTTTCCTTCCCGCCAGACGGCGAGCACCTGGAGACGATAGCGGTCCCGAAAGTCGAGTTCCTGCACAGTTCGCCCGGCCACGCCTGAGCGCGGTGCCAAGGCAGCTTCTACGATCCCCACATCATCAGATTCGAGCGGCGTCCCGGTCACTTGGGAATCAAGACTCACTTTGCCTATTTCCAAAACGCTGATGATGCGCGACGGTTCACCGGCGACAAGGAGTGCGTCCCCCACACGGATAACCTCGTCGGGCGAGATGGCTAGGCGAGTCTCTTGACCTCGGATGATCCCTCCTACCGTGACCCCCGCCAGCTCTCCGATCCGGCTACCCGCCACGGTAGATCCTGCAAGCGGGGACCCTTCACCAATACGGAGGACGTAGAGATCGTCCCGTATCTCCTGGACTGCGGAAAGCCCCATTCGAATGACCACAAAGTCCGGATGGGAAGCGAGTTCCTCGAGCTGCGGGTGGGTGCCGAGTGCAAGAATCTGATCCGCCTCTCGAAGAATCTCCTGAGCCAGGTTTTTTTCCAGGACCTCTCCATCGCGCTGAATACCGACCACAACCACACCAAACTTTTCTCGAAACTGCAATTCCCGCAAGCTTCGCCCCACAAGCGCCGATCCGCTGGCCAGGCTCGCCAGAATCCCGCTTACCCCTTTAATGGGCCGGGGAAGCTCCCCGGCACCGGTTTTTTGCACCTCGACACCCTGGATGCGTAAAAGCTCCTGTAACTCAGAGAGTCGCCCCTTCACCAGGAGAACGTTTCCGCCCTTAAGAACTGCCGTTCCTGGCGGGGCCAGTTGTCTTCGTCCATCGCGCAGGATGGCGACCACTTGGACTCTCAGGGCGGTTCCCAGGTGGGTCTCAGCCAGCGTCAAACCATCCAGATGCGAGTCTTTCGGGATGCGAATGGAGAAAAGTTGTTCATGAAGCTCGTAAATTTGAGCCAGGTCTCCTGTCTCAGATAAATCCGGACTCAGTTCCCGGGAGGGGAGAAGGACTCGCCCTATCGTGATCATATAAAGGATGCCCACTACCAAAAGAATGGCCCCCAAAGGAGTAAAGTCGAAAAGGCCGAAGGGTTCTAAACCGCGTTCGCGAAGCATGGCTGCCGCTACGATATTGGGAGGAGTTCCAACTAAAGTTGTGGTGCCCCCCAGGATCGCTCCGAAGGAGAGCGGCATGAAGAGGCGAGAAGGAGAGAGTCCGGCACGGCGGGCTATACTGGCCACAGCAGGCATGAGCACCGCTGTAGCAGCAATATTGTTCATGAAAGCTGAGAGTGCACCGGAAACAAACATCATCGTCACGATCAAGGGGATTTCACTACTGCCGACCACAGCATGGATCCGCCTGCCGACGAGGTCGGCTAGGCCAGTATGAAAAAGGGCGCCGCTCACAATAAAAATGGCTAGCATGGTGATCACGGCCGAAGAAGCAAATCCAGTGAATGCCTCTTCGGGGGTCAGATAATTGGTCAGGATGAGGATAACCAGACCCAGGAAAGCGGTGAGATCGACAGGCAGTTTCTCGGTCAGAAACAGATAAGCCATGGCGATCAGTAGGAAGAGAAGAAATCCAATTTCCAGATTCATAGGGCTTTAGCTGTAGAACTGCAGCTCACGACGACTCAATCTAGGATTGGGAAATGACTATGGGTTGCTGTACTTTCGTAGATGAGCTTCTTACGGTTCTCCGGTTTCCCGGATGGACTCTTGACCTGAGTTCTAGTGTGTCCTTCTCTTTGCATGTCGTACTCTCTGTCGCTATACATATCTTTGGTGTGTGACGGTTTTGTTGGAGGGCACTACAGAATCGAGCGCATCCATGACCCTGTCTCGGTATGTCAATAGATGATGTTTAAAAAACGGCCCAGGTCCCACCTGCTCCATCAAATGATGTTCATTTAATGTCGTTTTCTGTCTTTAAAGGTAGGATCCCGCATCCGACCCCTAAGCGACCCCCGGGGACCATTCGCCCTTGAGGCTGTTCGCGAACAGCCGTTTAACCGATTGATTCTAAGTAAGGTTAAATGGCGGGGCCGACGAGACTCGAACTCGCGACCTCCGGCGTGACAGGCCGGCGTTCTAACCAACTGAACTACGGCCCCGCATAGCTCTGCTTTCGTACAGCTGGACTTCAGAAAGATCCACGGATCGGTTCTCGAGGATGCATTATAGAGTAAACCCCACCTTGGGGCAACGGGGCGAATTGCCTCATCAAAAATCTAGATACGTTGCCTCATTAAAAAATCTATTCGAAATTGCCTGGCCCTGAGCAGGGGAATAGAAGTGTCCTCCATGAAGGAATGGAGGGCACCAATGAGGTTAACGATGGCAGAAAAGCGTGTATTGATCAAAAGTTTTGCCCCCCGCTACCGGAAGAAGGGCAAGAAGGTGAAGGGGGAAGTGTTGACGGAGTTTACCCAAATGACGGGCTACAACCGCTGCTATGGAGCCTATCTGCTTCGCCACCAGGGCAAGCGGATCCGGTTGAGCCCCAAGCTGGTGGCGGTAGGGGATATCGGCAAGAGAGTACGGCGAGAGCGGGCCCGCAAATACGACCAGAAAGTTCTAAAGGCGCTGACGATGATCTAGGAGATACTGGACTATTTGTGTGGCAAACGTCTGGTCGCGATTTTGCCGGAAGTGGTACCCATTTTACAAAGACATGGGGAACTGAAAGTGGATGCCAGCACCCATGAGCGGTTGATGCAGATCAGCGCCGCCACCATCGATCGGCTGCTGGAGCCCGAAAGGTGCAAGCACCGTCTCAAAGGACGATCCGGAACCAAGCCGGGAACGCTGCTCAAACACCAGATTCCGATCAAGCGTTTCGCCGACTGGCAGGAGGATCGCCCCGGTTTTGTGGAAGTGGACCTGGTGGGCCATGAGGGAGGCCAGGGTCGGGGGGACTACCTTCAAACCCTGGATGTGACGGACGTGTACACGGGCTGGACAGAGGTCCGAGCGGTGCGCAATAAGGCCCAGGTGTGGGTCCTGGAAGCGATGAAGCTGCTTCAGAAGCGCTCGCCCTTCCCTTGGCTGGGGATGGCTTCGGACAACGGCAGCGAGTTCATCAACAAGCACTTGATTCGTTTTTGTGAGCAGGAAAAGATCAGCTTCAGCCGAACCCGCCCCTCGCGCAAGAATGACAACCCTTATGTGGAGCAGAAAAACTATTCGGTGGTTCGGCGGGCCGTGGGTTATGCTCGCTACGAGGGAGAGCGAGAACAGGAGCTGGTGAACGAGTTGTACGATCGGCTGCGACTGCAGATCAACTTTTTCAAGCCGGTCATGAAGATGGTGGCCAAGCAACGTCGAGGGTCTCGGATCTGGAAAAAGTATGATGTGCCGAAAACTCCCTACCGGAGGATCTGCGAGTCCCCTGAGGTGGCGGACAAGATCAAGCGGGAACTGGCCCGAGAGTATGAGAAGCTCAATCCGGCCCAGCTGGCACGGCAGATCGGCTGGCTTCAGAATTGCCTTTTGCTCAAACCGACTCCTGAGCAGAAGAAACGATGGGAAGCGGGCTGGATGTGAAAATCTTTCTCTTGCTGCAGGCTGCGGGTGTTGGGCAAGGGGTTGCCACTCCTCTGGTTGGTGCTTTTTACCACCACTTTTTGCAATCCCTTTCGGATAGATTCTTAGTGAGGCAACGAATACCCTTTGGAATAGATTTTTACGTGAGGCAACGGGCGGGGAGGATTGGGGCAGGGGGTGGGGCAGGGGGTGACACGCACGTAGTTCCCGAAACTGGCCCTATAAATCAAGGAGTTAAGAGAGGTCTGGCACCGAATTAAGTTAGGAAGGGCAGGCCGGGGATTCCGGACTTGGGGCTTTAGAGGGTTAAGACCTGCCGGTGTCGGCGCCAATCGGTACCAGACTCCTCTCAACTTGTTGATTTACAGGAGTCCTTTTGGCAATTACGTGCGTGTCACCAAAGCTCAATTTCCTCCAGGTACTCCGGAATCACGATCTTGGAAGTAATCACCTTTTCCAGTTTGCCTTTCAGGCTCTCCTGGGCCTCTGGTTCTCCATGAACCAGAAAAATCCGCGAGGGAGGATGCTTGATATGACTTACCCACTCCAGAATCTCCTCAGAGTCAGCGTGGGCGGACAAGCCGTCCAGCACCTCAATCCGGGCGTTCACCGCTATCCGCTTTCCATGGATTTTGACCTCTTTTTTCCCTTCAGAAATGAGTCGCCCCAAAGAACCCTCCGGCTGGTAACCCACGAACAGCACGGTATTGCGAGAATTGGGAAGGCGACTCTTGAGATGATGGAGGATGCGACCTCCCGACAGATTTCCGCTGGCCGAGATAATGATACAGGGGCCCTTAAACTGGTTCAGAGCCTTGGATTCTTCCGTCGTCTTCACCAGGCGCACGCTGCCCGTCTCCAGAACACAAGCCTCAGCCATCAGACTCTCCATTTCAAAGTCGTGTTCTTCCAAATGACTGCAGTAGACGGAGACCGCGCTGACCGCCATCGGGCTATCCAAGAAAATCGGCAATGCCGGTATTTTCCCTGCCTCCTCCAGTTGCCGGAGAAAATAGAGAACACTTTGGCTTCTTCCTATGGCAAAAGCGGGAATAATCAGACTTCCTCCCCTTGGAGCCACTTGCTCAATCAGAGTCTGAAGATAAGAGAGGATGTCGTTGTCCTCATGGACCCGATTACCGTAAGTGGACTCCAGCAGCAAAAAATCTGCCCGCTCGATCGTCTCCGGGTTCTTGATCACCGGTTGGTCGGATCTGCCCAGATCGCCCGTCGAGAACAAAACGGTCTCGGCTCCTTTTCCCTTATACTTCAATCGAATCATGGCCGAACCCAGAATGTGACCGGCGTGCAGATACTCGAAGCTCAAATAGTCCGACAGCCGGTTCAGCTGATGATAGGGCACTGTTTTCAAGTACTTGAGAACCTCTCGTGCCTCGGCCTCCGTGTACAAAGGCAGGGCGGGATCGTGACGAGAGTACTTTTTCTTATTGGCAAAGGCGGCATCTCGTTCCTGCAGATAACCCGAATCCGGCAAAAGAAGCGAGAGGAGATCAGCGGTTGCAGGAGTACAGTAGACCGGTCCCCCGAAACCTTCCTTGATCAAACGGGGGAGATACCCCGAATGGTCGATATGGGCATGGGTGAGAATGACTCCATCCAGATCTTCAGGAGAAGTAGGAAAAGGCTCCCAGTTTCGCTCTCTCAGAGCTCTCCCTCCTTGAAAAAGCCCGCAGTCGATCAACAGACGTTTCCCGTCGATTTGAAGAAGAAAGCGGGAACCGGTTACTGTCTGAGCTGCACCTAGAAATTGCAGGGTAAACATACTCGGGGATTATTGCGAAAATATCCTGCTGGGATCGTGAGTTTGACACAGGAATTGGGGAAAGACAGTATACTTCGTGGGCCATGCATATTGAGAGTTACTATAGGAAAGGAGGCAATCTATGGGCAAGCCAATAGCACTTGAAATTATTTATTGCGACGATTGAAACTACACTCCAAGAGCCGCCTGGATGGCGCTAGAATTGCTCAGTCACTATCGTAAGCACCTCTCCGAGCTGAAACTCATTCCCGCCGGTGGAGGCGCCTTTGAAGTCAGTGTCAACGGAAAACTGATTTTCTCTAAGTTGAGTGAAGGTCGCTTTCCGGAACCGAAGGAACTCAAAAAACTTATTGAGTTAGCGTGAGTTAAGAAGGCTAGTACTGCTGCTGATCCTGCAGATTGCGTTGCAGCCGTTTACGAATGGCGTTGGAATCGACGTCGGCTAATCTGCACCAGTAGGGAAAGCCATCATCATCGCTGCTGATCCATTCAATGGCCTTCCGTTTGAGAAGCCGGTAGTCTTCTCGGGAGGTTTCCTTGACGCTGTAGAGATCAAGAACGGCTTCATGCCAGGCTTGACGCAAAATGGCCACAGCCAAGTTTTTCTCTGATCGGAAATCGAGCTGATTCCTAGCCCGATCGGTTCTAGGGGATAACCTCCTCAAACGCACGGGCGATATCATAGCACAGATTAGGGCCGTTTCGGTCAAAAAAAATTGCCCTTCCCAAGCCCCGATTACGCGTCCGGGCTAGTGCCGGTGGGATCTCGAGTATGAGATAATTTGTTCAGACCCCATGGAGTGAACAATTATGGCTCAAGAGAAGAAGTTCCGGTACATCATCGATCAGGAGACCGAACTTCGGTTATTGGAAGAAGAGCACACAGAAACACTCTTTGTTCTGACCGATGAAAACCGAGAGTATCTTCATCAATGGCTCTCCTGGGTCGACAGTATCGAATCCGCTTCAGATATCAGCAGGTATATCCGGTCAGCATCCAATCAGTTTGACGAGGACAACGGTTTTCAGGCAGGCATCTGGTTTCGCGGCGACCTGGCAGGGATCATCGGTTACCAGAACCTGGACTGGGTGAACCGATCCACCACTGTCGGCTATTGGGTGGGAGCTTCCTTTCAAGGCAATGGGTTGGCTACCAAGGCCTGCAGCGCCTTGGTCGACTGGGCTCTCAGAGAGTGGCGATTGAACCGCGTGGAAGTCCGCTGTGCTACAGAGAATTATCGCAGCCGTGCCGTCCCGGAACGGCTGGGGTTCAGCCAAGAAGGAATCATACGCCAGGGGGAATGGCTATACGACCACTTTGTTGACCTTGTCATCTACGGAGTGGTGGCCAAGGATTGGCCCAAGATCAGTTCAAAGCTGAGGGAAGCAGGTTCTCTGTGCCGTAACCCGTGAGCTCAACGTAACCCTGACCCAACCTCTCGCCGCTGGAACCCAGGACCGTTACTGCTCCCTCCCAGTAGTAGAGATCCGAAAGAATGCGACTGCGGTTTTCCTGGTCGGCCAGTTGGGAAACGATCTCCAACTCCAGATTGTCCCGGGCCAGTGTGATCCTCCAACGGGAGGGGTACTGAGCGCCTGTTTCAGGACTTTCCCAATTCTGTGTGCTTTCGACCTTCCAATCCTCCGGTTTCAGATGTTGGACTTCTCCTGTCTCAGAGACCAGTGTTCCCCGAGCAAAATCGGTGACTCCGACCCTGTTGCGCAAGTGGTAGAGCATGACTTCTCGTCCATCCTTCAGCTGCAAGCTAAACCAATCCCACCCAACCTGATTTTCAGCCAGTTGATTGGACCCGAACTCCTTGTCCATCCAGCTTTCTCCTTCCACCTGGAAGGTTTGTCCATCCACAGAAAGACTGCCTTGGGTCACAAGCTGGGTGAAGCTGTAGTACTGGCTGGCCGCACTGGAATCTTTTCCCTTACGGCTGTACCCATGGGGCCCTTGAAAGACCAGAGGTTTCAAGGGATGTGTCGAGAGTTGGAAAGCGATGCCACCGACCCGGTCCTGCATTTCGAAGTCGAACCCGTCGCCGTTCCAATGAAGCTCCCAGGTTCCGTCGGTCCCGGCTGGTGCTCGGCTCCAGGCAATCAGCCTGTCAGGATAAGACCCGAAACCTCCCAGAAAGGGAACTTCTCGGTAAAGAGTTTCGCTGAAAATGTGCCGCTTCGCCTCCAAGTCACTGATGGCGGCATGTCCCATGATCAGGTCGCGAGTAGCCCACTGGGATTCCAGTGGAGGGAGCTCGGGCCGAAGACCGATCCGAAAAAATGTGAACTGGTAGCCAAAACGACGTTCAGGGTTCTCTCGTGAACTCAGGTGGCCGGTGAAATACCACCACTCGTTTCGATATTCAGGGCGAGCCCAATGATCCTGGGGAAAAGACCAGGAATACTCCGGTTGGGCCGCCTGCCACTCCCACTGGGAGGCAATCACCGGAAAGACGAAAAGCAGAGACAGAAGAAGGGTTATTTTACTGAAGGTCATCTCGACTCAATTCCGCAGCAGGAGTCTCGCTGGCCCGAAAGGCTGGATAAAGACTGGCCAAAAGGGCCGCCGTCAGGATCGTTGCCGACTGCTGCAGGACGGGCCAACCGGGCCAGTATACCTGGATGGTCCATCCAAAATAGGTCCGATTGATGACGAAGATCAAAATCGCCGCCAGAAGGGTTCCCGCTGCAGATCCCAGGCCCAGCGCGATCAGTCCCATCCCCAGGCCCTTCCCCACAAAGAGGCGAAAAATCTGCAGGCGGGTGGCTCCCAACGCCTGGTACAGGGCTAGTTCCGAGATCCGTTCCCGGGCCAGTACCAAGAGGGTCAACATGATTCCACAGACGGCAATCAACAAGCTCATGACCTGAAGAATTCGGACCACAGCGAAGGTCTGGTCAAAAATCTCAAAAATTTCCTCTCGCAGATGTTGATTACTCCGAATCTGGAGAGGGATATCAGGAAATCGAGCCTTGATCTCATCAATGACTCGCTCCGGGTCACGATCCTCCTCAAGATAAAGGGAGAGGCTATGGATGGGACCAGGTCCGAAGGTCTCATTCATCACGGCAAGATCCATCGCCGCCGATCCCAGCTCCGATGTGTAATCGTAGTAGATTCCGGCAATAGGAAACTCCACTTCTCCTGCTCCAGCGTAGACCTGGAGAAGATCTCCAACATCGAGTTCCGACTTGCGGGCCAGAGGCTCCGCAATTAGGACCCCGCCCTGCCGCACCCTGTGCAGCACCTCCCGCCGATCTCCCTTGAGCAGGGGGAAGCGCGATTGTCCGCCCGATAGAGCCATATCCACGCCAGCCAGGGAAAGACGCCTGTTTCCGATGGAGACCAGCAATCTTCTCAGCCGATCGACCGACACCACGCCCGGATGAGCAGCCAAAGCCGAAACCAGTTCCGCATCAAGTGTCGCTTCGGGTTCCGCTCTCCAGGAGGGAGTTGTCAGGTAGATGTCCGCCTGTACCGTGGTCTGTACCCAGACCTCCACCGTTCGACGAAAACTTCCGATCATCAGGGTGATCCCGATGAGCATGCTGACGGCAATGGCCAAAGAAGATACGGCAAAGGAAGTGGTTTGCAATCGTGCTGCCAGACTTTTCAGACTGTAGCCCAATCCGAACCCGCGCGTCGGAATCCGTCCGCAGATCTGCTGGATCAAGAAAGGGGTGAGAAGAGGGAGGGCCACCAAAACCGCAACCGCCAGCACAAATCCGGCCGGCTTCCAGCTCTGCCCCAGAAACCAGAACCATAGAGCGGTTCCCATCAAAACAAGCCAACCCATCCCAAAGACCGGCAGAGCAAGAGAGTTGGCTTTTTCATGCAAGGTAAAAGCGCTAAGCAGAGACTTACTGTTCTTGCGGCTGATGTCGATGGCGGGAAAAAATGCTCCGGCGATGGCCCCCCCAAGACCGATCCCCGCAGCCAGCGCGTATAGGGAAGGAGAAAGTTGCAGAGAATCGATTTCCTGGAGGAGATAGAGATTGGTCAGAGTGGCACTGACCATCTCCACGTTGGATCTGGCTACCCAGTAGCCCATGGGCAATCCCAGGATCACTCCAAACAGCCCCAGCAAACTTACCTCTCCCAAGATGAGGCCAAACACCTGTGCTCGAGTAGCCCCCACCGAGCGGAGCAGACCAAATTCCAGGCGTCTTCTGAGCAAAGAGGCCTGAGTGCTGGTGTAAATGAGGAACAACCCGACAAACAGGCTGATCAAGCTGAGGGCCGTGAGGTTCAGGCGGAAGGCCCCCATCAAATCGGCTGCCTGCTCTTCCCGCTGCTCGGGGGTGACGATCTGAACCGATGGGCCGAGTCGATCCTCAAGGCGAGAGATCAGTTCTTCTCTGTTGGATCCCTCCTGCAACTGGACATCAATCTGATGAATTCTTCCCGAGCTTCCCAGCAGACCTTGCACCTGAGCAATGTCCATGACCGCCAGTTTGCGGCTGGCCAGGGGGCTTATCTTTTGGAAATCGACCAACGCCCCGACGACCAGCTGCGCCCGTCGGATTCCACTGGTCACGGCAATGGGATCGCCGAGGGACCACCCCATTTCCTGGGCAAGAGAGGGTGTTACCGCGATCCATCCCGGCTCGAAAAGGGCTTGGGAAAGATCTTCAGGAGAACGGTTCCAGGGCAGACGAACCGGAGAAAGGAGATCGACTCCGAAGACTTGAAGAAAGAAAGCATCACGATCGGCCAGGGCGACATCGATCTGATAAAGCGGCCAGGCAGCAGCGACCCCCTCAGTAGCGAGAACCTGTGTGTAGAGTTCCTCAGGGAAGGTGGTGGTCTGACCCAGAACGGTCAGATCCACTTCTCCGCTGATGGCTTTGATTCCAGCCGAAAAGGCCCCAATGGCATTGCGGTTGATGAGTTGAATGGCCACCACCGAGGCCACCCCGAGGGCCACTCCTAAAACGGAGAGGAGGAAAAGACTGGGTGCCTTCCGAAAGTGAGCGATCAACGCGGCCAGAAAATAGCGGATCACGATTTTTTCAGGACTCCACTCTGGAGCCTCCAGACCTCATCGGCGAGGCTTGCCAACTCCAAACTGTGGGTCACGTAAACGAGGGTGTTGCCTTCCTTGGAAGCGAGTTGCAGCATGAGATTCATCACCAAACCACTGTTGGCGTCATCGAGATTCCCGGTCGGTTCATCGGCAAGCTGTAGCCTGGGCTTTCGGAGAAGCGAGCGGCAGATGGCCACTCTTTGCATCTCACCTCCACTGAGCTCTGCAATATTGTCTTCCGCCCGATCCAGCAGTCCAACTTCTTCCAGCAGTTCGGATGCTCGCTCCTTGAATTCAGACACTCTCCCGCCTGCAATGAACTCGGGCAAAGACACATTTTCCCGAACGGAAAGATGGGGCAACAGATAGAAGAATTGGAAAACGAGTCCAATTTCCTGACGCCTGACCAGCGTCCGATCGCGGTCGGACAAGGCGGCAAGATTGCGGCCCCTGATGGAAACCTCCCCCTGGGTAGGCACATCGATTCCCGCTGCCAGATGAAGCAAGGTGGATTTGCCACTTCCACTTCTTCCCACGATGGCTACCTTCTGGCCCGGCGGAATGTCGAAGGACACCTCTCTAAGCGCGAATCGCCTCTCTCCGGGAGAAGCGTCATAGACTTTGCTGACCAGGCGAAAGGTGAGTGCTGGCGTAGCGGTCATGGTGAAAGCCGTTCAAGCTGCCATGGGCCATCGGATTGCCGCCTGTAAAGGAGTCGGTCGTGCAAACGATCGGGACGACCCTGCCAGAATTCAATGGTGGCAGGAGAGAGTCGGTATCCTCCCCAATAGGGAGGCAACGGGATCTCACGTCCTTCATACTCTGCCATCAATTGCTGAAACCGGCTTTCCAGCACCTTTCGATCAGCAATCACTTCACTCTGCCTGGAGGTCAGAGCGCCAATCTGGCTTCCCCGGAGGCGGGTTCGAAAATAGGCTTCAGATTCTTCTCGGGAAACCTTGCTGACGGATCCCGTGATGCAGATTTGTCTTTCCAGCTGGCGCCAGTAAAAAACCAGTGCTGCCTTTGGATTCTCGGCGAGTTCCACACCTTTGCGGCTTTCGTAGTGGGTATAAAAGACAAAACCCCGTTCATCAAAGTCCTTGAGCAAAACCATCCTGCTGGAAAGCCTGCCCTCTTGGGTTGCTGTGGCCAAGCTTACAGCTTCCGGCAGAACCGGCTCAGCCTCCGCGGCCGCCTGAAACCACTGCTCAAACTGTTTAAACGGATTGGGATCCACGTTCTTTCTGGTCAGTCCCGGGGATTTCGGTTGCATCGAAAAAGTGTATTATGACGGAGTCGGTTGAGCAAGCAGGACAGAGACTAGGGAGAATTCTCCTAATCTCTCCGCGGATTAGCCTTCCATCCGGAGAACCTCCAACGGTGAACGGTTGGACAACCCGCGGCTGTTCATGATGCCAATCAGGAGAGTCAGCCCCACAACCACAAGCAGAGTCATGAGAAGCGGGCCCACTGTCACGACAAAGGCCGTGTCGAAAACGAAGAAGGCCAATGCCCAACTGGAAACGATGGCCAGGGTTATACCCGTTAGGGCGGCGAAGATTCCCACAAAGAGGTACTCGATGGCCAGAATCTTGGTGATCTGAGCGCGGGAAGCCCCCAGTGTTCTGAGGAGCACGCTCTCTCGGGTGCGCTGATACCGACTGCTGACCACGGCTCCCACCAGCACAATGAGCCCGGTCAGGATGCTGAACAGGGCCATGGAGCGAATCACGAAAGCCACCTGACCCAAAACGGTGTCAATGGTGTCCAGGACCAGTGCCAGATCGATCGTAGAAACGTTTGGGAAGTTTTGCACGACCCTCCGCTGCAACTCCGCAGAGGCCTCTGGCCCATGGACTTGGGTCATCAGCACGTGAAATTGAGGAGCCTCCTCCAGAACTCCGGCCGGGAAGACCAGGAAGAAGTTGGTTTGGAAGCGCCGCCAATCCACCTTGCGAGTACTTCCCACACGGGTCTCGATCGGCACTCCCTGAACATCAAAAACGAGTCGGTCCCCCAGAGAGACATTCAAATCTCTTGCGATCTCCTCCTCGAGGGAAACCAGAACCGGATCAGAAGGGTCTTCCACTCGAGCTTGCAGGGTGCCTCTGATCAGCTCCTCGGAATCGATCAAGCTCTCTCGGTAGGTGGCACGATATTCCCTAAAAAGAGCCCATCTTCGAACTGATGAATCGGGATCCTCGGCAATTTCCTCAACAGGCCTGCCATTGACCGAAGCCAGGCGCATGGTCACTATGGGCACCGCCTGCTGCACAGGGAGATCAAGAGAGCGAACCAGTTGCGTGATTTCTTCGCGTTGATCGGTTTGGATATCGAAAAGCACCAGATTGGGCTTGTTTGCACTTCCGGCCAGAGAGACCTCCTGCAAGAGAGTGCTCTGGACCAGATGCAAAGTGGTGATGAAAAAAGTTCCCAAGCCAAGAGAGAGCATCACCACAATCGTCTGGTTGTTGGGACGATAAAGATTGGCCAGACCCTGTCGCCACACGTAGTCCCAGGAATCAGGGAAATACCTTTTGACCAGCAGGGTAATGAGTTTGGCCACGGCCGTGAGTAGAAGAAACACCAGGACTACGCCACCGGTAAAAGCCAAACCATGGATCCAGCGCGAGGTTTGAGCGATGGCGAAAAGGCCAATGACCATCACGATGACGCCGTAAACGAGCCACTGGAGAGGTTCCTGAGGGAGCCTTTCCTTTTCTTCGTAAGAAACTCGAAGGGCCAGGAGCGGTGAGATCTGACGAAGGGGTAAAAGAGGCAGCAAGGCAAACAACAGGCCAATCGCTAGTCCCATGCCGATCCCCTGGAAAATGGCGACCCAGGACACCTCAAAGGGGATGGCGACAGGAAGGAAATCCTGCAACAGCCGGGGCAGGAGTTCCCGAACGGCAATCCCCAGCAGTGCTCCCATCGCAGCTCCAACCAACCCCATAACGGCCGCTTGAATGACATAGATCGAAGAAGCCTGTCTTGAATTGGCACCCAGACAACGCAAGGTAGCCACGGTCCCCAGTTTCTGTTTGATGTGGATATGAATGGCACTGGCCACCCCGATTCCTCCCAGCAACAAGGCAATAAAACCCACCAGGTTAAGAAATCGGTACACGTTTTCCATGGAGCGACCCAAACGGGCCTTCCGTTCTTCTACCGTGGTACTTCTCAGCCGCTGCTCTCTCAGATGGGATCCCTCTCTTTCAAGAAGCTGTTCCACATCCGCTCCAGGGTTGAGTTTGAAGTAGTTTCTATAGCTGACTCGTCCGCCCAACTGGGCAAGACCCGTTTCATCCAAATAAGACAGGGGAATATAAACGCGGGGAGTGATAAAGGTCTCGGTCATGGTCTCACCCGGGATTTTTTGGAGCCCTCCGGCAACCGTGAAGGTGAAATCCCCGATCTTCACCGGATCACCCACACTCACCCGGAACTGGAGCATCATTCGCTCATCGACGAGGGCATTGGGTCCCTGTCTGAAACTCTCCGCTGCCTCAAGGGGAGAGGTCCCCAGCACCCCATAGTAGGGAAAATCTCCTGCCAGAGCTCTGATCTGGACCAGTCGAGCACCCTCTCCGTCAGGAAAGTAAACCATCGAAGAAAAGCGTGTTTCCCGGGACTGCTCCCCTCCCCAACTCCGAAAGAGACCCTCCGTCTCCTGGGTAAAAGGTCCTTGGCCTCTGATCACCAGGTCAGCCCCAAGCAGGGACTTTGCCTGCTGGTTAACTTCCCTTTCCAGGCTTTCACCGAAAGAGTGAATGGCCACCAAGGCAGCCACACCGAGGATGATGGAAGAGATAAAGAGAAAAAGCCGTTTACGGCTGGAACGGCTTTCCCGCCAAGCCATCTTCCAGACCCAAGTATCGAGAAAGTAGGGTTTCATAGAGCCAGGTCCTTACTCTCACGAAATAGATTTTCATCCGATCCAATGCTACCGGCTTTGAGTCTAATGATCCGCTGTGTCCGCTGAGCCAGCTCCAAATTGTGGGTCACCAAAACCAGAGTGGTTCCGGTGGCTTCATTGAGGTCAAAGAGAAGGTCAGAGATCTTCTCGGCGGTCTCTCCGTCAAGATTGCCCGTCGGTTCATCGGCAAAAAGAATCTTCGGCTGGTTGATAAAGGCTCGGGCCAGGGAGACGCGTTGCTGCTCCCCACCCGAGAGCTGAGCTGGGTAGTGATTTAGTCGATCTCCGAGACCCACCTGCTCTAAGAGTTCCATTGCCCGTCTTCTGACCCCTGACTCACCCCGCAGCTCAATGGGGACCACAACATTCTCCAGAGCCGTGAGGGTAGGAATGAGCTGAAAGGTCGGGAAGACAAAACCCACATGTTGATTGCGGACCTGAGCGAGCTCGTCCTCATTCAGATCGTTCAGCCCAACCCCGTTCAGGGCCACCGATCCCGACGTGGGACGATCCAATCCTGCACACAGACCCAGCAGAGTTGTCTTACCGCTGCCGGAAGGTCCAACGATGGCACAGCGCGAGCCCTCTTGGACCGAAAGAGAGACATCTCGAAGAACGGTCAGTGTCCGCTCGCCGCTCCGGTAGGTCTTGGTCAAATGTTCCACCCGTAGAACAGCGGTCTCACTCATATTCGCAACAACCCTCGCGTATTCAGAACAACCCGCATTTCGTATATCATATTAACGTTTATGAAAATTGTTCGTCTGGTTTTTCTCTGGATCACGGTTGGACTTCAGACCGCGGCGGTCCCTGCTTGGGGTTCTCCGTTCCTCGGGGGCCAAGGGACCGATCCCTCTGGTGCTGGAGAAGGAACGGGTGTGATTCTTTTCTTCGGAAACAGTCTGACAGCGGGATATCAATTGGAACCCTCCCAGGCCTTTCCAGCTCTGATTCAAAAGAAGATCGACGCCCTGGCGTGGAACTTCAGGGTAGTGAATGCCGGCCTGAGTGGAGACACGACCGCTGACGGTCTGCGACGAATTGACTGGGTCCTGAGAAACAAAGTCGATGTCCTGTTTCTGGAATTAGGTGCCAATGACGCTTTACGAGGGATCCCCCTTGACCTCACCGCACGCAATCTTCAAGCCATCATCGACAAGGTGCAGAAGAAATATCCCGGGGTTCGGATCGCCATTGCAGGTATGCGGGTTCCCCCCAATTTAGGCAAGGAATACACCGAGCGCTTCCGCTCCATCTTTCCCGAGCTGGCGAAAAGCAATGAGGCCGAGCTGATTCCCTTTCTGTTGGAGGGAGTGGCGGGGGAAATCGATTTGAACCTGACTGACGGGATTCATCCCACGCCGGAAGGGCACCAGATCCTGGCTGAAAATGTGTGGCAGGTGCTCAAGCCGATGTTGGAGGGGAAGAACTGACCACCTGACCACCTAACCGCAGCCGGCAGACCGGCTGAAATTCAAAATTCAAAACCTGGAATGTACACGAAGCACGACGTCACGAACTCACGAGCGAACTAAGAGCGCATGCGCTCTTAGTTCGCTCGGCGGAGCTCGATCAACTTGGCCTTGGCCAGATCTTGAATAAAGCGATGAACGGCGATCACGGAGACGGGTTGGGTGGCTCCTGCCAGGGAGTTGCGGATGTCCAGAACGGTGTTCCTGCCATCGATGAAATTGACTAAAAGATAGGTATCCAGGGACTGGGCCTCCGCAGTCTCATACCAGCCCCGCTCCGTTTCAGAGAGGCGGGCCTGGGGAAGGTCTGGGCCCAGCGGTCCGCGCGTCAACCGCGAGGGAATCCAAACGGCTGCCTCACGTTCCTCAAAGGTGCGTACCTGGGAAAAGGAAAGGTTCCCTCCCCGTTGCCGGATCAGCGCCTGAAGGGTCCGGATAATAACCTGAGATTGATTGTCCAGAGCCTGATTCCAGGTCTGGACGAACCGCCGAGCGGGTCCCAAGGGAGAGAAATAGAGAACACTATTGAGCGCTTGTTGTTCTCTTTCCAGGGCGAAGGTGACGACAAGCTTCCCTTCGTTGTACATCTGCTCCAAACGATCCATGGGAGCTTCGAGCAGCCAGCTGGCCGCTCGCTGGCTATCCGCAGCCAGTCGTTCCTGAGCTTTAGCCGCTACAAGGTTGGCCAGTTCCAGGCTCTGCTCTTCGGAAAGGTTGGCCAGATACCAGAAGACGGCGGCCGCGATCAGTTCGACCCGCTCCAGCTCGACGGGATCAACCTTTTCGGCGGTATCCTCACTGGTATGATGGGTATAATCCGGCCAGTGCCCCAACATGACGGCGGGAACCCGAATCATTCCGTCATTAAAAATCCGATGGTCACTGTCGCCATGGAAGGGGGTAACGCGGTAGTTGAAGTTACTGTGCCCTGTTGGAGTCGTTTTTTCAATGCTATCCACGTATTGGGCCATACGGGCCACCACATCGGTTAGAGCGCTGGAAATCGACTGAGGGGTCCAGCTGACATTCATACGGCTGTGGAGCAATTCAAGATCGGTTCCCACCACGTCGAGATTGAGATTGGCTAGAAGGTTGCCTCCTAACTCAGGGCCCCGAATTTCCGGATGGGCATCTATGTAGGCCATAGTGCCGAATAGCCCGGGAACCCAAAGGAAGCGCAGCGTGCGCTTGGGAGGTTGCAGTTTTCCTTCTGTGATCAAAGTCTGGAAGCTGCGGGCAATGTCGAGGATAGCCGCACTGCCGCTGGCGTTGTCATTCGCCGACTCCTTGGGATGGTCCAGATGAGCTGTGTAAATCAGCTCCTGTTCGGGTGTTTCCGTTCCGGTAATGACGGCCACCACAACATCCAGGCTCCCAAACTCGATCCCGCGGCCCTCTATGGTGGCATCCAAGACCACCTGGCGCCCACGCATCAGCAGATCTTTGAGTCGATTCCCCTGCCGCGGCGTCAGATTGAAGCCAAGAGCAAAGCGGTTCAGTTCGTCAGAACCCAGCTGCCACTCTGCGTACCGAAGCGTATCGAAATGCTCTGCAGCAAGTTCGTCGTCCCCGTAACGCAGTACGGCCGCGGCCCCATACTTGAGTACGGCCAAACGATGGACGATACTGACGTCTCCTGTGGCCAATACAAGCTTGCCCCGAACCGTTGTCCCCTGATAGTCCTCATCAGAGGTTCCTGCCCCCACGTACACCAACTGGCCTCGCACATGACCCGGGCTCGAGTAGGTCATGACGCTCATGGCGCTCTCGGGATAACTCACAATCAGCTCATTTTCAAATCCTATCATCCGCAGTTCGGCGGACTCGATCCGATAACCGGGAGGCGACCGCCAGGTTTGATAGCTGATTCTGCCCTCCGCTGGGAAGCTTTCGATCCACGCTCTGAAGCCGAAGCTGTGAAGCTGCTGGAGGACATAGCGTGCAGCATCCGAGTAACCGGGGGAGCCCTGAATCCGGTGATAGCCGGAGATGGCGACCACATGCTCCTTGGCCTGCTGGCCTGAGAGTTCCTCCTGAAGGAGGGTCAAGGTGGGTTGGTCCAGGAGAAAATTCTCGGCTGATTGAGCGGCTATGACGCTATGGGCAGTCAGTCCGGTTAGCCATAGCCGAACAATGATTCGAAAAGTGGCGGCCATTTCTATCTCGCGTCAAGCATAGCATGAAAGGGTTAAGGACGGGACAGCTAGTGTCTCGTCCCGGGACACTAACCTACGATATCAAAATCCAGCACGATAGGATCATGGTCGGAAAGGACCGGCTCTTCCCCGTGGACGTCTCCCACAACTCGAGGCCGGGAATTCGGAGCCGGTGAGATGCCCTTGCCGGCGAACCAATCCAGTTTAATGGAACAGCGGCCACCATTCCTCAGGAGCGCCCAGTTGATGAACCAAAAGCACCAGCCGGGTATCCAATCGGCCATTCTCTTGTTGGCCGCCAGATCCTCAACGTTGTAGTGAAGGGTACAAACCCCAGGCTCATTCAAGTCCTGATACCGGTAACCTCGACGTTCCAACTCCCGGAAGAGATGCCGCTCGAACCAACGATCCGGATAGGGATTATGGTTTTCAACCACATGACGGACACCCATCAGCACTCTCCTGCAATAACCCAGGATCGAATAGACGGCTCGACTGGAATTGTAGGTCGAGGTGTTCCAGTCTCCGCCAATCAGGACGGGAAGTGAAGGATCAAGCGCCTCCAGATGATCCAGAACGATTTTCATCTGACGACACCGGTGCTTCTGAGTGGAATGGGCATCCAGATGCAGACTGACCACTCTCACGGGTCCGCTCGGATGGTCAATCGTGGCAACCACCGCTTGCTGGTATCCGAGGCGTTTCTCCTTACCCCACATCAGATCCTTCCCATTGGGCATTGCAATCGAGTGAGCTTCACGAAGGGGATATCGGGAAAAAAGAGCATTGCCGTGAAGGGCCTGAACGTTCTCTCCAGGGACCTCGCTTTCCAATCCACTGCCCTTATTGAGAGCAATATAACAGGGTACGAAAGCATAGTTGAGTTCCAGTGCCTGAGCAATTTCCCGGGCAACCAAACGGTTATTGCTTCGCGCCATCCCCAGGTCCAGTTCGGTGAGAAGCAGGATGTCACTATCTTGAAGAAGGGGATGCTCTTTCAGCACCCGGATGAGGCCTTCCAGGTGAGTTCCTCGCTCGATGTTCCAGGCGGCAGCCCTAAGCGAAGACCTAGTCTGTAAAACTGTTGGGGCGAGATCCTCCCGGACTACCGTCTTGAGGACTTTCTCGATTTCAGCTTCCAACTTGCCGTACAGGTCGGAGGCTCGCAAAGCGGCGGTGGAGTTAAAGCGACTCAGTTCCGAAAAGAAAGTCCCGAGCTGATGATCGATCCCACCCGAAGAATTGGTCTGCGTCTGCATATTCGTCAACACGAGCGCGCTATTCTACCAGGTTCGGGTGCCCCTCGCGCGAGTTCCAGGTCCCAAGTTCCAGGTTTTGAATTTTGAATTTTGAATTTGTTTGATGTCATAAGAGCGGTTACAGGCCTCAAAGGTAGAGTAGATGCTGAGGACCGCAAGGTTCCGGAACATCGCCCTAACCTCGGAGGCCTGATATGAATGAAGACTATTTTATCGCAGTGGATTTTCATTGCAAGTATCAGAAGGTAGCCTGGATGAACCGGGCTACGGGAGAGACGGGCGAAGCGGATCTGGAGCACGCGGACCTGGAGAAACTTCGCCAGTGGTATAAAGCCTTCAGTCCCGGCACAGTGGTGGGGATGGAAGCCAGCGGCTTCGGCTGGTGGTTTGAGCAGCTGATCCAGGAAGTGGGCCTGGAACTGCGGGTGGGACACCCGGGACACATTGCGCGAATGCGGTTGCGCAAACAGAAGAACGATCGGCGTGATGCCGAGCACCTGCTGGGGCTGTTAGTGCGGGAAGAGTTCCCGCAGGTGTGGCGACCGGATCCTGAGCAGCGGGAGGAGAAGACGTTGATCCGCTACCGGGTGAAGTTGGCACGGGAGCGCACGCGCTGTGTAAACACGCTGCGGGCGTTGGTGTACAACTTCAACCTGCAGATCAAGTCAGGCTCCTTGTCCAAGGCGTCTCGAGAGAAGATTCGGGCGTTGTCGATGGGGGCCCGGCTGGAGCGTGAGCGAGATGAGCTGCTGGATCGGATCGAGGAGCTGGAGGAGCGCATCAGGGAACGGCAGAAGGAGATCGAAGGCTGGGCGGCTGGAGACCCGGAGTCTGTTCGGTTGATGAGCATCCCGGGAGTGGGTCCCCTCACCTCGCTGTATCGGGTGCGAACGTTAGGCCCAGTGAAGCGTTTTGCCGGCATGAGACAGGTGGTCAGCTAGGTGGGACTCGACAGTGTAGAGCACAGCTCGGACAACCCGAACAAGCGACGACGCTACGGGAAGATCAGCAAGCAGGGAGATCGGATGCTGCGCTGGCTGCTGGTGCAGTCGGCGCTCTCAGCGACCCGATACGAGCCGCGTCTGAAACGCTTTTACAGCCGCTTGCTCCATCGCCAAGGGATGCCGGTGGCCCGAGTGGCAGCGGCCCGCAAGCTGCTGGTCTGGTCCTGGGTGCTGCTGCGGGATGGAATCGATTATCCGGAGTTTCTAAGACGGGCATCAGTACGGGACTTGCCTGCCAAATCCCATGGTCTTTCATGACCGTTGTTTGATGAGGCGGTCCCCTCCTTCGGGAGATTGAACGAGACATCTTGGTGGCTGGTCACCGGAGAGATGGTTGGGTACTGAACCCGTAATGATGTCAACTGGCGATGCAAAGAACCTTAGCGATCCTCAGAGTGCTTTTGGCTCTTCTTGAGCGGCCTGTCGGCCGCTGCCGGAGAGGTGTGTCTCTTTTTCTGCTTGACACCCTCCCCGCTCTTAGAGTTGGGATTTGGAGTTTGGTATTTTGAATTTTCAGCCGGTCTGCCGGCTGTGGTCTATTCTTTATCCCATCAACAGGAGGATAAAAATCGCCAGATTGATTGCGTGAGATGTAAAGCACAGCTTGCAGGGGACGCGGGTAATGAACAGCAGCGAGTAACTGAGATACATTCCCAAGAAAACGGTGACCAGACTGGCCAGTAGATAAAAATAAACAAGGGGTTTCGTAAACAGAAAATCTCCCACTACCGCCGCAATCAAGGCAAGGTAAAAGACCTGACCCAGGAGCGAGTTGGGGAGCCCAAAAACCCGCGCACGCGGTGTAAACACGATACTCGCACAGGTCGTTTCACCCATTCGGCAAAAAGATGGGATCCAGCCAGCATTCGGGTTTACCCAACGATAGGCAACGGCAGTGAAATAGCTTGAGATCAGAAAACTCAAAGCCGCCAATATACTGATCAACATGATTCAAAGCCCGGCTGAGAGCCGCTCCTATTTTCTGTCTCCTACCTCCTGCTTCCTGTCTTCCTTCTTCGAAGCCCATTGGAGCACCCGAGCCGCCACATGGTTCACCAGAAAAGGGGAAAGCCGGTTTATCCCACAGAAGATCCTACCGGGGAGGGTAAGATGGACCTCGCGCTTCTTGTGGCGCACCGCACTCACAATGGCTCGGGCCACGGCTGCAGAGTCTTGACCACGTCCCAGGCGGTTCCAGCTCCCTTGACTGGCCGTCTTTTGAGCGCATCGCTGAAACTCGGTCGCCGTGTAGCCTGGGCAGATCACGCTCACTCCCACACCGGTCTCTCTCAGTTCCCCCCACAGCGCTTCCCCGATCGCCACCTGGGCAAATTTAGTGGCACAATAGCTGGCTGCATAGGGAAACGCCTTCTTGCCAATGATGCTGCTGACGAGCACAATATGTCCTTTTTTCTGTTCCACGAGATGAGGTAGGGCAGCATGAATCGATTCGTAGCCGGACTGGAAGTTGACCTGCCAGATGCGGGCCATTTCCTGTGGGGAGACCTCCTGAAGGGGCCCATAGATTCCGTAACCTGCGTTACAAATAAGCAGGTTCAGCCCCCCCAGTGCCTCTAAACACTCCTTGACGATGGTCGCTCCCTGGCCAGGGACACTGAGATCGCGAGCCCTAAAGACCACCCTGGACACGCCTTTTTTGAGGCAAGCTTCAGCCACCTCCCCCAACTGCTGTTCCCGGCGGGCCACCAAAAACAGTTCACATTCGGGGTTGGAATAAGCGTACGCCGTAGCCTCTCCGATACCTGAAGAGGCTCCTGTGACCAGAATCTTAAGCACGATAGCACTCGATGACGCCTGCGGCGCCCATGCCTCCTCCAACACACATAGTCACCAGGCCATAGCGCACTTCACGGCGTTTCATCTCGGAAAGGAGGGTTGCCGTCAGCTTGGCACCGGTGCACCCCAGGGGATGACCCAGCGCAATAGCGCCCCCGTTGACATTCACGATGTCCGGGTCGAGTCCGGCTTCCTGAATCACACTCAAGGCTTGAACCGCGAAGGCTTCATTGAGTTCGATAAGACCCATGTCCTTCAGTTCGAGTTCAGCCAGCTTGAGGGCTTTGGGAATGGCATGTACTGGACCGATGCCCATGATTTCCGGAGCCACCCCCACCATGGCATAAGACAACAGCCTCCCCAAAGGTTCCAGGGCGAGTTCGTCCGCTTTTTGCCGCGACATCACCACCACTGCAGCCGCTCCGTCACTCCGCTGGCTGCTGTTTCCCGCGGTGACGGTCCCCCCCACTTTGAAAGCCGGCTTGAGTTGAGCCAGGGCCTCCATGGAAGTATCAGCCCGCGGTCCCTCATCCACCGAAAACTCCACCACCTGCGACTGTTTGCCATCCTGATCCAGTTCTTCTTGTGTCACCTGGAGGGGAATCAATTCCTCTTCAAAACGTCCCGATGCCTGAGCGTCCAGGGCTTTTTGATGGCTCGTGAGTGAGAAGTCGTCCTGCTTTTCACGAGAGATTCCGTATTGAGCCGCCAAATTCTCGGCGGTGAGACCCATGGAAAGATAGACGTCGGGATCCTCCTCCACCAGGGTAGGATTTGGAGAGAACTTGTTCCCCTCCATGGGAATCAAACTCATGCTTTCCGTTCCTCCGGCGATCACCACCTGGTTCATCCCGGTATCGATGTTATTGGTGGCCAGGGCAATCGCTTGAAGACCGGAGGCACAGAAGCGATTGATGGTCATGGCGCTGACCTGATCGGGCAGTCCGGCTCGCAGCGAAGCGATCCGCGCGACGTTCATTCCCTGCTCCGCCTCCGGCATGGCGCACCCCAGAATCACGTCCTCTACATCATCCGGGGCCAGCGGCTTCGCTCTTTCCAGCAGGTCATTGATCACCTGTGCAGCCACGTCGTCAGGGCGGGTATGCCGGAGTGCTCCCTTGGAAGCTTTGCCGACGGGACTCCGACCCGCCGCTACAATCACCGCTTCTCGCATGGTCGTAAAAAGGAAGTCTGACCTTGTAAAGGTAGGATTACAGTGTCAGGGTCAGACCCCGATCCTTTCTCTTCCTTTACCTCACCGTCCCGGGCCGGCAGTGAGAATCTCCTGGGCAACTTCTGAGAATCCTTCAGAGTTCTCTGAAAAGCGCTTGGCCAATTCGTTGGCGCTTCTGTCGTAAGCGTCCTTGTCTCTCCAGGTGTTCTTGGGATCCAGAATTTCTGAAGGAACCTCCGGACAGGTCTTGGGAACCTCAACCTGAAAAACAGGATGGGGTTGAAAATCGGCCTTTTCCAGTTCACCACTCAGGGCTGCTGTCATCATGGCACGGGTGTAGGGGAGCTCCATGCGGTGGCCTTCTCCGTAGGGTCCAGCCGTCCAGCCGGTATTCACCAGATAAACGTTGGCCCCATGCTTTTCAATCCGTTCGCCCAGCATCTCAGCATAGCGGCTCGGGTGCAAGGGAAGAAAAGGGGCTCCGAAACAAGGCGAAAACGTGGTCTGAGGCTCGGTAATTCCCTTTTCTGTACCGGCCACTTTGGAAGTGTAGCCGGAAATAAAGTGGTACATGGCCTGGGTTGGGTTCAGCCGGGAAACCGGGGGCAAGACACCAAAGGCATCGGCGGTAAGAAAAATCACCGTCTTGGGATGCCCCCCAACCCCAGGAATGACAGCACCCGGGATAAACTCAACCGGGTAGGCCACTCGCGTATTCTCTGTGATTTCAGAGCTATCGTAGTCCACCTTTCGAGTTTGCCCGTGAAAAGTGACATTTTCAATCACCGAACCAAAACGAATGGCGTCCCAGATCTGGGGTTCCGTCTCGGGAGAGAGCTTGATACATTTGGCGTAGCAGCCGCCTTCGAAATTAAAGATTCCGGAATCTGACCAGCCGTGCTCATCATCTCCGATCAGGCGGCGCTTGGGGTCAGCCGAAAGGGTGGTCTTGCCGGTGCCGGAGAGACCGAAGAACAACGCAACATCTCCCTGCTCTCCAATATTGGCTGAGCAGTGCATGGGAAGCACGTCCCGTTGGGGCATCAGGTAATTCATCACCGTGAAGATCGACTTCTTGATCTCCCCCGCATAATGGCTCCCTCCGATCAGGATCAACTTGCGGGCTAAGCTCAGGAGGATGAAGACATCGGAGTTGGTCCCATCCTGTTCCGGGTCAGCTTTCAGATCAGGGGCGGAAAGAACCGTGAACTCCGGCTGATGATTCGCCAGTTCCTCCTCAGAGGGGCGAACAAACAGCTGGTGTGCGAAGTGATTGTGCCAGGCTACCTCGTTCACGACACGTATGGGAAGTCGATATTCCGGATCTGCTCCAGCAAATCCGTCAAAGACATAGAGGGGCCGATTTTGCAGATGAGACACCACCTTTTCATAGAGGCGTTCGAAAGACTCCGGCTTGAAAGGGCGATTCACGTCACCCCACCAGATCTGATCGGAAAAGTCAGCATCTTCCACCACGAACTTGTCGTTAGGTGATCTTCCCGTGTTCTTACCCGTGGTCACACGCAAAGCGCCGGAGTCCGCCAAAACACCCTCACCACTTCTCAAAGTGTGTTCGATCAAAAGAGAAGGTGAGAGGTTTCGGTGCACTTCGGCCACGTTTTCAAGACCTATCGCTGATAAGCTTACATTCGCCATCACTCGCTTATATCCTCACTACCGACCCCTTATGTAACAACAAAAGGGCTTTAATGGGCAAACGAAATCTCGGTTTGATCCAGGCCTATCCGTGCTGATCTGGGTGAGATCCGCGTCATCCGCGGGCTGAAGTGGCTAGGAACGGTTTAATTCAGGCTGCGCAGAAATTCGATCACCGCGTTCAATTCCCGATCCGAGGTCCGGTTGAATCTGGGCATGAGCTTCTGCTTGCCCTCAAACCCAGCAACAACTTCATGATCTGGGATGGAAACCGGGTTGGTGATTTGCTCTTTAAGCCACTGATGCGAGCGATCTCTGTGGGCCTGCTGAGTGAGATCGGGGCCGATTTTGCCCGTCAGGTTCAGGCCATGAGCCTGCAGCGTATGGCAAAAACCACATTCGTTGTTGCGAATCACGCTCTTGGCCAGCTCTTCATCTGCCTTCGAGAGCCGCCCGTCTGCATGCGATTCCAGGCAAGCACTTGAAAAAAGCGCTAGCATAGAAACGCTTATAAGAAGGGCCCAGAAGCCTGTGGAGTTTGTTGACATGGTTTAACTCTATTATCGCATATTATTTAGTTTGATCAAGTTAAATATTTAGCCATGCCTAATAAACCTAGAATCCTCTTTGTGTGCACGGGGAATTCAGCGCGCAGCCAGATGGCCGAAGGGTTTGCTCGCTTCTACGGCGGAAACTCCATTGAGTTGGAAAGTGCTGGAACCGATCCCGCCGGATTAAACCCTAATGCGGTTTGGGCGATGCAAGAGGTAGGCATGGACATCTCCCGTCAAACCTCCGATTCTCTGAGCAGCAAGAACCTGGATGAGTTCGACTACGTGGTGACTCTGTGTGGAGATGCCAAGGAGTCTTGTCCCCTTTTGCCCGCCCATATTAAGACTGAGCATTGGCCTCTTCCCGATCCCGCCGGAATCCTCGGAAGTCTGGATGAGGTGATCAAGGGCTTTCGGGTCATTCGCTACCAGATCGAGCACCGGGTCAAGGATCTCTTGGAAAAGATCGAAAAGTCACATCCTTAGGAGTTTACACCTTATTTCCAGTACAATCTCTTCCCATGGTACGCTCACTGCACCTTTCCTGCTTGCTGTTGTTGGTCTTGCAAGGAGGTTGCTTCTGGAAAAACGACACGCCGATTGAGGAAAAGATCTTCGACGTCTACGGCACGGTTCAATCCGTTTCCCTGAGCGAACTGGTCATCCAGGGCAAGAACGAGGAGATCACCTTCCGAATCAGTCCGAGTTCCATCAAGGGAAGTAGTTTTGAGGCGGGGGCCTATGTTCACGTCTACTACAAACAGAAAGGCGAGGTGAAAGAGATTACCATGGTGGTCGAAAAAATCGACTGAACCTGGCTGGAAATCTGTGAACCATGATCTTGATCCGGTCGAAACCTAGCCCATGAAACGATACTTTGTCTGCTACTATCACGAAATCATTCTCAAGGGGAAAAACCGTTCTTTCTTTGAGAAGCGCCTCAGTAAGAACGTGGAAAAGGCCTTAAAAGGTCTTCCCTATGCTTCCATCCGGCGCATCTCGGGACGAGTCCTGGTTGAACTCACTGCGGACTCACCCGTGGAACAAGTTGGTGCTCGTTTACAAAAGGTTTTTGGACTGGTCTTTTGTTGTCCCGCCTGGTTATCGGTTCAAGACATGGAAGTACTGCAGGAAGACTTGTGGAAGCTGGTCTCCCCGAGAAAGTATGAGACCTTTAAAATTGACGCTCGGCGAGCCAACAAGAAATATCCTCTTTCCTCCCAGCAGATCAACGAGCACTTGGGGGACGTCGTTCGCACCCGGTCCGGACAAACCGTCCGTCTCGAAGATCCGGAACTCACCTGCTATGTGGACATTGTCGAAGAATATGCTTTTTTGTACTTTCGTAAGTTGAGAGGCGTCAATGGTCTGCCTGTTTCCTGCTCCGGCAAAGTCGTGGTCCTGATTTCGGGAGGAATCGACTCGCCGGTTGCAGCCTTCAAGGTACTCAAGCGGGGTTGTCATGCCATCTTCGTTCATTTTCACAGCCTTCCTCACACCACGCCTGAATCCCTGGATAAAGTGCGACAGTTGGTTTCTATACTCAATGAGTATCAATATCGGTCCAAGATCTATATGATCCCGTTTGCCGACATGCAGAGACAGGTTGTGGCTTTCACACCGGCTGAGACCAGGGTGATCCTTTATCGTCGCCTCATGATGCGATTGGCTGAAGAAATTGCTCGTCGAGAAGGAGCCCATGCCCTGGTCACGGGAGAGAGCATCGGGCAGGTTGCTTCCCAGACTTTGGAAAACCTGCGTGTGATTTCCGACGCCGCCCAACTACCCATCCTGCGACCCTTGATTGGAGAGGATAAGGAGGAGATCGTTGCCGTGGCCCGGCGTATTGGAACCTTTCCCATCTCTATCTTACCTCATGAAGACTGCTGCTCTCTGTTCGTTCCCAAGCATCCTGAAACACGAGCCAAGCTGGATGGGATTCAGAGAGTAGAAAGTCGATTGGAGATCAACCCGATGGTGCAGGAGGCCCTCAAGCAGATGAAGACGGAAAGGATCGAGTTTCAGGGCGAAACGGAGCAAAAAGCGATCAGCAGGTAACCAAGATGGATCATATCCCTCAAGTACTGCTCCTTTTGGCAGGAATCGTTGTGGTCGCCAAGGTGGCGGGTGCCATCAGCGTGCGCTTTGGTCAGCCGGCCGTTTTTGGAGAAATCGCCGTAGGTTTGGTTTTGGGTCCCACCGTCCTGGATGTCCTGAATCTGGGTGTGTTTTCACAGGCCAGCCCTCATAGCACGGGGGCCGTAGACGCTTTGATCGATGCGGCCCAGGAGTCTGACTCACTGGTCGCCATGGGAGAAACAGCCAATACGCTTTATCTCGAATCCCTCATCAAGGACCTGGCAGAAATCGGGGTGATCCTGCTCATGTTTGTGGCAGGTATGGAGACCGATCTGGAGGAGATGAAAAAGGTGGGGAAAACCGCCTTTTGGGCCGCTATGGGAGGAATCCTCCTGCCTTTAGTGGGAGGAACCCTGGCCAGCCTTTACTTCGGATACCCCCTGTACTGGGAAGCCATTTTTGTGGGAACGATTCTGACCGCAACTTCTGTTTCCATCTCCGCCCAGACTCTCATCGAACTGAAAGTCTTACGTTCTCGAGAAGGGACCACCATACTCGGCGCAGCAGTGATCGACGATGTCCTGGGGATCATTATTCTGGGTGTGGTGACGGCTCTGTCCGCCGTTGGAGCCGCTGGGGAGGCCGAGTCTGGAATCGGGGTTGTCCTGGGCATTGTGTTTTGGATGGCCCTTTATTTTGTGGCCTTCTGGTTCATCGGAAGCAGGTACCTCGAAAAGTGGTGTGATCGCATCAGGAAGGTGCCGGCAAGCCAGGCCCTGCTGGCTTTTGTACTGGTGGTTGCCTTCTTCTACGCATGGGCGGCTGAGGTGATCGCCCATCTGGCGGCCATCACCGGCTCTTACATGGCTGGAGTCCTGTTTGCCCAAACCCGCTTCAGAGAGGAAATCGACGAGAAGATACACCCGGTGACCTACTCGCTCTTCGTTCCCATTTTCTTCGTGAGTATCGGACTCCAAGCCAATGCCCGAGAACTGGGGGGAACCATCAGCTTTCTCGTAGCCATCGTTTCTCTGGCCATCCTGACCAAGGTGCTGGGTTGTTTCCTGGGTGCACGAGTGACCGGGTTTGACAATATCCAGTCCTTGCGGGTGGGGATCGGGATGGTCAGTCGTGGAGAGGTCGGACTGATCGTGGCAGGTGTTGGTCTGAGTCGTGCCATCATTACTCAGAACATGTTTTCGGCCATGGTCATCATGGTCCTGGTCACCACCATGGTCACCCCCATTCTTCTGCGCTATGTTTTCCCGCGGGTGGAAGAGGTCCCCGGTGAAGTTTTCGAATCCGTTGGCAGTCCAAAAAAGAGACAGCAAGATTAAAACAAATGTCCCGGTTGGGCATCTAGGGATATATGGAGATGAATTTTCGCCAAGCAGCCATCCTGGTCGTTTTCTTAACTCTTGGCTGGCTTTGCTTAGCCGCTGAATCCAGGCCACAAGAGGAACAGACCAATGATCCCGGGGTTGCCAAGATCACGGGAATTCTGGAGGAGCTGAAGGACAATGATCAAGAAAGCACGGTTCCCAACAGGTCTTATGAAGTCACTGAAAAGGAGTTGAACGCCTACCTGTCCGCTCAGCTTTACCAACAGGATCAAAAGGTGGTGGAGAACATAGACTTACTGATCAAGGAGGGAACTTTCCTGACACGGGTAGAGGTCAATACCGATGAGTTACAAGTTAAGGGAGATGATGCGACGATCGGTTATTTGAGGCTTTTACTCCGGGGCACACAGACTCTGGAGGTTGAGGGAAGACTGCAAGCCGAAGATGGCTTGGCAAGCTATCTGGTCCAGGAGGCTCGACTCAGCGGTATTTCTCTTCCCGCCCCATGGGTCAACAGCCTCTTGAGTTCCCTGGGAAAAAGGAACAACCCGCCCTTTGATCCGACCGAGCCCTTCGACATGCCCTACGGCATTCGGTCGGTCACCTTCCATCCTGGAAAGGTGATGATGGAAACAGGAGACGCGAGTCCGTAACGTAAGAGGAAGGACCTCCTGCTCTATCTGATTTCATAATAATCCTCAGAGAACTCTTCCTGGTGCCATCGAATGAGGTAGCCAAACTCGGGAAACAAGGGGAAGAGTCGGTTGGCCTTGAAATAGAGGAACAGGCCCTCATCGATTCGAAGGTGACTTTGGACTCTCCTGAAGGAAGTCCTCTCGGCCAGGCTGGCCTCCTCTCCAGCAATGGTGCGCAATGTTTTCTGCCAGCCTTCCTCACTATTGGAAATGAGGAGAAAATCAGGCATTTGCACCTGGTAAAGAACCTGACCGGGTGCGCTTCCCCTGTAGATACGGACATTCTGATGTTCCAAGGTCTCTGTCTGAGCACCTCCAAAAATGTCCTTGACGACCCGCTCGATGCGAAGTTCAAGCGCCCGCCTCTGAAAAGGTCGAGGCTTGAGCAGGCTGCTAAAGTGAATTCGCCAGGAACCTTCGGGCTGGCCTTCAAGATGGTGGATCAGGAGCCACACATTCTCGAGCTCATCTCGGAACAGGGGGCGCACCTGTTCTTTGACTTCAACAGGGATTCTTTCCTCAAGATCTTGTGAGACCAGATCAAACCAGCGCCCCAAGCTCGAATACTCCAGAAAATCGAGGCGGGTGGGGGGATGGGTCATGACCATCAAACCGAGGACATCCTGGGGAACAAACTGCTCAAAAGCGCTTCTCTCCCCAGGCTGGAGAACCCAGATCAGACCCAGGCTCAGCTGGCACAGCAACAGCACTGCAGCCATAAACAAGCGCATTAGACGATCCCTTTTGAAGATGCTACTCTAGCCCTTCAGCATGAATGTTAAACAACTCAAAGAAAAATTGACAGCCGCCCAGGGAGCCAGGGGAAAGCTGGAGATTCTGGACGAGATCGCGGCCTACTATTACGACCAGGATGACTACCAGGAAGCCGTCACCTATTACGGGGCAGCTGAAAAATTGGCCCCTGAGGGCAATCCCCGAGCTTACTATCAGGGCATGGAAGGCATCTGTCATTTTTTCTTGAACAAAGACCAGGAAGCCCACCAGGCGCTGCTGGGAGCGAAACAGATGCTTCGCTCCGACGAGGAGGACTTTGACCCGGAAATCTGCGGACTGGTCCATTACTTTTTAGGATCGCTCTATGAGTACAACGATGACAATGATACCTCCCTGGAATTCCGCCTTGAGGCCTTCAAGTACCTGAGCCAGCTTCATCGAGAACCTCAATGGATGCTGCTGGCTGGAATGAGCCGGAATTACGAGCAGAAGGGCGATTTGCGCAATTCCGTGAAATTCAACACTCAAGCGATCTCCCTCATCAGCAACGATGATCCTGAAATCGCCTACATCTTTGAAAGGCTCGGTTCCAACCTTTACGAGCTGGGCGAGTACAAGAAGGCCCAGGAATACTTTGCACGGGTTATACAGGTGGATCCCGGATTTGAACGGAAAGACGACGTCTACTTCAGTATTGGACTGTGTCATCAGCGGTTACTCGATTTCCGGATGGCCCTGGATTCCTATCTCAAGTTGCTGGAACTCAAGGAGCTGGAGCCCGAAAAAGACCCTCTGGCTTGGCTCTATATCGAAACGGCTAACTGCTATTACAATCTGAAAGAACACGAAAAATCGATTGAATTTGTTGGAAAAGCTTTACAGGAACCCATAGAGGACAAAGAAGAACAAGCTGAAATTCAAAGCTATCTGACCAACAATTATTACGCTTTGGGTCGGTATCAAGAAGCTATCGAAGCAGGTGAAAAAACACTCAAGCTTTCCGAGCAGTTTAATAACATGGAAATCATGCTCCCCAATTTGACGCTGAGTTACTATCACCTGGGGCAGGAAGACAAGTTCCACTTCTATCGTGATTGGTGCAATCGCGCCTTCCCCGACCTGAGTTGGACCCAACAACTGAACAAGTTGGAGCAATAGAAAGCTCTGGGGTCATCGGATGTCCTTGCGAGAACGGGTTGATCCCCATCTGTTAAAGGGCGCTTTAGCCATAGTCAGGGCCCTTCACGATCAGGGGCATGAAACCTACTTTGCAGGAGGTGCGGTTCGGGATCTGCTCCTTGAGAAGAGCATCCCTGAGATCGATATTGCCACCTCAGCTTCCCCACAGGAAATTGAACAATTGTTTCCCAAGACGATCCCCGTGGGCAAACAATTCGGGGTGATCGTTGTGGTACAGGACGCCAACAATTACGAGGTAACGACTTTCCGGAAGGAAGGAGACTACGTGGATGGTCGTCATCCCACCCAGGTGAGTTTTACCGATGCCCAACACGATGTCGAGCGTCGTGACTTCACGGTTAACGCGCTTTTCTTGAATCCCTTCACTGAAGAAGTCATCGACTACGTCAAGGGGAGAGCAGATCTCGAGCGCAAGTTGATTCGCACTGTAGGTCCTCCCCACTCCCGATTCCAGGAGGATAAGCTGCGCCTCCTGCGGGCCCTGCGCTTAGCCTGTCAGCTTGATTTCGAGATCGAGAGGCAAACCTACCAACAAGTAAAGAAACATGCCTCCCAACTCACTCAGGTGAGTTGGGAGCGAATCCGGGACGAGGGGTTAAAGATTCTCACCGGGCCCGATCCCTCTCGCGGACTGAAGTTGATGTCCGATTCAGGAATTCTGGGAGTCATCTTACCTGAAGTGACGGCCATGCAAGGCGTCCAGCAACCCCCACAGTTCCATCCGGAAGGTGATGTTTTCGTGCACACCTGCCTGATGTTCGAGCTCTCCCAGGAACGCAGTGAGACCCTCTCTCTGGCGATTTTGCTTCACGATGTGGGCAAGCCTGCCACCTTCACCATCAAAGAGCGAATTCGCTTTGATGGTCATGCCGATCTCGGAGCCAAGATGGCCGAAGAGATCTGTCGAAGGTTGCGGATTTCCAACCAGCAGATCGAAGAGGTGGTCGATCTGGTCAAGGATCATCTGCGCTTCATCCACGTTCGGGAAATGCGGGAAAGCACCCTGAAGCGTTTCCTCCGTAAACCCAATTTTAGGGACCACCTCGAACTTCACCGCCTGGACTCATTGGCCAGTCATGGGAATCTCTCCAGCTACCACTTTTGCCAAGAGAAACTGGAGGAACTGACCCAAGAGGCGATGCGGCCCAAGCCCCTCATTAATGGCCATGATCTGATCGGTCTGGGCCTGGAACCGGGACCCATCTTTTCCAAGATCATGAGTGCTGTCGAGGACCTCCAATTGGAGGGTAAGCTGTCCTCCGAAGAGGAAACCCTGGATTGGGTGAAAAAAAACTATCTGTAGGCAATTCCAGAATCGCGTTCATTGAGTGCGATTTTACTGGTGCCTTGGGTCACAGAGTGCTATAAGAAAAAGGTCATGACAAATAAAACATTCTTCCTCGCATGTTTGGTCCTGTTCAGCTACTCCACGTGGCTTGGCTGTGGCGGGTCGGCAGAGGCTCCAGCCGATGAGGCGATGGCTGTCGAGCCGGATATCGTAAAGCCCAGGCCGGGTGATAACGTGCTCATTCCAGCGGGTGAGTTCATCATGGGAACGGAACAACAGGCCCCCCCTCCTCTGGCGGTGCCCCAACGTACCCTCGACCTGCCGGCCTACTCTATCGATGTCTATGAGGTGACCCACGGCGAGTGGATCAAGTTCATCACTGAGGCCGACTTTCGACCGGAAGGAAATTGGCGCCAATTCTACAGTATTGGTAAAGAGGACCATCCCGTGACCAATGTGACGTTGGAAGACGCCAAGGCCTATTGTGAGTGGGCTGGCAAACGACTGCCGACGGAGGAAGAGTGGGAAAAGGCTGCCCGTGGTCCGGATGCCCTTAAGTATCCCTGGGGCGATGTTTGGGATGGCAAGAAATCCAATTCCTCGGAGATGGGCATGCGCAATACGATGGAGGTCGGAGAAGTGGAGACGGATAAGAGCCCCTATGGTCTTTACGACATGATGGGCAACGCCCAGGAGTGGACTGGTGAGAAACTGACCCCCTATCCGGACAGCCCGGCTAGCCGGGAGGATGCCTTTCGAGGGAATAACATCGCGGTCCGTGGCGGTTCCTATGCCGTGAAAGGGAGAACCATGGGCCTCTTCAGTCGAAGCGGCTACGCTCCCGACTCCCAATACGGAATCGGCTTCCGCTGTGTGCAAGACGTGGAGCAGGAAAGTCCTCAAGAGGAGCAGTAGTAATAGGCCGACCAAGCCAAGCCCCCAACTTGACAGACTCACGGAATCCCCATAGCATGAATTCGCGGGGTGGAGCAGTCTGGTAGCTCGTTGGGCTCATAACCCAAAGGTCGAGGGTTCAAATCCCTCCCCCGCAACCAACCAGGAATCAATTGCTTAAAGACATTAAGAACCTCAGGAGAACAGGTAAAACAACGGCTTCTATCAACGCCTGTCAACAACTCGGCTATCCCGGTTTCAATTCTGCTACAAGCACCGTCCTTACTTTTCAACAACTGACGGGTTTAAGTCACCAGTATTTTGGTATATTGAATTGCAGGTGTCGGGTTTTCGCTACTCTCATGCTAGAACGGGTGAGACTGCATGTTCCCTGTTATCTCACTGCCAAATGACGCCCCTAATTTGCCTGAGCAGCTCGGCACGAAGGAGAAATTCTGGTTTAGAGATGATCAAGGAGTTAGTTGTCTCTTCAAGGAGGGGCGGCCCAACTCGGGTGATGATTGGTCCGAAAAGGTCGCGTGTGAGTTGTGCGAATTACTAGGCATTCCGCACGCTGCATACGATTTTGCGACCTTTAGAGACCGTAGAGGAGTGGTCACGCCGACTTTCGTTCCCGAAGGCTGCCGACTGGTGCACGGCAATGAACTTTTGGCTGCAGTTGACAATGAGTATCCGCAGAGGAAGTTTTTTCGGGTTGCGCAGCATACTTTAAGCAGGGTGTTGGCTTTTATGAGACATGCTGCAGTCAACCTTCCCATAGATTCTGCATCTTTTGATGGTGTAGAGACGGCTCTGGATTTTTTTTGTAGGCTATTTGATGCTAGATGCATGGATTGCTAATCAGGATAGGCTGTACGTCTTCAGCGAGAATGGGACATTTGGGGTTCCAAGCTAAGAGACAGTGGGAACCGATGCTGATCGGGCTAGTTTAGCATTGATCGCCTGCCGACGGGCAAGGGTGACTCCTTTCAATCTTCTCCTTTTTGTGTGGATGGAATCTCGTCTTGCGAAGTACATGTCATCGGGTGTGACGTTACCCAGGGCCTCGTGATAGCGCCTGGAGTTGTAGTAGTCGATAAAGACCGCGATTTCTCGCTCCAACTCCTCGGGTGTCTCCCAGACCATTAGGTTGATGCGTTCCTTGCAGGAACGATGGTAGCGTTCGATCTTCCCGTTGGTCTGGGGATGATAGGGTGAGGCCAGGATGTGGCCCAGTCCCTTGGTCTCCAGATACTGACCAAAGTCTTTGGAGATCAAAGCCGGTCCGCGGTCTGTCACCAGCCGGGGCCGATCAGACAACGGAGCCTGTTCCACACCCGTTCTCTCACAAGCCGCCTCGACCACCTGGCTGAAGTCTCCAGCACGCATGGCCGTGTGAAGTCCCCAGGCCAGGATCCTCCGGCTAAAGTCATCCAGTACTGAGATCAGATAGTACCAGCCCCAGTTCTTGACCAGAAGATAGGTCGCATCCGTTTGCCACTGCTGGTTGGGTCGGGTCGTCTTGATTCGATATTCCGATTCGGCTGGAAAGCTCCGGAGTTGAACCTCCCGAATCAGCCCTTCCGCTTTCAAAATCCGGTAGACCGAGGATTCCGAGACCGTAAACCCGCACCTATCCGTCACCTGGCAGCTCACTTCTCGTGAGGACCACTCTGGAAACAGCAGCGCCATCTCCAGGATTCGGTCCCGTTCTTTGGGCAGGATCTGATTCCAAACCCGTCCTGATCCTGGGGGACGGTCCCGCAAGCCTGCCAACCCCCTCTTTCGAAAGGGGTGTCTCCAGCGATAGTAGGTCGAGCGGGGGATCTCGAGTTGATCCAGCACCTCCCGGACCGGTAACTCGGAGGCCTCCACTGTCCTTAAAACTTCCAGCTTGTGCTCGCTGAGCATCCTCTGATACCTCCTTCGCCTTACAGGCCCAAACTTTTTTTTAGCTTTTGGTTCTCCACTACCGTCTCGGCCACCGCCTTCTTCAAGGCTTCATTCTCCTCCTTCAAGCGACGCACCTCACCGGAAGTCGCATTCCGTTGGGTCTCCCGGGTTAGACCGTTTTTGCCCGAATCCAGGAAGGCCTTGGACCACTTGTAGTAGATCGAAGGTTGAATCCCTTCTTTGCGGCACAGTTCGGTGACGGGAATCTCTCCGCGGAGCCCCTCCAAAACGATGTGGATCTTTTCTTCGGCCGTGAATCTCCGGCGGGTGGCCCTACGGATCTGTTTGACGACGTCTGTGGTCATAGCGTTCTCCTTTTGGTTGTGCCATGACCAGCATCGGCTTGCTCTGATGGGCTGTCAAGATCAGCCCTTTGAGGGGGTGAGATCTCACCCCCTCAAACCTTCCAACTCTCTCTTAACTCTCGGCCCTATGTGTCCCACTTTCGCTGACGGGATACACCCTTTCGTTCAGGACTTGTCGTGTCGAGCCTTTTGCCGCAGTAGCTGGTCCACGTCTACCGCCTTCCCACCTCGGCGAACCTCGGGCAACGATTTGCGCCCTTTTGCTTGTTCAAGATCCTCAATATCGAGCCGCTGAAGCTCGCGCTTGAGGCGAAAGATCTCCCGCTCGGCCTTCATTGCCGCCTTCAACGCAGGAGCTTTCGCCGTCAGTTCCCGCCGCAACTTGAAGGCGACTTCGGACAGGCCGCCGTGGGCCTCAGCTACCGTTTCGAGCAGGTTCTGTCGTTCGTCTTCGGTCATGTTACTCAGAATTTCTATGTGCGCCTCAACGGCACAGATCAAAGGATCTTCAGGATTTTATCAGATCGCAGGCGCTTATTATTAAGTTGAAGCGCATCTCTCACCTACCGGTAGAGACTTCGAGACAGGTTGTTGACACGAGAGGGCGGTATCTGAAACGTCGGATCATCATTCTCGCGCAACCGGCTCTTCCACAGCCATGCCGACGGGGATAATTTATCAGATTCCTCACTCTGCATCCGGATTTAAGTTCAGGGGAAGTTCCGCGCGACGGGCTTTCTTAAAGGAACGGTTGCGCAAGCACATCGCTCCACTGAACCATCCTGAAGCGCCCCTGATCTCCAGCTTGCTGCGTTATTTTCACGAGCCTGCTATCCGAGGGCTCGGAGCCGCAGGGAATCCCAGGACCGGCTCTTTGGCTGGTCAGACATCTTAAAGGGTGTTCGCAACTAGCGGGGTCGTCAAGAGCAGAGTAGAGAGGCCATGATCAGGTGTCACATCCTCAACCGGATGGCCGAGCTCGGCAAGCCGGAGTTCTTACCCCCTGATGAGGATCTCCTTCCTTGTGAGACGTGCACCACCTCCAATGATTAATCTATTGATTGTAAGGGTCTTAACGGTTCTTGGATCAATCTTCAAAAATTAAACCTTTCCTAAGTTGTGCTTAAGGTCTAGAATAGGGTCCGTCTCAGAGAGGGAGCACACCTCAACTGACGGTAAACCCTGAGTTTGAGAGACTCGCCATTTCGACTTCGGTAGGAGGGAGGGGATCAAGAATGAGGGGAAGGACTCTACGGCAGCTTTTTTCGGAAAGCCAGCGGAGGGTTCTACTGGTATGGAGCGAAGCGGCGGTCTTCGGATTGTGGTTGAGCTTCGATAGCAGACAACCCTGGTTGAGTTGATCCAGTCTCCAAGGGTTGTTCGTTGCTCTTGTCGGAAGGCCGGTTGGACCTTTCGTCTTCTAACCGAAGAGTCAGCGGACGGCTCAAGGAGATCGGTTGTAAACTCTCTGGGACGTTCTTTTTTACACACATCTGATTAAGGTAAGCTTTAGCGTTTTCCCAGTGGTTCAGGAAAGCTGGGCTATCCAGAATCGCTTCACGTGGTGACTACACCCTAAACCACCACTAACACTGGCCTCCGCCCTGTGTTGTCATTGTAGTCACCTATTAAGGGGGATGGAGGATGATTTGTTGCATGTCCCGTGCGGTACGACGATTAGAAACAACGCCCTAATTTCCGGGATACTTCTGCTTGTCCTCCGCACTGTCGTTACCGGACCGGTGCACAACGGTCCGGCCCGGACGGGTGCCGCCCCAAGCGGAGGAAGCAGTCAACGCACGAACCCCCACGAAGAGACGCTCATGCCGATGATGAAGAAGACCATGTGCGACCACTTCATGCGGTGTTTCAGACTTCCCGCAGGGACTGTTGAGACTGAAGCGAAGGGCGGGAAGCGGCTACGCTGTAATTGTGCAGCTTTCCGAAAGCTCTTTCGGGTGCGCCCGCGCCGCGCCTGATATATCGTTGGCAGATCAGGATACCAACACCCATTGATCGGGAGACTCCGATAAGGAACAACCCAACCAGAACGAAAGCTTGTGCAAACCTAATCATCGCCATCGCCACAGTGCTCGCGATAGCGTCCTGCGGTTCGGAAGCCCGCGTATACACCGATGCGAGTCCCCAGAAACTGGAGAGGGCCTGCCAGGCAGTCGACGAGGCAACCGGACTTGAGATGACCGAGATCGACCGCGCGTGGTGCATAGGCATGATGCAAGCTTGGTATTCCGAGACCTGGTACACACGACCCGACCCTGCCGATCGTTTTACGGGCGTGAGCCAACTCCGCTATCTGCAGGCAAAAGCCATGGATTGTCGAAGGCCTGCAGATGCCTACAAACTGACCGGGGCGGACCGGTGGGAGGCCATCATGCGGTGCCTTGTCATCGTGCGAAAGCGATAACGCCATTCCCCGAAGATCACGACGGCCTCGCGTTGCAGGACGTCAGCCAGTTCCGGGTCGCCCCCTTCGCCACGCCGGATCGAGCGTTCCAAGAAATCGACTTTCGTCCCAGGTTCGCTAAACCCAGTGCTCTCTCCCGCAAAGCGGCCGCAGGTCTTGGTTTCATGGCGCGGTTGATGGGCGCTGTGCAGCCTGCCCGCACTGAACCCAGTGAACCGCCGGGCCCATCAGTAGAACGGCTTGCACAAAGGAGTGTTTTCGCAACAATCTGGTGCCTAACAGGTTTTCAAGGGCTTTGGCGTTGCGAAACGATATTGCACTGTTGATTCGGATGGCGATACCTTTGTGCAGCGTTGGTCGGTTCTGCCAACATCTCCCCACAGCCGTACCGCCCTCGCAGCTTAGGTGCCACGGTGGAAGCGGCGTGGCGCGAACGCATTTTTCGCGCGACAACTTCCGGCGGACGTGGGTTCGGCCCTAACTCTACCGGCTCCTTGATCAACTGCGCCAGTAATCTCGTCATTTCTAGTGGTAACCCCCCGTTTGATCAACTGCGCCAGTAATCTCGTCATTTCTAGTGGTAACCATTGTGCGAAAGCATATTTATGGATATACTTCCACACATGAGAACGACGATAGATGTTAATTAATAAGGAGTTGCTCCGGGCGGTCAAGGCCTACGCGGCGTGTGAGCGCAAAACCCTGAAAGCAACGATCGAGCAGGCTCTTCGCGAGTTCCTGGCGGGCCCGGCTAACGCCGTTGCTGATGCTCCGCCCATACCGGTGTTTCGTGGACAAGGAGTGCAGCCCGGCGTGGACTTGACGGACAACACGGCGCTCGAAGCTATCATGAATGCAGAGTCCTGACGTTAATGTCTTGGTGAGCGGATTCCGCGAGGACGCAGTCCACCACGAACGCTGCCGGACGTGGCTGGTCGAAGCTTTATCGGGCCGGGATCGGGTCGGCCTGTTCGAACTCGTGCTCAGCGGTGTGCTCCGCGTATTGACGCATCCGCGGATATTCCACCCCCCCCACGCCCGGCGAGGCGGCCTGCGCCTTCATCGATGCGTTGCTTGCGCAGCCCGCGAGCACGGCATTGCGTCCCGGCAGTAGTCATTGGCGCATATTTCGCGGCATGTCTGAGACGCTCCAACTAACGGGCAATCGAATTCCAGATGCCTATCATGCGGCTCTGGCAATCGAACACGGCTGCGAATGGGTGACTTTGGACCGCGGTTTTTCGGCATACCCCGGGTTGCGCTTGATCAACCTTCTGGATGACTGACGAACCCCGTTCCGTCTCGCTTCGGCCGGTTAATCCGTTGTTTTTCCAGGGATATTTGTAGTATCGATTATGCCATTTCGCTTCGTTCACACCGCCGATATCCACCTTGACTCCCCGCTGCGATCTCTCGCCCTTCGAGATCCCGCACTTGCCGAATTAATTGGTGGCGCGACCCGCCTCGCCTTCGAGCGAATCATCGATCTGTGCCTCGACGAACAGGTTAACGCTCTGATGATCGCCGGGGATCTCTACGATGGCGATCAGACGTCGATGAAAACCGCCCTCTTTCTCGCCGCTCAACTGCGGCGGCTAGATGAGTCCGGAATTCGAACATTCATCGTGCGGGGCAACCATGACGCGGAATCACGGATCACCAGGGAACTTGTATTGCCGGAAGGCGTGAAGGTCTTTGGAGGGCGAGGTGAAGCTGTCGAGTTGGAACGGCCTCGTGGTGAGACTCCCGTCGTCGTCCACGGAATCAGCTTTGCGAACCCCCATGCGCCGGAGAGCCTGGTCCCTAAGTTCAAGGCTCGAGTCGCGGACGCGCTCAACATCGGCCTGCTTCATACAAGCCTGGCCGGCGACACGCAGCACGACGATTACGCGCCATGCCGCTTCGCCCAACTGGCCGACACCGGTTTCGATTATTGGTGCCTTGGCCACATACACAAGCGGGAGGTGCACAGCCGCGATCCGTTCATCGTCATGCCCGGTCTGCCGCAGGGACGTGACATCAACGAGGCCGGCCCTAAATCAGTGACGATGGTCACCGTTGGGAATGACGGCGCGGTCGAGTCCCGGTCGTATCCGACGAGCATTGCCCAGTTCGAACGTGTTGCGGTCGACCTGACCGGCATCCAGGACTGGCGTGGCATGGTCGAGCGCGTCGGTGCGAGCCTCAAGCAGGCTCGGGGCTCCGTCAATTCAGAGCATCTGGTCGTCCGGCTCACGTTGCAGGGTCGTACCGACTTAGCGTGGCGTCTCCGCCGCGACCGGGACGTCGTAAAGGCCGAGGCGGACAGTCGCGCCGCGCCGCTTGACCGCACATGGGTTGAAAAGGTCGAGTTGAATGTAGGGCCGGAGACAGATCTCCCCGTTGGACCGGTGAGCGAGCTTGCCGCGAAGATGCTGGGGACAATCACCCAGTCGGATGAGTTCAAGCAGGCGGCGAACAGCCTCGCGGAAGAGCTGGAGCCGAGCTTGCCGCCCGAGGTGCGTGGCGTTCTTGGAGACAATCAGAAATCGCGCATCGAAATCATTGAGGCGCTAACGGCCGAAGGCTGCGAAGCGGTGCTTGCCCATTTGAAGGAAGGCGTACCTGAGGGAGAGGCGAACTGATGCGCTTGCGCCGACTTGGCCTGTCGCGTTACGGCATGTTTACCGACCACACCATCGACTTTGGCGAGCGGATCGGTGACAGCCCCGATCTGCATATTATCTATGGTCCGAACGAAACTGGAAAGTCAACAGCCCTGGCAGGCTTTCTCGACCTGTTGTTCGGGATTGAGCTGCAGAGTCGATACCGCTTCCGGCACGGCTACGAAGCCATGCGGATCGAGTCCGATCTTGAGATAAGCGAGCAGACACACCGGTTGGTGCGGGTTCGCAAGACCACGGCTAGCCTGCTTAACGAACATGGCCAATCTGTTGCCGATGGCGTGATTGCCAACGCGCTCGGCGGCATGGATCGCGACGCCTACAAGGCAATGTTCTCACTGGACGACGATACCCTGGAAGGAGGCGGCGAGGAGATCCTCAGAAGCGAGGGTGATCTGGGTCAGTTGCTTTTTGCGACCAGCGCCGGGCTTATTGAGCTGAGTAAGACCCTGAAGCAACTTCGCGAGGGCACCGAAAACTTTCACAAGGGCCGTACCCGAAACACGGAACTTTACAAGTTGAAGGCGGAGCTTTCCAGGCTAGACAAGGAAAAGAAGGCGCTCGACACCGTAGCAAGTGCCTTTTCCCGACTCATCACGGATCGGGATCGGGCGAAATCGGCCTATGACGAAGCCATCTCGGCGCGGGCCGAACTGGAGACCGAGCGTGAAAACGCTGAACGCCTCATTCAAGGGCTACCGTGGCTTAGTGAAATCCATCGACTGCGCGGCGAGGTCATGGAGCTTGGATCCTTGCCGGAAGCTCCGCAAGTCTGGTTCGAGCAGGTCGGCAGTTTAATTGACCAGGAACCCAGGCTGACGACTCGGCTCGACGGCCTCAAGCGCCAGAAACGGCAACTGACCGAGAAGTGTGAGGCGTTGGTCGTCGACAACGCGATCCTCGGTCTGGAGAGCCGCATCGCCCAACTTGATAAAGCGCGGGCGCGCTATTTGACAGCGGAGGAGGATCTCCCCGAGCGGCACTCCAGGCTCAGCGAATACGATGGGACGATTAGGACCGTAACACGTCGTTTGAGTGAAGCGCCGGGTATTGATCCCACTTCTCTCATCGTTCCCGCCGGGGTCGTAGGCTCCTTAAATGACTTGATCGAACAGCGATCCGGTCTTGATGAGCGGTTGAGGACGACGGCAACCGAAATGGAAAAGGCAGCGGCTGTCGTCGGCGCGGCTCGCCGTGCTGTCGAAGAAACCGGCACGGAAGCCGACGAGGGTGAAGATGGCACGTTTGATCACCTGAATGCTGCGATCAAGGCCGTGCATGCGGACGACTACCGTGCGCGTCTGTCGGCGCACATGCGACGCCGGAGTGATCTCAAGGCCGCGATTGATGCGCAGATAGCGCAGCTTCATCCGTGGGAGGGCGCCGCAGAAGTCCTCGCAGGGGTTAGTGTGCCAGAGACGGAGGAGATGGATGTCTGGGGATCTGCTCTCGACCACGCCGCTAAGGACATCGACCGACTTAAACGCGAAGAGGCGCGGCTACTGGCCGACAGGAACAAGCTCTCCGGTCTGATGGATGCGAAGAGGTCTGAAACCGGGCTTATCGACGATGAAGAGGCCGCGCGATTGCGCTCACTGCGGGATGAGGCGTGGCGGACTCATCGCGAGACACTCGATGCCACCTCCGCCGATACCTTCGAAGAACGGCTGAAGGCCGATGATGACGCAATGGCCGCCCGTATCGTGAAGTCGACAGAACTCGCCAAGTTGAGGCAGGCGAGCGAGGATCTGCGGGAGAAAACATCGGAACTCGACCGGAACGCTGGAGAGCTCGCTCTGGCGCAGAAGCAACAACGGCAGGTGCTGGATGAAGTGGCCGCCGCCGCCCAAATCATGGCGGAGACAGGAGCCGAAGGTCTGTCGTCCGCCGTCACGCTTCCCAAACTCACAACCTGGATCGATCGGCGCGCAGAAGTCCTTAAGACGCTGGAAGAACTCGGCAGCCAGGACGTTGAAATTGAGCGCGCGAGAGAGGATGAGAACCGACACCGTGGGCGGCTTGCAAAAGCCATGACGATTGCGCAGGTCGCGCATGACCCGGCGTTAACCCTCGAGGATCTCGTCGTGATCGCACAAGCGGCCGTCGAGTCGGACAAAGAACGGCGCGTCGCATCGAGAGCTGCGCGACAAGAGGTTGAACGGGCGCGGGCGGAGTTGGAGCCCCGGCAGCGCGAGACGGGACAGGCGGGTCGCGACGCCTCCAAGTGGCATGCCGACTGGACCGCAGCGCTGTCCCGTTGCTGGCTCGGGGGGGCTGATCCGGAGCCTTCCACCGCTGCGGTCCGGCGTATTCTCGAAGACGTGGCGGTTCTGGAGTGGACCCTCGAGAATCGTGCCGCGATGGCCGATCGTATCGGAAAGATGGAGCAGGATCAGGCTGCCTTCACCGCCGCCGTGCGAGCCCTCGTGGAGCAGTTGGGTGATCCCTTCGACGCCGGACAGGTCGTCGCAATCAACGACGGCTTGAGCGACCGTCTCAACAAGGCAATCCATGATCGAAAGGCGCGCGGCAACTGTCTCGAGGAGATTGCAAGCGTTGCCGAAGATATTGCCGAAGTCGAGAATAGTCTCGTCGAATTACGCGCCGTCGCCGACGAGATGTTCAAGGCATTCGGGGTGGATTCCCTCAGAGAGGTGGACGAAAGGCTGAAAAAGGTGGCGCGCCGGACTACGGTTCGCGGGGAACTATCCGACCACGAAACCAACCTGGTCGAGTCGATGAAAGCGAGATCGTTGGAAGAGGCAGTATCGGCTCTCGAGAATACCGAATTGGATAAACTGGAACAGGAAATCGCCGGGATCAAGGCTCGGCTTGGGGACGCATCCGGACGCACGAACGAGTTTTATCTGGCGCTTGGCCGTGCCGAGGATGCAATCAATGCGGTGGGCGGTGACAATGCAGTGGCTCGGCTTGAAGCAAAACGGCGCACGGCTCTTCTTGAAATCGAGGAAGGGGTGCTCGCTTACCTCCGGACACAGCTTGGCATCGAGGCCGCGGATCGCGCCCTGAGCGCGTACAGGGACGAGCATCGCAGTTCAATGATGAAACGCGCCTCGGAAGCCTTCCGAACGATCAGCCGCGGTGCCTATTCACGGTTGGATACGCAGTTGACCGACAAGGGCGAGATGCTCCTGGGCATCGGTGCTGGCGGCGCGAAGATCGCTTCCGAGATGTCGAAGGGCGCTCGCTTCCAGCTCTATCTCGCGTTGCGTGTCGCCGGCTATTTCGAGTTCGTCGACCAGCATGGCCCGGTGCCGTTCGTGGCCGACGACATTCTGGAGACCTTCGATGACTTTCGCGCTGAGGAGGCGTTTCGCCTATTCACCGAAATGGCCGGAGTAGGGCAGGTCATATACCTGAGCCACCATCGCCACCTATGTGAGATCGCGCGCGCGGTTTGCCTCAACGTCACGATCCATGAGCTTCCCGAGCTTGTGCCGCTGGTGGCCGCCACGGAGGCTGATCGTGACTGACCTTGCCCCCTAAAAGGACCCCGAGCGGCAGCCGTGCGAAAAATTACTCTAAGGGTCCGTGTGTGACCCTCCTGGAGTAATTCTCGACACCGCTTCCGCTCTATGAGAAGCGCCAGTCCTGGGGGGCTTGGGCCTCGAGAACGACTGCCGCGTCATGGCCATAAGGTATGGTTTTTGGCTGCTGGCACTGCTGCGGCTCCCAGCAGGAATAGCCGCGACCGCCATGGCACGGTTTGCGCCGGGGAGGGGGCCATCAATGGGACCGGAGGCGTGGTTGCTGACGGTGGTGCTGATGGTGGCGTCCCTCGTCGTGGTCGCACCCTGTGGACTGCCGCTCGCGCTCGGGTGCCGGAGGCTGTGGCGATTGGATTACCGGCGCGCGGCTTAGAAGGTGGGGATTGGCCTTGGCGCCGTCACGACGACGGCATCGTTGCTGGCGGGGTTGCTTGGCCCGCTGGCCATTGCCGTCTAAGCGGCCGTCTTGAGCCTGCCGGTCTGGATCGCCGTGCGGTGGCACGCACGACGGAGCTGAGCCTTGAGAGCCGGATCAATCGTTTGTGGCCGCAAGGGAGCCGGGAAGGCCAGCTGCCGGCCATAAACGCGGCCCAAAGATTTATGCTCGTCCAACAAAACCGAACCCTCTGGCACCGCACCACGAGGTCGTCAGCAGGCATCTGACCCGGCGGACGGTGTGGGTTTCTCGTTCAGCGGCGTCCTCTCCAGCGAGGCAGCCTAAGAGGCATTCTCCACCGATCCTTTAGCCTGCTGGACGAGAGCGTGCTTCCGGTCCGGCGGCGACCTGGATTGACCGGGGTTGCCTTTACAGCGGCGTCTTCACCCGGGCGCAGTGCCCCCTCCACTTTTGCGAGTTGAACCGTCAAGTCTCCCGCTAGAAGAATTCTACGGTGTAGGCGAAGCGGATCCCTCGTCCGATCTCGGGTGCCAAGTCCTTAATGAAGGAGACATGGTTGCGGTACAGCCGGTCCCCGGCATTAAAGACATTGAGTGCGAAGTTGTGCATGGAGTGCTGTCGGGGCAGCGTGTAGGAAGCACCCAAGTTGACGACCGTGTAGCCGGACGTGGGTGTTTCGCTGCTGAAGATGTTGCTCCGGTCGTCGGCAACGACTAGCTCGGGCCGAAGACTAAACCCTCGGTAACGCAAGTCCAGCCCGAACCGTCCCCGAAGAGGCGGGATCCGAGGCAACGATTCACCGCTGGCGGTTAACTCGGCAGCGACCATATCGAGGCCTAAGTTAAGCCAAACCGACTCGTGGAGGAGGACATCCAGGTTCAGCTCGGAGCCGACGAACCGTGAATCCGCCTGGGAGAATTCAGCCTCGATCAAGTCGTCCACGGTCTCTCCTGAGGGGGCCAGGAAGACGAACTTGTCGATATCGTAGTAGAAGAAATGGGCTTCCGCGCGCACCTTATCTCCGGATTGGCGCAGTGAGAGGTCAAATCCGTTGCTACGTTCCCGCTCCAGGTTGGGATCACCCACCTCAAAGGCCAGGTTTCCCACATGGGGACCGAAGTTATAGAGTTCCTCAAGAGCAGGGGACCGATAGGAGCTGGTGAAGTGAGCCACCAGCGCACCCCTCTCCCAGAGCTTGAATCGAGCGCCAATCCCAGCCGATACCCCCGTGAAATTGCGATCCGGCAATGTCACCAACTCTGCTTCATGACCCTCTTCTTCGCCCTCAGGGCCTTCTTCGTGATCAGGGCCCCTCAGCTGCGGCCCCGTGGGATGGAAACGGGTGTGCTCGAGGCGGCCTCCCAATTGCAGGCGAAACCGATCGAAACCAAGCTCCTGCAGGACAAAGACTGCAAAGGCCCCCTGATCTACGGGTGGCGACAGAGCTTCCTCCCCCGTGGCGCGGTAGTCTCGCGTCATGCCCCAGAAACCGAAGCTGCCTGAGTGGGCCTCGCGGAGGGACTGCTGGAAGACGCCGCGATAGACAAACTGGTCATTCTGGAATGCAGTACCCACCTGGATCGGATCCCCGCCCGGGAAGATCTCAAGCTCGTCATGTCCCCAGCTGGAGTAGTTCAGCGAGAGCTTGAAGGACTCGATCCACGAGCCCAGGTTTCGGATCCCCCCTGTGAAGCGAACGTTGTGGCGCCGAAAGGCCACGTTGACCGCGTCCAGTTCCTCTTCGTCTTCCTCTTCATCCTCCCCATGGTCCTCATCCTCCCCATGGTCCTCGTCACCATGGTCGTGGGCATGGAACTCGGCCGCAAAAGGTATGCCGTGGCGTCCCTCGTTGAAGAGATACTCCAGACTGGTAAAAGCCTTCTCCCCGAAGAATCCCAACCCGGCATTCCCGTTGCTGATCCGGGACTGGGAGTTCTCGACCTTGCCAATAGGAGTGCCATAGTCGTTGGTGCGCTGGCCTCCTCCTCCCATCCAGAAAATCCAGTCTTTGACTCCGTGCTCGGCGGTGAAGCTGCCCCCCAGGTGCTCGTTGGCCGAGCCAACGACGGTCGAGACCCGTGCCCGGGTGCCCTGGTGGGACTGGGTATGGATCTCATGATGATGACTGATGGCATTGACCACGCCACCGATAGCGTTGCTGCCATAGAGCAGGGTGGCGGGTCCCCTCAGGACTTCCACTTGCTCCAGGTTGGTCGAGTCGAGTGGCTCTCCGTGATCCCCGGACTGAGAACCAAGTGATCCGATCCGGACCCCGTCCTGCATCACTAAAACCCGGTCCCCGTCGAAGCCCCGGATTACGGGCCGTGAGGTTCCCGGGCCAAAACTTCTCTTGGCTATTCCGGGCAGACCTTCCAGCATGTCCCCCAGTCCGGTGGCCTGCCGACCGGACAAGTCAACGGCATTTAAAGAGGTCACCGACTGAACCGCTTCGAAGGCTGTCTGTTGAATCCCATTGGCGGTCACGGTAAGTTCATGTTGAAGGGGAGAAATCTCGATCTGAAAGTCCAAGGTCCGGGTCTCTCCCGATCGGATCTCTACCACCTGACTCGGTGCGTTCAGGGAACTGGCGAAGGCGATGACCGAATAGGAACCGGGTGGAAGCTCCAGAGCGTATCGCCCGCCGGAATCGGTTTCCGTTGTTTGGCTAAGCTCTACCACCATTACCGTGGCATAGTGAATCGGATGGCCACTGCTTTGCAGGGTTACCCGTCCTTCCAGGCGTCCGTTGCCCTGCGCCGATCCAACAGTATTGAAAAACAAAACAAACAAGAACTGGGTTGAAAAGAGGACAGATTGTTTTTTCAGTCTCAGGTACATAATCGTGATTTCTCCTAATCGTCAGCCGCCGGGGATCAAACGAACCCCGCTCCCAAGAGATACGGCTTTCGACGTGATAGGTTGGGAAAGTGAGAAACGGGGACTAGGAGAAGAAGGGGGGAGCGCGTATGGTGCGGTGGCTGTACTGAAACGACGAGATCCAATCCGACTTGGCCAAAAGGGCCAGCTTGACTACGGCGCTGGTGAAACCCTGCGAAAAGCACAGGGCTGGGGTGGACTGCTGGCCGTGAAGACAAAAGTGGGAGTGTTGCTCTCCGGAATCACAGGGCAGTGGCTCGTGGTAGACCGTTCCCACATGCCCGTGGTGAGGCAGATGCCGTTCCTCCTCCAAGGGATGGAGGATCTCGGTTCCCTGCCCCAGGACAAAGAGCACAAAAGCAAGACACAACAGCCCGCTGATCGGCTTTCTCAGGTTCCTGCCTCTCATGATCAGGCGATTATACCACAACGGAGGGATGCCCCTTGTGAATGCGATCTTAAAGTAAGAATAGTGGGGAGAAAGAGCGCTGACGAAAGCAATTGCGGCTATACGAACCGGACCAACCGCACGTTAAGCAGACGTGTGGTGCTGTCGGTGCCCTTCCACTGGACCAGAATCGGACTCTGGTAGGTGCCCCAGCCGATCTCAGGCACGCCTGTGGCTTGTCGGTCCAGGATGGGGAGACTGATGTTGCGCTTTATCCTCAGGAAATGAGATATCGGGAGGGCCAGCGACCAGTTAACTACCCTCTCGATCAGGGAGCGTCGCGCTCCGAGCTGGTCCAGGAGCTTTTAAATACCTGGACCGCATCGTACTGCGCGTAGTTGAGCACATGGCACAGGGTTCGTGGAGCGCCTCCCTGCCGATCTGCGCCACAAAATGCAGCGGGTTCCGCAGCACGTCCTTCAGATCATGCTTCATCAGCAGAGTCTCGTACTCGTTGACAGTCAAACCAGTGTTGCGCTCTTCCGCGAGCAGCGACACGTCGACCCGGCCGAACGAAACGCGGTGCTGCTCTGAAAGCTCGGTGCGCAGATGTAGCTTGTCGTGGACATAGTCGGCGGCGGACGGAAACAGCTTTAGGAATACCTGGAGATAGTCCTGAATATTGGCACTGTCGTGTTCCAACACCTTCGCGAGGCGCCGGCCGACATAGCCGGCCGTGGTGTGGTCCGAAATGTAGAATGCCCTCGGATACCGAATGAAATCGGACCCAAATTCCTCGCGCAGCTTGCCCCGCACATCGATCAGGTCTACTCGGGCCGCAAGCTTGATCCGTAGCGTCGCATAAAACGGCCCGCTGTCAGCCTGAGTGTACCTATGCACCAGGATCATGGGTAGTCCCTGTATAGTTCACACACTACCGGAGGGCAGCTGGTCTGTTGCGACCGTGTCTTGTCGGTCAGTCAATCTTCCTCAAACTCCCAGATTGTAGCTGCCGGGTGGACGGCCTTCAGACGCTTGGCCTGATCCATCTTCAGGCCTCCCTATTCCTTCCTCCACCGGTAGTAGGTTTGCTCGGTTACCCCAATCTGCTTTGACACTTGGCCCACCGTCTTCCCTTGGGCCAGGTCCACCTCCGCTTCACGCAGCTTGATGATAATTTGCTCGGCCGTAAATCGTTTTCTTGCCATGTTGGCCTCCTTTCTAAAAATCAAAATCCCTAACACTTCACCTGGACTCGTTTTAAGGGGCATTGGCAGTTCGACGCGCCCAGGCCCGCCACCGGTCACACGCTGCCCTGATCTCCTGCTCCCTGGCCTGGATTCGATCAGGGGTCGAAGAACTACCCGTGACAAGGGCACACTGCGCTCCTGCGGCCTGGAGGGCGAAGGCGCGCACTTGAAAATCCACCGTCGCTGGACACGATCCAAGCCCAAGGTTCGTCACGTTTCCCGGATTCGGATAGCCTGGAATCTAGCGCGATCCCCCGGCGGCCCGGTTGGTCATCTCAAAAAAGAGCACTCGTTGCGGTTCTCCTGTGAATAAACTATACCTTTTGGCCATGACTGGGCAGTCGTTCCCGAGGCCCAAGCCCCGAAGAACGGGCGCTTCATAGCAGCGAAAGCGGTGCCGGGAGTTACTCCAGGAAGGTCACACACGGACCCTTAGAGCAATTTTTCACACCGTTGCGGCTCAAACCCCAGTCCGGTCAGCTTTTCCACTCCCCGCAACAGTGAGACGCGCGCGTCGGAAGTGATCTTCCCTCCGAAGCCGGGGTCGTCCTGGTCAATCTTCTCTCAGGCTTCAATCAGGTTGTTTAGATGCCTCTCGGGTGCGGGTAAAGGAATCCAATTCGGCCAATCGTCCAGTATGCGCATATTCCGGAAACTCATAGTGGTGGTCCAACACAATACCCTTGTTCCCCAGACCTGCCCTGGTCCTGAGGTTCGACATTCCCCGCATCAAGTCGGCGAAGTTGTCATGAGCGACCTTCACCCTCACTTCTGAGGGGAGTTGTACCAATAGCCTGTCAAAGCGGCTAAACTCTTCCCTGAGTCCGCTGGCACCGCCGACCGCATCGGATCCGATCATGAATCGGGTCGGATACCGTTCGATCAGTTGAACCCACCGATCCAGATTCTTGTAGACGTGTACGTCTTCAGCGAGAATGGGACATTTGGGGTTCCAAGCTAAGAGACAGTGGGAACCGATGCTGATCGGGCTAGTTTAGCATTGATCGCCTGCCGACGGGCAAGGGTGACTCCTTTCAATCTTCTCCTTTTTGTGTGGATGGAATCTCGTCTTGCGAAGTACATGTCATCGGGTGTGACGTTACCCAGGGCCTCGTGATAGCGCCTGGAGTTGTAGTAGTCGATAAAGACCGCGATTTCTCGCTCCAACTCCTCGGGTGTCTCCCAGACCATTAGGTTGATGCGTTCCTTGCAGGAACGATGGTAGCGTTCGATCTTCCCGTTGGTCTGGGGATGATAGGGTGAGGCCAGGATGTGGCCCAGTCCCTTGGTCTCCAGATACTGACCAAAGTCTTTGGAGATCAAAGCCGGTCCGCGGTCTGTCACCAGCCGGGGCCGATCAGACAACGGAGCCTGTTCCACACCCGTTCTCTCACAAGCCGCCTCGACCACCTGGCTGAAGTCTCCAGCACGCATGGCCGTGTGAAGTCCCCAGGCCAGGATCCTCCGGCTAAAGTCATCCAGTACTGAGATCAGATAGTACCAGCCCCAGTTCTTGACCAGAAGATAGGTCGCATCCGTTTGCCACTGCTGGTTGGGTCGGGTCGTCTTGATTCGATATTCCGATTCGGCTGGAAAGCTCCGGAGTTGAACCTCCCGAATCAGCCCTTCCGCTTTCAAAATCCGGTAGACCGAGGATTCCGAGACCGTAAACCCGCACCTATCCGTCACCTGGCAGCTCACTTCTCGTGAGGACCACTCTGGAAACAGCAGCGCCATCTCCAGGATTCGGTCCCGTTCTTTGGGCAGGATCTGATTCCAAACCCGTCCTGATCCTGGGGGACGGTCCCGCAAGCCTGCCAACCCCCTCTTTCGAAAGTGGTGTCTCCAGCGATAGTAGGTCGAGCGGGGGATCTCGAGTTGATCCAGCACCTCCCGGACCGGTAACTCGGAGGCCTCCACTGTCCTTAAAACTTCCAGCTTGTGCTCGCTGAGCATCCTCTGATACCTCCTTCGCCTTACAGGCCCAAACTTTTTTTTAGCTTTTGGTTCTCCACTACCGTCTCGGCCACCGCCTTCTTCAAGGCCTCATTCTCCTCCTTCAAGCGACGCACCTCACCGGAAGTCGCATTCCGTTGGGTCTCCCGGGTTAGACCGTTTTTGCCCGAATCCAGGAAGGCCTTGGACCACTTGTAGTAGATCGAAGGTTGAATCCCTTCTTTGCGGCACAGTTCGGTGACGGGAATCTCTCCGCGGAGCCCCTCCAAAACGATGTGGATCTTCTCTTCGGCCGTGAATCTCCGGCGGGTGGCCCTACGGATCTGTTTGACGACGTCTGTGGTCATAGCGTTCTCCTTTTGGTTGTGCCATGACCAGCATCGGCTTGCTCTGATGGGCTGTCAAGATCAGCCCTTTGAGGGGGTGAGATCTCACCCCCTCAAACCTTCCAACTCTCTCTTAACTCTCGGCCCTATGTGTCCCACTTTCGCTGACGGGATACAACCTAGTGCGTCTGATACAGCCAGGAGCCAGAAGGGATTGTAGTTGCGTCGAATATCGAAAGCTTCCTACGAGGGGCCAAAGTATTGCTCGGGGTGACGGAGTCTACACAACTCTGGACCCGTCTCCGAGTGTCAAACCAAGTTTCGTAGGCCACTGATGCAAGCATAGAAACGCCAAAGATAGTTTCCTAAGCCTTTCCTGTTCTTCAGCTTGAGTCTGAGTACCTCACTTTCAGAACATCGAATAAGCTCCATTAATTCATCGTCAGAAATCCTCTTAGATGCTTGCACTTCTTTCCTCTTTTTCAGTGTTTTTCGTAGTTGTTTGATCATCCCAAGCATCCCTTGAACATAACTAAAGGTTCTTCCCCATTTGACGCACAAGAGAAACCAATAGGTTTGGTGTAGGAAGATAAAAGGGAAGAACCTCAGTAATAGAACTCCGGGCCAATTTTTTACGATAACATTGATCATGTTCCGTGTGGCAAGAGAAACCGCCAGCTCACTGGTGACACCCCCCAGAGTTGCGCCCCCGATGTGGTATACAGCGACGTCGGGGACATACAGGATCTTATATCCAGCCACTTTCATTCTCAGGGAAAAGTCCAGGTCTTCATAATTGGCAAAGAAATCTTCATCAAAAAGACCCACTTCGTCGAATATTTCCCTTCTAAAAATGGATGCTCCAGCACACGCTGAGAACGCCTCCCTCACCGAGTCAAACTCTTTTTGAGGGTGACCGCGCCCCAATTTCATGGCCAGTCCACCTCTCGTGTATTCGTCGCCAGCTCCGTCCAGGCGCTCTCTGTCGTGAAAGTTGATCATCTTGGAGGTGACGCAATCGATTTCTGGTCCTTTGCTAAAAGCCAGTTGAATGTTTTCCAGCCATGACTGATCTACCTCAGTGTCGTTGTTCAACAGGGCGATGTACGGATACTTCGCACGACCGATCCCGACGTTAGTGGCACGAGCAAATCCTTTGTTCTCATTGAGCGGGACCAGTTGCACGCCAGGAAAATGCTCCCTAATAAATGCTTCAGAATCGTCCGATGAACCATTATCGACCACTATGATTTCAAAATCTTTGAACGATTGTGCATGTAACGACGAGAGACATCTGCCGAGATATTGGCAGCCGTTATAGTTGGGGACAATGATTGAAAACATCAGAGGAAACTCCGGCGCAGGCTCCAGATAACAAGCCAGAGGATTATGATACCCGTACCAATGGTAACTTGCGGCCCTACAATTCCGAAGTGAGGCAAAACACCGTCACATCTCTCAAAGCAGATCAATTCTAGAACATGTCTTCCTCCTTATGCCTGAGTACCTCCCTCCTGTCCATTTTGCCTACACGAGTATCATAGGGCCTGCTACGTCGGAATCGTTACACCCAACGGTCGAGGGTCCGAATCTTCGGTTGCTTCCACTGGAGACTGCTGAAGAGTAGATCTCCGTCCACTTTTCGTCCACCTGGGAAACTCAAATTGACTCAATGAACCACTCGTTGGGTCTGGCGAAAACCCGCGAAACCCCGAGGTTTTGTTAGCTTTTCGTAACTTTCCACCTGGTGCTCTCCGAAACTCAAGATCTGGCGAAGCGTGACTCTCGTGGGGGTTCGACTCCCCCCTCCGGAACCAGTTTTTCCTTCACAAAAGGCCTCCTGGGCTTTCCTTGAGAATCCCAAAGGAGTAGCATTATCGCCAGGCGGTAGCCCTGTGGCCGGACTCAAGCGCTTGATTGCATTGCCTGTAGCGGAATTGGGGGCTGGCTGGTCCACGGTCTGGCAACTCATCAACAATTCTGGTCCCGAGTGAGCTCTAGACGGGCCAGCAGGATTTGGAGGTGCAGTATGAACAAGTTCCCCACCGGCGTTGTCGCGCTGACCTTAGTTTTTGGGATTTTCTGGGCGCCTGCTCGTCTACTCGCGCAGACACCCGCCTCGATAGAGATCGAGCCCTCTTCGCTCAACCTCGAGGTTGGCCAGAGGGCCCAGCTCACAGCGGTAGTCAAAGACGCGGACGGCAACATCCTCCCGGACGCGCAGGTGCTCTTTTTTTCTAGAGCCCGGCTCAAGCTTGGAGTGACTCCCTCTGGCTCGATAGAACCCTATCTGCCGGGCGAGCACAAGGTGACGGCGCTCTCACCGGAGACTCCCTTCGAAGGAGAGCCCGACACTTACACTAGCTCCCGGGAGCCTGGTATCCGGGCCACCATCACGGTCACAGTACCCGTGCCTCCTCTGGCAAACATCGAGATCGTGGATGTCCCCTCCATCGTCTACACGGGGACAACCGTACCGGTGCGGGTGGCCGGTGTTGATGTGAGCGGAGCGAGACGCAGCGAAGTGGCGTCGACATTGAGTGTTAGCGACGCAACGATCGCTGAGACCGACGGGTTTGGGAACCTCAGCGGTCTTGCGCCGGGGACAGCCACTGTGACGGCAACCGCTGAAGATGTGACGGCCAGGTACCCGTTCACTGTCCAGTCGAATCCGTTGAGTTCTATTGAGTTGACGGTCTCGCAGAAGGAAGCGCGAACCGGAGACGTCATCCACTTCGAAACGATTGCTAAAGACGCAGGAGGTCGGATTGTGGACTCCGTACCGATTAGCCTCTCCCTCCGATCCCGTCCGGACGCGGGTCACGCGGAGTCCGTGGGAGCGGGAGCGGCGGCACAAATCTCCGACGATGGCCGTTTCGTGGCCGAACAGCCGGGTATCTTTACTGTTTTAGCGATGTCGGGAGGCGTGGTGGCCCACGAGAGTGTGCGAATCACCCAGCGGGACGTGACCAGGAAATTCGAGTTCCTGGGCCAAGCACGAGTAGGAGAGGATCGGACGTCGGACCTCTGGATCTGGGAAGGCCTGGACGGCCGTGACTACGCGGTAGTCGGGACTTGGAATAGTAAGGGTCACGTTTTCTTTTATGATGTGACCGATCCCACAAATATGGTGCTCGTTGACACGGTGCAGATCGATGCCCGCACGGTCAACGACGTGAAGGTTTCCGAAAATCGACGCATCGGTGTCATCAGTCGAGAAGGAGCATCGAACCGTCGAAACGGGATCGTGGTTCTTGACGTGAGTAACCCGCGGGAGGTCAAAATCCTATCCACGTTCGATGACCAGCTCACGGGTGGAGTGCACAACGTGTTCGTCTATGAGGACCACGTCTACGCGGTGAACAACGGCCGCCGCTGGGACGTGATCAATATTGAAAATCCCACCAGGCCGGTTCGTGTCGCCCGTTTCGAGACCGATAACCCGGGGCGTGCGGTCCATGATGTCTGGGTTAGAGACGGGATCGCCTACCACGCGGGTTGGACGGATGGAGTGCTCTTGGTGGATGTCGGCGGAGGAGGAAAGGGCGGCTCGCCGTCGCGTCCGGTCGAGATGGGCCGGGCCGAACAGCTCACGGGTTGGACTCACGCGGTGGCGCCCTTCAAGAGCAAGTCGGCTGGTAAGTCCTATGTCCTTGTAGGCGACGAGTCCTCCTGGGACAATCCTCGAATCCCCGAGTCCCCGATGTACGTGGAGTCAAAGCTGCCTAGACGAATGCGGGGCTGGCTTCACATCGTGGAGTTCGACGATCCAAACAATCCCAAGGAGATCGCCCAATACAAGATCGGGGATTACGGCGTGCACAACTATTGGGTCGACTGGGATGAAGAGATCCTCTATGTCGGGTACTACCAGGGAGGACTGCGGGTGCTTGATGTGTCGGGAGAGCTCCTGGGAGATCTGTATGCGCAGGGCCGCGAGATTGGTCGCTTCTTCTCTGACGATCCTGAGGGATTCATTCCGAACTCGCCCATGGTTTGGGGTCCTCAGCCGCACAAGGGCACGATCTTCTTCTCGGATTTCCACAGTGGTCTCTGGGCCGTACGCTTGCTTCCCCCTGAAGATGAGGAGGAGGAGTCGATGAGCCAATGAGGCACCCAATGCTTCTGACTGTCTGCGCTGCCGTTGTACTGGCCAGTGCCAGTGCCTCTGTTCGTGGCGCGGGCGATCCGGTAGTCAACGACTATTACGTCTATGTCGCGGCGGAATCCGATGACGCCGTCTACCTCCTGAAATTGGGGTCCGAAGGAGGCCAGGTCGTCAAACGAATCCCGGTAGGAATCATTCCCACCGAGATTGAGGGCCCGCACGGAGTTCGTGTTTCGCCTAACGGAAGGCACTGGTATGTCTCCATCGCGCATGGTAAACCGTACGGCTACGTGTTCAAGTACGCGACAGGAGATGACGTGGCCATCAACGATGTGAAGGCAGGCCTGTTCCCCGCAACTATGGACATCAGTCGCACGACCGGTTTGATGTTCGCGGTGAACTTCAACTTGCACGGTGACATGGAGCCCAGCACCGTCTCGGTCATTGACACTGCGTCGATGACCGAGGTTGCGGCGATCGACCAGGGCATCATGCCGCACGGCTCGCGGACGAGCCCCGACGGCAGGTTCCACTACTCGGTCGGCATGATGAGCGACGAACTCTACGAGATCGACGTCATGAAGCTGGAAGTCAGCCGAAAGCTACACCTCACCCAGGATGACACCGGGGCCGATGCCCAGGCTGTGAAACCAACCTGGGTGGAACCTCATCCCACGAAGCGCCTGGTCTATGTCGCGCTCCAGGGGGTGGACCAGGTTGCGGAAGTTGATCTGGACGAGTGGAGGATCATGCGGCGCTTTAAAACCCAGAAGGGCCCTTACAACCTCGCCGTCAGCCCCGACGGGAAGATGTTGCTCGCCACTTGCAAGAGTAACCACTCAACCGCGATCTGGGATATCGAGGCGGGGAAGGAGCTGGCTAGCGTCCCTTCGAGTCGCAGGGTCACCCACGGAGTGACTATCAGTCCTGACAACCGGTTCGCCTTCGTTTCCCTCGAAGGCGTTGGAGGAGAACCGGGCACGGTCGACGTCATCGATCTCCAGACATTTGAGCTTCGAGCTTCTATCGACGTCGGCAAACAGGCCTCCGGAATCGACTTCTGGAAGATGGAATAATTTGTCATTCGTCATTTAAAGGGATGGCCCTTCTTGATCCGGCTACCTCGCAGATCCAGCTGTTATCGGCAGGTCATGCCCCAACGTCCGGAATAGGGATTTCCATAAACTGATTCCTCCGAAATTGGGATCCAAAGTGTGCCTGCCAGGTCCACCAGTGGCCCTGCACTATCTAACTCACCTCAACCCCTGATTCATCGGGGAATTTAGGGTTTGGCAGAGTGCACAAAACGACTCCACGTCCGCCTTGAAGAGGCGATTGTACTGCTAAACAGGTTATGCATAGTTCCGGCTACTGGGGCGGGCTTTGCCCAGAATTGGGTATAGTAAATGTAGGAAGGAATTGCTCTGGATAGGGGCGAAATACCGGCTTGTTTAAGCTATGACCATACCTCTGCTCAATGACATCGTCATCATATTCGGGCTCTCCGTTGGCGTGGTCTTCATCTGCCACCGCATTCAAGTACCCGCCATCGTGGGCTTCCTACTGACCGGTGTATTGGCAGGGCCTCACGGACTGGGGTTGGTAAAAGCGGCTCATGAGGTTGAAATCCTGGCTGAAGTCGGAGTGGTGCTCCTCCTTTTTACGATTGGAATTGAGTTTTCCCTCAAGACCCTGCTGCAAATCAAGAAATCCGTCCTGTTGGGTGGCTCGCTCCAGGTGATCCTGACCCTTTTGGCTGCTTATTTCATCGCCCAGCAAACCAGCCACAGCGTGGGTGAATCCATCTTCATCGGATTGCTGATTGCTCTTAGCAGCACAGCCATTGTGCTCAAACTCATCCAGGAAAGAGCTGAAATCGACAGCCCCCATGGACGAACATCGCTGGCCATCTTGATCTTTCAGGACGTGGCCGTGGTTCCCATGATGTTGTTCACCCCACTGCTGGCCGGAGCCACGGGTAATCTAGGTGAATCCCTGCTGGTTATGGCGGTTAAAGGGATCGGCATCATCCTCTTGGCGATCACCCTTGCCAAGTGGATTGTTCCCCAAGTGCTGTACAAATCGTCCGTACGCGCAGCCGCGAACTCTTCTTGTTGAGCATGTTCGTGATCTGCCTGGCGGTTGTGTGGTTCACTTCTCTGATCGGTCTGTCTTTCGCCCTGGGAGCGTTTTTGGCCGGCTTAATCGTTGCGGAATCTCAGTACAGTCATCAGGCTCTTGGCTATATTTTGCCCTTCCGCGACGTCTTCATCAGCTTCTTCTTTGTCTCCATTGGCATGCTGCTGGATGTCGGTTTTCTTTTCCAGCGACCCGTGCTCATTGTGTTGGTTACGATAGGGGTTCTGGGGTTAAAAGCCGTGATCGCTGGTTTGGTAACGCTGTCGCTGGGATTTCCACTGAGGACGGCAATCCTGGTTGGCCTCGGACTCAGTCAAGTCGGAGAATTTTCCTTTATTTTGTCCAAGGCCGGTGTGGAGTACGGCTTGCTCGCCGGGGATCTTTATCAGCTGTTCCTGGCTCTCTCTGTCCTGAGTATGGCGGCAACGCCATTCATCATCGCTCTGGCCCCCCGGATTGAGAATGCTGTCCTAAGATTGCCCCTCCTGAGAAACTTAAAGAGGGGTGTGTATCCGGTGCAAGCCAGCGACGACGTCGACATGAAAGACCACCTCATCATCATCGGCTTCGGAGTGAATGGAAGAAACGTGTCACGGGCCGCCAAGGCAGCGGGTATCCCTTATGTCATTATTGAAATGAATCCAGAAACGGTCCGAACCGAACAGGCCAAGGGGGAACCCATCCATTACGTTGATGCAACCCAGGAGGTGGCTCTGGATCACACCGGGATGAGAGAGGCACGAGTCCTGGTGGTCGCCATCACCGACCCGGGGGCAACCCGAAAAATCACCGAAATCGCTCGGAGCATGAATCCCAGAGCCTATATTATCGTCCGAACTCCTTACGTTCAGGAAACCAAGGCTTTGTTGGAACTCGGAGCCGACGAGGTCATTCCCCAGGAATTTGAGGCATCAGTGGAAATCTTTGCCCGGGTTTTAGTCAAGTACCTGATACCGAAGGACGAAATCGAAAAGTTCATTGCTGAAGTGCGCTCCGATGGCTACCAGATGTTTCGAAGTCTTTCCGAAGAGTCGGTATCGCTTTCCAATTTAAAACTTCATCTTCCCGATATCGACATTAACATGTTGCGGCTTCGCAACGGATCCTCCCTGGTCGGGAAGTCGTTGGCTGAGATTCAGTTAAGAAAAGCCTACAGCGTTACCTTATTGGCCATTCGGCGGGGCACCGAAATACTGTCCAATCCCAGCGGAGACATCAGACTCTCTGCCAATGATGTTCTGGTGATCCTGGGTCAACCCGATCAAATCACCCGGCTCAGGGGACTGTTCGAAACGAGCTGAGGTCCAGTCCAACCGATTGGGTTCAGTCAAAATCGGTAAAAGAAGGTCACCCGGGGTATGACATCGGTTGCCGGCCGGGTACCGTCCTCTCGCTCGTCATAGCGAACCACTTCAAGGTTGGGGATCAAACTGAACTCTTCGGAAACCTTCCAGTCGATTCCGGTGAGAAAAAAGTGGAACTTGGCAGTGGGGTCAAAAGGGAGGTAAGGGATTTTCGCTCCCTCGGGATTGGGATCGAACATGCGGTCGTAGCGCCCAATGATAGATACCCTTGGAGAAACGTTGACAAATCCGAAGAAAGATAAGACATCCAGGTCCACCTTAGAATCTCCTTTACGATCTTGATGAGCATACTGAATCCCCAGCCGACCCCAATCCCGCTTGTAACCCAGAAAAGCCTGATAAGTATTGCGATCAGCCTGTTGGGGCCGTTGATCATAGTCACTGTAGAGTTCGAGTATGAGTGAGTCGTTGGGGTAAAAACCCAGTGAGGCCAGTGTGCCCTTTCCCCTGTCGGTCTCACCTCGGGTGCTGGAGCCATTACCTACCATCAAGTGATAACGAACCTTTTGTTCACTTCCCACACTCCCTTTAAAGGCCACGCCCAGATCTCTTGAAGCTGCCATCCTTTGAAGATCCAGGACGGTTTTCTCAACAGCACGGTAACCCCAGAAATCCTCCAACACGGTAAAAGTGGGGGTGTTGGACAATCCAAGGTAGCTATGATGAGAGTCTGTAAATTTCCAGCGCAGGTAGACATCCTTGGCAAAGGGCTCCAGTCTATTGTCGGATGTGAAATCACCCGCTGAGTTCATTTCAAGACGCAGACGCATATCCAATTGGTCCGTCATCGCCTTGTCAAAGGTTAAATATATGCGGCGAAACCAGAAGCCGTTTCGGTCTTTCAGGCTCTCATCATGACTGGCTGCAACCCAGTAGAAATCACCCATCGCATAGCCACTGATCTTGATCGCTCGATCGTTTTGTGGGGTGTCCTGAGCCGGGGAGGGGACCACAGCCTGGGCTGCCTGGGGTATCGGTGCTACAGATGAACCCTCCTCAGAGGAGCTTTGGAATTGCAGCTGTGCTCGAAGCTCCTGAACGGTCTGTTCCAGACTTTCGATGCGCTGGACCAGTTGATTGAGTTCTTCTGCCGAGACTGGGCTATTCTGCTGGGCCAGGCCCTGTCCTCCAATCCCCAGGGTAATTAAAAGCACGAAGACGATGCTCGAAAACCTATTCATGATCTCTATCCTTTCTGTTGGATCGATGTGGGATACTCATTCTCCTCCGTCAACGTAGTCAACCAGCCTGACTGCGGTTCGACCTTTTCACGGGAGGCCGAGCCCGGATTCACCGAAAATCTGGCCGTATATGTCTTCAACCTGCGCCGTTTCCTGCTCTGTCAGCTTGGCAAACTCCTTTTCACGAGCCCGCTGTGACAGACGCCCCTGATTCTGGTGAAGGAAGCGAAACAGTAAATCGACCGTGCGGTCCGGCATATCAATCATGGATTCAACGCCGCTCCTAAAGCGGTCATACCGCCGCAGAAACTCCGTCTCATGCGGCAAATCCTGTTCGATTGTCCGGCGCACGCAGTCATACAGAAACTCGGCATGCGGAGTCGCATCAAAAAAGCGGTAATAGTCGCCGGTATCATTCAATACCCGCACATTACCGTCCTGGGTCGACTGCCATTCGACAAGCGCCAGAAGACGCGCAGAATAGTCCTCCAGAACCTGCCGATACTCTTCGATCCGCTCCAAAATGGCGGCCGAGACTGGAAACACGACACCGGGAGGATTGAATCCACGCTCAGCCAGGACATGGTGTATGAGATAACGGTGAATGCGGCCATTCCCGTCCTCAAACGGATGCACGTAGACAAAGCCAAAAGCCAACATTGCCGCGGCAATTACAGCATCAAGGTTCTGCGCCGGCCCGCACTCGAACGCGATCATGCCTTCCATCAGGAAGGGGAGATCCTCGGGACGCGCGGTGATGTGATCCGGTTGGGGCGCACGCGTTTCGCGATTGTGTTGGCCGACAAAGCCGCCTTCCTCCCGAAGGCCAAGTCGCACAAAACGAGCATCACCAATGACAATCCTTTGGAGCCGCAATAGCTCTCCGAGATCAAGCAACTGCCCGCCGGCTTGGCCAATGACACGGCCCCATCGCTGGATACGATCCTGCGAGGGATACTCCCCTTCAATGGCATAGCTCGACCGGGAGTCTTTCAGGAGCAGGAACGCGGCCGCTCGTGCCAGAAGGTCGCGTGGTACATCGTCAACAACTGCCCGGGCCCGTTCGGACAGGTTCATTGCGGCGAACCGCTCAAGCCTCTCGGTGCGAAAAACAAGCGGGCAGAAGGCGGCCATCCCAGGAAGGTTGTTCCTCACACGATGCCGCGGTGAGTTTTCTCCCGGAATCGCATACTGCCGATCCGGATCGACGGCGGGCACGTAACTGCCCCTGTCTGCGTCAGGCAAATCGAGCCGCTTTCCGGTGAGCCACTCGTAAAGAAACCAGAATCGCCGCGCATAGCTTCCGGTCGGCTTGGCGCGGACAATCACTTCAATGTCGCCGGGACTCAGGGTCTCAAAAAGCTGCTTGAGGACGGCGAGATCGAGCCCTTCATACTTGAGTGCGAAGGTCAGATGACCCTCAAGGCTGGCGTTGGGGGCATGGCGCGGCGTCATGATCCGCCACCCCGCCTCTTCGATGACCTTATGGTGTGCGCCTGTGGCCGAAAGGGTCCGCGGCAAAGGCACGGCAAGACCGTAGGCCTCGATCAGGGCAGCATAACCGACCGGGGTTGCCTTTACCGGCAGCCGTTTTTCATGAAAGAGGGTGACAGGCCCTGAAAAATCATTTTGTGCAGATAATTCCATGAAAAACCGTGACTATTCGTGAAATACAATGACTTATACCACTATCTAGTGAAAATCTATTATAATTTATGAAAAACAATGATGCGACTACAATTATATGAAAAACAATGATATGTATCCCGTCAGCGAAAGTGGGACACATAGGGCCGAGAGTTAAGAGAGAGTTGGAAGGTTTGAGGGGGTGAGATCTCACCCCCTCAAACCTTCCAACTCTCTCTTAACTCTCGGCCCTATGTGTCCCACTTTCGCTGACGGGATACACTCCTGGACCCGCACCAGGTGGAGCCCATAGCCCGAACTCACCGGTCCGTCCCAGTTGCCCGGCTCGATCTGGGCCAGACCCGACACGAACTCCTGTCCGAACAGTCGGGCTACCTCACTCTCGGGCAGTGACTCGAGTTCGTGGGGAAGCGGGACGGGATCGCTCAACGCCAACGGCTCGACAGGTTCACCATTGCTCTGGAGATCGGCCAGCAGCCTTCGGGAATCCTTTTCGGCGTTAGCGCCTCGGCGGTCACGATTCAAGTAGATCTGCTGAAAGGTAACGCGTGACTCGACCTGGAAGGTATCGGGATGCTCACGCAGATAGGTCTGCAGCTCGGCCTACTCGACCAAATCTTGCGGTAAAAACTCCATCTTCTGGCGCAGCCGGCGGCGGATGATGGTGTCGTCCTGGTCCAGACCCATGGCGATGGCCTCCCGATAGAGAATCTCCTCTCGAATGTAATCTTCAATCAACCCCTCCAGCTCAGCCGATGTGGGCGGCCGCTGCCAGGTTCGCTGCCAGGTCTCGACCAGACGATCCACCTGACCGGAAGAAACGACAATCTCGTCGAGCGGGTCGTCGGATTCGCCGACCAGGGCAAAGAGAAGAAAGATTCCCGCCCCAAGGACAAAGAAGTGGACTAAAGGCTCACGTAGCAGACGGGTGGATAAAATCATGGCTTAGCAAGTCCTCTTGAAATTTGGATTAGGGCTGTGAACAACACCACGGCTAGAAAGCCGTGCAGGATCACAGCTGGCCACAACAGGAAACTCTCTGCTTCTTGAGAGAAACCAGCATGGGCCAAAATGAGAGTTGCGGCCAGATTGTAGAGGGCAAATCCACCCGCCACGCCCAGGCTAGCCCTGTCCTGAGGAGTGTTTCGGGCAAACCAACAGGACACCGCCAATCCTAAAAGTGCTCCTCCGGCTACTCTGGGCAGAATTGGGCCGCCTGCTAGCGCAGGCTCCCCAAGCAACAGACTCACGGTGACCAAAGGCAGTGCCAACAGAGCAACGGCAGTGACCCCTTCCAAGAGGGCTCCGACAAGGAGTGCCCATCCCAGAAGAGCTTCCGCTTTGTTCATCGAGGTGAGACCCAGCTATTGATCTTCGTTCCGCCGATACCTCTGACGCCGGTCGGAACGACTCTCGCGACGATCCTCTTGCAACTCCTTGGCATCTTCCTCCATTTCCCCCTTGCTCGCCTCAAGATCGGCCACCATGAGTTGCTGAAACTGACCTACCAGCTGATTGACGTTGGCAAGTGCCGTTTCCGGGTCTGGGGTAGTCAACGCTTCCGGTGTGGCCAACTGCTGCAGGATTGCACCCTGCTGTTTCAGCCCCTCCGCAAGGGTCTGCAGGTCCGACTTGTCGTCCTTGCGATCCCTCCTATCGTCCCCCCGCTGCGCAGCATTACGAACCTGCGCCTCTTCCGCATAATCGACGTTCTCGTCTACGTCCTCGCGGCTCCCGCGAACGTCCCTCCGCTCCCCCCGAAGCTCCCTGGAACTCTGCTGCATCTCCTTCTTGTACTGTTCTGCTTTCGCCTGACCTTGCTCAACCTCTCTCTTCATACTGGCAAGCAGGCCCTGGTAGGTTTCTTGCAGCTTTTCCATGTCGCCAGACTGTTGGGCTCCTTGAAACTCAGTCACCGCCTGCTGAAAGGCCTGAAGCTCTTCCTGATCGCGGGCCATTCCCTCCTTTCCCTCCTCAAGCTGATCCCTGTCCTGTTTCTTCTGTCGGAGGTTAATCTGGCCAAAAAGCTGAGCGGACAGCCCAATGAAAATAGCAAAGATCAAAAACCGTTTCGTATTCATTTGAACCACTCCCTTGTTGGGTACACTCGAGGGTGATCGGCCACCTGATGAATGATCAGCATTATACGCGATTCATGGGATCTACACCAGACGACGAATTGCCTCATCAAAAATCTATTCGAAATGGATACGTTGCCTCATTTAAAAATCTATTCGAAATTGCCTGGCCCTGAGCAGGGGAATAGAAGTGTCCTCCATGAAGGAATGGAGGGCACCAATGAGGTTAACGATGGCAGAAAAGCGTGTATTGATCAAAAGTTTTGCCCCCCGCTACCGGAAGAAGGGCAAGAAGGTGAAGGGGGAAGTGTTGACGGAGTTTACCCAAATGACGGGCTACAACCGCTGCTATGGAGTCTATCTGCTTCGCCACCAGGGCAAGCGGATCCGGTTGAGCCCCAAGCTGGTGGCGGTAGGGGATATCGGCAAGAGAGTACGGCGAGAGCGGGCCCGCAAATACGACCAGAAAGTTCTAAAGGCGCTGACGATGATCTGGGAGATACTGGACTATTTGTGTGGCAAACGTCTGGTCGCGATTTTGCCGGAAGTGGTACCCATTTTACAAAGACATGGGGAACTGAAAGTGGATGCCAGCACCCATGAGCGGTTGATGCAGATCAGCGCCGCCACCATCGATCGGCTGCTGGAGCCCGAAAGGTGCAAGCACCGTCTCAAAGGACGATCCGGAACCAAGCCGGGAACGCTGCTCAAACACCAGATTCCGATCAAGCGTTTCGCCGACTGGCAGGAGGATCGCCCCGGTTTTGTGGAAGTGGACCTGGTGGGCCATGAGGGAGGCCAGGGTCGGGGGGACTACCTTCAAACCCTGGATGTGACGGACGTGTACACGGGCTGGACAGAGGTCCGAGCGGTGCGCAATAAGGCCCAGGTGTGGGTCCTGGAAGCGATGAAGCTGCTTCAGAAGCGCTCGCCCTTCCCTTGGCTGGGGATGGCTTCGGACAACGGCAGCGAGTTCATCAACAAGCACTTGATTCGTTTTTGTGAGCAGGAAAAGATCAGCTTCAGCCGAACCCGCCCCTCGCGCAAGAATGACAACCCTTATGTGGAGCAGAAAAACTATTCGGTGGTTCGGCGGGCCGTGGGTTATGCTCGCTACGAGGGAGAGCGAGAACAGGAGCTGGTGAACGAGTTGTACGATCGGCTGCGACTGCAGATCAACTTTTTCAAGCCGGTCATGAAGATGGTGGCCAAGCAACGTCGAGGGTCTCGGATCTGGAAAAAGTATGATGTGCCGAAAACTCCCTACCGGAGGATCTGCGAGTCCCCTGAGGTGGCGGACAAGATCAAGCGGGAACTGGCCCGAGAGTATGAGAAGCTCAATCCGGCCCAGCTGGCACGGCAGATCGGCTGGCTTCAGAATTGCCTTTTGCTCAAACCGACTCCTGAGCAGAAGAAACGATGGGAAGCGGGCTGGATGTGAAAATCTTTCTCTTGCTGCAGGCTGCGGGTGTTGGGCAAGGGGTTGCCACTCCTCTGGTTGGTGCTTTTTACCACCACTTTTTGCAATCCCTTTCGGATAGATTCTTAGTGAGGCAACGAATACCCTTTGGAATAGATTTTTACGTGAGGCAACGGGGACGACTGGAGACTCAGTTGTTTCCCTCATCGTAAACACCGGTAGCAAACCCAGCCCTTGCAGTACTAGAAAGCTCAGTGTCGTAGATGTACACTGTTAACCCGTAATTCCGAAGATGCTGAACTGGGGTGTACGTCTTCAGCGAGAATGGGACATTTGGGGTTCCAAGCTAAGAGACAGTGGGAACCGATGCTGATCGGGCTAGTTTAGCATTGATCGCCTGCCGACGGGCAAGGGTGACTCCTTTCAATCTTCTCCTTTTTGTGTGGATGGAATCTCGTCTTGCGAAGTACATGTCATCGGGTGTGACGTTACCCAGGGCCTCGTGATAGCGCCTGGAGTTGTAGTAGTCGATAAAGACCGCGATTTCTCGCTCCAACTCCTCGGGTGTCTCCCAGACCATTAGGTTGATGCGTTCCTTGCAGGAACGATGGTAGCGTTCGATCTTCCCGTTGGTCTGGGGATGATAGGGTGAGGCCAGGATGTGGCCCAGTCCCTTGGTCTCCAGATACTGACCAAAGTCTTTGGAGATCAAAGCCGGTCCGCGGTCTGTCACCAGCCGGGGCCGATCAGACAACGGAGCCTGTTCCACACCCGTTCTCTCACAAGCCGCCTCGACCACCTGGCTGAAGTCTCCAGCACGCATGGCCGTGTGAAGTCCCCAGGCCAGGATCCTCCGGCTAAAGTCATCCGGTACTGAGATCAGATAGTACCAGCCCCAGTTCTTGACCAGAAGATAGGTCGCATCCGTTTGCCACTGCTGGTTGGGTCGGGTCGTCTTGATTCGATATTCCGATTCGGCTGGAAAGCTCCGGAGTTGAACCTCCCGAATCAGCCCTTCCGCTTTCAAAATCCGGTAGACCGAGGATTCCGAGACCGTAAACCCGCACCTATCCGTCACCTGGCAGCTCACTTCTCGTGAGGACCACTCTGGAAACAGCAGCGCCATCTCCAGGATTCGGTCCCGTTCTTTGGGCAGGATCTGATTCCAAACCCGTCCTGATCCTGGGGGACGGTCCCGCAAGCCTGCCAACCCCCTCTTTCGAAAGTGGTGTCTCCAGCGATAGTAGGTCGAGCGGGGGATCTCGAGTTGATCCAGCACCTCCCGGACCGGTAACTCGGAGGCCTCCACTGTCCTTAAAACTTCCAGCTTGTGCTCGCTGAGCATCCTCTGATACCTCCTTCGCCTTACAGGCCCAAACTTTTTTTTAGCTTTTGGTTCTCCACTACCGTCTCGGCCACCGCCTTCTTCAAGGCCTCATTCTCCTCCTTCAAGCGACGCACCTCACCGGAAGTCGCATTCCGTTGGGTCTCCCGGGTTAGACCGTTTTTGCCCGAATCCAGGAAGGCCTTGGACCACTTGTAGTAGATCGAAGGTTGAATCCCTTCTTTGCGGCACAGTTCGGTGACGGGAATCTCTCCGCGGAGCCCCTCCAAAACGATGTGGATCTTCTCTTCGGCCGTGAATCTCCGGCGGGTGGCCCTACGGATCTGTTTGACGACGTCTGTGGTCATAGCGTTCTCCTTTTGGTTGTGCCATGACCAGCATCGGCTTGCTCTGATGGGCTGTCAAGATCAGCCCTTTGAGGGGGTGAGATCTCACCCCCTCAAACCTTCCAACTCTCTCTTAACTCTCGGCCCTATGTGTCCCACTTTCGCTGACGGGATACAAACTGGGGGTCGAAGATCGGCGAGAAACGTACCGCACCACTTGAAGTGATTGAACATATGCATCGATCTCCGATGAATCTTCTGCGCCCAACGCAAACGTTAATGACCTGCACGCTAGCAGTGGGTATGTTCTTGGGTCAGGCTCATGGCCAAGATCGCACTAAGACCCTATTTGATGGACTGGGCCAGATGGGCTCATCAGGTCAGTGTCCGAGTGAAGACCAATATTCTCTGACACGACCAGGTCCTCCGGACCAGCCAACTCAGGTGGCAGTAGCCTTCTATCTCAACGACATTGTGGCGATCAACGACGCGGAGCAGTCTATAGTTTTGGACGCTTACATTGTGCACCGATGGCGGGATGCTCGACTTGCCGACCCTGCAAGGGGCGAGCTTGCCGTCCCCTGTCCCCTGCCTCGCGATCCAATGTGGACACCACGAATCCAGACGGACAACTACTCGAGCTTAAGAAGCTCTACGAAGACGTCACTACCATCGATGGGAATGGTCTGATAACGGCGATCGTTCGCGTCTTGGCGGAGGTTAGTGCAACCTTTGATCTGAGAGAGTTCCCACGCGACAGTCACGTGGTAAGCCTGGCGCTCTGGCCGATGTTATCGAACGAGAGTGAGCTTCTGTTTACTCCCCTGAAATCGTTAACCGGGCAGGCGCAGACATTTTCGGGGAGTGGCTGGGACGTCGGAGAGGGCGAGGCTCGGATCCTGAGCCAGAGGCGCGAGCACTTGGGTGGAGGACAATTCTCGCGATTTGAGTATCAATTCAGGATGCGGCGTCAATTGGGCTTTTTCATCTATAGGGCCTTCGTACCCTTGGTTCTAATCGTCCTTATGGCCTGGACTGTATTCCTCTTGCCGTCACCCGAAATCCGTTCAAAGATCAGCATCGGCGTTACCTCCATGCTGACTCTGATTGCCTATCAGTTTTCAATGGCGAACGTGCTACCTCGGATTTCCTATCTGACTAGGTCGGACCATTTCATTTTCGGTTCCTGGATCCTGGTTTTTCTAGCTCTGGGAAACGCGATCTTCACATCCTGCATGGTTCATCAAAAGAAAAGGGAGCTGGCCTCAAAGGTCAACGCAGCGGGACGCTGGGCATACGCAGTGGCGTTTCTCCTTATACTCGGTTTCGCTTTTGTACTATAAATGACCTGTCGTAGAGGAGTGGCAATGGCACAAAGCAATCAATGGTTCTTTGGTTCCCTGGTTCTGGTGTTGGCCCTGTCGGTTGCGGCCTTATCGGCTGACGACCGACCCAACATCGTGATCATTCTCGCCGACGACATGGGCTATTCGGACCTAGGCTCGTTCGGAAGCGAGATACAAACGCCGCACCTCGACGCCCTGGCGCAAGAAGGCGTGCGTTTTACCCAGTTCTACACTCACGCGAGCTGTTCGCCGACCCGCTCGATGCTGCTCTCGGGGGTCGATACCCATATCAACGGTCTCGGCAACATGGACGAGTGGACCGCTCCAAACCAGGTGGGGGTGCCGGGCTACGAAGGCTATCTCAACGACGCCGTCGTGACGCTGCCGCAGCTTCTCAAAGAAGCGGACTACCACACCTACATGACCGGCAAGTGGCATATGGGCAAAGCGCCCGATAAGATTCCGCGGGCCCGGGGCTTCGAACGTGACTTCAGCCTCCTCGACGGCGGTGGTAGCTACTGGGACATGATGAACGTGTCCGCCCGCTCTCCTCGATTGGTCTTTACCGAGGACGGTCTCTATCTCTCCGAGCTCCCCAAGGACTACTACGCGACCAAGACCTACACCGACAAGATGATCGAATTCATTGAGGCAAACCGGGCCGACGACAAGCCTTTCTTTGCCTACGTCGCGCACCAGGCGCCGCACGACCCCTACCATTTGCCCAAGGAGTGGCGCCGACGCCATGTTGGGCAGTATGACATAGGCTGGGACGCGGTGCGTCGCCAGCGGCTCCAGCGCCAGATCGAGCTCGGCCTCATGACCGAGGGCACCCGGCTCTCTGACCGCCTGTGGTTCGTTCCTGATCCCACACTTCTGGCGCCTGTATCCCGTCAGCGAAAGTGGGACACATAGGGCCGAGAGTTAAGAGAGAGTTGGAAGGTTTGAGGGGGTGAGATCTCACCCCCTCAAAGGGCTGATCTTGACAGCCCATCAGAGCAAGCCGATGCTGGTCATGGCACAACCAAAAGGAGAACGCTATGACCACAGACGTCGTCAAACAGATCCGTAGGGCCACCCGCCGGAGATTCACGGCCGAAGAGAAGATCCACATCGTTTTGGAGGGGCTCCGCGGAGAGATTCCCGTCACCGAACTGTGCCGCAAAGAAGGGATTCAACCTTCGATCTACTACAAGTGGTCCAAGGCCTTCCTGGATTCGGGCAAAAACGGTCTAACCCGGGAGACCCAACGGAATGCGACTTCCGGTGAGGTGCGTCGCTTGAAGGAGGAGAATGAGGCCTTGAAGAAGGCGGTGGCCGAGACGGTAGTGGAGAACCAAAAGCTAAAAAAAAGTTTGGGCCTGTAAGGCGAAGGAGGTATCAGAGGATGCTCAGCGAGCACAAGCTGGAAGTTTTAAGGACAGTGGAGGCCTCCGAGTTACCGGTCCGGGAGGTGCTGGATCAACTCGAGATCCCCCGCTCGACCTACTATCGCTGGAGACACCACTTTCGAAAGAGGGGGTTGGCAGGCTTGCGGGACCGTCCCCCAGGATCAGGACGGGTTTGGAATCAGATCCTGCCCAAAGAACGGGACCGAATCCTGGAGATGGCGCTGCTGTTTCCAGAGTGGTCCTCACGAGAAGTGAGCTGCCAGGTGACGGATAGGTGCGGGTTTACGGTCTCGGAATCCTCGGTCTACCGGATTTTGAAAGCGGAAGGGCTGATTCGGGAGGTTCAACTCCGGAGCTTTCCAGCCGAATCGGAATATCGAATCAAGACGACCCGACCCAACCAGCAGTGGCAAACGGATGCGACCTATCTTCTGGTCAAGAACTGGGGCTGGTACTATCTGATCTCAGTACTGGATGACTTTAGCCGGAGGATCCTGGCCTGGGGACTTCACACGGCCATGCGTGCTGGAGACTTCAGCCAGGTGGTCGAGGCGGCTTGTGAGAGAACGGGTGTGGAACAGGCTCCGTTGTCTGATCGGCCCCGGCTGGTGACAGACCGCGGACCGGCTTTGATCTCCAAAGACTTTGGTCAGTATCTGGAGACCAAGGGACTGGGCCACATCCTGGCCTCACCCTATCATCCCCAGACCAACGGGAAGATCGAACGCTACCATCGTTCCTGCAAGGAACGCATCAACCTAATGGTCTGGGAGACACCCGAGGAGTTGGAGCGAGAAATCGCGGTCTTTATCGACTACTACAACTCCAGGCGCTATCACGAGGCCCTGGGTAACGTCACACCCGATGACATGTACTTCGCAAGACGAGATTCCATCCACACAAAAAGGAGAAGATTGAAAGGAGTCACCCTTGCCCGTCGGCAGGCGATCAATGCTAAACTAGCCCGATCAGCATCGGTTCCCACTGTCTCTTAGCTTGGAACCCCAAATGTCCCATTCTCGCTGAAGACGTACACTAGTGGCAAACGTCTGGTCGCGATTTAGCCGCAAGTGGTACCCATTTTGCCGTCATGGTGAGAACTGAAAGTGCATGCCATTCACGCCATGAGCGGTTGAAGCAGATAAGCGCCGCCACCTCGATCGGCTCTCTGTCACCCTCCAGGTGCAAGCACCGCTCAAAGGTCATCCGGAACCAATATTCCTAGAAACGGCTAATACACCAGATTCCGATCAAGCGTTTAGGGACTGGCAGGCAACATTGCTACTCCGGTTTTGTGGAAGTGGACCTGGTGGGCCATGAGGGAGGCTCAGGGTCGGGGGGACTGCCATCAAACCCTGGATGTCGACGGAAATGTGCACGGGCTGGACAGACCCTGCGCACTAAGTCCCAGGTGTGGCCCCTGGAAGCGATGAAGCTGCTTCAGAAGCGCTCGCCCTTCCCTTGGCTGACCAAGGCTTCGGACAACGGAGCGAGTTCATCCCCAAACTTGATTCGTTTTTGCGAGCAGGCAAGGATTCAGCCTTCAGCCGAACCCGCCCCTCGCGCAAGAATGACAAAGGTTTTGCGAGCTCGAAAAACTTTTAGGTGGCTACAGCGGGCCGTTGCTTATGCTCGCTCGAGGCGAGAGCGAGAACAGGAGCTGCCGAACGACTTGCTTCGATCGGCTGCGATGCATTATCAACTTTTTCAAGTTCCGGTCATTCGATCTACCCACGTCGAGTCTCTGCACGTCTGTCGTTTGACCAGGAACATAAACAAGCGTTCCCTGGTCGGATAAGGCGTAGTCGAACAGCCCTAAGGCCGTGTCTGACCCCCGCAAGGCATTGGGACTGGGCTGCCGGTTATCTCCAGCTTGGCCAGATCAAAAGGCACGGCCATCAGGGTTCCTGCTGGTGCCAGCCTATACACCAAGTGCCTCGTCGGAGCGTAACGGGCTTCTCTGCCGCCTTCGAGTATAATCTTCCGAATCCTTGGTCTCCAGCGACAGCGCCGCGACCTGGACGTTACTCGTGAAACTCTGAGGACTTTTTGGTACCACCCACCAGCAAAAAATAAATGTTGGTTGGGACTCCTGCCGAACAAAATCAGGCAAAATTCCGGCCCGAGTGGTCAGAGTCTCCAGATCCATCTCGGCGATGGGACCAGGGGCACCACGCCCAGGATGCTGCACACCTTGCGCTGCCATTCTGGTTCGTCGAGACTCTTGAAAACAGCGACAGAGGACCGCGACTCAAGTGGGCACTAACCACTTGAGTTCTTCAAAACAGATGAGGATGTCGTTAGAACTGGCCCGTTCGGCTGCCTTCCACTGCCTTGGTCATCAAAAAGCGTTGGTATCACGGGTCGTAGTACTGCAATCCAAGAACATCAGCTCGCCACATACCTTCCTTCAAACAGCACTTCAGGTCTGCCTCGGAAGCTGGGGGTCTGAACAGAGACAACCATCATCCTGTTGCCGCTGCGATAGACCAGCTCCGTTCCATCAGGGGGACCAAACCGGCTCTCCACCACCTGCGCCCTCCGAGACCAGATATTTGACATTGCTTTCGCGTAGGGGCTTACATACACTTCATCTGGCATAGTTCATCCGAAACGTAGGCAAGCCATTTGCCGTCTAGGAGCACGGGAGAGCTAGCATAGACGCCTGTTGGGCTGAAGCGATAAGGGACTGTGGCTCTCTGCCACCCTCATTGGAAGCAGCATTATGTCATCACCAATTCTCTAGAAAAGGCTAATACACTCCCATCAGGCGCTAGGGACCCAGGTAATCATTGCTACTCCGCTAGCAGTCCGTGGTGAAAGTCGAGGATAAGGGGTCACACAGCGACACTAGAGTGACCCCATGGCAATGGGGAAAAAGAAACGTCGACAGCAAGAAGACCTGTGGGTCGCCACCAGTGAGCTGCCCCGCACCGCCGGCCATCCCTTCTACGAAAGACTGAATGGCCTTTTCAACGAACACGGCTTTGACGACTTCGTGGAGGGACTGTGTGCGAAGTTCTATGCAGACAAGATGGGGCGACCGAGCCTGGCTCCGGGAGTGTACTTTCGGCTGCTGCTGGTGGGGTATTTCGAAGGGATCGGATCGGAACGAGGAATAGCCTGGAGAGCAGCTGATTCTCTGGCACTGCGAGAGTTTCTGGGATTGAAACTGAGCGAGTCGCCGTCTGATCACTCCACGATCTCCCGAACCCGACGACTGATCGATGTGGCTACCCACGAAGCAGTCTTTGACTGGGTACTGAAGCGGATCGGGGCGAGCGGCCTGCTGCGGGGCAAGACGATCGGCATCGATGCCACTACGCTGGAAGCGAATGCAGCGCTGCGCAGCATCGTGCGCCGGGACAGCGAGCAGGGGTATGAAGAGTTTTTGATGGAGCTGGCGAAAGCCTCCGGGATTGAGACGCCGCGACGGGAAGATCTGGCCAAACTGGACCGTAAGCGCACGGGCAAAGGATCGAACCGGGTTTGGAAGCACCCGCATGATGCGGATGCGCGGATTACCAGAATGAAGGACGGGCGGACGCACCTGGCGCACAAGGCGGAGCATGCAGTGGATCTGGAGACCGGAGCGATTGTCTCGGTGACGGTACAGGGAGCCGATCAAGGGGACACGCAGACCATGGTGAAGACCCTGACGGAAGCGGCCGAGAAGGTGGAACAAGCGCTGCCGGAGGGACGAGGCATCGAAGAGGTGGTGGCCGACAAGGGGTATCACAGCACGCAGCGGATGGTGGACCTGGATGCGGTGGGACTGCGCAGCTATGTGAGCGAACCGAGGCGAGGGAAGCGACGCTGGCGAGGAGACCGGCAGGGGCAGGAAGCGGTGTATGCGAATCGGCGGCGCATCCGGGGAGAGCGAGGGCAGCGGCTGCTGCGGCAACGAGGAGAGCAGCTGGAGCGACCCTGTGCGCATCTGTACGGGAGCGGAGGGATGAGACGGCTGCATGTCCGGGGACATGAGAATGTGTTGAAGCGACTGCTGATCCAGGTGAGCGCCTTCAATCTGGGGATGCTGATGCGTCAGAGCCTGGGTGTGGGAACGCCGCGGCGTCTGCAGGGGCGGATTTGCGCCCTGATGCTACTGATTTTGTCGCTGTTCAAGCGTCTTAAGGGCCTGTTCGGACTGATTCCGGCTGCTTGGCCCGAAAAACCCAACTCAGCGATCCCTTCGCTGCTTCCACCGGTGGGTACCACCTGAGCTCAGAAAATGTACTTCCACCACGGGCTGCTAGCAGTGACTCGACCTGATCCTTGGCCAATCCCTTTGCTACTACCTCCAGGGCAGGTGCTTCGATGAAATCATCAACTTCCTGCTCCTGCGCCAGCAACGATTCCACTTCCCAGCGCAATGTTTCGTCTCCCCCACAGGCTTCTTTGAGGAAAGCGGACCGCTGGCTCTCTTTACGCTCCAAGGCGGCATGACAAAGTTGTTCAATCTGTTTCCAACGTTCAGGATCCATTACGCTTGCTTCGGCTGAGCTCACGAAATAGCCACATTTTGGCCAGTCTCCAGTCCCGCAACACGGTTTCTGGCGAGACTTTTAGCACCTCGGCCGTTTCCTTAACGGTCAGTCCACCAAAAAAGCGCAGTTCCACGACCTGGCTCTTTCTGGCGTCGACGGCGGCCAAAGCCTTCAGTGCTTCGTCCACAACCACCACGTCCTCGCCTCTCTCCTGAGACACCACGAGAGCTTCATCCAGCGACACCTGATGCGCTTTACCTCTTCTTTTGAGGTACTGGCGCGAGCGGGCGAAATCCACCAGGATCTGCCTCATCAATTTGGCACTGATGGCGAAAAAGTGCGCTCGGTTTTGCCAGGGCACCTGACTGCAATCGATGAGCCGCAAGTAGGCTTCATTGACCAGCGCCGTGGTTTGCAGGGTGTGATCAGGACGCTCTCCAGCCATGTAGACATGCGCCAGGCGCCGCAGCTCTTTATGAACCAAGGGGATCAGCTTCTCAAGTGCGATCTTATCGCCTTGGCTCCAAGCCTGAAGTAGTCCCGTGACGTTCTGCTGAGAATCAACGCCCATAACGCCCCCAATGAAGTGGTGTAAGTGCCGTTGATTGTAACACCTGCAGGGCTCACCGGTCAGCACAAAATATAGCTGACGTTACAGTTTTTGGCCTCAATTCCCGCATTAAGTATTAGAAGGGATTCAAGGTCCCGAGGTATTTGCTACAAAACCTCAACCAAAAGGAAGCTTCTCATGCCGAGATTGAATCAAAAAGGAGGAGAAATGTTCCAAAAAACGATTTTTCTTACCTGGGTGGCCCTTTTGTCTTATTTGCTGTGTGCCCAGCCAGCGCTGGCCCGGGACGATGACGATTACGTTGTAATGGTTGCTCCAAGTGGTGATCTTTCGGGAGTTACTGATGCCGATATCATCGAAGCTGCACTCAATAACATCAAGGACACTGGAGGTACAGTCCGACTCAGAAAAGGCCATTATTACGTCAGCAGGGGGATAGTTATTCTAGACCCCGATGGAATAAAGATCGAAGGCCAGGGCAAGAATAAGACGATTGTTGAGGCAGTTAGAGGTCCGGGTGACGTTGGGTTTGACTTCCCTCATGTTTCAACTTTCTTTCCTCGGTTTCCAGGAGTCATTGAAAACTATCCCTCTCTATTTTGGTTTGAAGGCGCCAACGGCCTTGTGTTTAAAGACCTAACCTTACAAGTTCTTGACGAGGATCCGGCCGATGAATATTTTTGGATTTCAAGACAGTCCACAGCCCTGTTAGCCTTGGTAATGGATTTGGGGGGGACAGGTGACACCATCTTCAAAAATGTAAAACTTAAAGGGGCCCCCGGCCATTGGGTAAACCCTGATTTGCCTTTAGAAGCACCCGCGAAGAATGTGGATCGGGGCATACATTCACAGAAGGGAACCGATCGATTTACCGCCGGAGCAGGGAACTTCATCGGCAAGAAAATGGAGATGGAAAATATAGGCATTGGCATGTTCGTTGGCGCTCGCAGGGATGCCAAGATCATCATAAAAGAGAACGTGGCCAGAGATGTCGGACTTCCTTACCTTGTTGAGGGTCGTTCAATCTTCGCCATCCCCCAAATCATCGATTCGACCGTAGATATCTCGGATAATGAAGCGTATAACAGTTTTTGGACGGAAATACGGGTGGCTAGAATCGTAGGGAACTCAACCACTTTGGTTAAAGACAACGTGCTTGAAGATGGTAATCGATTCGGCGGTATTGCGAGTGGCATACTCCTTGCTATGCTAGCAAACGCCACCATTAAGGGCAACGAGGTCAGCGGTTTGGGCCGCGCGGGGATTTTTTTAGCCCTCGTTGACGATAGGCTAGTAAAGTCGAATAGTTTTGAAATGAGTCCAAATGAAGCCGCTATTCGGGTCAGACTTTCAAACAATGTTGTTGTTGAAGAAAATGACTACGAAGATAGTGATCTGCCTGGTTGGACCGGGGATCCCAATAACGGAGTGTGTAACGACGGGCCGGGTGCCGTCAACTTATCGGCTAGTAACGATAACCTGATTATCGAAGAGGACTTCCCAGATGACACTACGATAGAGACTCAGGTCTGTGACCAGGGTATAGGGAATGTCATCTTGGAAAACGATGATGGCGACTAGTCGCCATTGACACCGCAACGGGTCCCCCGCATTCTCAATGGAGTAGCTTAGTTCCAGGGAATCAGATGCACCAGATCTCCTGTCTGGTGTGAACATTCTCAAGGATCTAGATTTGTGACGAAAAGCTAATATTTATCAACCAGTTCCCGGATTTTTCGCCAGTCCAGAAAGTGAAAGATTACGAAAGATTGAGCTTTGAAGCGGGCGAAAAACGGGCGCACTGTCTTGGTTAAGAGCCTGGGCAAGGCTGTGCGTCTACCAGAAATTCTGGTTTCCAAAAACGAAATCCCCGCAAATCAATTCACATGTCTAACCTCAATGTCTGCACTATCTGATGAAAAGCTACTTGAGGCCACCCCTGTAACGTATACTAGTCCTTGTTCCAATTTCGGAACGGCACTAGCAGGATACCCAACCCGAGGAACGCCAACCCCGATGAATATCTTGTACTATAACCCCGACAACCAGATGACGCGGAACTACATGCCCCATCTCTGGATGTTCGTTCTGAAAGCCCTGACTCCACCGCAGCATCGGGTGTTCCTGATCGATGGGAATGCCCAGCCCATCAGCGAGCAAGAGATGGCGCAGTTCATCCAAGAAAAAGAAATCCGACTGGTGGGCATCGGAGCCATGACGCGAATGGCTGCCAGCGCCTACCGGATGGCGGATGCCATCCGCGCCGCCGGTGCCCTGGTGGTTATGGGAGGACCCCACGCCAGTGAGGTGCCAAACGAACCGATCGGACGAGAAGAGGAACCTCGCCACGCCGACGCCGTCGCTTTGGGTGAGGTTGACGACATCTGGGCAGACATCGTTCGAGATGCAGAGCGAGGTCAACTCCGGGAAGTCTATCGCCACACCGACGAGTCGGGCAAAGAAATCAGGCCCTCGCTGGAGAACTACCCGGAGATCCCCTGGGAAGAGATCGATCTGGAGCAGTTCAACCTGCTGGGGAAGGTCCCGGCCTGGGGTAGACACCTCCTGAGACGGGTCGGCATGGACTGGAACAGTCTCTACATCCTTCCCGTCGAGTCGGGCCGCGGGTGCCCTTATGGCTGCGATTTTTGCACGGTCACAGGGTTCTTTGGCAAGTCGATCCGCTTTCGCAGCAACGAAAGCGTCATCAATGAACTTCTGCGCCTCAAGGCGCGGGGCGCTTCCGAGAAAGGCAAGGTGGGTGTCTTCTTTATCGACGACAACTTTGCCATCAACGTCAAGCGAACCAAATCGCTGCTGCGGGACATGATTGCCCAGGATGTCACGCTACCTTGGGTGGCTCAGATCAGCATGAACCTGCTGAGGGATGAGGAATTGGTTGATCTGATTGCCCAGAGCGGGGGGCGTTGGATTTTTATGGGGCTGGAGTCGATCGATCCCGCGAGTCTGAAGGAAGTGAACAAGGGCTTCAATAACCCCCAGCAATACCAAGCCGTTCTTGAGCGGCTGGCCAAACGGGGCGTCTACGCCATCACCTCTTTCATCTTCGGAATGGACGGAGATCGACCCGGAGTAGCCGAAAAAACCCTGGAGGCGATTGAGTCCTGGCCTCCCGGCCTCTCTGTCTTTGGACTTCTCACGCCTTACCCTGCCACCCCCCTTTATGATCGTCTCCTCGAGAATGAGCGCCTCACGCGCCCCAAGCACTGGCTGGACTTTCGGCCTTTCCAGATGGCCTTCACACCGGAGCATATCAGTATCGAGCAGGCCGAGCAGGAAGTACGGCAGGCCTGGAGCCGCTGCTACAGCCCTGAAGCCATTGCCTCGGATCTGAAGAAAATCGAAGGACGCCCCTTTAACGAGCGTGCCGTCCTCTTTTTCACGCGGCTGGCTTTTCGTGGCATCTATTTTCCCCAGATGACCTTGAGGCAGTGGCTGGGGTTGTTTTTCAGCAACGGCCGAAGCCTTCTGCGTCTGGTGGGAGAGGGTTTCGTGGCCCATCGCCGGCACCGGCGCAAGCTGCGCCAGACTTCTCCTGCTGCCGGGTCGATAAATCAGCCTAGTGGTGTCCTCTCGCCCGCCATTGGGATCGAGGCCACACCGGCGGATCCCGTTGACGAGCGCGCTGTGGCCGGCCGGACCTAGCCTTATCCACGGCCCGCAGTACGCACACAATTCTGAGAATAAATGGCCTGATTTGAAGGATTTAGAGCATGCCAATCGAGCTCAATAGTGGGCACAATTCTGGGCACAGTGGGTAATTTGACTCAGTTGAGGCTGGGGAGGTGATCGGCTTAAACCCTTGAAAACATGGTGCCGGAGGGGGAGTCGAACCCCCACGAGAGTCACCCCTCGCCAGATTTTGAGTCTTAACAAGCACAAGTGAAAAGTTACGAAAAGCTAACAAAAACCTTGGGGATTCGCGGGTTTTCACTAGACCAAATGAGTGATTCATTGAGTCAAGTTGACTTTCCTAAGTGGCCAAAAAGTGGACGGATGTTTATTCGTTGTCTCTCGTCGTTGCTCTTTTCGCGGCCCGCTCCTTCTTGTCGTGCTCCAGCCTGCGCTTGACGAGCAGTGGCACCAGTGCCGCTACGACGGCGACCAAGCTCACCGGCGGTATCCCGGCATTCCATCCCTGTGGTGCCAACCAGCCCCTTATACCGAGGACCACCAGGTGGACCACAACGAGGGTCAGGGCAATGTAGCCGACTCGTAAATTTCTCCAACGATTCTTTGAAGGTCCCTGGGCATCATAAACCTTGCGTCCAGTGATAGCAGTCACTGTGTACGAGTACATTGCTGTGTAAGACTGCGCCTAGTGCAGACTACTTGCAAGATGCAGACTGATGAGTCTTCTGATGGGTGCGATCGGCGGATGGCCGCCTCCGAGCGAATATCACATGGTAGAGCGCCAGGTAAATAACCTGACTGGCGGAGGTGCGGTCGGAGTACGTGCGCAACAGGTTTGATCAGGAAGTCGAGGGGTAGAATGTGCAGTTTTAGGTACATTGACTATAAAAATGGATACACCTCTATTCTTTTGAAACGCATAGCAAAATCTCGGTAGTGTCAATTCTAGTTCACGAATACTGGGGAAAAGCAACTCATGAAATTTGATCGATCTGGTGAGAATGAATCACAATTCATGCAAGCACTTGTTCCCATGGTGGATCTGTCTGCTGTACGTCTTCAGCGAGAATGGGACATTTGGGGTTCCAAGCTAAGAGACAGTGGGAACCGATGCTGATCGGGCTAGTTTAGCATTGATCGCCTGCCGACGGGCAAGGGTGACTCCTTTCAATCTTCTCCTTTTTGTGTGGATGGAATCTCGTCTTGCGAAGTACATGTCATCGGGTGTGACGTTACCCAGGGCCTCGTGATAGCGCCTGGAGTTGTAGTAGTCGATAAAGACCGCGATTTCTCGCTCCAACTCCTCGGGTGTCTCCCAGACCATTAGGTTGATGCGTTCCTTGCAGGAACGATGGTAGCGTTCGATCTTCCCGTTGGTCTGGGGATGATAGGGTGAGGCCAGGATGTGGCCCAGTCCCTTGGTCTCCAGATACTGACCAAAGTCTTTGGAGATCAAAGCCGGTCCGCGGTCTGTCACCAGCCGGGGCCGATCAGACAACGGAGCCTGTTCCACACCCGTTCTCTCACAAGCCGCCTCGACCACCTGGCTGAAGTCTCCAGCACGCATGGCCGTGTGAAGTCCCCAGGCCAGGATCCTCCGGCTAAAGTCATCCAGTACTGAGATCAGATAGTACCAGCCCCAGTTCTTGACCAGAAGATAGGTCGCATCCGTTTGCCACTGCTGGTTGGGTCGGGTCGTCTTGATTCGATATTCCGATTCGGCTGGAAAGCTCCGGAGTTGAACCTCCCGAATCAGCCCTTCCGCTTTCAAAATCCGGTAGACCGAGGATTCCGAGACCGTAAACCCGCACCTATCCGTCACCTGGCAGCTCACTTCTCGTGAGGACCACTCTGGAAACAGCAGCGCCATCTCCAGGATTCGGTCCCGTTCTTTGGGCAGGATCTGATTCCAAACCCGTCCTGATCCTGGGGGACGGTCCCGCAAGCCTGCCAACCCCCTCTTTCGAAAGTGGTGTCTCCAGCGATAGTAGGTCGAGCGGGGGATCTCGAGTTGATCCAGCACCTCCCGGACCGGTAACTCGGAGGCCTCCACTGTCCTTAAAACTTCCAGCTTGTGCTCGCTGAGCATCCTCTGATACCTCCTTCGCCTTACAGGCCCAAACTTTTTTTTAGCTTTTGGTTCTCCACTACCGTCTCGGCCACCGCCTTCTTCAAGGCCTCATTCTCCTCCTTCAAGCGACGCACCTCACCGGAAGTCGCATTCCGTTGGGTCTCCCGGGTTAGACCGTTTTTGCCCGAATCCAGGAAGGCCTTGGACCACTTGTAGTAGATCGAAGGTTGAATCCCTTCTTTGCGGCACAGTTCGGTGACGGGAATCTCTCCGCGGAGCCCCTCCAAAACGATGTGGATCTTTTCTTCGGCCGTGAATCTCCGGCGGGTGGCCCTACGGATCTGTTTGACGACGTCTGTGGTCATAGCGTTCTCCTTTTGGTTGTGCCATGACCAGCATCGGCTTGCTCTGATGGGCTGTCAAGATCAGCCCTTTGAGGGGGTGAGATCTCACCCCCTCAAACCTTCCAACTCTCTCTCAACTCTCGGCCCTATGTGTCCCACTTTCGCTGACGGGATACAATGTGCAGCTGGTGCTCTCCCACGCAGGGAGCTCGTTTGTCCAGGCGGTAGGGGTCCCCAAAGTTGGAGTCGTACAACATGTGCCAGTCGACGTTGGACCAGCCGCTATGCACACGGTGGCGGGTCTTGGGGGTCAGGCAATAGAACTGGAATCCTTTCTCCCACAGAAAGTTCTTGGTCCCTTGAACCTGAGACCAGGGCATCTTGATGTTGCGGATAGTGCGCTCATCCCAGTGTTCGGCCGATCGAGAGATCCCATAATCTTCGGGACGCACATAGGGATTACTGCTGACGATGACGTTGGGTAGATAGGGTGTGGCTTCCGGTCCTTCACGGTGCACAATGAAGTTTTCTCCATACTCGATCACTTCTGGAATGTCCGCATAGGCGTGCAGCCGCCCGGTGTCGGTGAGGAAAGGTTCGTTGTCATGCACCTGTTCATAGGAGGGAACTCGAGGATAGGTGCGGAAGTTCAAGAGTGCTCCTCCCGGCGGACCGTACTTACCGGACATGAGTTCCTCCAGGTTGAAGCCGGAGGTGGCGGTGCAGGTATCCAACAGTCTTTGCAGGTAGAGGCTGCGGTTTCCTTCCAGTTCGAACTTGAAGTAGTCCTTAAACCGTTGATCCCCCGTCAGCTCTCCCAGGGCTTCTGCAATACCCGCCAGTATGGCCAGGTCATCTTTGCTGTTAAAGACAGGCGGAATGCCTCCCTTCGAGATCTGAAGGAAGGGATTGGAACAACTGGCAGTCACTTCCAGATCCTCAAACTCCATCCAGGAGTCGGCGGGCAAAGCCAGATCCGCATACTCGATGGAAGCCGTCATCTGGATATCCAGTGAGACAATCATCTCGATGTTGGGATTGACATTCTTAATCATCCCGTAGGCCCACTTGGCATTGTTGATCAGGTTGACATTGTTGAAGATGATGGCCTTGGTGGGTGTGGGCATGTGGGTTTCGCCTGTGAAGTTCTTACGCCCGAACTTGGGGGTGTTCACAATCAGAGCCAGGTCACCGTGATTCCAGTAGGCCGGTTCCTCGCCCTTGCAGCTGGCACGCACGGGAACATCCCGACCGGGGGCCTCCGGGTCCAGTTGGGGATTAAAGGGATCTTCCGCCACCCAACCCTTGAAGCCATGGCCGGTCGCGGGAGAGCCTTGAAAGATTCCCGCCTTGTAATTTCCTGCCCAGGTGTGTGAACCGGCACCGGGAAATCCGATGTTTCCGGTGAGCATCAAGGGCAGGTAAGTGGCTCGGTTCATCTCGGTAGCGTGAAAAAAGCTGATCAGGAACATCAAGGCGACCTATCTCGCCGCTCAGAAATCTGCGCTTGAAAAAGAAAAGGCAAAAGCGGGATCTTGAGGCATTTGCGCTCCGATTTGATCGCGGTTGATGGCACGGGGCCCGCCCGTGTCTTCATCCCAGATGACGTAGTCACCGAGTTTCTGGTGTTGCTCCGACGTGAATCCCTGAATCTTCACCGAGGGTCCGTCTGGGGAGAGCTCACTTTGGTAACCGTCGAAGATCTCGTGGGCGCGCAGCCGGCGCAGGTTGTCGGTTCGAACCAAAAGAGGGAAATCGGTGAACTGCTTCACAAAGTCTTCGTCATAAGCCTTACGATTGATAAGCAGCCTGGTGATCCCCAGCCACAGGGCCGCGTCGGTGCCCGGCCGTAAGGGCATCCAGTAGTTCGCTTTGGTGGCGGGAGGACTGTACTCGGGAGCGATGACCACGATCTTTCCCCCTCGTTCCATGCATTCGATGAACCAGTGCGAGTCGGGAAGCTTGTTTTCCACCAGGTTCTTGCCGTCCATGATGATGAGCTTGGAAAAACGAAGATCGTTGAAGTCGCAGTCGGAGGTTTGTACGACGTGGACCCAGGGGTGTCCCGGCGCCTGATCTCCATGCCAGGTGTAGTTGGACCAGTTGCGCCCGCTGCGAGCTTCCTCAGGTCCCAGTCCCCGGACAATGGAATCCAGCAAGCCCATGGTGTTGTTGAGCCGGTACATCCCGTACTTGCCGATCACGCTCAGCAGGCCCATTCCTCCCCGCATTTTGATGCAGCGGGTCCCGGCGCCGCCGGTGGCTCCCAGACCATTTCAGGCTGATATCCCTGGTCCAGGAGCTTTTGTTTGCCGGCCTCTCCGCTGTAGCGCTCGGCGATCCCCTTCAGGGTTTTGGCGATATTTCGAAAAGCGTCTTCCCAGGTGATCTGAATGAACTCGTCCTGACCCCGGGCGTCAAAGAGATACTTGGTCTTGAGTTCGGGGGTCAGTTGCGGGCATCCCGCATCCACCCAGGCCTTCCACCCCTTTCGAACGATGGGATGACGCAACCGATAAGGTCCGTACAAGACCCGGTGGAAGGTATAGCCCTTGGCGCACTGGCGTGGATTCCAATTGGCGGTGGCCTTGTTGCCGTAAAGATCCGCGTAATTCTGGTAGTCGTAGGTGGAGCCGGCGCGGGTCACAATGCCGTTGCGGACATAGGCACGGACTCGGCAAGCGTGGGTATCGTTGGGCGAGCAAACCCAATCAAAGGTAGTGTCATAATGGTACTGATCGCGATAGATCCTTTCCCAGTCCCGAGAGATTGAGCGGGAAAGAGGGTTGTCCTCTTCCTCCAGTGGTTCCAGGAGCCGACAGGACAGACCTCCTCCCAATATACCGGTGCCAGCTCCCACGCCAACCCAGCGCAGGAAATCACGTCGATTGATGTTGAATTTCGTGGATTCGTCCGTCATGGTTTGACTCCTTTATGGAGAAATGTAGAGTTCCTGCCAAATGGTGACCGACTTTTTCCCATCTCGGTCCCCTGCGCTTCCATCCCAGACGGCAAAACTAACGAGAGCCGTGTCACCCGGCTCAAGAGAGATCTGAGCATCGCCTTGGCCCGAAAGGGGACGCGTGAAGACCACCCGATAGGAGCCTACAGAGTAGACACCAGTGGCCTGCACCTCCTGATCCATGGGCGGACGTGCCTTCAAGGTTCCGAACCCCTCGGCCGTCAGATCCTCGGCAGCACTCTTGCGAGTCGAATCAGATACGATGTTGCCCGCTCCCCATCCGGTAACAAAGTCGGGGTCCGATTCCAGTGTGAGGGCGTTCCTAGTGGGCTGCTCCAGACGTGAGCGGAGCATGTTTGGATAGGAGTCGATGCCGATGTTCGGATAGACCTTATCCAGATCCTGGAAGGCCGGCTCCAGATCGGCCTGACGCTCCGATTTCCACATCCATATGCCCACCCTGGATCCTTTTTCTCCCATACCGAAGAAGGGCGGATCCAGGTCGAGAGAGAACTCTATGGCCGCCGCATCTCGGAAGTCCTGGGGACGAAGTGCCGTGTGATCATGGGTGGTGTCGGGCCAGGTCATCTGGATGGCGATCTCCCGCCCGTCGTGAAGAGCCTGAACCGCGACCTCTTCAGGTCGATCATCGCGCCACCACAGAGGCATCAGGTGCAGGTTCACGGCAGGCGCGCTCCGCCAGACATTGGCATCCGGGTGGTCGGGAAGTTGGTCGGTCCGGGTTGCGACGACCCGGAAGCGCTTCATCTCCATGCGCTCGCGCTGTTGCTCACTGGACATCTCTTGAACGTAGTTCACCAGATGCCAGACATCATCTCCATAGAGAGTGAGGTGAGAGGGCATTGGAGAGCCGGGCAGACCGGCGGCAATCCGGTAGTACACTTGCTCCACCTCGGGACTCCCTTTATAGATTCCTACGGTCAGGTCACGGAGACGGATGGGAAAGCCCTCCGAGTCTTCCTGCTCTTCCTGACCGTCGCCTTTGCCTGTATCCCCGTGGCAGCCGGCACACACCTCAAGGAAGAGCTCGTGTGCACGGGCCCGGGCTTCCGGCGTGTAAGGTGGCTCGGGAGGGACCTTGATGTATCCGGTAGGAAGGTCGCTTTCACTCTCGGGCTGGTGATCGGGCCCGATTTCAAAAGGGAATCTGGAGAAAGACTTGATGTAGTGAGCCAGACCCCAACGAGTTTCCTCCGGGAGATGTGCCCAGGAGGGCATGGCGGAACCGGGCATGCCGCGAGATATAGTGCGAAACAGATCTTCGTCGGTGGGAATATTGTCCCAGGTTGAAACCAGCCGATAGCGGGCATCCACGAAGTTTCGAGGCTTAGGATACAACAAATAGGCGGCTTCACCTTGGCCATCACCCTGTTCACCATGGCAGGGGAGACACTTCTTTTCATAGGTGCGCTTACCCAACTCGAGGAGCTCCGGTGAAGCAGGCATCCGAACTGTCGGAGTCAGTACTCCACTGCCCTCCTCTGGAGGTGACTGCGAACAGGCCATTCCTAAGAGCACCAGAACACCTACCACCACTCTTGTTGATTGTCCTTTGAAAAGAACCATAACTTTCTCTCTCTTTCTCTCTCTTCTCTTCTCTTCTCTTCTGCTTGTGACAGGGGTGGTGCAATTACTCGGCCAAAGTCTGGCCTACCCTCTAAGTCCATCGACATCAGGAGATTAAAGCCGCCGCAGGAGAGTAGCTGAGTTCTCTGGCCCTGCATTTGGCTGTTTCATAGGTCTTATCACCCAAAAGATGGGTGATTTCACCCAAGCAGGCTTTCGCGGGGAGACTGTCTTAAAAACCGACTCATCCAGGTTTGCTGTGTATGATCCAAGGGGCGAACCGCCGAAACTATCTCAGAGACCGGTTGATCCACCTTCTGTAAGCCCATACATGCTGTAAGCCCATACATGCCTCAATCAAGCTCAGGGAGTAAATTCGGAGAATGAGTAGTCTGTTTCCGAATTTCCTGAACAGGAAGCCTCAACTCACCCAACCTGTTTGAGCTCTGCAGGAGTGTTGACGTCCTGCCAGGCTGGGACAAGAGAGGAAGGAGGCGAGGGCATGATAACCTTGGGATGGGTGCCCAAACGAGGAAGTGAAAAATCGCCTTGGGTGGCTAGAGTTTCCACTAAGGAGCGGGATCGGAAATCGTAGTGAGCCAAGAGAGGTTCAATCCGACCGTCTTGCCCTCTCAGCTGGGGAAGCGTGGCCCAGACTCCGGGTGCACGGGTGGACAGAAGCCACTCCAAAGAAGGCAGGGACAACAGAGGCAAGTCGCATGCAGCCACCAGCCAAGAAGCACGTGGGGCCCACCGCAAAGCTGCCAGAACCCCAGCCATGGGTCCACTGACACCAGGCACATCCGCCAGACGGAGGCAATGTCTCAGGCCTTCCGGCAAGCTTCCCGTCCCTGCAATCATCACCGTGGAGGTTAGCTCATGGAGCAATCCCACACTTCGTTCAATCCAAGTCTTGCCATCTTTTCGAATCATGTGTTTGGGATGACCCATGCGCTTGCTTTGACCGCCAATCAAGACACATCCACAAACAGGTGTCGTGAGCCATCTTTTGGGGAGCCAATTGTCGAGAATCGACAAGAAGGACCCAACCCGGTCCGAGTCGCGGGGCAGGGTAGCAACGATCTCCTCGATTTCAGCGGGAGCTCTGTCTTCAGTCGAATCCAGTAACCACACCTTGGGGAGAGGTGACTTTTTGTGGCCTTCCACCAGGACCAGGTCGTACCTTAGAGGGAGTGAACTGAGAGTGGCAGGCAAGCTGACGTGGGCAGCTTCTCGCGACCTCAGTAATCCTTCCTCCGACCCTTTTAGAAAGACATCCGCCCCCGAACGGAAGAGTCGATCACTGTCCTTTCCTGGGTGGTCCACGTCGATTTCATGGTCAGTGTGCTTGAGCACCGCCACCTTGAGCCCTTTCCCGCAAAGGTGTGGAACTACACCCTCGATGAGGCTCGTTTTCCCAGAACCACTCCAACCGCATATTCCGAAAGCGGGAAAATCGGCGAGCATCGTCTCCAAGTTCTGGCCTAAGGGCTCAATTAGATTTGCCATCGGTTAAGTATCTCTTTAAAAGGTATATTGAATCATTATGTATGCAAAATGGACACCCTCGGCGGGTCCGGATTCTTTGATAAAGGAACCAGGGGAAAAATGACTGTAGCCGAAGGTAAAGATGGTGTGTTGATTCATTCGATAGGCGACGGTCCAATCCATTTCCGAGCCCACTCGGCGGGACAAAAGGGGATCGGCAACTCGGACAATCCCACCGCCTGCGTTGTAAAACGCATCGTTTAAGTCGGCTCTCAAGAAGAAGTGCCAATCCAGTCGAAGGGTGAGCGGATTTTGGAGTTTAAAGGAGAGTCCTGGAGTTAGGTCGATAATGTTTTGACGACCCACCACATCGATGAAACCGAGAAAAGCGTGACCTAAAGGAAAGAGCTGATTGAAGGTGTTAACTTTTGCATCATCAGGATCCTCATCGCCACTTGCATAGTCAAAACCAAAGGTCACACGAGGAGTTCCGGGGAGATCTGATAGTTTGTAACCCAATTGGCTGGCAAACATGAAAGCTCGGATGTTGCGGGTTTCGTGATCGCCAAACTGATAGGCAGTCTCCAGATCGAAGTCCAGAGGAGTGTCAGTGACGGGTCCACCCAAATGAGCACCCAGGGTGTGGCGCAGTTCTTCGCCGGAGACGCCGCTCCACACACTTTGATTACGATCCAGCCCGAGCCAGTACAGATCCACTGTCAGTTTTGCAGGCAATCGCCCGTTGGCGTACAACCCGAAGAAGTCGGTACCGGAATCGTTTTGATTGAAAGAATACTTTTGTACCCTTACGAAACGCGTCCAAAAGCCGTCCACTCGCCAACTACCATGTTTGAGAATGCCCCTGAAGCCATCGAACATTCGGGGACGGGTGTTGGACCAGTCCAGGGGGCTGACCAGACGCTGTTTCCCAAATTGCAGCTCCTGACGTCCCGATCGAAGGGTGAAGCTTCCTTCCTGAAAGGGAAGCTTCAGGTCCAGAAAGGCGTTTTGCAGATCTATTGAGTCAACATCCAGGGTGCGCAATCCGCCAGGCAAGTCTCGTCCCGTTGCCAAAGCACTCTTTCCCTCAGCAAAGAGGCGAAAGTGACGGCCGGCCACAAAGTCTCCATGGAAGCGAAGCCGCAACAAACCGAAAGTGTCCTCCTGCAAACCTGCTCCACCAAAACCGAAATTGGACCAGGTCTCAAGCCGGCCCCGAGCCTGACCGCCAATGCTGAGAAAGACCGTCTCTTCCTTATTGAGAGGAATGAACTTGAGAGGCTTCTTGGAGGGTGAGCTGTCCTCGACACCCCGTAGAACCGACCAGTCTTCTTCGTAGCGCAGATTGTGATAGGCGGGAAGCTGTGCCTCTGCGCTGCCCAGAATCCAATTCCCTTCGGCACCGAAAAGGCAGAGAGAAGCAAAGAGTAAAGCGTTTTTCATGTTGAGCCCTTGGAAATCTTCAGCAACATCGGCACCAATCAGGTTGGAGATTCTAGGGAAACCGTGAAAACGCTAAGATTATCGACTCTGAGCTCTCTTGCAGGTCCACCCGGACGTGGTGGTATTCCCCCAAATCCTACCCCGCAATGGGGGTATTTGCCCCATTCTTTCTGTGCCGTACCCTTTCGAAGTGTGTGGAGGAAGGTGGAGCGCTTTGGAACCGATTTTGCTTTATACCGCTGTGTGAAAACACGGGTAAATGGGGGAGAAAGGACTAGGAGATGAAAAGTCATGGAGTTCATCCCGCGCTTCGAGCCACCCAGTGGTTGATGAATGGAGTCGATGTCACTGTTGTGAAAGAGCTCCTGGGTCACTCCAGTATCCAGACCACGATGCGTTATCTGCACTACGTTCAGTCTCAGGCGACGAGGTCGGTGATCGAGGCTCAAGAACGGGAAGCTCAGGATGGACATCATCCGCCCGGGCCAGTGGAGAACTGGAGGATAAGTGGAGGACATCCAAGTGAGAGACAAATTGGAAGCTTTAAGGTATGGTCCTAAACCATTGAAAACATGGTGCCGGAGGGGGGAGTCGAACCCCCACGAGAGTCACCCCTCGCCAGATTTTGAGTCTGGTGCGTCTGCCAATTCCGCCACCCCGGCGCCGGTGAATGGCCAGTATAGCCTATTGAATTCGAGGGGACCAGAACGGGAGCCCGAACGTACAACGACCCGAACGCACGAACGCACGAACCTAAAACTCAGTCTGGATTTCTTCGGTTGGCCAGGGCCCGGTAGTACTCCTCGACTCGCTGGCGAAACTCGGGGGGCACTTCATCCCCGTCCACCAGTCTCAACAGGTTTTCAACTTCCTCATCCAAGGTTCGGTTGAGCTCCAATTCCAGCTGGCGAAAACCGTCGATGACCTGAGACTTCAATCGGGCCAGTTCGGCCTCGTCGTCAAAGATACGCTGGGCGTCCAACCGGCGCATTCTGCGGATCAAACCTGCTACATCTCGACCCAAATCGGGACGTCCCTCCATCATGCCGCGCAATTCCTCGGCATCCTCAAGGCGCTCGCGCCACTCCCGTCCAATTTGGCGGGGGTCGACTCCAGAAGCATTAGGATTCATTCCCGCCTGGCGAGAAATACCGGTTCGAGATTGGCCGCCCTGAGCGGACTCTGAGCCCTGAGACTCCGGCTGTCCCTGTTGACCTTGTTGTCCCTGTTGCTGCCCCTGTTGCCCTTGCTGCTGCCCTTGCTGCTGCCCTTGCTGCTGCCCTTCCTGTTGCTCTCCCTGTTCCCCTCTCTGGCCTTCCTGGTCGTTGCCGGAAGCTCGATTTTCAAGGGATTCGAGATTTTCCACCAGGTTCCCCACCTCGTTTAGAGCGCGCTGGAGTTTCTCCCGTGGAGTTTCCTGAATGCCTGAGCCCAGAGCCTTCTCGGCCTCGCGAATCCTTTCCGCCATTTCCTCCAGGTCATTCACGATCCCTTTCTCACGCTCCTTGGCCAGATCGGTCCAGCCGCGGGCAAGAAGGTTGGTTCCATCTTCCATCTTTTCCGGGATCCGCTGATCTCGTATGCCCAGTGCCGCCTGCTTGAGCTTGCGCGAGGCCGTTTGCCTGGATTCCATCTGCCGGGCACTTTGATGGAGGTCTCCTTCCAACTGCTGAAGATCTTCCTGCAGCTGGGATTTTTGGCGCAGGACATTTCTCAGCTGCTGGATGAGCTCGGGACCGATCTCCTCCTTCTTGGCCGTTTCATCGATATCCCCAACCTGATCCAGCACGTCCTTTTGTTCTTTGACCAGGCGCTCAGATTGTTCCTTGAGTTGCTGCAGATCTTCAGTCAGCTGCTGGCGGCGCTGTTGGCCGAGACCCTGCTGGGCTTCCTGAAGACGTTCCAGGGCCTGCTGGGCACGCATTTGAGCCTCCTGGTCGTTTTGACCACTGGACTGAGCTTGACGCATATCGCGCACAGCTTGCCTCAAATTGCGGCTGATATTCTGGAGTTGGGGATCCTGCTGTTGGCGTGAAAGGCGTTCCAGTTCACGGGCGACGCGCTCGGCCTCGTCAATCAACTCCTGTTGAGACATAGAGCCGGAGGACCCTTGCATGCCTTGCTGACGGTGTCGTTCCACCAGCTGTTCCTGGCGTTTGGCTAATTCCTTGAGTTTCTCCAGGGCCTCATCCAGAGCCTGCTCCCGATTGGTCTGGCGATTCTGCTGCAGGGTCTCGTACTGGTTCTTGGTCCTGTCCAGTTCGAGGTCCACCAGGTCAGCCAAATCCTGGGCAGAAGCCCCTCCTCCGCCCTGGTTCTGGGCGAAGGAGACCTGGATTTCATTAAAGAGAGCCTCGGCGCGCATGAGCTGCTGGAGCGACTTTTGCTCTTCAGGAAGAGCCTCTTTGGTTTCCAGCTCATTGAGATGAAGGTGCGCCGGTTCCATATAGGTAATTGCCTTTTTCAAGTGTTCCGCCATCTTCTGAAAACGGGGGTCACTGACGGCCGCGGTGCGGCGCTCCATCCGATCGACAATGGTTTGAGCCTCGGACTGAAGGCGCTGTTGGACAAGAGCCAATGTCTGGCTGTTTTCTTCGAACTCATCTTTAGACTGACGGTCGCGGTCTCGTTCCAGTTTGAAAGTGGCCGCGACGATTTCCTTTTGTCGCTTGGAAAGATCAATGTTCTCTCCCTGGCCGCCACCGCCACCCATTCCACTCTGCTGAGATTGGTAGTATTCTCGATCGAAAGGCTCAACTTCGAAGAAGTAAATGTCGGTGGAAGAGGAAGAAGCTGCGTCGGAGGCCTCCGCATAGTAGGAAACGAAATCTCCCGGCACCAGAGAAAACTCTTCCAGATAAAAAGTATGGGATGTGGAAAAGGAACTTGAACCCTTTGGGTAGTTCAACTGAGCTTCCCGCTCAGGCTCCCCATTGAGGGAAAAACGCAGTGCCAGTTGAGAGACTCCGTAGTCATCCTCCGCTTTGATCTCTGCGAACACCTCTTCGATATTGGTGACCCTTTGATCGCGACCCGGCCGGGTAAACCTCACGATGGGAGGTTGATCCTCGAGGGCCTCGATCAGATATTCATCGGAGGCCGGATTCCAGAAGCCTTCCAGGTCCTGCAAATGGATTCTGTAGTAGTCGTTCTGGGTGATGTCGAAGACTCCACGCAGCTCCTGAGGGGACAGGATCTCCAGGGGGATTTCTCCACCCACTTCCAACTTGATCTTTCCGCTCTGGACGGGTTGATCGGTTTGGATGAACAGCTCAGCCTGGGTTCCCACCAGGGCTCGGATGTCCCCATCATCCAGAGTCAGGTTCTCCAGAGCAGTGTAGTCTGGAAATTCAAGAATCACCTTCAACCCTTCTACACGAGGAATTTCTGAAACCTCAATGCTGTAAGTTGCCGATTGGATTCCATCGGCCTTGACGTAATAGCTGATGGGGTCCCGAATATCGAAAAAGATGAAAACAAAATCCCCTCCTTGGAGATCGGGATTCATGCTTGTTTCTTCCCATTGGGGCTGATTCTCGTAGCGAACCATGAGTTCTACCGTCTCGGATTCGAATCCCTTCAGGGTGGCTCGAATTTCCAGATCAGAACGTTTCCCCACTGTGATGTTTCCCGGAGTCACCTCGATGGAATAAATGGGAGTTTGGGATTGGTCAAACCATCGCAGCAATTTGGTCAGACTGTAAGGATAAACCTCGGGCCCTTTGAGAAAGAGGAAAGTAAAGATGGCCAGAGAAGAGAACAAGGCCGCCAGGGATGCAAGACTCCTGCGTCGATGGTAGAGGCGCGGCTGGGGAATTTTTCCCAGCTGTTGTCTGGCGTCCTGTTGAATCAAACTTCGAAGCTCGGGATGGACACCCGTAGAGGTGGTCTCAATTTCAACTGCCGTTGAAACCCGCTCTTCCAGTTGCGGATACTGTTCCTCCAGAAATCGAGCAACCTGTCTCTTTGAAGGTGAATGCCAGAGAGGACGGAAAATGTAGTAGCCAAACAGGAGCAGGGCACCCAAAATTCCCCCCGAACGGGTCCACAACAAGGCACTATCGGAAAAGTTATTTCGGGCCAGAATAAAAGTGGAAAGAAAGGAACCCAGTAAAAGAAAAGCAATCAAAATGGCGGCTCCCTTGACGAGACGCTCCACTTGTAGCTTTCCCCTGGCACGGCTGATCGTTCTCAGGACGGTGTTTTTCATGGTTTGATCACCTATACTACTATTATCACAAAAGCCCTGTCACTACTAGCTTTCAACAACTTAGAGTGGAGAGACGCGGCGAGACGCGGAAAATAACCGCACTTTCCGCACCCTATACGCACCTCGAACAGTTCTATGGCGACGGCACCGTAAGGCCACTTCTCGGCTGGTTTTCGTATATATATATATATAAGTATGAGAGAGGAAACGCTCAGTAAGCAGCTACTCCGCCTCAGGGCCAAGACGTCTTGGAGCTGGGAAAGGATGTGCCGCGAATTTCATCGCGTGATGGCCCACGAGGGTCCGTCCCACACCACTCTCTTTAGGTATGCCAGCGGAAGGGTCAAGCAGCCCAATATCATCACAGAGCGATATGTAAGACAGGCGATTCAGAAAGTAACCGCTGAGTTAAGCCAGAAGTAAGATTCACCAAAGCGAGACCGAATCGACGGGACTCCAGTCTGAGTGCAGCTACGAGTGGGGATATTCCTTGAACGCGCTCGACACCCCCTGTTGTGATTCCAACAGTTCGGAGAGGAACCCCGGAACAAATTCCCTTCTTGAGCGTCCTACAAGAACAGGGAGGGCGGTTCTCTCCTCCCCCGATGTCTACCACATCACTCCCGCCCTCCCCAAAAGGACGGTCGTTTGGCATGAAGCACGAAACCGGAGAAGAAACCCGCTGAGCAAGAGGGATTCTGCTGGCGTTAGTCCCGCCGAGCCTGTTTTGGCTCTTGCTTTTGAGCCTTCTGATTTGGTGAGGTCCGTTGCGATCAAGTCCCTTCTGTTGCATAATCCAGAACAATTGGGATGTGGTAAGTCGCCCTTAATCTCCCCCTCAGTGTGATTGGGGCGACGCATCCCCTTTCTGCGCGATTCAAAGCAAAACCGCCATCGGTCGGAGTCCCGGTGCGTCGATGTCCAGGTGGGGGGAACCATGCAGATCAATCCATGTGGTTTGCCCTTTGGGTTGTCGGAGTTGTATCCTCCTACCAAAACCTTGGAGGTGCTACATGCGATGTTTACTTAAGGCTTCAATTCCCGTAGAGGCAGGTAATGCAAAGGCAAAGGACGGTACATTGGGTTCTCTAATCGAATCCATCCTTTCTGAGCTGAAACCAGAAGCAGCTTACTTCCTTGCTGAAAAAGGGAAAAGAACAGCTCTTTTGTTTATCGACCTGCAAGATCCTTCGCAGATCCCAGCCGTAGTTGAACCATTTTTCTTGGCATTCAATGCGAGTGTAAAGATCACTCCGGCAATGACTGCCGAGGACCTGATGAAGGGCGCGCATGGCATTGAGGAAGCAGTCAAGAAGTATGCTTGAGCCTATTGGCTGCCTGAAGCAAAACCAACTTCGGTAGGAATCCTACCTTCTCGCAGTCCAACAGTGGGGAGGCTCGCACATGCCGTGGAAAGGTGGCTTGGGACTCCTGGCGAGCTGAAAAAATTTCCTAAAATTTTTCGCAGACAGCTAAACTGCGGTGGATGAGTGCGACGAGCGAGTTGAGTACGCGAGCATTGGAGGCCGCTGTGGCTGTGGCCAAGGCACATGGTTTGGAGTGTGAGGAGCCGATAGTGCTGGCTGACCGCAGCAACGTTATTGTACATCTGCACCCTGCTCCGGTCGTGGCACGAGTGGCGACGACAGCCGCGTTGGTGCGGCCAGACGCTCGTGCTTGGCTTGAGCGGGAGATCGCAGTAGCGAGCTTTCTGGCCGAGCGTGGTGTAGCTGTAGTAACTCCCAGCGATGAGTTATCGCCAGGCCCACACCAGCACAACGACCTCGCGTTGAGTTTTTGGAAGCACATCGAGAGCGACCCTGACCGAGTGCCGTCGAACGACGAGATAGGACGGTCGCTAGCTGAGCTGCACACTGTGCTCCGTGAGTATCCCAATAAGCTACCGTACCTTGACCAGTTTTTCGGTGAGGTACAGAAGGTGCTCGATTACCTGGAAAGTTCAGCTGCTCTGGAGCAAAATGACGTGGCGCTGCTGCGCGGCGTTTATGAGAACCTTGGCGGGTGTTCTGCGCGACCCGTTGGGGTCGGTACAACCGCTGCACGGCGATGCAACCGTGAGCAACGTGCTCATGACAGGCGAAGGACTAGTCTGGGCAGACTTCGAGGACACTTGCAGTGGCACCGTCGCTTGGGACTTGGCGTGTGTCACGCGTGCGCCCTCCAGAGAAGGAGTGCTAGCTGCATATGGTCATGCTCCCAGCCGAGAGGAATTGCAACCGTACTTGGATGCGAGGCAGTTGCAAATCACGGTCTGGCTAGCATTGCTAGCCTGCCGCTTCCCACAGTATAAGAAGCGCACGAAGGAACTGATAGACTCCTGGCGCTGAAGCACTCGACAGGTGCTTGGAACCCTGGCAGGTCGAAAAAAATCTTTGGGAAATTTCAGCGGCGCGGCTCAGTCGCCACCCAGCCTTCCCTGCGGCAGGGGCGTGGGGGTTCTGCTTGCTACGCATATAGATTTACACCTCGTAAGGCTGGCAGCAGATGGTCACCACTAAACATAAACATTGTTAGGCGAGAGATAGAATGACATGATTCTTTATGTATCAATTGGACTGGGGCTTTTGCTCTCATGGCGTATCATCGTCATCGCACCTGGCTTCAAAGATGCGTACGATGACCGCGACTTGCCCCAGGTCAAGAGACGCGGCGTATCCATATTCCCGGGCATACCGTTTATGCCAATCTTCGTTGGCATAATCGCCTACCTTTCACATAGGTACTTGTCTACGTGGATAGCCATTGGGATTCTTGCCGTAAATGCGGTATTAGCCACATGGGCACTTGTATACGGGGTTTACTGGTTGAGAAAGTGGAGAAAGTCTCCAAACCAATCGCTGTAGCGGACGCCGACTGACACAGCCCTATCCACGTAACCAATACTTAGCCTAATGCCCCCCGCTGACTGCTGAGCTAGACCGTGCAATCCGCTGGGGGTATTATCTGGAAAGAACGGACTTATCTGGAAAACAGATAGTAATAGGGCGCAACAACACTACATGGAATACGAACAGACGTTTCGGTTCATCCTCATTCTGGGCTTTGCGGTTATCGTTCCCATCGGTGCGTACCATCGCATCAAATCCCAGGCGACTGGTGAAAAACTTGACCGCCGCCAAGAGGGTATCTTTATACTCCTTACATTGCGGCCCATTGGCATCGCATTTATGGGCGGATTTCTGACGTATATGATTAACCCAGCATTGATGGCTTGGTCATCGGTTGCACTACCGAACTGGTTGCGATGGGCGGGTGTTGTGCTTGGAACCACTGGAGGACTGCTTTTGGTGGTAACGTTCCGGACCCTTGGCAAGAACTTGACGGACACGGTTGTAACCAGGGCAGCGCATACGCTGGTTACGAGAGGCCCTTATCGTTGGGTTCGACACCCGTTTTATTTGGCGACTGCATTGGCGGTTGTAGCGAACTCCCTTGTGACAGCGAACTGGTTCCTAGCTCTGACTGGTGGAATAACCTTTGGCCTGCTGGTGTTACGAACGAGAATCGAGGAAGAAAAGCTAATCGAGCGGTTTGGTGAGGATTACAGGGAGTACATGAAGCGGACCGGGCGGTTTCTTCCGCGGCTGTTCCAAACGTAACGCAGATTTTCCTGTCTAACAAGCCTCTGCACTCCCCGGGCTTACTGTCACAACCTGGATTGTCCCTGCAGAACTGCTTGAGGACGAGTCCGGTTGGCCACCAGCCACTCAGCCACGAAAACCGCCGCGCCCATCAGCAGGAAAAGCCACCACAGTGATTGTTGTCGGTCCTTTTCCTGGGCCGATTGCTCAAAACCGACTTCTTCCACGCGGGCTTCGAGTGGAACGAAAACTGCCTGAAACTCCTCCATAGCCAGAGCACTCAGGTCGGATTCATGGGGTGGAGTATTTACAGCCACCCAGTCGGTCTTTTTGTTGCTCCGTATTTCGTAGTGACCCGGCATCTTCAATTGAATAAAACCGGGCTTCTCCTCGTTGAGTCCAAGGACCCGTTGGCCCTTCGGATCGATCAAGTTCCAGGTTCCCGAAGTGCCCGAAGAGTCGTTGGATGAATCAACGGACAAAACTTGATTGATTTGAAGTGCCGCAGGAGTGCTCTGCCAGCGGGCAGCGTATTGAGCCATGCGGTACCAGAAGGGAACATAGGCGCTTCGAAGTGGGAAATCCGTCCAGATGGGATCCAGCGAAGAGGCGAAGACCAATACCCTTCCTGCTCCCGAAGATTGTTCGACCAGAGCCGGATCTCCTTCGTTGAAACGAGCCAAAATCGTGGCATCCGGTTTCGGAGACATCCGCCAATAGCTATAAAACTGGGTGCTGGCAATGGCTGCTTTGTGCACATCCTGAAAAATCCAGAAGATGGGATGCTCCCAGTTGACCTGGGTAATGGAAGTGAAGGGTTTGCCTTCCTGGCGGACGAAGTTCCGCTCAGCCAATTCCACGGGAAGGAGTGTGTCCCATTGGCGGTTGTAGGTCTCTGCCAGAACGCCGTTGCTCAGGACCACGATCAGACCTCCTCCACTTTCAACGTAGGATTTGAAGAGGGAAAGTCTGGGCGGTTGACGCAGGTCATTGAGTACCACCAGAGGGGTGTCTAGAGGATTGATCCGGCCGGGGCCGGGAGAAACCGACATTTGGACGGTAAAGGGCAGGTTCTCTCCAGCGGAAAGAGCACTCTCGAGATAAAAAGCTGAAGAAGCCTGTCGATCCTGAAGAACCAGGATGCGGCGAGGTTCCTGCTTTTCAACAACGAAGTAATAAACGTTGTCTTCTGAAAGCTCATCGGTTGGCTCGATGACGATTTTTCCTCGCGAAATACCCTCTTCCAAATCGAAAGGTTTGAAGGCCAGATTCACCGCACCTTTACTGCCCGTGTCAAAGGCCGTTCGATCGATCAAGTTCCCTTCCACAAAGAGCTGGGCTTCTCCCTTTTCTGGTTGCTGGGAATTGCCCCTCACCCGAGCCAGGATCGTGTGCGGATACTGGTCGGTGAAAACGGCCCTTTCGACCCGGACTTCTTCAACGAAAAGATTGGGAGTCTCACGACCCACGTTTTCAATTTCAACCGAAATGTCCTCTGGAACTCGCCAACCCGCGCTAGCGGCCATTCCGGCTTGCTGCAGATCGGTGATCAGATAAATTTCCCTCTTGATGTTGCGGGCCGTCTCCAGCTGATCCACCGCAACCCTTAAGGCTTCCAAGTAGGAAGTCGATTCAAAGGAGGGAGTGGTGCGCTGTCGCAGAATCTCTTGCAGCTGCTGGGGAGAGTCTTCCCACTGGGAAAGGACCTCAGCGGATTCACCGAACTGGATGATCAAAGCCTCGTCAGCCTGGCTCAGAGACTGAATTTTCTCCTCGGCTGCCTGCAGGGCCGCATCCCAAATAGGCTGGGGAGTCATGCTCAGAGAATGATCGATGAGAATCACAGCCGAGCGGGCCGACAAAGGATTGACCTGATTCAGCCACGCTCCAGTGATGACTGGGCGCCCGAAGGCAAGAACCAAAAGGAGAATGCCCAGACAGCGCAGGAAGAGCAGGAAGAGGTGAGTCAGCCGCCGCCGCAGCTCCTTGAAGGGAATCTTACGCACGAACATCAGGGAGGCAAAGGGCGTGCGCTTGGTTCTCTCGCGGTGAACCAGATGTAAGAAGATGGGAACCCCGACGGCCAGAGCACCGATCAAAAATAATGGGGCTAGAAACTGCATAGAGTCAGTACCGTTTTTCCCGGACCGAAAGATAGCGATGCAGCGCATGGTCCAGAGGTTTTTCCGTGTTCAAAAGCTCATAATCAATGTAAATGTTTCGACACTCCTTGCGCAGTCCCTCGATGTGTTGCTTGAGCAGAGAAAAGTAAGTACTGCGAGAATGTTCCGGAACGTAGGAGAGGCGTTCCTGAGTTTCCATATCTTCTAGAGTAGAGATATCGTCGAAGGGCATTTCCAGTTCGACAGGGTCCAGCACATGAAACACGATGACATCGTTGCCCCGATGGTAAAAGAAGCGCAGCATCTTGGTAATCTTGTCGATGTCCTGATAGAAATCGCTGATCAAAACCACCAGCGCCCGTCGTCGGATCAGGTGAGCGAGTTTTTCCACGGCCCCGCTGATATCCGTTTCTCCCGTCACCTCGAGGCTTTCCAGGTGATGCAAAAGGGTGAAAAAGTGCCCCCGCCGTGTCCGCGGCGGAACCTGGTTCACCACATTCGAATCGAATGAAATCAGGCCGGCTGCATCTTTTTGGCGCATGGCCAGGTAGGCCAGGGCGGCCGCCAAGTAGCGAGCATAATCGAGCTTGGATACTTTTTGACTGCTAAAGGCCATGCTCTTGCTGACATCCATCAAAATGTACAACTGAGTGTTGGTGTCTCCCTCGTACTTCTTGACGTAAAAGCGGTCGGTTCTGCCATAGACCATCCAGTCCACTCGTCGAGGGTCATCACCCGGCGCGTATTCTCGATATTCGGCAAAGTCCAGGCTAAAGCCGTGATAAGGGGAGTGATGCAGACCGGTCACGAATCCTTCCACGACAGTCTTGGCGATCAACTGCAGATCTCTGATGCGAGACAACACCTGGGGATCGATAAATCGGTTGGAATGCGCCGTTCTGATCATCTCAAAGTCCCGATTGCGGGGGGGGAACGGCTTTCAGCAGTCGTTCGATGACATTCTCCGGTGTTATTCCCTCCGACTCAGCATGAAAGTTGGTCAGTATACGATGGCGCAGCACGGGCTTGGCCAAGGCTTGGATGTCTGCCGTGGAAACGGTATAGCGCCCTTTCAAAAGGGCTCGCACCTTTGCTCCCAAGACCATGAATTGAGAGGCGCGCAGACTGGCACCGTATCTCACCCACTCGTTTATGAAGTCGTGCTTCGAAGCCTCGCCCGGTCGAGTGCTGCCTGTGAGTTGTACCGCGTAGCGCACAATGTCTTCATTGGCGGGAATTTTTTTCACAAGTTCCTGATAGCGGAGGATATCCTTGCCCGAGACCACTTGGGTGATCTCCTTTGCCGGTTCACCCGTGGTCTCCTTGACCACCTCCACCTCCTCGGCCTCGGGAAGATAATCAATCATAACGTTGAACATGAACCGGTCGAGCTGGGCTTCAGGCAGTGGATAGGTTCCCTCAAGCTCAATCGGATTCTGGGTGGCCAGGACGAAGAAGGGGGGATCCAGATTGTAGGTGATTCCCCGAGTCGTGACTTCTCGTTCCTGCATCGCTTCCAGCAAAGCCGCCTGAGTTTTGGGAGGCGTACGATTGATTTCATCGGCCAGGATGACATTGGCAAAAACGGGACCAGGAACAAATTCCAAACGGCGTCGACCTGTGGTGGGATCTTCCTCGATGATCTCTGTCCCGGTAATGTCGGTGGGCATAAGATCAGGAGTGAACTGAATGCGTTTGAAGGTCAGCCCCAGTGTTTGGGCTACACTGTGAACCAGGAGCGTCTTAGCCAAGCCGGGAAGTCCCGTGATGAGGGAATGTCCGCCCACATAAAGAGAGATCAAAACCTGCTCGATGACTTCGTCCTGACCGACAATGACTTTTCGCAGTTCCTGAAGGATTTTCTTCTGCGAATCCAGCATCTCCTCAACCATCTGCTGTATGCCGCGTTCTTCAGCTTGCTTTACTTCCTCCATTGAACTCCTCTTTTCTTTTCTCTGGCGCAAAAAGCCGCCTAGTGCGTCAGTCCATAAATAATGTAGTTCACTCCAAATTTAAAGGCTTCATTGGAGAGGCTGACAGGGGTGAAGGACTCATCGGCCCATTCCCAATAGTCTCCGATGTCGTTGTTATAGTTGGCTACGGCCAAGAGTCGACTTTTTTCATCGAATATGCCGTAAAACGTGGGCTTGCCGGGAACACTGTAGGGTGGCACCATGTCCAGTGTTTCGATGTCGTAAAAGCAGTGAAAAATGGAATCATCCAGGGTCAGCTCTTGAAAGCTTCGCTCAGGAAGGACTTTCTTCATGGCAGCGGTTAGGTTTTCCCATTCCTGGATTCCTCGGAAATCATCAAAGATAGCAAAGCCTCCTCGAGATAGGTAGGCCCGAAGATTGGCAGCTTCTTCATCGGTGATGTCCCAATATCCAGGCTCACTGACATAGAGAATGGGGTAATTCATGATCAGGGGATCGTCCATGTCCAGGACCAGATAGGAGTCAGGTGTGGTTTGTACGGATGTGACTTCCAGCAGGATCTTCAAGAAGTTCTTCTCGGCCCGAGGGTAGTCATGGGCCCAGGGCGGGGGGCCCCAACCCCCCATGCCCAAAAAATCCACATACCCGTTGTAGCGGATACGAGCGAATTGAAAGAGGTTGACATCGCCGGGGTCTCGGGCAGGATCCACCTCGTCCAGACTCAGGACGGGCATCACTGAACTGGAGAGGATCAAAATCGCCAGCGCCAAACCGAAGATGTGTTTCATTGTCGAACCAGTTGCAAAAGAAGTTTTTGGGCCTCTGGGTAAGCCGGTGCAATTTCCAAAGACAGCAGCACATGATTGCGGGCACCTTGCGCGTCTCCCGATTCAAATAGAGCCTGGGCCAGTTTATAGTGAGCCGCCGCCCCGTCGACAGGACTGAGATTTAAAAACACGGTGTATTCCCGCACCGCTTTCTCCGTATCGCTGGACTGCAAATAGAGATCTCCCAGCTTTCGATGGGTCTCCGGTTGCAGCGGATCCACGTACATGGCTTCTTCCAGGTACTGTGCCGCCTCTTGCGGCTGATTTCTGTCGGAAAGCAGACTCGCTATCTGGTAAGCATTTTCTGCGAACTGAGGTGCGGCGTGCCACCAACGCTGGCGTATTTCCACGAGCTTGTCGATTTGGCCGGTCTCTTCATAGATTTGGGTCAGAAGCTCATAAGGACTTCCTCTTGTTGCCTGAGTGGGGAAGATCTCCAATGCCTTTTCCAGGTAGGGAATCGCTTCTTCCTGGCGACCGGCCGATTTCAGCTCGGTTCCCAAGCGGAGGTTGAGGAAATAATTCTCTGGAGCGGCTTGCCAGGATTGGAGCAAGGTTTTCAAATCAGTTTCCAAACCTGTCTCGCCTTCGCTTTCCTCTTCCTCTTCCTGCCCCATTCCACCGGGAAACAGGTGCACCAGTGAGAAATTTTCGGGTGCCTCCAGCTTGCCCAGGAGTGGTTTCAAGGCTTCATCCATTTCCTGGCGAAACTGACCATCAATCTCTTCCACCGAGGCACCCAGGACCTGTTGGACAACTTCCTCTGTGGAGAGTCCCTGGCCGAAGGCTTCCAGCATCGCTGTAATTTTCTCAAACCCATATCGAGAGGCCAGAAACTCACAGATCCATCCAGCCTGAAAGTAGGCGATGGTGAGAGCCTGGCCCGATTTTGGTCGCTCAAAACCCGAGTTCAGATCTTTCAAGGGGAGCAAGGCATCGTCCTTGTATGCCTGCACAAAGCCAATGTTGAGATAGTCCCCCCAGCCTTCACCCGCCTGGCGCTCCTCCATCATGGAAATACCCTCTGTGAACCACCTGGGAACTTTCTCATTGCTGAGGGAAAGAGTCACCACGTGAGCGAGCTCATGCCAGAGCGTCGAGCCCCAATGGAATTCTCCTTTGGGCCGCGCCGAAGGAGAATCCATGGCCACGATTCGTCCAAAGGTTGCACCCAGCGCCCCCAGTCCCGGAAGTCCCATGGTTCGAACCGCGAAGTCTTCGTGATCGGGATACATTTCAAAAACGTACTTGCCCGAGACCTGGTGATTGTATTTCTGCTCCAACGTCCTCAAGCTTCTCTCTGCCAGTTCCTCCACGTAGGGCTTGAGGGCAGCAGCCTCCTTTTCATGCAGCTTCATTCTGAAATGAGGGGTTTCGAAGCGGACAAAGCGATCAAAGCTATCCAACAGTCGAAGTGTGTTGACCGTCCAGATGTTAAAGGGGTCGTTGGCATAGGCGACTTCCAGGATTCGCTTGCCCTCTTCCTCCTCGCCCAACCTTAGCAAGGCGATACCCAAAGATGCGCGGGCCGATTCCTGCCTGGGATTTCGCTGCAGTGCTTCTCGATAAAACTCAACCACCTCTTCGAGGCGCCGGTTGGCGTTTGCAAGATCCCCTAGTGTTTCGAAAAGATCGGCATCGTAGGGATTGATTTTCAAGACCTGTTGTTGGAGCTTTTCAAATTCTTGGGTCTCTCCCCGGAAATATTCATAAGCACACTGGAGCTCCAACAGAGGGAGGAAGTGTTTGTTGCTCTTGAGCCCCTTTTCGATCCAGTCCTGGGCTTCTTGCCAGTTCTTGTCCTCTATGGCCAGCGAGGTCTTGAAGGCAAAGGCGTGTAGATTCTTGGGATTCAACTCGAGCGCTTTTGCAAGGGCCTCGGTAACACCCGGCCTGAACTGGCCTTTCAGCGCCTGGGCCAACCCCACATAGGCTGAGTCCACTCCCCAGCGGAAGTAAGTTGAAGGGGGCGAGCCGGCTTGGATCCCATCTCGAAAGATCGCTTCGGCTTCACTGGCATTGTATTTTTCCAGGTAGAGGTTGCCCCAGTCGACGAACAGCGAAACAGAAACAGGTTGGACCTGTGCAGCCTCGATGAAAATTCGGTTGGCGTCTTGCCACATGCTCAGTTGCCAGGACGCATAGGCAGCCTGGGCGATTTCCTCGGAAGTTTTCAATTGTCCGGATTGGTAAAGACCCAGGAGCCTGCGCGAGTAGCTCTCCGCTTCATCTCTTCTCCCTTCCCGTTTTGTCAACTCCACGAGAAGTCGCAAAACATAGGGATCCGAAGGGGAGGCGCTTTTCAACTGCTTTTCCGCCTTGTCGTAGCGGCCCTCCTGCATGAATTCCTGGACTTCGGTCAGGAGTTCGAGCGGCGCGCGGTCGGAGAAAGAACCCGCTTGAGAGGCAAGAGAGGTCGAGAGAGTGAAAAAGATCAAGACGAGCCGTTTCACAGTTCACCCTCCATCTCGGTGATGCTTTCATTGAGGACGGCCAACTTCACCAGGAGCTCTTCCAGGACGCGGTAATATTCGTCTTCAGGCATCTGGTTCTTGCGAAACTTTAAATCTTCTATTTCCCGCTCGAGTTCCACCCGTTGCGAAGCCAGTTCCCGCGCTTCCCGGGTGCGGTACGGTTGGTCGGCCGATCGGGACAGATAAGCCATGGAGGCGAGAAGTGTTCCCTGGTTGCCTGGGTTGGCCTCCAGGATGTTGTTTTTCTCCAGGAGAACCTGGCCGTTGTCCTGCAAAGTGGAGTGTTCTGTTTGAATGCGTCCCTTTTCTTCGAACCAGGCAGCCACCTTCTGATGGCTGAAGAGAAATGCTTCCAGTAGAGACACCCGGGCATTCTTATCGGTGTCGGCTTCCTCCGAGGCTACCGCCTCCAGGAAAAAGGACATAAAGAGGGGAGGTTGCTTTTCCGTTGCACTCTTGGTGGCCGTCACGATGACCCGATTCTCATGACTCAACTCCGAAGCGAGGGTGCCGCTGGCGCTGGTGGCTGCGACCAGATAAGTTCGGGTTTCACCCAGCCCGTCGAAAAAAGCTTGGATCTCCTGGTCCGTCAAGTCGGGGCCTGAGATATTGAACTTGTAATTTCGATTATCGTGGCTGGCATGCCCGATCAAGAAAAGCCACAGCTCCTTGGGGGGAGGAGATGAGGAGATTTGCTCAAAGAGTTGAAGAATATCGCTCTTTTTCTTGTCGCGACCATCGACGCGATAGACGACGCTCTCGAGCTCATCTTGGAAATGGGCTTCTGTCGCAAGACCCCAGGTGAGAAAATTTTCCTCATACTCGGGCATTCCGCCCAGTCCGGTGATGATAATGCAGATCTTCTCCTCTTGGGCTGGCCCTTGTGGGGAAGCCCAAGAGGAGAAGAGAGAGAAGGAGAGAAGGAGAGAAGGAGAGAAAAAGAGCCCATGCCCGACACGAGTCATTCTCTTATTTCTCTTTTTTCTCACCACTTCCTTTCCTCTTTCTTTCTTTCTTTCGCTCTCTCTAGCTCAGCTCCGCTGAGCGTTCTCTCCGATCTAGCGAGCGCTGCTCGCTAGATCATCCCCTCTCGTCTGCGAAGGATCCACTCGCCAAAAAGTAAAGCCATGAGCAATAGGAAATTGAACGGCATATCCCAGAGATCCAGTACTTCGATGACCGATGTTTGAGATTGGGTGTAGAGGATTTCCTCCGGTAAACTTTCCACGTCGGAAGCTGTATAGTAGTTTCCTCCCGTTTCCTGTGCCAGCCTTTCCAGAAAGTCTCTTTTCTGGAACGCCTCAAAGTATTCCCGCGAACCGGTGGAGGTCAGAAAGGAAGTTTGGGCTTGCCGATCTTTGTCGCTTGCGCCAAGGGCAGTGGCCGCAGCCTTGACCTCAACTGCATAGAAGCCATCTTCGTGAGGGGTCAACTGGCCCCTGTAGATTCCATCCTCCTGAGCATCCCAGTGGAGGGGTAACGTGAAAATCTCTCCGGAGGGAGAGGTAATGGTAGCTTCAACGCGGGCATCATTGATTCGATTGAAAGCCTTGTCGCTGATCTCGGCTCGAAGATCAACTACCTCGTTTTGAGAGTAGATCTCCCGTTTCGTTTCCAGGGTGATGGGATCCTGTGCCGAACGGACTAACCAGCGCAGCATCTGTCTCCAAAATGTCTCGTGTTTTTGATCCTCCTGATCCTCAAGCATCTGCCATCGCCAGCTGCTACCGGTTAAAAGAGCCAAGGTGTGGCCGCGCCCGTACCGTTGAAAAACGACAAGCGGAATCTCAGGCTGGTCGGGGTCCAGATTCGAAGAGGCATCTACCTGGGCTAGAACCGTTGCCCCCGATTTAGTGTCTCGGACCACATTCCAATCCGTCAGTACTGGGATTTCATCCCATTCCCAAGCATTCTCCCCTTCTATTGACGAGAGCTGGAGGGCGGGATGGGTCAAGCCTTGATCGGTCAATCGCAACTTGCTTTCCCCCTGGGCATACATGGATTCGGAGCCGGGACGATCTTCATCACTGGCTTGCAGCCAGACCGGAAGGATTTCCTCAATGGGGGTGTTCTGATATTGGCCGGAAGCAAAGGAAGCATTGCCCCCTGACATCATGAAACCGCCCCCCCGCTTGCCTACAAAATCACGCACCATTTCCATCTGTCGGTAAGTAAAGAAGGAGGATTCAACACTCCCAAAGAGGATGCCCTGGTACTCGAAGAGCTCTTCTCTTTCTGAAGGAAAGCCGGCTGCCAGGGTGGTCTCTTCTTCGATTCCCTGGCGATAAAATTTGTTCAGGGCGGTTCGCAGCAATGTGACCAGGTGAACGTTCTTGTCTTCCTCCATGGACCGGCGGATAAATTTGTATTCCCAGCGCGGATGCCCTTCTACATAGAGAATTCGGGCTGCCAGGTTTTGAACGTCAATAATGGTGGTGCGAGTGTTATTCTCAAGGATTTCTTCGCCTTCCAGCGGCTCCAGGGAGAAGTGATAGCTCTTGAGTCCCTCTGATTTGGGTATGATCTTCACCTCGGTCGTAAAGGTGTCGGAATCCCGGGGAAAGTGAACTTCCTTGGTCTGCACCAGGGAGTTCCCCTCTCGAACTTCGAGGCGGCCGCGGCTGCCGCCAAAGCCGCTGTGCCGGAAAGTAACCCGAGCAACCGAGAGGGTCTCGGGTACAGAAACCCGGGGTGCACTGACATGCGTGATCTCCACGTCCCGGTTCAAGGACTCGGGACCCAGACCGATGGTATGAATGGGAATCTGGCGAGCCTTCAATTCGGCAAGGACTTCCTGGAAGTCTCGGTAGCTGTTGTCTGAACCATCTGTGAAAAGGAGAATTCCGGCCAGGGGTAAGTTCTTGGTTTCCGTCAATACCCCTTCCATTCCTCTGACGATGTTGGTCTGGTCTCCCAGCCAGTCCAGTTCCAGAGATTCTTCGACTCTTCTAACCTGCGAATCAAACTGAAAAAGGCGAACATAGAATCTCTCATCCAGCGCCTCCAGAAAGTCGGATTCCTCGCCGAGCAGCTCCTGTGCCTTCTGACCTCTGGGCTGGTTGGTCTCGGTCGGGATGCCCATGCTCCTCGAATTGTCCACCAGAATAGCCAACAGGTTCTCTTTGGGAACAAGCCGGGAGAGGACTAGACCCGGCCGCATGCACAACAGGAGCAGAACCAGAAAGAAAGCGCAGCGAAGGGCCAAGAGTGCCCAGCCTGCCCTCCCTCCCTTCGTATGCAGCAATCTGTGGCGATAGACCAGGAAAAGCAGGGCCACAAGCGACACGACCAACAATCCAACCATCCAGAGGCTCAGGCTCCACTGGAAAGTGAATTCGCCCCGCTGGAAAAAGAAAGGTCGGTATTTGAAGAAAAAGGTGAACAGATTTTCCATGGTCGACCCTGGCGAACTGATCGGAACGGTTGATCTTCCATCATACCAGGGTTTTCCCGCAAATTAGAACCGAATCGAGCTGGATAATGAACAAAATTACCGCTTTGAAACGAGCCAGACAATGACTCTTATAGGCAGGGCGATACAGGTGATCAAAAACCAAAGGGCGAGCAACTGATCCATCAGCTGGTAGTTTCTCCCGGCCAGCAGGTAGACCACAGCTCCGATACCCAACCACAACAACCAGCGTGTCATTTTTTTTTCGCCGTCGATGTTCAGACATTATCCGCGAGTATGACCGAAATTATAGTCGGGGACGGGGACAATCCAGGCTTGGCCGGGACCATGTCATCTCGACTGGTTCCAAGGTCCAGGCTTGTTGACCCTCCTGAGGCCACTGGGGTACCCTTCCCGCGTAGCATTGGAAGGAAAAATAGATGCCGTCGAAATCTAAGAATGCGCCCCCTCAAGTTCGTGTGGCTCTGGCCGGCCTGGGAACGGTTGGGCAAGGGGTGGTGCGACTTTTACAAGAGGAAGGGGACCGCTATCGCCGAAGCTTGGGAGTCGATTTACGCCTGGTGTTGATTCTGGACAGGAGCTACCGCAAGAAGGACACCTCGTGGATTTCATCGGATGTGAAGTTTACGGAGTCCCTGGACGAGTTTCTTGAAGCTCCGTCAGATGTGATCGTGGAATTGATCGGAGGTCAGGACCCGGCCGATCAGATGATCCGTGCTGGTCTGGAAAAAGGTAAAAGTGTGGTTACCGCCAACAAGCTGCTGATGGCCCGTTTTGGCTCCGACTATCTGAAGCTGGCCGCCCAAGGGAATGCCTATTTGGGATTTGAAGCCTCGGTGGCTGGGGGAATCCCGATCATTCAGGTGGTGAGTCATTCTATTTTTCCCGACCGGATCTCACAGGTGCGAGGCATCCTCAATGGCACCAGTAATTTCATTCTTTCCCAGATGGCTGATGGGGGCAGCGATTACCCGGATGCTCTGAGCAAAGCACAATCCTTGGGTTATGCAGAGGCCGATTCTTCTCTGGATGTTTCGGGAGAAGATGCCAGGGACAAACTGGCGATCCTGAGCGCACTTTGTTTTCATACCGGAGTCGATCCGGATCAGATCCCCACACAAGGTGTGACCGAGATTACCCCGGTCGACTTTGTTTATGCTCGGCGGCTGGATGGGACCATCAAGTTGTTGGGGGTGGCTACAAAGAACGGTCCAGAGCCCTCTTTGCGTGTGGGTCCGTTTTTGATCGACAATGGGCTCCCCTTGTCGATGATTTCAGGGGTCCTCAATGCGGTGGAGGTCACAGGTGCGACTCTAGGGTCGGTGCTCATCAGCGGGAAAGGCGCCGGCGAAGGCCCAACTGCCGTCTCCGTTACGGCGGACATCTTGGAAGCAGCAAGGCGGAAAAAGAACAGTTCCCAGGCGGTGTCTTCCGAGTCGGGTTCTGAAATCGGGCTGTCTGGCCCGGTGGCCGGCAGCGGCGGCGATGAGCGCTATCCTTTCTATTTACGATTTTTTGTCAAGGACCGTCCGGGCATCATTTCGACCCTTGCCCAGATCCTGGGTCAGAGAAAAATCAATATCGACCTGGTCCTGCAGGAAAGCTGGGCCGATCGATCGAACTACCCCTTTGTCATCACGGTGGAACCCACGCTTTTTTCATCCATGCAAGAAGCAGTTGATGAGATGAAGAAGCTGGACTTCAACCGCGCTGACCCTTTAGCTCTCCCTGTGCTGAAGGAATAAGTTATAATTCCTGGCTTTACGGCGGTGTAGCTCAGTGGTTAGAGCAAGCGGCTCATATCCGCTGCGTCGGGGGTTCGAATCCCTCCACCGCCAGAGATTTTTTGCTCGGACTCTGCATAGTCCGGGATAGCCCGGATTATGCAGAGTCCGGGCTAGTGGGCGGCTGTTTCGGGGGGAAACGATGAAGCCCTATTTTCGACCTCGTCGATTGCGCGAGAATCCGATTCTGAGAAGGATGGTCCAGGAGACTCGGCTCTCGGTGGATCAGCTGATCTATCCTGTCTTCGTGCGCGAGGGAAAGGGGATTCGGGAAGAGATTCCCTCGATGCCCGGGCAATACCGCTTCTCCCCAGACACGTTGGTTGAAGAACTGCAGCTAGTGCGGGAGCTCTCGATCCCAGCCGTGATCCTTTTTGGAATTCCTGCTCAAGAGAAGAAAGACCCGGTGGGAAGTGCCGGTTATGCTCGGGATGGGGTGGTATGCCAGGCTCTTGAGGCGGCTCGACAGAAGGTCCCCGAGTTGCTTTTGATTGCGGATGTGTGTCTGTGTGAGTACACCGACCACGGACACTGTGGAATCGTCAAGGAAGGTCCTGTGGAGGGTCAGGGAACCGTCCACAATGATGAAACTTTGGAGATCCTGGCCCGAACAGCGCTGGCTTATGCGCAGGCCGGTGCCCATGTAGTTGCCCCATCGGACATGATGGACGGCCGAGTTGGGGCCATTCGAGAAGCCTTGGATGAGGCGCAGTTGGAACATCTTCCCATTCTTTCTTATGCGGTCAAGTATGCATCCGCCTTTTATGGTCCTTTTCGAGAGGCTGCCGAATCTGCTCCCCAGTTTGGGGACCGGAAGAGCTACCAGATGGATCCGGCCAACTCTCGCGAAGCCCTGAAGGAAGTGGAACTCGATCTGGAGGAGGGTGCCGACATGGTTATGGTCAAGCCGGCTTTGCCCTATCTCGATGTCATTTTTCAGGTTCGCCAGATGACCACCGTCCCGCTAGCGGCTTATCAGGTGAGTGGAGAGTATTCCTCCTTGTGTGCGGCTTTCTCCCAAAACTGGTTACAGCGGGAGGCCACTCTGATGGAGAGTTTGCTGGCGATTCACCGGGCTGGAGCCGATCTGATTCTCACCTACTTCGCCAAGGAAGCGGCACAGATCATCAAGAAGGGTTAGTTCTCGCAGGAACCTCTGGAGTGTAGGAGGCACCTCAGGTGCCGAACGGCACATTCAACTTAGTTTTCGCCGATTCTTGACTAAGGCTTGGGGTTAGTTGGCGCTCTGAGCTCCAACCTTCTCATAGGTTAAGGTCAGCAACTCGTCGACCGACGCTTCCACCTCGTCCGGAGGTTGGTCCTTCACGGTGGCAATCTCGGAGACGACCAACTGCCGGGCACGGTCGAACATCTTCTTTTCGCGAAAGGAAAGGCTTTTTTGAAAACTCAGGAAGAAGAGGTTCTTGAGGACCTTGGCGACCTCGAAGATCGATCCTGAGTTCATCCTCTCCACATTGTCTTTATAGCGGTTTTTCCAGTCAGGATTGTGTTCGGCGAGATCTTCCTTGAGGATCTTGAAAAGTCTAACCACCTGCTTTCGGTCGCAAAGTCTGCGAATCCCCACGCTTTCAACGTTGTCCTTTGGGATCATCACCATGGAATTGTTGGACATGATCCTGAGCACAAAAAACTCCGCCTGAAGGCCTGCGATGTCTTTGGTGCAGATCTCCTCGATAATTCCAACTCCCTGATTCGGGTAGATGACTTTTTCCCCAACTTTATATGCCATTGAGCCTCCCTGAGCGGTTAAAAGGTGTGAGCAATCTTTATTTTACGCGACTGCCGCCCTCTTGTCAAAGCTCGTACTTTGTGGAACGAGACACTAAGCCGTGGGAATACGTTTCCGTTCCAGGTTGGAAAGGTCGAAGGCCTCGTGGATCGCCCGGATCGCGCTATCTAATTGATTTTCCTGGATGATACAGGCGATGCGGACCTCGGATGAGCTGATCAGTTGGATATTGATCTCCTTGTCGGCCAGAGCCTGAAACATCTGTGCGGCGACGCCGGGATTGCTGGCCACTCCGGAGCCGATGACGGAGACCCTGGCGACGTGAGTATCTACTTGAATCTCTTGGGCTTCCACCTCCTTAGACACTCTCTGCAGAATCTCCTGGGAGTGTTTGGCATCCTCCTGAGAGATAATCAGTGAGAAGTCATTGGTTTGATCATGCCGAATTCCCTGGATGATCAGCTGAATGTGGATGTTGGCATCGGCCAGGGATCGTGAGATCCTGGCAGCTACGCCGGGAATATCCTTGACCCGAATCAGGGCTATGCGGGCAATTTCGGCATCACCTGTTACGCCGGTGATCGCTACTTTTTCCAAGCTTTCCTCCCTAACAATGGTTGTTCCCGTTCGGTGGTGGAAGCTCGACCGTACCTCCAGGGGTATATCATATTTACTAGCAATCTCAATGCAGCGTGGATGTAAGACGTGAGAGCCCGAAGCCGCAAATTCCAACATCTCGTCGTAGCCAATAAATTCCAAGAGACGAGCGCTGGAGACGCTCCGGGGACTGGCGGTAAAGACACCGTCCACGTCGGTGTAAATCTCGCACACGGGAGATTTCAGTGCGGCAGCCAGAGCCGTCGCGGTGGTGTCGGATCCTCCGCGTCCCAAAGTGGTAATTTCCTGATCTGAAGTGATTCCCTGGAAACCAGCGACGATGACGACGTTTCCTTCTTTCAGAAATTTGTAAATCTTGTCTGTGGCAATATTCTGAATCCGCGCACGAGAGAAATTCCCATCCGTCAAAATCCCACATTGAGCTCCAGTCAGAGCCATGGCATTGGCTCCCAGGTTATGTACTGCCATGGCGAGCAATGCAATGGACACCTGCTCGCCGGTAGTCAGCAGCATGTCCAGCTCTCTGGCCCGGGGTTTTGGAGTGATCTGCAAGGCCATATCCAGCAAATGATCCGTGGTCTTGGCCATGGCCGATACCACGACCAGTTGCGGTATTCCTTGCTCGTGCTCGGATACTAAATCCTGAGCCACGGAACGAATGGACTCAACAGACCCGACGGAGGTGCCGCCATACTTCTTCACCTTGACGGGCAAATCGATCATGCAGATGCCCCTACGGGAAGCGCTTGCTGTCCCTCATACCATTCGCGAAAAATTCTCAAATTGGGTCGTAGGGTCACATCGACTTCAAAGGGAGCCTCGAAGACATCGAGGGTCTTGTATCCATTTCCGGTAATCGCCACCACGATGGTCTCCTGAGGATTGATGCGCTCTTGCCGGATCAGTTTGATGGTTGCTGCCAGTGTGGTCCCGCCGGCGGGTTCCGTGAAGATCCCTTCCTTTTCTGCCAGCAGTTCGATAGCCTCCAGGATCTCGCTATCGGTGGCCATCTCTCCCCAACCGCCCGACCAGCGGACTTCCTGAAGGACGTAAATCCCGTCTGCCGGATTGCCAATGGCAATGGACTTGGCCAGGGTTCTGGGTTTCTCTGGATTGATGTAATCCAAATCCTGGTGGAGCGCTCGGACAACCGGGGCACAGCCCTCCGCCTGCGCTGAATAGATCCGGCATTTTCCCTTTACCCATCCCAGGTCGGTGAATTCCTTAAAGGCCCTGGCCACTTTGGGCAGGAGGGTCCCACCGGCAGTGGGCAGGATAATATGTTCCGGAAGTCTCCAGCCCAGTTGCTCGGCAATTTCATAGCCCATTGTTTTGGCACCTTCAGTGTAGTAGGGTCTCAGATTGACGTTTACAAATCCCCACCCGTAATGATCACCGATCTCAGCACACAAGCGGTTCACGTCGTCATAATTCCCCTCCAGTGCCACCACTTTAGGCTTGCAGATGAGCGAGCCGCTGATCTTGGCCGCTTCAATGTCCTGAGGAATGAAAAGCAGGCAGGCGAATCCGGCTTGAGCACAGTGGGCTGCAACCGCGTTGGCTAGATTTCCCGTTGAGGCACAGGAAAAGACGCTATAGCCCAATTCGGCGCCTCGACTCACAGCAACTGAAACCACCCTGTCCTTGTAGGAGAGAGTGGGATGGTTGACGGAATCGTCCTTTAAATACAGTTCCTCCACCCCAAGATGCTCGGCCAGCCGTCGGGCTTTCACCAAAGGGGTGTAGCCGGAATGGAACCCGGTAATCGGCTCTCCGGTCAGAGGGAGCAGTTCCCGATAGCGCCAAAGATTCTCTTCACGCCGGCTGATGATTTTCGGATTCAAATGGGACTGGATTTTGGAGTAGTCATAGCTGACTTCCAGGGGGCCAAAGCACTCTAGACAGATGAAGCTTCGATCGGCCGGATAATGAGTTCCACACTGTTTGCACTTTAAGCCTTTGAGATAACTCACAGAGTTGTTCTCCTTTCTTGAACCGGCTGTCCGATTCCATCCAGCCCGTGCCCAGAGGACAGGAACTGCTCAGGCTTCCCGAACTCCAATCTGAAAAAAAAAGCCCTTTCTGGCAAGAAAGGGCCTCGGCAGTTTCGACGCCGCACTTATCTTCCAGATTGTCCTGCGGGAATTAGCACCGAGCCTATAGGGGCTGGTTGCTGTGGAATCAACGGGCCCGTTCCCTCCGCCACTCCTGATAAGTTCGTGTGATAATACGACTACTTCAGTTATTCTGTCAAGTATGGGAAAGAGGGTGAGGCCTTTCACAGAAAAGGTTTTGCGGACCATTCACCGATATCAGCTTCTCAAAGAGGGAGATCAGGTGCTGGTGGCGCTTTCAGGAGGCCCCGACTCTGTGGCGCTGCTTCTGGTTTTACAGGAGCTCAAGGAGAGATTTGCGCTGGGTCTATCCGCAGCTCACCTGAACCACCGATTGAGGGGAGAAGAGTCGGAGCAGGACGAGCAGTTCGTCCAGGACCTCTGCCGGCAACTCGCCATCCCCATCGAGGTCAGGCGTGTCGACACGCGGCATGCCGTGGAAGAAAGTGGAGAGAACCTGGAAAGCTGCGCACGCCGACTCCGCTACGATTTCCTCTTTGAGGTGGCGCAAAAGCAGGGAAGCCGCGTGGCGACGGGACATACGCTGAATGATCAAGCGGAAACTTTTTTGATGAAACTGGTTCGAGGAGCGGGCCCGGCGGGTCTTTCCGGAATCTCTCCACGACGCTTCAATTGGATGGGAACTTCCCTCTCCGTCGCCGTGGTGAGGCCGCTCCTTGAGACGAGGCGCCAGGATGTTCTTGATTACCTGGAGGATCAAAACCAGACTTGCCGGGTCGATTCGTCGAATCAAGATCTCAGTCTGGACCGAAATTGGGTCCGTCACCAGCTGATTCCACTGTTGGAGGAGAAACTAAATCCGGCCCTGCTTGAGACTTTGCAAAGAAGCACTGAGCTTTTTGGAGAAGTTGAGGAGTTTTTGGCCCGGCAAGGGAAAAAGGCTTTCGAGCGCTGCAGCTCAGGAGGTGATCAAGGAACAAGGCTGCGGATCAGCGGGCTGGAAGATCTCCCTGCCATTATCCAAAAAGAGGTCGTTCGACGAGCCATATCGACCTCCAAAGGGGATCTCCGAGACATCAACCTGAAGCACGTTGAGGAGATTCTTCAGCTGAGCCGCACCTTCAGTGGAAAAGAGACCCATTTGCCGGGAGGGTTAAGGGTTCAGCGAGAGTTTGAAGATTTACGGTTTACCCTGGAGCCGAAACCCGGCCCTTTCTCCTATCCCTTGAAGGTTCCCGGAGAAATCTACGTCAAGGAAGCGTCCAAATCTGTAAAGGCGCGAACGCGCCACGCGCCTAGAGAGAAAGAGAAAGAAGGAGAAAGAGAGCAATCTGTTTGGATCAAGTGGAAGGGTGACAGCTTGACGATTCGCAATCGCCGGCCAGGAGATCTGTATTGCACTTCCTTGCAATCCGGACAAAAGAAACTGAAGGAACTGTTTCAAAAGGAGCGAATTCCCAAGAGCCAACGAGACCAATTGGTGGTCGTTGAGGGGGACAACGAGATTATCTGGGTGGAGGGATTCCCTGTTCAGCCGAAATATCGAGCTTCCCCGAGTACTGACCAGGCGTTGGAAATTCGGTTGCATCATGAAACTTCCAGCGGGGAAGGGCCTCTAAAGGAACGAGGGAAGAAAACGGAAAAATGAAACCCGGCGAAACCCAGACGCGTAAAAGGATTAGGGGAAAGGCAGCGCCCTTTGTCTCATTTGGCTATAGGGAGCTGAATAGCTTATAATAAAAGAAGCAAGGCATTGCGGGCAGGCTGACTCTAAGCTATCGTCGGAAGGTTGTAGGAGTTGAATACCACAGCAAAAAACGTTTTTCTCTGGATTGTCATTATCGTTGCAGTAGTCGTACTGTGGAATTTCCTCAACACGGTTCGCAGCGGAAACGTCGACGAGGTGAACTACTCTGAATTCACCTCCATGGTCAAAAACGACAAGATCAGGAGTTATCCCACCTCTCCCGTCACCTTGACCGGAAATGAAGTTGAAGGTCAATACGTCGATTCAGCCACTGGGACAGAGCGCAAGTTTCGGGTCATCGTTCCCAAGGGATCCGAAGAGACCATTGCCAATACCCTGAATGAAAAGGACATCATCGTCAAAGTTAACGATGATGACCAGAGCTCTTTCATTTACATGCTCCTGACCTCCTGGTTTCCCATTATCCTGTTCGTGGGCTTCTGGATTTTTCTCATGAGGCAGATGCAAAGTGGTGGGAACAAGGCGCTTTCCTTTGGGAAGAGCCGTGCCAAATTGTCCACGAATCATCAGAAAAAGGTCACTTTCAAGGAAGTGGCTGGTGTGGAGGAAGCGAAGGAGGAACTGCAGGAAATCATTGAGTTCCTGAAAGAACCTCAGAAATTCCAGAAGCTGGGTGGAAGAATCCCCAAGGGCGTACTCCTCATGGGTCCTCCCGGGACGGGGAAGACTCTTTTGGCTCGGGCCATTGCAGGAGAGGCCAACGTTCCCTTTTTCAGCATCAGCGGATCTGATTTTGTTGAGATGTTCGTGGGCGTGGGGGCGAGTCGGGTCAGAGACCTTTTTGAGCAAGGGAAGAAGAATGCTCCCTGCATCATCTTTATTGATGAAATCGACGCCGTTGGACGGCATCGTGGCGCCGGTCTGGGCGGAGGCCACGACGAACGAGAACAGACCCTGAATCAGTTGCTGGTCGAGATGGATGGGTTCGAATCCAACGAGGGAGTCATTCTCATCGCTGCGACCAACCGTCCCGATGTGCTGGATCCTGCTCTTTTGCGCCCAGGTCGCTTCGATCGTGAAGTGGTGGTGACGTTGCCCGATATCAAGGGAAGGGAAGGCATTATCAAGGTCCACACTCGACGGATTCCGTTGGGAGCGGACGTGAACATCTCGATTCTTGCTCGAGGGACTCCTGGATTCTCCGGAGCCCAGCTGGCCAATCTGGTCAATGAGGCTGCGCTGAATGCGGCTAGATTCAACCGCAAGTCTGTGGCCATGCCGGATTTTGAAGAAGCCAAAGATAAGGTGTTGATGGGCAAAGAGCGAAAATCCATGATCATGAGTGACGAGGAGAAGCGCAATACCGCCTACCATGAAGCGGGTCATGCACTTGCGGCCCATCTGCTTCCCGACGCAGATCCGTTGCACAAAGTCACCATTATCCCTCGGGGAAGGGCCTTGGGTGTGACCATGCAGCTCCCTGAGGAAGATAAGTACAGCTACACCAAGGAATATATGGCAGCTTCCGTTACGATTCTGCTGGCAGGGCGAGTTGCCGAAGAGCTCTTTCTTGGAAGCTGCACAACGGGTGCCTCCAATGATCTGGAACGTGTAACGGATCGAGCACGCAAGATGGTTTGTGAGTGGGGCATGAGCGAAGAAATGGGACCCTTGACCTTCGGCAAGAAGGAAGAGCAGATCTTCCTTGGCAGGGAGATCGCGCAGCACCAGGATTACAGTGAGGATACTGCAATCCAGATCGACAAGGAAGTCAAGAAGGTCGTGCTGGCAGCTTACACCGAGGCCAAAAAGCTCTTGGGTGAAAACCGGGAGGCCTTGATTCGAGTGGCGGAAGCCCTGTTGGAATACGAAACCCTGGACTCGAATGAGGTCAAAGCAGTCATCAAGGGCGAAAAACTCCACCGGGAACTCGAAGTGGAGCCTCCTGGTGCAGCAGAGCCAGAGCCGGAGGAGAAGGAGCAGGAGAAGTCGCTGCCGTCTCTGGTCAATCCTGACGAGCGCCCGGCCCCCGCGTGAGCAAGGATACTCTTACCATTGGCTCCGATGTGCCCATGTCCAGAAGAGCCTACGTTCTGCGGGCCCGCGGTAAAAAACTGGAGCTTGGAAGACGCACCCGGGTCATGGGAGTCGTTAATATTACCCCCGACTCCTTCTTCGACGGGGGCCGTTTTTTCGAGCGTTCGAAAGCAGTGGAATGCTGTCTGCAGTTGGTCGAAAGTGGCGCTGATATCCTTGATCTGGGAGGGGAATCTTCCCGTCCTGGTGCTGAGCCGGTATCCGTGCAGGAAGAACTGGAACGGGTTTTACCGGTACTACAGGAGGTTCGTAAACAGGTGCCTGTACTCATTTCGGTGGATACCTACAAATCCGCAGTGGCACGTGAAGCACTCAAGGAAGGAGCAGATATCGTCAACGACATCGGCGCCTTTCGTCTTGATCCGGAAATGCCGCAGGTCGTCAAGGAGTGGGATGCGGCGGTGGTGCTGATGCATATGCGCGGAACTCCTCAGATGATGCAGGGAATTCCTCCCAGCCAGGATATTCTGGAAGAGGTTCAAACGGATTTGCAGGCAGCGGTATCGAAGGCCTCCGAAAGCGACATTCCGGAGGAGAGCATCCTCATCGATCCAGGCATTGGTTTCGGCAAAACGGTTGAAGATAACTGCAGGATCTTGAACCGGCTATCGTTTCTCGAGACCTTTGACTTACCGGTGCTGGTCGGAACTTCTCGAAAGAGTTTCCTCGGCAGTATTTTGGACATCCCCGCTCAAGAGCGAATCTGGGGTAGCGCAGCGTCTGTGGCAGTTGCCATCATGCGGGGAGCCCACATCGTGAGATTGCATGATGTGGCAGAGATGAGCCAGGTTGCCCAAATCACGGACGCCATCCTGGCGGAGAGTCGTTTGCAATAATGGCCGATTTTTATCTTCCGATCCGGGATGTCGTCGATATCCTGGTGATCGCCTTCATCCTCTATCAGGTCCTGCTCCTGATCAAGGGCACCCGAGGATGGCAGATGACGCTGGGAATCACTTCTGTATTTTTGTTCTACTACCTCAGCCTTTTCCTGGAGTTGAGAACCATCGGATGGTTATTGGAACGTTTCTTTACCTACTTCATCTTTGCCCTGATTGTGATTTTTCAGTCAGAGATTCGCAGGGGGCTGGCTCAAATAGGAAGGGGACGTTTTTTCCTGAGACTGACGGGTAAAAAACCTCAGAAACAGTTCGACGAGATCATACTGGCTGCCACCACTCTCTCCAGCCAAAGAATAGGAGCTCTGATCGTTATCGAGAGAGAAATTGGACTGAAAAATTACATCGAAAGCGGGATTAAGCTGGATGCCTTCTTGACCTACGATCTTCTGGTCACGATTTTCAATCCCAAGACCCCTCTGCACGACGGGGCTGTCATCTTACAAGGGAACCGGATCAGTGCAGCCGCATGCTTTTTGCCCCTGACTTTGGATCCCTACTTGAGTAAGGAATTGGGGACTCGGCACCGCGCTGCTATCGGGATCACCGAGGAAACCGATGCTGTGGCTGTCGTCGTTTCTGAAGAAACCGGTAAAACCTCGGTTGTCTTTGGTGGGGAGATCATGCGCAACCTGGATGGGCCTCGCTTGCTCAAGGTTCTTCAGAAAACGATGGAGGGTCAGGCGCAAGCCCTGAAGTTTAAAAAACGGGAGCGAAAGGAAAGAGAACAGCGAGAACAGGCAGTATGAATATTCTGCGGGAGTTTTTCTTCAACAATATTGGGCTCAAAGCAATCTCTCTTTTGCTTGCCTTACTGCTCTGGTTGCAGGTCGCCGGCCAGCAGACGGTCCAGCGAACCCTTCCTCTTCCCGTCGAATTTGTGAATATGCCTCCGGAAATCGAAATTTCCAACGACTATGAAAGACGAGTGGATGTGGTTCTACTCTCCCGGCGCGGCACTCCGAACTTCGAAGACGGAAGTCTGACTGTCAAAATAGACCTCAGAGAAGCTACCGCCGGAGCCGAAAGGTCGTTTCCTTTAAGCGAAGACAACATCCCAGACAGGCCTCCTGGTCTGGAAGTCGTGAGCATCACTCCGAGTAGAATTCGCCTGTTTTTGGAAAATACAGTACGAAAGAGTATCGAGGTTGTGCCTGAATTGGTGGGTGAGCCTGCTGAGGGATTTCAGGTCACCAAAGTGCAGGCTCCGCGAGTGACCATTGTTGGCCCGCAATCTCGGGTCCAGGAAGTCTCTGAGGCTCAAACCGAACCCATTGGGATAACGGGGTTGTCTTCGACCTTGGTGAGAAACGTTGCAGTGGATATCGACGATCTTGCTCTGCGTATGGAGCCTTCTTCGGTGGATATTGTGATAACCATTGAAGAAGAAAGACGGGAAGTGCAAGTTCGCAGAATTCCCATCGAGCTGGTTCCTGAGGACGCTGAAGCGACGCTGATGACCCGGCGGGTGGAGATCATCGGGACAGTGCCGATATCCTTTACCGGAGAACTCAGGACACAGGATTTTCAAGCTTCGGTGAATGTCCAGGCATTGGAGCCCCGACAGGAGTCCTACGAACTCATCCCTCAGATTACAATCGTTGACCAGTATGCTGGTATTTTCCGAATAGAGTCGGTGATTCCAGAACGGATCAAAGTGAGAAGAGTCAGGTGACATGGGTGAGCTGTTCGGGACCGATGGTGTTCGTGGAACCGCCGGGGAATATCCGCTAGATCTTTCCACCATTTACAAATTTGGCAAGGCCGTCGTTCGCTCCGGCAAAAGGAGCATTCTGATTGGTAGAGATACTCGTGCCAGTGGGCTCTGGATCGAGAATGTTTTGCAACAAGCCATCCTCTCACAGGGAGGGAAGGTCACTCTGGCGGATGTGATCACAACGCCTGGAGTGGCCATTCTTTCCCGAGATGTTCCTTTCGATGCGGGAATTGTTGTCTCGGCTTCACACAACCCTTACAAAGACAACGGAATCAAGATCTTCTCGAACAGCGGAATCAAACTGACGGACGAAGAAGAGGCATGGATCGAAAAGGAAGTGGCCGGAGATTCGAATTCCGATCCTCTTCCGCAGATTGCTGAAGATCGGAATCAGGAAGAGATCATTACCTTCAATCGCGAGTTGGTAGGACGTTACATTGATTTTTTGCGGACCATCTCATCGGTGGGTGTTCTCAAGTCTCTGAAAATCGTTTTGGATTGTGCTCATGGTGCTGCGTTTCACATTGCTCCTCAAGTGTTTAAAGAGTTGGGAGCCGAGGTGGTGGTCATCAACGCCGAACCCAATGGTCGGAATATCAATCACGACTGTGGATCTGTTTACCCCCAGCAGATGGCTCAGGCCGTGGTCGATTCTCAGGCTTCCTTTGGTGTGGCCTTTGATGGAGATTGTGATCGTGCCATTTTCTGTGATGAAAAGGGCAATCTTTTGGATGGGGATTACACTCTCTTTATACTGGCACGATCTTTTCAGCAAAGGGGACAACTGGAGTCCGGATGTGTGGTCTCCACCGTGATGGCCAATCAAGGTTTGGAAGTGGCGCTGAAAAGAGAAAACATACAGATGTTGCGCACCCAGGTCGGAGATCGCTATGTCCTGGAAGAAATGCTTCGGGGAGCCCACGCGCTGGGAGGTGAGCAGTCCGGGCACATGATCATGAGGGCCAAGACCTTAGTGGGAGATGGAATCCTGAGTGCTTTGAAGATCAGCCATATCCTGGTGGAGGGTGGGGGGTCATTGGCTGAGCAGGCTCAAGGGTTTGAGAAGTTTCCGCAGATCCTGATCAATGTGCGGGTCAGAAGGAAGCGTGATTATTCGAAAATTGACGAGATTCAGAAGGAAATTGAAGTGGCCAGTAAGGGTCTGGGGAAGAGAGGACGAGTTGTGATTCGCTATTCAGGTACCGAGCCAGTGGTGAGAATCATGTTGGAGGGAGAAAAACAGGCGGAAATCCAAGAATATGCGGAGACGATTGCAGCTCAGTTTCAGGAGAAGATGGGGGCAACTGACAGCTGACAGCTGACAACTGACAACTGACAACTGACAAGAGACAATAGACACTGAGTAGGACGTTGAAAATGCAGTCTACGAGGGCAAAGATCAAATCGCGGCAGGAACTCAAGGGGATTTTAGAACAGCTGAAAGCCGATGGGAAGGAGATCGTTTTTACCAACGGGTGCTTCGATCTTCTCCATCCTGGCCATGTGCGTTATTTGGAGAAAGCGAAGGCCCAGGGAGATGTGCTGGTGGTGGCTCTAAACAGCGATGCTTCGGTAAGGAAGATCAAAGGCCAGGACCGGCCTGTGCTTCGTGAAGAGGAGCGCTGTGAGATCATCAGTGCACTGGGTTGTGTCGACTTTGTAGCAACTTTTGGGGAGCCAACTCCTCAAACTATTATTGAAGAACTGATCCCGCAGGTGCTGGTTAAGGGCGGTGATTGGCCCATCGATCAAATTGTGGGCCGGAAGATTGTGGAATCGAATGGTGGAAGGGTTATTCCAGTAGATTTTGAAAGAGAATTCTCTACATCAGACATCATTGACCGAATTCGAAGATCAGGAAATGAGCCGGCTTCCCGCGAAAGCTAGCCAGATCTTTCAGGATCTGGCTGGAAGGCTCAAGGGATTTCGTCTCCTGGAAGGCCTTCATGGGCCGGATTCTGCCTTCCTCTTCTCGGCGCTCTTTCGGCAGTCGCGGGCTCCCTGCCTCTGGTTGTGTCTCAATAATCGCCAGGCCGAGAAGATCGCTGAGAACCTGCGTTTCTTTCTGCCAGAAGGGAATGAAGATCAGGTTGTGGTCATTCCCGGGTCAGAAGCAAATCCCTATCGTGGCCTGTCGCCCCATCCGGAGATCGCCGCGAAAAGAGCACTCGCTTTGTGGAGGCTTCTGAAAAACCATCCTGGATTCATTGTCACCACCCTCGCTTCCATACTCACTCGGTTGCCGTCTCCAGCTGATTTTCAGAGTCATTGCATCCCTCTTGAAGTAGGTTGTTTCCTGCCCCTGAATCACCTGATACAGGGACTGCAGGACACCGGGTACGTGCGGGAAGATCCGGTGAGTGAGGTAGGCGAGTATTCCATTCGAGGCGGAATCGTCGATATCTTTTCCCCAGCCCATGAGAATCCTGTTCGAATTGAATTTTTCGGGGACCAGATTGAGTCTATGCGCGACTTCGACCCCAGCACGCAGCGATCCATTGAGCTCATTCCCTCCTGCCAGGTGGTGCCCATGCGCGAGATGATCTTGACGGAACGTGAGATTGCGCGTTGGCACAAGGAAGCTCCTGAACATTGGAATGAGGTGCGCTTTGCGGAGGCTCTGCAGGAGAAGTTCCAATTTACTGAAAACCGCGAGTTGTTCAACGGCTTTGAATATGTGTTTCCGCTGGTGGTCGATACCGAACATCATCTATTGGAGTTTCTCCCCGGGTCGCAAGATTTACGGGTGGTGATTCCAGATGGACAGGAATTCCGGGAGGAACTTGATCGATTGAGCTGCAGCCAACAGGAAACCTTTCAAGAGCAACATACTAAGGGAGAGCTTGTTTTGCCTCCCCAGCGGTTGTTTTTCGACAAGAAATGGCTGGAGGAAGTACTGGAGGAACGTCAAGCTGTCTTTATCGAACAACTGTCGGACAAGCCGCATGAGGTTTGCCATTTCGATTTTCAGGTGGAACGCAAATACAAAGGCCGAATCCAGGACATCCTGAAGGACCTCAGTCGATGGCGTGACTCCAATGAACGAGTCGTTTTTGTCATGAGTTCACAGGGCATGGCGGAACGCGTCGCCCACCTCTTAGAGGAGTATGGAGTGATCAGCCACTTTGTGCAGAAGGGAATCGATGAAGCGCTCGCTCACCCCTTGTCCGTGATGCAAGGGAGACTCTCAGAGGGTTTGTATTCACCGAGCCTGGGACTGCATATCCTCACTCAGGAGAATATTTTCGAGGAAAGCCAACTGAGGGCAGCCAGAAAGCCCGCTCATCCAGAGATCGCTGCCAAATTTCTTTCTGATTTCCGAGACCTCAAGAAAGGGGACTATGTTGTTCATATTGATCATGGAATTGGAGTGTTTTGGGGTCTGAAACGAATCGGAGTGGGGGCAGAGCTCAAGGAATTTGTGGTTTTGTCCTATCGTAACAGTGCCAAGTTGTACGTTCCCATCGATCGCCTGGGCCTGATACAGAAGTACGGTGGAGTGGGTGGAGCAACACCCAAAGTCGATCGGCTGGGAGGAGTTTCCTGGGAAAAAACCAAGGGGCGCATCAAGAAATCCATGCTTCATTTGGCCGAGGACCTGCTCAAGCTCTATGCTCGCCGAGAGATGGAGAAGGGACATGCTTTTTCAACCGATGATTCCTTGAGCAAGGAATTTGAAGAAGCATTTGAATATGAAGAAACTCCCGACCAATTGGCGGCCATTCAGAGCGTCAAACAGGACATGGAAGCAGAGCGACCGATGGATCGACTGATTTGCGGTGATGTGGGTTATGGAAAGACGGAAGTGGCTATGCGAGCGGCTTTCAAAGCCGTCAAGGACAGCAAACAAGTGGCCGTTCTTGCTCCCACAACAGTCCTGGCCTTCCAGCACTACAATACCTTTAGAGAACGCTGTCAGGGTTTCCCCGTGTCTATCGAATTGCTCAGTCGCTTTCAAAGTCGAGCCGAGCAAACGGATACTCTCCGACGCTCCTCTCTGGGTCTGGTGGATGTCTTGATCGGCACTCATCGACTGCTGTCAAAGGATGTCCGCTTCAAGGATCTGGGGCTGATTGTCGTGGATGAAGAACAGCGCTTTGGGGTAACTCAAAAGGAGAGACTCAAACAGTGGAAAACCAAAGTAGATGTGTTGGCGCTATCCGCGACTCCAATTCCTCGCACCTTGAATATGTCTCTCATTGGACTTCGCGACCTCTGCATTATCGAGACTCCCCCTAGGGACCGCCTGGCGATTCAGACCGTAGTAGTGAAGTTCAGCAGAAGCATCATTCGGAGCGCTATTGACCTGGAGCTGAAGCGTGAAGGTCAAATTCTCTTTGTCCATAACTCAGTGGAGACGATTTATTCCATCGCGACCATGATTCAGGAAATCATGCCCGAGGCTCGAGTGGCGGTGGCCCATGGGCAGATGAGAGAAGGACAACTCGAGAAAGTTATGATCGATTTTCTGAATTACCGATACGATGTGCTGCTTGCAACCACGATTATTGAAAATGGCCTGGACATTTCCCGAGCCAATACCTTGATTGTGGATCGGAGCGATCGCTTTGGATTGGCTCAGCTGTACCAGTTGAGAGGGCGGGTGGGGCGATCCAACCGTCGTGCCTACGCCTATTTTATGATCCCGTCGCATGAGGTCATGAGCCAGGATGCCAGCAAGCGTTTGGTTGCAATCAAGGAATTCAGTGAGCTGGGTTCGGGTTTTCGTATTGCGGCGATGGACCTGGAAATCCGGGGTGCCGGGAACCTGTTGGGTTCCGAGCAGCACGGACACATGGATGCGGTGGGATTTGAATTGTATACGAAACTGCTGGAACAAACGATCCGAGAGTTGAGAGGGGAGGAGGTTCGCGAAGAGGTTCAAACCAACATTGATCTTCGCATGGATGTCCAGGTCCCCGAGCACTATATCGATGACTCCAATCTACGTCTGTGGCTGTACAAACGAGTTTCCTCAGCTCCTGACCAACCTGCGTTGGAGAGTTTGAAGGAAGAGGTGGTGGATCGGTTCGGGAAGTATCCGAATTCCGTCTCCAATCTGTTTGAATATACCAGTTTGCGCTTGCGTGCTGAGCAGTTAAAGATTCTGTCGCTGGAGCGGAAAGGCTCTCGAGTCTTCCTCAAGTTGCGAGAAGATACACCCGTTTCGCGTGAGCACGTCATCGATTTGGTAAGCCGCAATGGGCGGCTGGGCCTGACTCCCGAAGGGGCGATGAGTGCGGAAATTCCTTCCACGCTTCCCGATGAGGTGTTCCAAAATGTCCATACCCTTTTGAATGAGGTGGCTGTGCTAGAATGACCGGCTTCAGGAACATGACTTTAAAACGTTTCATTGGTCCACTTGCGCTTGCTCTTGTTGCCGGCTGTGCAGAGGCCGAGAAGGAAGAGGTTCAGTTCTCCCAAGCTGAATCTCCAGTCATTGCCTCGATTAATGGTCGTCCCCTGTATCAGGACCAGTTCGAAAGGTTTCTTTCCCTGGTTCCGAGTGAACCGGGAGAGGAAGAGCCTCTGAATTCTGAGAGAAGAGTTCGTTTTCGGGCATTCGTGCTGGAACAACTCTTGCTCCAGGAAGCGGAAAGAAAAGAAGTCATAGTGGATGAAGCGTTGGTGCGACAACAACTGGCCAGTTGGCTTTCCGAGGGGCAAGAAGTAACGCCAGGTTTGGACGAGCGCGTGCGGAGCTTCTTGAAGATTCAGAAGTTCATCAAGCAGGAGATTAGAGACCAGATCGAGATCGGCAATCAGGAGATGCAGCGGTATTATCGGCAACATTCAGACGAATATAAGGTTGATGATGAGTATCATGTGCTCGAGATCTTGGTTGAGGATCGAGAGAGAGCAGAGGAAATTCGAGAACAGTTGAGCTTTGGGGATGTCCGAACCTTCAAGAGTATCGCGCGAAGCTATTCCCAGGGGCTGACCTCCCAGGCAGAAGGGGACTTGGGAACCTTCAGGAGCGGCCAACTCCCCGAGAACTTTGAAAAGGTCATATTTAATCTCAAGGCAGGGGAAATCAGCACGGTTTTTCACTCTCCGGAGGGGTACCACATCTTCATGATGGAGGAGTGGATTCCCCGCCACGCGCAAAAATTTCACGAGGTCCAGGAGGCTATTTTCGAAAAGCTTGTCGGCGAGAAAGAGCGTGTTGCCCTGGATGACTATGTGAACCAATTATTTCAAACTGCGTCTATCGAGGTGCATGATCGGACCCTGAGTCTCGAATGAAGCTAGTGTCTCGTCCCATGAATACGTTTGCTGATCGGGCTTGCGAGGGGAGATCAAGGAGCGAGGAGGAGGTGATGCAGCGACATCGGCGACGACGAGCGACGCAGAGATCACCCGCAAACCCCATCAGCCCGAAGGGTGGCGGCGGGACGGCATCGATTTCTTTGTCACTCCTCCTCCCCGATGTCACTACATCGCGTCGTCGTTGCTTCGCGAACTCGACGCCCTCGCGCTCGCCACAAACGTCATGGTATTCATGGGGCGAGACACTAACCCGGAATATTCCTCTGGTACTCCTTTTTACGCTATTTGCGGGATTGGGACCGGCCGTGTGGGCACAGGAACCTGTCCTTCTTGACGAAATAGTGGCTAGAGTGAACGAGAAAATCATTACCTTGACGGATCTGAAGAAGGAATTGAGACGACTCAGATCAAGTTTACGGCAGGAGAACGAAAGTCCCGAGCTTCTGGAACAGGCGTTTCAGAGGGAGAAGCGAAATCTGTTGAGAACCATGATCCGAAACGAAATGTTGGTTCAAAGGGCTGAGGAATACGGTATCCCGTCCAGCGTCGAGCCAGAGGTCGGGAGAATCCTGGAAGATATGCGTACAGAGTCCGGTATTCCCGATATGGAGGTTCTAGATCAGTATCTCAGGCAGCAGGGGTCCTCGCTGGAGGAATATAGGGCGTCGCTCAAGCGGCGACTGATCATTGACTCATTGCTGCAACAGTTCGTTTATTCCAAGCTCACCCTCCTTACTCCTGAAATAGAGGCCTATTACCAGGAGAATCGCGAGCGATACACCGAGAGACCTGAAGTGGAACTCCAAGAGATCCTGTTTTTGAAGGAGGAACAAGACGAAACACAGTTGCGGAAGAAAGCACAAGAAGTTCTTGCCCAATTACAGTCTGGCGCTTCCTTCGAGGATTTGGCCAAAAGAGTTTCAGACGGCCCAACCGCTTCACAAGGTGGAGGGATTGGCAGCTTCAAACAAGGCTCCATGGCGGCGCCCATTGAAGAAGTGGCTTTTCAACTGGAGGAGGGTGCAGTCAGTGGAATCATCGAGACGGAGTATGGACTTCAGATCATCAAAGCGGTGAGCCAAACACCAGCCCGAGAAAGGCCGCTGGAAGAAGTTCGGTCAGAAATCTCCATGCAACTCTACCAGCGAAAGGCTCAACCGGGATTGGAAAAATTTGTCGATGAACTGATCGAGCAAAGCTATATTTATGTGACTCCGAAGTACCTTGCAGAGTACGATGTCGAAGATCTGTGAACGCCTCGCGAACGCTCGGCTTGAGAGAAAGAGAGAGGAAAAGGGCCGCTAGATCTCTCTCTGCGAGCGAAGCGAGTTCCTCACTCCGTTTTCTCCCTTCTGCGTTTAAAAATCCAGGAGATGACGATGCTGATCAAGTAGAGCACCAGCATCGGCCCGCTCCACAGAAACAGATTCAAGGCGTCAGCCGTAGGAGAAACGACGGCTGCCACGATCAGGATCAAAAGGAACGCATAGCGAAAATTCTTCCACAGAAATCCAGGCGTAACGAGCCCGAAAAGGGAAAGGAAGGCTACCAGGACGGGGAGTTGAAAAATCAGCCCCATACCCACGAGAACCACCACCTCGAAATTGAAGTACTCGATCGCACTCACCATGGCACGGAAGGGAGCGCCAAACTGATTGATGAGAAACTCCAGAGCTGTGGGGAGAATAACGTAGTAAGCGAAAGCTCCACCGATCAGGAAGAGGAAGGTGGAGGATAAGAGAAAGGGGATGGCGTAAGACTTTTCCTTTCGATAAAGTCCCGGAGCGATGAAGAGCCAGACCTGAAAAACGATGTAGGGGGTGGCCAGGAAAATAGCGGCCACAAACGAGACCTTGATCCAAATCGAAAAAGGCTCGGTGGGCCTGATGAAAATCAGTTGATCCATCCCCCCCACCACATCCGCGATGGGAACGGCCAAAAAACGGAAGATTTCCTCACTGAAAGCCCAGCAGATGCAAAAGGCAATGGCCACGGCGGCCGCACTGTGAAGGATGCGTTTTCGTAGTTCGTCCAAATGCTCCAGAAAAGTCATCGAGGAGCCAAATACCCCCTCCCCTTCATCATCCGGGGGTTCTCCAGCGGACGTTTTCAGAGTAGGTGGAGGCGCTGGAGGTGTCTCGGGAAGCTCTTCTTCTGCCGAAGTCGAGGTGGCGGAATCGGATTCTTGAGGGTTGGACGGAGGAGACTGACCGGGGTCATGTGTCATAGGCAGTCACTGGGAAAATGCTGGGAAGGGCTGGTAATGGGCAATGTCAGAATAAGAGTCTACTCAAGGTCGGTTTGAATCTTTTTCAGCTCGTCCTGTTCCACTTCTACTTCGTGTTTGACGGCTTCGACTTCGTCCTCCCAGGTCCGCTTGAGTTCGTTAGAAGCTCTCTTGAATTCGGACAACCCTCGGCCCAGAGAACGGCCTAGCTCAGGCAGTTTCCGAGGGCCGAAAATAACCAGGGCCACAATAAAAATGATGACTATTTCAGGAAAGCCAAGATTCCACATTTCGATGGTCCGGTCCCATCAGTTTATGCCACCCATCCTGAACAAGTCAATGAGGGAGCGCTCTTTCCGCCTTATCGAGCTTTCCTGAATAGTAGCTAAAAAAATCATCGATGATGTGATCGTCGGGGTCTGTTTCTCTCTGTGTCATCCTCTCGGCCGGGATGGGGGTCAATGTTCCCAAAATCGAGGCGAACAACTGAGTCTCAGCAGCTTTCTCGAGACTCAAGGTCCTAATCAGTGCTTCTTCAATCGTCCTTCCCACCACGAATGCTCCATGGCCTTTGTGAAGAACAGCCTTCTTGTCTCCCAGTGCCTCCACGAGCTCTTCTCCCATCTCTCTTGTTCCTACGTACAGGGGGTATCCTTCGTAGACAGGAACGCCCTCATGAAAAAGACACCCATCACGGGCGATGGGGAGAATGCTCTTCCCTGCTGCGGCCAGGATATTGGCGTAACGAGGGTGGCAGTGGAGAACGCTCTTGATGTCTTTCCTGGCGCGGAATACGGCGGTATAGGCGTGAAACTCGCCCATAGGCTCCGGGTGTTTGCCTTCTAGAACTTTCCCCTCGAAATCCATGGTAACAATGTCCTCCCCGTAAATATCCGCCATGGCTTTGCCGTAATCGTGCAGGTGTCCGGGTATCAGCATCTTGTCACCGTCCGGATGAAGGTAGCATTGGTGACCTCGTCCTTTTTCCGTGACCCCTTGCATTTCAATGATCCGGCAAGCTCTCGCCAGTTTGTCTTTTACCTCATCCAAATTCATAGCTGGTGTCTCCCTATTTTTCTATTGAGGAGGTGCCCTTATCTGCGCTCACCATAGGTCTATCCGGCATCCTTGTCAAATCCGAAAAGGACCGGATTCCCAGTGTTTCCAACCTTCCGCGCTTTTGTCTTTTCTTGACAGTATGCATCGTCGATTCTAGACTAAATCCATCTTCTAGAGACGTATATTTTGATACTGCGGACACCTTGGAAAGGGGGCATGCCACTGAGAACCGTTCCTGCGGTTTTTGTTGTGCCAAACGACTATGAATTTGAAGACTGAAGCGCGCTTTTTAAACAAATGTTGGGGCTGGCTGTTGGGGCTGGCTTTGTTTGTTCTTGTGCAGGGTTCTTTGTCCTATGCCCAACAGCTTCCTCCCGAGGTGGAGCGGATGGGCTATGCCGATACGATCTTCATCAATGGGAAGATCGTGAGCATGGATGATGCATCCATCTCGACCGAAGTGGGAAACATCTACCAGGCTCTCGCCGTCAAAAGGGATCAGATCATGAAACTGGGAACCAATGAGGAAGTTCGGGCCATGGCCGGGCGCATCACCCGGGTTCTTGACCTGAATGGACGGACTCTGATCCCTGGTATTATTGAAACCCATCAACATATCTACGGTGCCTCCCTTCGTTGGTTGGACCGTTTCGGCTACGAGACTCCGGCCAAGGAGATCACTGTTCAAGCAGAACTCGATCTGGAAAGGACCCAGGGAGTCCTGCGGGATGCCATTCAGAAGGCGGTGACCGAGATGGAACCGGGTGAATGGCTGATGGTGGGCCTGAGCGACCATCCTGGCGCTCCCAGGCAGGGGTTCATCTGGGGGGCCACTCGGCGTTTGACCAATCGCCGAACACTGGACGAATGGGCACCCGATAATCCTGTCTTGGTGCGACCAGGCAATCGAGGAAACGTCAATTCAAAGGCGCTGGAGATCATTAACGACTTTTTGCCCGGCTATTCCGACTCCATCCAGGAGACTATGCACGGAGACGTCATCGGTGAGGACATCGCCGACATTGGATGGGTGGGAAGTGTGGAGATGGGTGTGATCACGTGGGAACTTTTTTTAGAGGGCTTGGAGCCCAACACCCTGGCTCAGATGCTCAAGCTGGAGTCAGAAGCCTGGGCCTCCTTAGGAGTGACCACCTTTAGCAGCCGGATTCAGTTTCCCAAGATCATGACGGGATATGCCCAATTGGCCGAGTTGGGGCAGATGCCCATTCGTTTCAATGCCCACTACGAGGTACACCGGATGCCCACCGATCCTCAGGAAACCCGTCAGTTGTACCGGCGCACGGGAGTGCTGCAGGGTATTGGAGACGATTACTTCTGGTTTGATGGGGTGGCCTCGGAACGCTGGGATTCCCATTTTCCGGAATCGTGCCTGGGACCCGATACCAACGCTCCGGCTCACCTGAAGGCACGGGAGACCTGTCCCAAGCCGGGCGATCTGCACTGGGATACGTTGAAGAATGCCATCAAATCGGGATGGAGGATCAAGGGAGTTCACAGCTGCGGCAGCGAGAGTTTTCGACGCTTCATCCGTATGGTGGATGAGGCCCGGGAAGAGGCTGGACTGACGGTGAAGCAGATCCACGACCAGCACTTCGCCCTGGAGCACTGTGATCTAATCGGGAAACTCCCCGATGTGATCGACAAGCTCAAAAGGTATGGAATCATTATCAGCTGCGGGCCCGATTATGTGAGTACCTTTCGCTCCTGGATCAAGGAATACGGACCCTATACGGATAATATCGAGGATTTTTTCATCCCCTTCAACACCTGGATCCAATCCGGGGTCAACGTGGTGGGACAGCACTACGGTGGAGGCGCCTTCCGAGGCGGTGGGGGAGAAGGCAGTGTGAGAAGAGGACAGCGACAGCCCCCGTTCTTCATGCTCTGGCAGGCCATCACCAGGAAGTATGACGGGAAAGTCTGGCAGCCGGATGAGCGCATTGACCGAGTGCACGCTCTGAAGATGTGGACTCGCTGGGCCTCCCGTTACGTCATGAAGGAAGACCAGTTGGGCTCTCTGGAAGAGGGCAAATGGGCCGATCTTCTCATCATTGATCGGGATTACTTCACCATCCCTACCGACGACCTCCTCAAGATCCGACCCTTGATGACCATGGTGGGAGGTGACATCAAGGTCCTCAACGCCTCGTTGGCAAGCGAATGGGGAACGGCGCCCGTAGGACCGCAGTACAACTTTGAGGACAGCGAGATGGAGTGGATCGGCAAAGCGTTTACTCCAGATGGGTTGAGAGAGGCAGGCCTGGCGGAATAAGTGAGGGCCGGTCCGGCAGATCACGGCCGGAAGACCGGCTAAAATCCGAAATTCAAAATCCCAAATCCCGAACAAAGACGGAATGGGTTCGTGAAAATCCGGGTTTCGTCCGTGTGATCCGTGGTTCTAGCCCGGATCATGCATAGTCTGGGCTAAAGTATTGGCGCGAAAAGCAGTTGAACGAGTGTGCAAATCACCAAGATCAGCAGCGAGGCCACCACTCCCACTTTGATCATCTCTTTCATGTCCAGAAAGCCGGAGGCGAAGGCGGTTCCGGCAGATGCTCCCGCCCAGGGAAATAAGATCCCCACGGCCGCACTGGGGACGAGTATGGCCATGCTGGCCGGATTGAAGCCAACCTCTTGGGCGGCGGGGATAAAGATACTGCAAAAGAGAGTGGCTGCGGCGGTCCCTGAGAAGAGGTTGGTTCCCACGACTGTGGCCCCGGCAGCGAGGAAAGGCATCCCTACCGGGCCCATCCCCAGGCCCCCGATTACCCCATTAGTGAATTCCAGGAATCCGAATTGGTTGAGGGCGTCGGTCATGGCCACCGCACCTGTGCACAACAAGATGATGTTCCAGGGTGCGTGCTCGGCAACGTCCCGCCAGATCAGGGTCGCCTCACCTTTTTTAACATTGACGGGAAGCAGAAAAAGCAGGAACAGAACAGCCGGAGGGACAATCCAGGTCGGTACAGCGCTGCGCACCCAAAGGGCGGCAGGATGACCTACCCCCAAAGCTAGAGAAATCGCAGAGGGGACGGTGAATAGGAGCACCATACACAGGAAACTGATCAGCACATTGATTTCTCCAATCGTCATCTTGCCCAGCTTCTTGAGCTCACCTTCAATAAATTCCTTCCCCCCTGGAATGGTAGAAATTTCCGGAGGGAAAAAATAACGGAGCAAACCGTAAAAGATCACGAGCAGAATGATGAAAAGCGGCAATCCCACCTTCATCCACCGAAACCAGCTGATATAGGTGCCGGTGAGACTTTCGGCCAGAGCGACGCACACAGCGTTATGAGGAAGACCGGCTATGGTCGCGACTCCTCCAGCCACCGCTCCATATAGAGTGCCCAAAGCCAGAAAAGAAGCCAGTCGACTCTTCTTCTCACCCTCTCGAGCGAGACCCGTGACTCCGGAGATGTATGCAAATAGCGACATTCCTATGGGCATCATCATTCCCACCACACCAACGTCGGCGATGAACATGGAGATGATGGCGGTCACCAACATATACATAAAGGTCAACCGGGCTGTGCTGTTGGCAACGCCTTTCAGGGTCAGGAATCTGAGGGCCACTCGCTTGGCTACGCCATGCTTTTCAAGCGCATAGCCGAGCATGGTGATTCCGAGGATCCAAAAGAAGAGCCTCTGGCCATAAAGAGCAGTGGTGCCACGGATGGACATGACGCCCAGGACAGGGAACACCACAAGGGGCAGCATAGAAGATATTGCCCAGGGGATGGGTCGCCCCATCCACCAGACAACGGCCCACACAAAGGTGGCAAAGGCGACCCGGCCATTATAAGGAAGCCCTTGCAAAGGTAAGAGATAGATCAGTAGAAAGGCTGCGGGTCCGGCTATAACTTTTGCAAAAAAACTCATGGAAGAACATCACCCAAAGTTGACGGGTAGACCGAGGCAGAAATGTTATTGAACACCTTCAGCCGTGTCAAGAGATCCCTACAGGAAAGTTTCCCGTTAATGTGGGGGGGACTTGCCGCTTTTGGTGCGGGAGGGCTGCTCGAACGTGTGGCGAAAAGAAATCTGGAGCGATTCGTCACCAGTATCATCCCTGAAGTGGAGGAAGTAGTTCACCCACAAGAACACTTCACAGTGGGCGGAATTCGGGTTATAATCACAGGTTGATAATCACCCATTGGTCCACGACTGTTTAGGAAGGTTAGCAGCGGTATAGGGCAGTCGAGACTATCTGGACAAGGTTAGGGGAATAACGTATGTATAAGTGCTTATTGGGTCTCTTACTGGTGAGCCCTGGAATGATTCAGGTTCTTGCCCAGGACGAAGCGGCAGCCCAGGACGAAAAGGCAACAACGGTCACCCTGGCTTCTCCCGATGTTCTACCCGGGCAGCGGGCCTATCTGACTCTCCTCCTCTTCAACGCCCCCGACGTTTCAGTCTCGCAACTGGATCATTGGGTTGAGTTCCCCAGGAGTAAACTTGAGTATGTGACCTCGCGCCTGGGAATTGCTGCCGATCTGGCTAAAGCGGTTCTCGATGTGGAGGTTCAGTACAAGCCCGCTTCAGAAACTGCAGGGGAAGAGACCGTACTCATGCACTTGTCGATGAAGAGCGAGCGGCCCATTCCCGATGGACCTCTCCTGGAACTGAGTTTCAATGTGGCCAACATCCAGCCTCAGACGATCATCTTCGCCCATCGGTTGGAAGCTTTCGATACAGAAGGTGAGGAAATCTCAGGCATTGTTTTTTCTGATGGTCAGCTGGAGGTCACACAGCAACTGCCGGACGCACCGCCAGGCATTTTCAGCTGCTTCTTTTACATGCATTAGGCGTTTCTAAGAAGCGTGAAAGCTCGGGCTATGGCCCAGATACCCAGGATTAAAGTCGTCACGATGACCAGGCTTCCTGCCAGGTTAGCCTTCCATGAGTTAACGTTTTCGCCCAAAAGTTGCCGACTGTTGGCAACCCAGAGCAAGAAGATGGCCACGAAGGGCAACAAAATCCCGTTGGCTACCTGGGCAAAAAGGATAGCGACCAGCGGCTGCAGGCCGATGGAGGCCAGGAGACAGCCGCTGAGAAGCACGGCCATCCAGACCAAACGAAACCGCCTCTCCTTGAACCCTGCTTTCCAACGTAATATGCCCGAGACGGCATAAGCAGTTGCCAGTGGTGCAGTTATGGCCGAGGACATTCCAGCGCCAAAAAGCCCAATTGCAATAGCGCCTTTGGCCCAGCTTCCCAAAAGCGGCTCCAGCTGAATGGCGAGATCGGCCGCACTGGTAATGCCGGCGCCAGTCTGAAAAAATGCTGCCGAGGACGTGGCTATGATGGCCATGGAGATCCCGCCTCCCACCAGGACCGCGATAAAGAGATTGAACCGTGCCGCCCGGAGATCCCCCTTCTCGTTCCACTTTTCTCGGATGATTGACGAATAGAGGAACAGATTGTAGGGGATAATGGTTGTACCCATCAGTCCCAGGGCGACGTAGAGACTGTCCTCAGAAAGCCGAGGGATAAACATCCCCTCGAGAAAGCTGACTATTTCCGATCCAGCCACCACCGCCGTCAGGACAAAGCAAAGGCTCATCAGTGCCACAAAACCACACAGGACCCCTTCCAGGGTCTTATAGGAACCTAACCAAAGGAGGAGAAAGGAGATGATTCCAAGGATCACAGGCCACTGATGGACATCAGTCCCGGTCAGGGCGGCAAGTCCCAGGGATGCCCCCAGGAAGTTGCCAGTCTGATAAGCGGCGTTGCCGGCACCCACGGCACAGATGACGACCAAGATTCCGGCAAAGCGGGTGAACCGGCCGGGCAGTTGCTGATCAAGCGCTTCCCCGAGTCCGATACCCCCGGCTACGGCGAGGCGCCCACTCATTTCCAGAAGGATAAACGTTGCCAAGCTGGCAAAAACCAGAACCCAGAGCAGAGTGTACCCAAAGTCACTTCCCGCCAGGGTACAGGTAGTGATCGTCCCGGGTCCAATAAAGGCGGCAGTGATCATCAATCCGGGACCAAGAAAAGGACGTGACCGACCGCGCTTGGGCGCTTTCAACATGACACGATGGAAAGATCAAGATGTTAGGATCAGCCGTCTCCATTGTCAACTTGAGGGAGGTCAGGGATTTCCCGAAAAATAGGGAGCTGCTGTCCCTCTGTAGCTCCCTCTGGTCAGCACTGGCGTTGCTTTTGTCCGTCAGTATGTTGATGTTATACTGTGATATTGAGGTAATCGATGCAGAACAGACTAGGCATCTTTTTGGTCAGTGCTATTCTCGTCACTGCGCTCCTGGGTGGATGGTTAGGCGCACCGCTCAGCGCCAGTGCCCCCTTGGAAAGCGAGACCGAGCAGCTGCTCGAGGTGTTTACCGGAGCGCTGGCGGCGATCCAAGAGCACTATGTGGAGCCGATTCCCGTCGAAGAATTGGTGGAAAGCGCCGTGCGAGGCATGCTGCGGACACTGGACCCTCATAGCTCTTTCTTTAGCGTCTCAGACTACAATAAGCTTCAAGAGGAACAGCGAGGAAGATACTACGGTTTAGGGATCACGATACGTGCGGAGTCCCCGGGCAGTGGAAGAGTGGCTGTCGTGGAACCTCCGGCTCCTGGAACTCCGGCCTATAAAGTTGGATTAAGAGCGGGTGATATTATTTCCAAGATCGAAGGTCAGCCCATCGATGACTGGGATCTCAATAAAGAGGTAATCCCCAATTTGAAGGGTCCCAGGGGTACAGAAGTCAACATTACCGTTGAACGCCCTGGTGAGTTGGAACCCCTCGATTTAACCGTCGTGCGTGACGAGATCTCCCTGTATACCATCAAGTACGTTTTTCATCTTGATCGGAATATCGGCTACGTCAAAATCAACAAGTTTTCGGAAACCACGGGGAGAGAACTGAACGAGGCCTTGGAGAAGCTGGACGAGGAACACCTCTCAGGGTTGATTCTGGATCTGCGTGACAATCCCGGAGGCGCCCTGAACCAGGCTCTTGCGGTTTCGGATCGCTTTCTTAGCAAAGGTCAGATCATTGTGAATACCCGGGGGAGAAGCTCTGAAGGGCGCGAGTTTCGTGCTCAAACTGGACGCTCCTTCGACTATCCCATGGTCGTTTTAATCAACAGAAATAGTGCCAGTGCGAGTGAGATCGTTTCTGGAGCTCTACAGGATCATGATCGAGCCCTTATTGTTGGTGAAACAAGTTTTGGTAAAGCCTTGGTGCAGACCATCTATCCCTTGGAAGGAAATAGAGGTTTGGCCTTAACGACCGGACAATACTACACACCGAGTAACCGGCTGATTCAACGCGACTATTCCGATAGTTCCTATGACTATTTCTATAGCCGAACCGATACTCTCGAAGGTGGAGGTGAAGCCCACCACACCGACAGCGGGCGAGAGGTGTTCGGAGGCGGAGGGATCACGCCGGACGAAGAAGTGAGCTTGGAAAGCTACAGCAGGTTCGTCAGAACGATCGAGCGAGAGAGGTTGTTTGTTGAGTTTGTGAATCAATTGATGGGAGGAGAAATCCAATCCGGCCTTCAATACAACCCTGAAGTGACATCCGAAAATCGAGAGGAACTCATACAGAGGCTGGCCATAACCGATGAAGTACTGGGACTCTTCAAGACGTTCTTGCAGGGCAAGGAGGTGGATGTTACCGACCAGAGTTTTGAAGAGAACCGCCAAATGATTCAAAACAAACTCAAACAACGGCTGGTCCAGAACTTGTTTGGCGATGAAGAGAGTTTTAAGGTTGCTCTAGAGCTCGATCAGCAGGTGTCGAGGGCAATCGAGCTTCTCCCCGAGGCCACGGCCTTGACCCGTAATAATATGGCAAGGCAGTAGGCCGAACCTTTGCATTCCGTTTCACAACGTGGGGTATTTTGCATCAGTACAGGCGAAGACTAATACAAGGTTTGGTCGTTTGTGGGCTGTTTCTCGTTTCAGCTTGTAGCTCTGGCCGCAATGTCTCGACGCAGACGGCAGCCCGCAAGGCTGACCCTGTGCCTCCACCGGAACCCCTGCCCAGTGAGTCTCTCCTGGAGACGATCGTTGAACAGGAAGATCCCATCGAACTGCTGATTGAACAGGCCTGGGACCTCTTTAAGAAAGGGCAAACATTTTTTGACGAGGGAGAGGTTCAAGAGGCTCGCGGTTACTTTCAGCAGGCACTGGATAGCCTGAAGAACTCGGGATTCGAATTCTTCCTGAATCCCCATCTGGAAAGCGCCTATTATGATTTGTTAGGGGGTATCCAGGAGTTGGAACTTCAGGCTTTAGTCAATCCTGCGGAGATACAGCCCCTGAGTTTGGTGTCGCCTCACTTCGATGAGATTGACGACCTGAATCTATTTACCATTCAGGTCGATCCTCACTTAAAAGAGCTGGCCGGCCAGCACCTTCTGAACACTCGGTTCGATATTCCGGTGGTTCTCAATGATGATGTTCTCAGATTGCTGAATTTTTATCAGAATCGTGGCCGCGAGATTATGGAAGAGGGCTTAAAGCGCTCGGGAATGTACGTGCCTCTTTTTCGAGAGATCTTTCGAGAAGAAGGAGTGCCACTCGATTTGGTCTACATGGCTCACGTGGAAAGCCACTTTAAACCCAATGCCTACTCCCGCGCTAGGGCCAGGGGACTCTGGCAGTTCATGTTGGGAACGGGAAGATTGTACGGTCTTAGACAGGATTGGTGGATCGACGAGCGCTCTGATATCGTCAAGTCCACTCATGCAGCTGCCCAACACCTCAGGGATTTGTATGAGCGCTTTGGGGACTGGCATTTGGCGATGGCAGCCTACAATGTCGGTTCTAGCCGAATCGAGAGGGTCCGCAGGCGCTATGGGAAACTTGATTACTGGGCCATGGTAAAAAGGAGAATGCTGCCCCGTGAAACCAGGAGTTTCGTTCCCTCGATTCTGGCCGCACTCATCATATTTCGAAATCCGGAGAGGTACGGTTTCTCTGTCGAGCCGGATCCTCCACTGCAGTTTGAAACCGTTGATCTTAAGGAGCAGGTTGATTTGCGGGTTGTGGCCGAAGAGATCGATGTGCGGGTGACCGACCTGTTCGCATTAAACCCCGAATTGAGGCGGGGCATTACCCCATTTCACTATGATGATTACGAACTTAAAGTGCCCTTGGGTAAGGCTGACTTTCTCAAGAAGCGCCTGGCGGAACTTCCCAAGGACCGCAAAGTACAAGTCCGACATCACAAAGTGAAACGTGGGGAAACCCTGGGTCTGATCGCCCAAAGATACTCCTCCTCGGTGTCAGCGATTGCTCAGGTAAATCGAATCCGAAACGTTCACTGGTTGCGGGAAGGTCAGGATCTGCTCATTCCCTTGGCGGGTGGCTATTCGGCCGCCTCGGCCGCCAGGTCGATGGAACCCACTCCCCAACAATTACCCGCCACTTACATTGTGAGGCGGGGAGACTCACTCTCCAGAATCTCCAGCAGGTACAGGGTGACCATCAAAGATCTATTGCTCTGGAACAATTTGGAGGTGGACCAATTCATCTATCCGGGACAGAGAATTCGCATTCTCGACAAGACCAAGTCGGTTGCTGAGAACTCCCAGAAAACCGGTGCAGACCGGTGAGATTCTGCAGTTTTTCCCTTGGCAACAAGAATCGTTTTGGATTTGAACTCCAAGAGGGAAAGATTGTGGATCTACTCGAGGCTGGAAGAGAGCTCACCGCCCGAGGAGCGCTTTCCACCCCGGAAGAAGAGCTCCTGGACGCCCCAGATCTGAAGTCCTGGTTTTCACGGGAGGCGGCGTCCATTGAGGTTGCCCGTAAAATGGGTGAGCTGCTCGAGGGAAACTCAGAGGGGGTCTACCCAAGAGAGGATGTCCAGCTTTTACCCCCTATCCCCAATCCCGAGAAGATCATCTGTATTGGCTTGAATTACAGGGACCATGCTGAGGAGCAAAACCTGTCTCTTCCCCAGAATCCCCTCATATTTGCCAAGTTTTCGAGCAGCCTCATTGGTACCGACGATGAGATCAGACTTCCCGCCATCAGCCAAAAAGTGGACCCGGAAGCGGAACTGTGCGTCGTGATGATGCAGAGCGGTAAAGGACTCTCACCAGAGAGAGCACGTCAGGCCATCGCTGGTTACACCATAGGGAACGACGTCAGCGCCAGGGATCTGCAATTTTCCGACAAGCAATGGGTTCGTGGGAAGTCCTGCGACACCTTTGCTCCCTGCGGTCCTTTTCTGGTCACGGAAGATGAAATCGGGGACCCTCATCAGCTGGATGTCGAGCTTAAAGTGAACGGTAAGGTGCAACAGTCCTCCAACACCCGACACCTGATCTTCGATTGCTACACGTTGGTTTCCTATATTTCACAGAGCATTACATTGAAAACGGGTGATCTGATTTTTACAGGGACACCAGCAGGAGTGGGTGTGTTTCGTAAGCCCCCTGTCTTCCTGAAGGCTGGGGATGTGGTCGAAGTGTCGATCGAGAAGATCGGAACTCTAAGAAATCCGGTAAGTTAACAGCCGGCGGACCGGCTGAGATCCTAAATCCTAAATTCCAAATCATAAACAAATCCTAAATATCAAATCCTAAATCACAAATAAATTCCCAATTCCAAATCTGAAACCTTCGGAGTTTGTTTAGGATTTAGTGCTTGGAATTTGTTTGGAATTTATGATTTATGATTTAGGATTTCAGCCGGTTTACCGGCTGTTGATTCTCTTACAAAGGCATGAAAATCCCTTGTCTTTTGAAAGCCGAGGCGGTCATAGAGTCGGCAGGCACCCTCATTAGCCTCGGACACCGACAAGGTGATGCGCTTCAGTCCAGACTCGCGCGCATCTTTGAAATAGGTCTGTAAAAGATAGGATCCGAGTCCCTTTCCCTGACAATCACTTCTTACTGAAATTTGGGGGATCATGCCCGTATCCGGACTGATCTTTGAAGTGAGTAAAACTCCGCAGACCTGCTCCTCAGAATCCAAAACGACATAACTGGTCTTGGGGCTAAAAGTGCCACACCCGGGATGTTTGACCAGGTTGTTCAAGAATCGCATACACCCCTCCGGGGACTGGTAGTCGTGGCAAAGCTTGTAATCGGTGGAACCTCGGTAGCTGTTACAGATCACATCAGCTACCGGGAAAAAGAAACTGTTTTCCCACCTCGAGACTCGGAAGTTCGATCGAATCTTCAATCCCTTGTCTTCCTGCTGCTGATCCAGTGGAAAGAAAAGAAAATGACGTTTGTTCGCCGTAAATTCATGTTCCAAGAACAGAGGGACCAAGTCGCAGTTGAATGCAAAGATCTGGCTTTCGATTCTCCGGATCTGATTCCCGTCGCTCAGGGAATGAAGAATCTCGTTGAGAAGGTCGGCATAAGCTGCGGCAGTGGCGCACTCGGATCGGACGAAGAGATTGCCAATGTAGGCGACCGGCTCATTGATCACGTAGTAGGAATAGCCTGAAAGAGCGCCTGAATCAGTCTTGATGGCCCAGCCGGACAGGCTTCGAGAGGAAACATATTGCCTGATCACCGACACGGCCGGCTGATAGTCCCAGAAAAGCTCATCTTGCCAACACTGGATCTCCTGCTGAAAAATACTCTCGAGATCCTTAGAGTCGACCTGAGAAAGGGGCACGACGTCCATCGCCTCATTGTACACAACCGCTGACGGCTGTCAGCGGAAATTCCGAGTTCAAAACGCAAAATTCGAAGCAAATGGGCCTGTCAGTCTGGGGTGCTATCGTGCTGGTCGAACCATGAAATTCATCAAGTCCCTGGAAGAGGCCGAATCCGTCACTTCCTACGGTCAAATTCGCAAAAAACAGATTCGCTTGAAGAAGAATGGAGAGCCGTATTTGCGCTTGGTGCTCGGGGACAGTAGCGGCCGAATAGAAGGCAAGATATGGGACAACATCGAGGCATTTGAAAAGGAGATTGAAGAAGGAGACTTCGTCAAATACCGGGGAGTGGTTCAGACCTACAACGATAATAAGCAGCTGATTGTCAAAAAAATCCGAAAGGCGCTTCCGGAAGATTCCAGCAACGGCTTTGACGTGAAGAATCTGATTCCCTGCACAGAATACGACATTGACGAAATGTGGCAGAAACTTCGTACCCTGGTCCTTGAGCAAACCTCGCGACCCTGTATCCTGACGCTTTTGACCAATGTTTTGGAGGCAAATGAAGAACAGATCAAGAGTTTTCCAGCCGGTATTGAGATCCATCACAGTTACTGGGGTGGATTTCTGGAACATGTCTTGTCCGTTTTGGAAAGCGCCCTCTTCTTTGCCGGAAAATATCCGGACCTGGACAAGGATCTGTTGATCGCAGGCGCCATTTTGCATGATATCGGGAAATTGGAAGAATTGGGCAGCGCCACAACTCCTTCCTTCACAACCCGAGGTTACCTGATTGGCCACGTGGTCCTGGGACGCGACCTGCTGCGCCAGGAGGCAGATCGGATTCCCGAATTTCCCCCCAAGTTGCTGATGCTGCTCGAGCATCTGATTTTGAGCCATCAGGGAAAACTGGAATGGGGTTCTCCCCGACGGCCGAAGATACCGGAGGCGCTTGTTCTTCACTATATTGACGATCTGGATGCAAAGCTGAATCGACTCTACCAGATCATCGATGAGGATCCTGGAGATTCGGATTTCACCGCATACGACCGGTATCTGGGGAGAGTCCTGTTCAAGGGCGATTATGACGAACCTAGCCTGGACCATGCATAGGTTCTCGTCCCGAAGCGACGAAAGCGCCGACCTGAGTGCGCCCGGCCTCCTCAACGTACTGCAGTGAATACGTTTGCGGGGGCCTCGGTCGCGCGTGGCGCCCGCTTGCGGGTCGCGCCGTCAGGGCCGGATGATTTCGTCGCTGCAGTAGAGAAGTTATGCCTAACCATCGCTGGCCAGTTGCCTCAAGTTCCAAGTAAGCCCTATAATTCGGGGCGGGATGAACTTAAGGATTCAGCACCGCCGTTTGAGGGTCACAGAGGCTCTGAAACGCCTTATCGATCGGCACGCCAATAAGGTGGAGAAGATCCTGCCTACGTTTACTCCTCAGGACCTGGACCTCCACGTTAGCCTGGAAAGGCTGCCCCGAGGAGAGCAGTACCATGCCGTGCTGGTGATGACCATGCCGCAGAGAACGCTCCATGTGGAGAGGATAGAAAACAATCCCGCCACCAGTGTGCTGAGAGCGTTTGACGAGCTGCTGCGAAAGATCAAAAAATTCAAGAGCCAGCTGAATCGAGAGAGTTTTTGGAAAAAGGAGCCCGTTTCCGCGAGTACCGAATCTCCAAGCCACAAGACACGCATACTCGAGAATGCGATCAACCAGAATCTCGACAAGATAGAGAACTACATCCGCCGTGAGCTGTTCCATCGTGCTTTAACAGAGGAAGTCCCGACTGGGCTCCTGCAAACCCCGGCCTTACTGGATGAGATTTTCCTGAAAGTAAGTTCCACGGTCCTGGATCGACCGGAAGATCTCCCCCTGGAGCAGTGGATGTTTCAAATTGCCCGTAAGGAGTTGAACAGTCGATTGCAGGACTTTAGGGAGTCCCGTGAGAACCCGCATGTCGAGGAGAGAGCCAGCACGCCTTCGAAATGGGATGACGAGGAACTGACTTTCTATCAACCTGATGAAGTGCTGAGTCTGGAAGATCTCATACGCGATGAGCACGCGGTGAGTCCAGAGCAACTTTTGGCCCAGGAAGAGGCCGAGGACGAGCTCCACAAGGCCGTAGCGTCTCTTCCCAGTGCCGTTCGCGAGTCCTTCGTTCTTTTTGCTCTGGAGGGTCTTAATTCCGATGAAGTGGCAATGATTGTGGGTAAGAGCCCCACAGAGGTCGTGAAGAACGTGGAGAAGGCCCGCATGGAGTTGCGTAAGTGCCTGGGTTCATAAGGATGGAGAAAAGGATACAGCTATGAAATTAACCAAAAGAATGGCCAACATTTCCCCCTCACCTATCATGGCGGTGACGCAGGCAGCCCAGCAGCTGAAGAGTCAGGGTATCGATGTTGTGGATCTGGGAGTGGGTGAGCCGGATTTCCCAACACCACAGTCGATTAAGCAGGCCGGCATCGATGCTATCGAAGGAGATTTCACGAAATATACGGCCGCTGCGGGCATTCCGGAGCTGCGCCAGGAAGTGGCGGATCAATACAACCGAAGGTGGGGTACGGACTTTTCGGGGGCCCATGTCGTTGTTTCCTCCGGTTCGAAACACTCCATTTACAACGTCTGTATGGCCCTGTTTGAGGAAGGTGATGAAGTTCTATTGCCCACTCCCTATTGGGTCACTTTTCCGGAAGTCATTAAGATGACCGGCGCCGTGCCGCGTGAGGTTGAAACTTCACAGGAGAACGGATTCGTCCTCCAGGTGGAAGATGTCGAAAAGAAGATCACCTCCAAAAGCAAAGGGATTGTTGTCAATACCCCCAGTAATCCCACGGGGGCGGTCATACCCGGCCCTATTATCGAGGAACTGGTGGCCCTGGCTCGCAGCAAAGGATTATTCATACTTTTTGATGAAGCCTATGATTGCTTCACTTACGGCGAGACTTCACACGTATCGTTGGCCTCTTTCGTCAAGCCTTCGGAAGATTTTTACGCCATCCTGAGTTCGGTATCCAAATCCTATTCGATGACGGGCTGGAGAATCGGCTTCTGTGTAGGCCATCTCGACCTGATGAAGAAGCTTACCGCATTTCAGAGTCATCAATCGGGGAACCCCACATCCATATCACAAAAGGCCGCTCTGTATGCTCTCCGGAGCGATCCCCAATTGATCCAGGAAATGAAGGAAAAGTATGAGGAGCGGAGAGATTTTGTACTGCGCTCCCTGAAGGAGCTTCCCGGTTTTTCCTGTCCGCCGCCGGATGGAGCATTTTACATGTTTCCCAATGTAGAAGGCTGCATGGAAAGGATGGGACTCTCCACCTCTGAAGAATTCTCCACATTTTTGATCCAGGAAGCGAGAGTTGCCACTGTTCCCGGTTCGGCCTTTGGGATGGAGGGGTACATTCGTATTTCCTATGCCGCTTCCATGGATCAGCTCACAGAAGCCTTCTCACGAATCAAGGCAGCCCTTCCCTCAAGCCTGGAAGAAGCAAAAGCGAGGCCTTAAAACGAGCAATTCCCTCGACCATATTTCCGTCGTTCTCGTTGAACCCCGGGAGGGTGGAAACATTGGTTCAACCGCCCGCGCGATGAAGAACATGGGCTTGCAGTACCTCAAGCTGGTGAGCCCCATGGAATCGGTCAACGAGCAGTGCCGGAGGATGGCGGGAAAGGCCATTGAGCTGGTCCATGCAGCCCCGATTTATGCCTCTTTGGATGAGGCACTCACCGAGGAAAATGTGGTTATTGGGACCACATCGGCGCGGGAGCGGGAAGCCAAACAGCGCCTCCACACTCCGCGGGAAATCGCGGCCCTGATCCGGAAGTATGGAGAATCCCAGCGAGTGGCACTGGTTTTTGGTCCTGAGCGAAGTGGCCTGACCGACCCGCAATTGGCAAGATGTCAGTACCTCGTCTCCATCCCTTCCAACCTGGACCATCCTGTCCTGAACCTCTCCCAGGCGGTGCTAGTTCTTGCTTACGAAATCCTTACTGCTGGCCCCATATCATCCGATGGGAACCTTCAGGTTGCTTCCGATGAAGAGCGCGAGCAGATGTTTTCGGACATGCAGCGGGTTTTACTGGATATTGGATTTCTGAATCCTCACAATCCGAGCCATATCATGCGTTCCATCCGGAGATTTCTGGGTCGTGCCGATCTCACCCCACGTGATGTCCAGATCCTGCGAGGGATCATGACCCAGATGGAATGGTACACAGCCGGCAGACCGGCTGAAATCCAAAATTCAAAATTCCAAATCACAAACAAATCCCAAATTCAAAATCCCATCTCTAAGAGCGGGGAGGGTGTCAAGCAGAAAAAGAGACACACCTCTCCGGCAGCGGCCGACAGGCCGCTCAAGAAGAGCCAAAAGCACTCTGAGGATCGCTAAGGTTCTTTGCATCGCCAGTTGACATCATTACGGGTTCAGTACCCAACCATCTCTCCGGTGACCAGCCACCAAGATGTCTCGTTCAATCTCCCGAAGGAGGGGACCGCCTCATCAAACAACGGTCATGAAAGACCATGGGATTTGGCAGGCAAGTCCCGTACTGACGCCCGTCTTAGAAACTCCGGATAATCGATTCCATCCCGCAGCAGCACCCAGGACCAGACCAGCAGCTTGCGGGCCGCTGCCACTCGGGCCACCGGCATCCCTTGGCGATGGAGCAAGCGGCTGTAAAAGCGTTTCAGACGCGGCTCGTATCGGGTCGCTGAGAGCGCCGACTGCACCAGCAGCCAGCGCAGCATCCGATCTCCCTGCTTGCTGATCTTCCCGTAGCGTCGTCGCTTGTTCGGGTTGTCCGAGCTGTGCTCTACACTGTCGAGTCCCACCTAGCTGACCACCTGTCTCATGCCGGCAAAACGCTTCACTGGGCCTAACGTTCGCACCCGATACAGCGAGGTGAGGGGACCCACTCCCGGGATGCTCATCAACCGAACAGACTCCGGGTCTCCAGCCGCCCAGCCTTCGATCTCCTTCTGCCGTTCCCTGATGCGCTTCTCCAGCTCCTCGATCCGATCCAGCAGCTCATCTCGCTCACGCTCCAGCCGGGCCCCCATCGACAACGCCCGAATCTTCTCTCGAGACGCCTTGGACAAGGAGCCTGACTTGATCTGTAGGTTGAAGTTGTACACCAACGCCCGCAGCGTGTTTACACAGCGCGTGCGCTCCCGTGCCAACTTCACCCGGTAGCGGATCAACGTCTTCTCCTCCCGCTGCTCAGGATCCGGTCGCCACACCTGCGGGAACTCTTCCCGCACTTGTATCCCGTCAGCGAAAGTGGGACACATAGGGCCGAGAGTTAAGAGAGAGTTGGAAGGTTTGAGGGGGTGAGATCTCACCCCCTCAAAGGGCTGATCTTGACAGCCCATCAGAGCAAGCCGATGCTGGTCATGGCACAACCAAAAGGAGAACGCTATGACCACAGACGTCGTCAAACAGATCCGTAGGGCCACCCGCCGGAGATTCACGGCCGAAGAGAAGATCCACATCGTTTTGGAGGGGCTCCGCGGAGAGATTCCCGTCACCGAACTGTGCCGCAAAGAAGGGATTCAACCTTCGATCTACTACAAGTGGTCCAAGGCCTTCCTGGATTCGGGCAAAAACGGTCTAACCCGGGAGACCCAACGGAATGCGACTTCCGGTGAGGTGCGTCGCTTGAAGGAGGAGAATGAGGCCTTGAAGAAGGCGGTGGCCGAGACGGTAGTGGAGAACCAAAAGCTAAAAAAAAGTTTGGGCCTGTAAGGCGAAGGAGGTATCAGAGGATGCTCAGCGAGCACAAGCTGGAAGTTTTAAGGACAGTGGAGGCCTCCGAGTTACCGGTCCGGGAGGTGCTGGATCAACTCGAGATCCCCCGCTCGACCTACTATCGCTGGAGACACCACTTTCGAAAGAGGGGGTTGGCAGGCTTGCGGGACCGTCCCCCAGGATCAGGACGGGTTTGGAATCAGATCCTGCCCAAAGAACGGGACCGAATCCTGGAGATGGCGCTGCTGTTTCCAGAGTGGTCCTCACGAGAAGTGAGCTGCCAGGTGACGGATAGGTGCGGGTTTACGGTCTCGGAATCCTCGGTCTACCGGATTTTGAAAGCGGAAGGGCTGATTCGGGAGGTTCAACTCCGGAGCTTTCCAGCCGAATCGGAATATCGAATCAAGACGACCCGACCCAACCAGCAGTGGCAAACGGATGCGACCTATCTTCTGGTCAAGAACTGGGGCTGGTACTATCTGATCTCAGTACTGGATGACTTTAGCCGGAGGATCCTGGCCTGGGGACTTCACACGGCCATGCGTGCTGGAGACTTCAGCCAGGTGGTCGAGGCGGCTTGTGAGAGAACGGGTGTGGAACAGGCTCCGTTGTCTGATCGGCCCCGGCTGGTGACAGACCGCGGACCGGCTTTGATCTCCAAAGACTTTGGTCAGTATCTGGAGACCAAGGGACTGGGCCACATCCTGGCCTCACCCTATCATCCCCAGACCAACGGGAAGATCGAACGCTACCATCGTTCCTGCAAGGAACGCATCAACCTAATGGTCTGGGAGACACCCGAGGAGTTGGAGCGAGAAATCGCGGTCTTTATCGACTACTACAACTCCAGGCGCTATCACGAGGCCCTGGGTAACGTCACACCCGATGACATGTACTTCGCAAGACGAGATTCCATCCACACAAAAAGGAGAAGATTGAAAGGAGTCACCCTTGCCCGTCGGCAGGCGATCAATGCTAAACTAGCCCGATCAGCATCGGTTCCCACTGTCTCTTAGCTTGGAACCCCAAATGTCCCATTCTCGCTGAAGACGTACAGCGCAACCGCATTCGCGCAATGTGTCCCGGGTGTCCCACCCGCAGTTCCAGGCCCACTTCCTGGATCAGCTGCTCAAACCACCAGCCGAAGCCGCTGGCTTCCATCCCCACCACTGTGCCGGGACTGAAGGCTTTATACCACTGGCGAAGTTTCTCCAGGTCCGCGTGCTCCAGATCCGCTTCGCCCGTCTCTCCCGTAGCCCGGTTCATCCAAGCTACCTTCTGATACTTGCAATGAAAATCCACTGCGATAAAATAGTCTTCGTTCATATCAGGCCTCCGAGGTTAGGGCGAATGCTCCGGAACCTTGCGGTCCTCAGCATCTACTCTACCTTTGAGGCCTGTCCCCGCTCTTATGACATCAAACTCAAGACTTAAAAATCTCCTGTCAGTTGTCAAGGGAACGCGCTTCGCGCGCGTTCCAGGTTTCAAGTTCCAAGTTCCAGGTCACGTTTGGAAAATTTGAATTTGTTTGGGATTTGGAATTTTGAATTTGGAATTTCCGCTGACCTCGGTCAGCGGTCAATCTCCATCTTCATCAAGACCTGTCCGGTCAGTAGCTTGGGATAAAAGTCCGTAGACTTCTGGGGCATCTTCTCACCCCGTTCTGAAATTTCGTAAACCTGTTTTAAACTGGTGGAATTGAGGAGAAAAGCAAGTTGATAATGGCCTTCCTCCACCTGACGGACGAGCAGGTCACGCTCTCGGAAGTAATCGACATGTGTTTCCGCCGCCAGCTCCTGGGGGCCAATGCCAAGGAAGGGGCTGAGAATCCCTTCATGCAGCACATTGACGTCGAGCTCTCGAGCGGGTCCAGTGATAGCCGGCATGAAGGTCTGTACACTCCCCATACCTTCCCTGAGGAATAACCCATAGCTAGCTAGATCCTCTCCGGCAACCAACCCTATCCGAGGCCTCTCCATCTCCGCTTTGAGCTGAGGGAGGCTGTCCACCTTCTGAATCTCAAAAAGAGGCTCCAGCCTGGAAAGAAACGTGCTGAGGTCGAAATCCTTGATATTTCGAACGCCCCGGTGGGTGGGCAAAATCCTGACTCCGGTGCCCTCCATGTCAAAAAGAGCGATCATTCGCTTGTCAAAACTCTCCTCAGCCGCTGCTTTCCAGGCCTTTTTCTGACATTCCTGAAAGTAGAGCAGAGCGCTCTTGAAGCGATGATGACCATCGGCGATATAAAAGGGGAGACCGTCCAGAGTTTCTGTGATTTGTTGTTGAGGACCCTTTTCAGACAGCTGCCACAGGCGGTGTGAAACCTGATAGTCGTCTACCACTTCGGTGACTGGCGTATTGTTCTGTTTGAATTCAGAGAGAAGCTGGTCAACCCCTCTGGTGGGATCAGCATAGAGCATGAAAATCAGACCCTCGTTGGATTCCGTTGAGCGAATCAGATTCAGGCGGTCCTCGAGTTGCTCATCCAGAACTCGCTCATGCCCCTTCACCGAACCAGAACCGTCTTTAAGAGAGACCAGTCCGATCAATCCGGTGCGTGAGAGAGTTTGGCCCTCAAACTCGAATTCTTGCTCGTAGGGGTAAAAAGAGGGCTTCTCGTCCCGCTTCAAGACGCCGTTTTGCATCCATTGCCTTAAGAGCCGGCCGGCATTCTGGTGATCACGATTCTTGATGACGTGGACCATGTTTTGGGGATGGCGCTCAAGATACTCCTGGTACAGCTCCGGAGAGATCTTGTCGTAGGGTTGGGTGACCACGTTACCTATCTCATCGATCTTGTCTGGGCCATAGCGATAGCCGCGAAACGGAAACACTTTAGTCATAGGGACCAATCTTATGAGAGTAGAGCGTGATTTGCTATACTCCGGGGCGTCGCGGATCATACCATAGCCCGGACTATGCATAGATTTTCTACTGCAGCGATTACGTTTGCGGGGGCCGACCAGCAAGCGGGTGCCCCCGCGCGCCTTGTCAGGTCGGCGCTTTCGTCGCTTCGTGACGAAAACCTATGCATAATCCGGGCTAGCTGTGAACTCTCAACAGGTTGTTCAGTAAAAGGGGTTGTCCATCCGAGTCTTTTCGGCAATGCTGATTGGAAGATTAGACCATCAGCACCGAAAGGAGAACCCGAATGGACATCCACCAGAATGCCCGAACCTGCCCAAGAAGTCGAGAACTGATCATCCGACGAGTGAAAGAGCAAAGACAATCGGTCCAGGAGGTGGCTCAGTCGGTGGGGATCAGTGAGCGGACCGTCTACAAGTGGCTGGCTCGTTATCAAGCCCAAGGCCGAGCGGGTCTGGAAGACCGGTCTTCCAGACCCGCTCGGATTGCCCGGCAGACCCCGAGGCGGGATCGAGAGGCAATTTACCGTCTTCGCCGTCGTCGAATGGTGGCAGCCGAGATTGCCGCTCGTTTGGGTCTGGCCCGCTCCACCGTGGCCCGGATCCTGCAACAAGCCGGATGGGGACGCTTGAAGAGCCTGGAGCCTGCACAGCCCGCTCGTCGCTACGAGCGCGACCATCCTGGGCAGTTGTTGCACCTGGACATCAAAAAACTGGGCAGGATTGCTGGTGTGGGGCATCGCATCACTCGAGATAAACGGCGTCGAGCTCGGGGAGTGGGATGGGAGTTTGTCCATGTGTGTATCGACGATAACTCTCGATTGGCCTATGTCGAAGTTCTCCCGGACGAGCGCAAACAATCGGCTATGGCTTTTCTCGGCCGAGCCGTCCTCTGGTTCCAAAAGCTGGGTATCCGGGTAGAACAGGTCCTGACCGATAACGGTTCCTGTTATGTCTCCCACGCTTTCCAGGGTCTTTGCCAGCAACTGGGGCTTCGCCACCTCCGCACCCGTCCTTACCGGCCTCAAACCAACGGCAAAGCAGAACGCTTGATCCAGACTCTCCTCCGTGAGTGGGCCTACCGCTTCCCCTACCGCACTTCAGGCCACCGTTTTCGCTGGCTTCGCCCCTGGCTTCACTTCTATAATCATCACCGCCAACATCAGAGCCTGGGTGGTCTGTCTCCTATCAGCAGACTTCCCCTTATGAATAATGTCATGAGAATGCACAGCTAGTCCGTTTTTTTGTCCGAGAAAACGATGAGCAATTATCTATCCGGTAAGAAGATCGGTCCGGGACCCATCCAGCCGGACGTGACCCTAACGGAACTGATTGACTCGGTGTTCGAAGCCTACAACGCAGCACGATTGCGAGAGGCGTGCCATTTGTTTGTTCAAAGGATGCTGGCTGAGGATGTTACCGTCGGGGTCAGTTTGAGCGGAGCCCTGACTCCAGCTGGATTGGGGATGTCCTGTCTTGTTCCTTTAATCGAACGAGGTTTTATCGATTGGATCGTCTCGACGGGTGCGAATGTGTATCACGATGCTCATTTCGGTCTGGGACTCTCCATGCATCGGGGAAACCCTCAGGTGAGCGATGTGCGCCTTCGCCAGGAGGGAGTGGTTCGAATCTACGATATTTTCTTCGACTACGACGTTTTACTTTCCACAGACCGATTTTTCAGAGAATTAATCCGGGCTCCTGAATTTCAGGCGAGCATGAGTACCGCTGAGTTTCACTACAAAGTTGGAAAATATGTGGCCGAGAGAGAGCGGGTTCTGGATACGGAAGGCAAATCCTTGTTGGCTTCAGCCTATCGGCACCAGGTGCCCGTTTACACCTCTTCACCGGGCGACAGTTCCATAGGGATGAATATCGCTGCGGAAGCCCTGCGAGGAAACCAACTGCTTCTAGATGTCTCACGCGACGTCAACGAGACGGCAGCCATTGTTCTGGCAGCCAAAAGGTCCGGGGGCAAAAGTGCAGTCGTGATCCTGGGAGGAGGTTCTCCCAAGAACTTTCTCCTGCAGACGGAGCCTCAGATACAGGAAGTTCTGGGGATCGAGGAAAAGGGTCACGATTACTATTTGCAGGTGACGGATGCCCGTCCGGATAGCGGCGGATTGTCAGGTGCGACGCCTGCAGAGGCTGTGACCTGGGGAAAAGTGGATGCCGATGGTTTGTCCGACACCGTCGTGTGTTACCTCGATTCCACGATCGCGCTTCCCCTTTTGACCGCCTATGCCTTGGCCAACCACCCTTCGCGTAAACCCAAGAACCTGTATGAGCTCTTGCCCGGCATGATGGAAGCCTTGGAGGCGGAGGCAGGGAAGGCAGAAAAACGATGATGGATATGAATTTGGAAGATAAAAAAGCAGTGATCACGGGAAGCACGAAGGGTATCGGTTTGGCCATCGCCCAGTCGCTTGTGGCAGAAGACACAAAGGTGGTGATCAGCTCACGCCATCAGGATGATATTGACAGCACGGTGGAGAGTCTCGATCCATCGGCTCAGGACAAGGTCAGTGGAAAGGTTTGCGATGTGCGAGAGGCCGATCAAGTCAGCGACCTGATCCAGCATTGTGTTGAAACATTTGGTGGGATCGATATCCTGGTCAATAACGCAGGAATCGGTATCTTTCGAACTGTTGAGGAGATGTCACTTCAAGAGTGGCGGGACACGCTGGCCACCAATCTTGACGGAGTTTTCTACGGCTGTCATTTCGCCATCCCTGAGATGAAGAAAAATGGAGGAGGATTTATCATTAACGTGGGGAGTCTGGCCGGGGTAAATGCCTTTCCTCATGGAGCCGCTTACAATGCATCAAAATTTGGCCTGGTGGGGTTCAGCGAGGCACTCATGCAAGAGGTTCGATACGACGACATTCGTGTCGCCAACGTCATGCCGGGCAGTGTCGCCACGGAATTCAGCCGTAACCAGGACAAGAGTTCCTGGAAGCTCTCGGCTCCCGATGTGGCCCAGGTGGTTGTTGAAACCCTCAAGCGCCATCCCCGATGTCTGACCAGTCGGATTGAGATGCGGCCTTCCAAGCCTTTGAAGAAGTAATCAGGGAGAAGAAATCAAGAATTCAAACTCTGACCGTGGGGAAATCTGGGCCTGGGCATTTTACGATTTCGCCAACTCTGCCTACGCCACGGCATTGGCCGGAGTCATTTTCAATGTTTATTTCGTCCAGGTAGTCGTCGGGCCTGAGGGGGTCCCCTTCCTGGGCGGGCGGGTGAGTGGCACGGCGTTCTGGGGGTATTCCGTCTCTGCGTCGATGTTGCTGGTGGCGGTGAGTGCACCCATTTTAGGCGCTATTGCCGATTACACGGCATCGAAGAAGCGGTTTCTTTTCTCGTTTTGCTACGCGGGAGTAGTGGCAACTGCCTTTCTCTTCCTGGCCGGCCCTGGAGACATTTGGTTGGCCGTCTCTTTCTACGTCCTCTCCAACATGGGCATGGAGTGGAGCCTGACCTTTTACAACGGCTTTCTTCCGGAGATCGCGACTCGCGAGAAGATGGGCAGAATCAGCGGTTTTGGCTGGGCACTGGGGTATGTGGGCGGAGTGTTATGCCTGCTTCTCAATATGGCCATGATCCAAAGGCCGGATTGGTTTGGACTGCCTGATTCCGATTACATTCCCGTTCGCGCTTCCCTGGTAGTGGTCGCCCTCTGGTGGGGGATCTTTTCCATCCCCACCTTTGTGTGGCTGCGCGAGCGTGCTCAGCCGAAACAACGTCCCCCCGAAACCAGTTATTTAAAGATCGGATTTCAACGCCTGGCTTTGACCTTGGGGAAGGTCCGTCAGTTTCGGGAACTGGTGAAGTTCCTTGTTGCCTTTCTCATCTACAACGATGGCGTCCAGACGGTCATTGTCATGGCTGCTGTCTTTGGTGCCGAAGTGTTGCATATGTCTCAGGAGGAGCTGATTCTCTGTTTCATTCTTATTCACGTCGTTGCCTTTTTCGGAGCCCTGGTTTTTGGATACCTGGCAGATCGGATGATGACCAAGCGTGCCATCAACATCAGTCTGTTGCTCTGGTCCGGGGCCCTGGTTTATGCCCTCGTGATCGATCAAAGTTGGCAGTTCTGGATCCTGGCAGTGGTCATCGGGTTCGTGCTGGGAGGAATTCAAGCCTGTTCACGGGCGCTCCTCGCTCAGTTCACCCCTCAGGAGAACAGCGCGGAGTTCTTTGGCTTTTTCTCAACCGGAGGAAAGTTTGCCGCCATCTTCGGACCGGCACTCTTCGGCCTGATCACGGACCTGAGTGGTTCCGCTCGCTTTGGAGTGCTCGCTGCTCTCTTTTTTCTTCTTCTGGGGTGGGGTGTTTTGTACTTTGTGGACGAGGAGAAGGGAATTCGTGAGAGCCAGCACGCAGTCGGATGACACACAACAGACCGGCAGAATTCCAAAATCTGAAACTTGGAACCTGGAGCGGGCGCGAAGCGCGCTCTGACCAGCTGTCAGCTCTCAGTGCTCTCTTCCGGTCTGCGGTCTGCGGTCAGTGGTCAGTTCTCTCTCTCTCTTCGTCTTTTTCTCGAAATCGTGCCGAGCTTTGTGAATATCCGTCCTGAAGTCCGGACCGTCGATTTCGATGATCTCGCACATTTCCATGATTCGAGAAAAGAGTCGTTGCCCGATTCTCTCAGCCAAGGTGTTTTGCAGGGGTTCTGTCTTGCCCCTTGAACCCGGGGATGGGTTGGCCGGAGGTTTCAAGGGCCAGTTGGTGGAGAGGATGGTCGCCTTGTTATAGGTGTAACGATGATTGATCACCGTGCGAATGGTTTCGCGAACCCATTCCGTCGGTCTTCCTGTTCCTAAGTCGTCCCACACAAGGAGATTCACCTCGGACAGGGGAAGCAGGACCTCCCGTTCCGTTTCCGGGGAGTTGGGGCCATACGAGTATTGAAGCCGCCTGAGGAGTTCGGCCTCATCCACAAATCGGGCGGGGACGTGTTTCTCCTGAATCAGGGTCTTGAGAATAGCGACCGAAAGATGAGTTTTTCCTACCCCACAGGGTCCGGCGAACAAAAGGCCACGAGGGACGTTGGGAAAGGCCTGGACGTAGTCGATGGCGCGCAGCTGGGCCCGTTCCTGCAGCTTGTTGTGCCACGAGTATTCCTCAAAACCCCGATCAAAGTATCGGGGTGGGATTGCAGCCTTCTGCCAGAGTTTTTGCAGTCCTTCTTTGGGGCGGCACTCCGGGCACGGTACCACCGCCTCCACCGAGTCCTCGGTTTTCACCAGCCAGCCCGAACCGCGACAGGCGGAACAGGTTTCCGCTGTTTTCAATCCTCCTTTTGCCAGATCTCCTCCTTTCCTCCTTCCAGGACATTTTCGTATCGGGCCGTTACGAATAAAAGATCGGATAGCCGGTTAAGGTAGATCAACAATTCTGAGTTTACATCCTGATCCACTTTCATCAGAGCAACCAACTGGCGTTCAGCTCTTCGACAGACGACTCGACCCAAGTGTACAAAAGCTGCACCGGAAGATCCTCCGGGGAGAATGAAATCCTTGAGGGAGGGGATTTCTCCCTGCAGCTCATCGATGAGGGTTTCCAGAGAGCGCCAGTCGCTCTCCTTGATGCGATCGGGGCGCTTCTGAGCGCTGGTGGTTGCTAAATCGGCTCCTGCCTGGAAAAGCTTATGCTGAAGGGATAAAAGAACCCCCCTGACCTTCTGATTTCGACAAAAAAAGAGAGCAATTCCCAAGACGGAATTCAGTTCATCGAGGGTTCCATAGGCAGCCACCCGAGGCAAATCCTTATCCACCCGTTCCCCACTGAAAAGTGAGGTCTCACCCTGGTCTCCCCGCCCGGTATAAATCTTCACGACAGTATTCGAGAATCATCACCATAGCATGAAGGAGAGTTTGGGGACTAGCTAGACTGGGTAGTTATCGATCAGTCCGCGATGATCGGTGTCCATGAGAGGCAACTGCGGGGTGAGGTGGGAGGACGGAGAATTTATGGATCATGCCGGCCCCGTTGCCTCACGTAAAAATCTATTCCAAAGGGTATTCGTTGCCTCACTAAGAATCTATCCGAAAGGGATTGCAAAAAGTGGTGGTAAAAAGCACCAACCAGAGGAGTGGCAACCCCTTGCCCAACACCCGCAGCCTGCAGCAAGAGAAAGATTTTCACATCCAGCCCGCTTCCCATCGTTTCTTCTGCTCAGGAGTCGGTTTGAGCAAAAGGCAATTCTGAAGCCAGCCGATCTGCCGTGCCAGCTGGGCCGGATTGAGCTTCTCATACTCTCGGGCCAGTTCCCGCTTGATCTTGTCCGCCACCTCAGGGGACTCGCAGATCCTCCGGTAGGGAGTTTTCGGCACATCATACTTTTTCCAGATCCGAGACCCTCGACGTTGCTTGGCCACCATCTTCATGACCGGCTTGAAAAAGTTGATCTGCAGTCGCAGCCGATCGTACAACTCGTTCACCAGCTCCTGTTCTCGCTCTCCCTCGTAGCGAGCATAACCCACGGCCCGCCGAACCACCGAATAGTTTTTCTGCTCCACATAAGGGTTGTCATTCTTGCGCGAGGGGCGGGTTCGGCTGAAGCTGATCTTTTCCTGCTCACAAAAACGAATCAAGTGCTTGTTGATGAACTCGCTGCCGTTGTCCGAAGCCATCCCCAGCCAAGGGAAGGGCGAGCGCTTCTGAAGCAGCTTCATCGCTTCCAGGACCCACACCTGGGCCTTATTGCGCACCGCTCGGACCTCTGTCCAGCCCGTGTACACGTCCGTCACATCCAGGGTTTGGAGGTAGTCCCCCCGACCCTGGCCTCCCTCATGGCCCACCAGGTCCACTTCCACAAAACCGGGGCGATCCTCCTGCCAGTCGGCGAAACGCTTGATCGGAATCTGGTGTTTGAGCAGCGTTCCCGGCTTGGTTCCGGATCGTCCTTTGAGACGGTGCTCGCACCTTTCGGGCTCCAGCAGCCGATCGATGGTGGCGGCGCTGATCTGCATCAACCGCTCATGGGTGCTGGCATCCACTTTCAGTTCCCCATGTCTTTGTAAAATGGGTACCACTTCCGGCAAAATCGCGACCAGACGTTTGCCACACAAATAGTCCAGTATCTCCCAGATCATCGTCAGCGCCTTTAGAACTTTCTGGTCGTATTTGCGGGCCCGCTCTCGCCGTACTCTCTTGCCGATATCCCCTACCGCCACCAGCTTGGGGCTCAACCGGATCCGCTTGCCCTGGTGGCGAAGCAGATAGGCTCCATAGCAGCGGTTGTAGCCCGTCATTTGGGTAAACTCCGTCAACACTTCCCCCTTCACCTTCTTGCCCTTCTTCCGGTAGCGGGGGGCAAAACTTTTGATCAATACACGCTTTTCTGCCATCGTTAACCTCATTGGTGCCCTCCATTCCTTCATGGAGGACACTTCTATTCCCCTGCTTACCCACAGGCAATTTCGAATAGATTTTTTAATGAGGCAACGTATCCATTTCGAATAGATTTTTGATGAGGCAATTCGCTTACTTGCGCTTTCTAGTGTCTCGCTCTATTATTAATGTGATTATCAAATAGGGTTTCCCGAACCAGGGATAGCTTTAACCAAGGGGGGAGGTATAGACTACTGGCCATGTTAGTATCTCGGTTAGTATCCAGGCGCTCTGTTCTGACACTCTGGGCTGTGATTCTCGTAATGGCCGCTCAATACGGAGTTGCTTCTTCCCTGGGCAGCTTCAGCGGACGGATCCAGGACCCATCCGGCAAACCGCTGTCCGATATCCTGGTTGCCCTGCTCCACAAATCACCGGCGGCGGCGTTACCCATTCTGACACGCAGCGATGAGAGTGGTGAAATCCGTCTGAGCATGGAAGCGGGGAACTACGAGGTACGGATCAAGAACTCGCAATATCGAAATCCCAAAAAAAGCGTGGTCCAGGTCCTACCCGGTAAGACCACGGTCCTCAGCCTGGTTCTTCAACAGTTGTTCGGGGTGGGTACTTTCGAGGAAGAGAACCAAAGGGTGAAAACCGTACTTCGCAACGCTGGCGATGAAAGGTTGATCTTTCGTTACCTTCCTCAAACGCCGGGCCAGGATTCCCCCGACCGTCCATTGGGCGTTACCCCCGGGGAAGCGGTGGTTCAGGTTTACGGGAATGGAAGTTCAGGAGGAGCTTATCCAGTGGTTCCGGGTGACGGAGGGGCGACCACCCATTTTGCTCTGGTGCAGCCGGTTGGGGTAGGCAGCAAGTATATTGTGGCCGGGCAACTGAGTTCGGGAAAAGAAGAACTGTGGCGTTTGAGAAGCTCTGTCGAGCTCCCCCTGAGCGATTTCCACTCCTTCGGGGTGTTTGTGGGCTATGGGCGGGAGAACTTTGGTCAGCCTGACTTGGCATCCTACGATAACTCCGCCGCTGTGGGCGGACCTCTGGGTTACTCGACAGCTTTTGGATCCACCCAGGTTCTGAGTGTGGGTGTCCAGGAAAAACTGCTTTTGGGCGACGTCGTTTCCGTGCTTTGGGGCGTCGAGCTCAATCAGGTGGATACAGACCAAAGACAGACCTTCTTGAATCCGAATGCGCAAGTCTCTTTTTCTCCCTTCGAACAGACCAAATTTCAGGTTATGATGGCCTCCAAACGAACAACCCACAGTGGGAGCGTACTCCTGCCGGACGGAGAGATGTTGAACCTCACCGAGGCCGTTTCCTTTGCGCGGGTGGGGAATCAATTTGCTGTGAGGACTCCACGCCACTATCGAGGCAGCGTCACCCAGCAGGTGACGGAGCATACCGAGATCGAGTTTGCCGCTTATGAAAATCAACTTTTTGGGGTGGCCACTCCATTTTTGGCCGTCTTCGGGGACCAACTGGAGCATCCAGGGTTCCAGCTGAAAGATGAGCACGCGGTCAACCGAGGATATCGGATCATGGTCCGTCGACGTCTGGGAAACAGTTTGAATACTGCTGTTTCCTACATTCGTGGAAACGCGGCTGGAGTCAGTCGGAACACCGCTCTGATTTTTGATGAATCTGCCCTACACGAGCTGATTGAACGCAGGGACTACCACACCGTGAACGCTGAGATCGAAGCTCACATCCCCTTTTCAGGGACCCGCCTGAATGCCCTCGTTAAATTCGCCGCAAATGGGCATCCCATCACCACTCTAGATGCCTTCGCAGACACCTATGAGACGGGCAACGAAGGAATTAACCTTTTCGTTCGTCAGGTGGTTCCCGTACCCGGGGGATGGTTGGCTTTTCTGGGAATGGATTTTCTCTCAACCTATAAGATCGAAGCTCTCCTGGACATCCGCAACATGACCAACGAGGATTTGGGTAAGGTCAGCACAGAGATTGGGGATGTTTCTTTGGTGAAGAATCCAAGGACCGTCCGCGGTGGGATCTCGGTGCGATTCTAGGTTTCCTATTCCTTTCTTCCCAATCCAAAAGTGGCCCAAGGGTTCAAATTTTTGGATTTGAATCCATAAAATTGAATCGGAATCGACTCCACTTTCGCTGGGGGCTTTGGGGAAAGCACCCCTATCTGTTGTAAATGCAATGGTAATCGGGGCTCAACCCTGTAATAATAGGGGCGTTGGCACTGAAGTTGCCTTGGTATTTTGTGGTATTTTATGCGTCATCCTCTCGGTAGGTGGATTTGATGGCTTTCTTTAAGCACTCCAAGGTGGTTTTGGTCCTGCTGTTGTCGGCCCTGGCCGTTTACATAGGACTCTTGAACCTACTGGACCGGATGGAGTGGAAAACGCCCTCTGATGGCGTGAGTTGGATCCAGACAAATCAAGGAGTGGAGGTGGAATCCACCGAAATACCCCCGCTCACAACCGGGAGTCCCCTGGAGAAAGGGGATCGCCTGGTGAGCATCAATGGAATTCCGATTCGTAACCTGGATGAGTACATTGAAATTATAGAGCTGCTGGCGGGTACCTCACCCCGAGCTAGCTATTTGGTGGACAAGGCGGACTCCGGGCCCCGGGTTTCCTATCCTTTTGACATTCGACCCATCTCGAACACCGATGTCACCGATTCCCTGCTTGGTCTCGTTGCTTTCGCCTATCTGGGTATTGGAGTATTCATTTTCCTGTCCAACTGGAAGGCACAGGGTGCTTTTCACTTCTATCTCATTTGTCTGGTCGCCTTTTCGCTTTTTCTTTATCGCTATTCGGGACGTGCCGATAGCTTCGATGTCTTCATCTACTGGTTTTCAGCAGTTGCTCTCCTGCTCCTGCCTCCCCTGTTTCTGCACTTTTGTTGCCACTTTCCCAAACCGCTTTCGTTCTTCAGAAACGCACCTTCTTTGAACTTTCTCTTTTACCTGCCAGCGCTCTGCCTGGTGGGGCTTCATGCACTCTGGTTTTCTGGAAGCTTGCAGCCGTTCGGCTTGCCCCGCGTCGAAAGTCTGGGACGTCTGTTTGACCGGGTCCACCTGGCCCATTTCATCAGCCTTTTTCTGTTGGGGACTGCGGCTCTGGCCTATACCCGCCGGGAAGCATCTTCCTCCATCCACCGGTTGCAAATGAGGTGGGTGACGTGGGGAACGTTGATTGGCATTCTGCCCTTTGCCTGTTTTTACGCGCTGCCCTTTCTGCTTGGGTTGAGGATCTCTCCCTACATGGAGGTCTCTCTGCTTGGATTGATATTGGTACCTTTGAGCTTCGGCTACGCCATCACCAAGCACCGGCTGACGGACGTCAAACTGATCTTCAGAGAGGGCGCGGCTTACGTTGTGGCCAGCTCAGCCTTGCTGGGCTTATACGTCGGTATCGTGCTGCTGATTGGCCGGGCCATCCAGGACTTTTCACCTGAATCAGGCTTTGTGCTTTTTGCGCTGGCGGCGCTCCTTGTGGCTTTCCTTTTCGCCCCTTTCAAGAACAGGATCCAGACTCAGATTGATCGTTACTTTTACCAGGAGGAATATGACTATCGGCAATCGCTGGTGGATTTTGGTCAGACACTGAGTTCAGAGATTGAGCTTTCCTCCCTCACCGAGAGGATTTCAGACCGGATTCGCAAGACCCTTGACGTGGTCCCGGTGGCACTTTTTCTCCGAGAGGATTCACAGTCAGATGGGTATCACCTCTACCATGCCCGGGATCTGACGGCGGGTGGGGAGCGTTTGAGTGTCTTGGAGGTTCCGGAGGAGATCTTTGACGACTTTGACCGAGAGTTGAATCCGTTGGTTCTGTTGTCATCCCATCAGCAGGTTGACGGCATCCGGGAGTCCCTGGGGAGGTATCACCTGTACTATCTGCAGCCGTTACGCGTGCATAATCGGATCATTGGGTTTTGGGCGTTGGGGAAACGGTCGAATGGAGAGTTTCTCAGCAGTGAAGATCTCGACTTGATTGCCACTTTGTCTGGTTACGCTGCCATTGCTATCGATAATGCCTTGCTCTATCAGTCACTGGAGGGCAAGACGAGTGAATTGGCTCAGCTGAAGGCCTATAGCGAGAACGTTGTCAAAAGCATCACCGTGGGCGTTCTTGCCGTGAGTCCTGAAGGGGAAATCACCGTTTGGAATACGGCCATGGAGGACATCTGTGGCCTGGAGCAAGTTGCAGTTTTTGGCAAGAATATTTTGGAAGTTTTCTCGCCGGAGCTTGTTCGTACGTTGCGCACTGTTGTGGAAGGCCCGAGATGGGATGTCGTCCAAACCAGCCGACTCTATAAAACCTACATTCAAATGCCAGACGGACAAGGCCGGTTGGTGAACATCACACTGGCGCCGTTTGTCTCACAAGAGGATGTCGTGGCTGGGACATTGCTGGTCTTTGACGACATCACTGAGAAGGTTCAACTCGAGAAGCAGCTCCTGCAGGCGGAAAAATTGGGTTCTATTGGGTTACTGGCGGCGGGCATAGCCCATGAAATTAACACTCCGCTGACCGGCGTCTGCAGTTACACGCAGATGCTTCTGAAGGAAACCCCTCCAGAGGACCAGCGCCATGAAATGCTAAAGAAAATTGAAAAGCAGAGCTTTCGAGCTTCCAGCATTGTGGATAACTTGTTGAATATGGCGCGGGTTAGAGATTCCGACTTCCAAGAGGTGGATATCAATGGGCTCATGTTGGACACTCTTTCCTTGCTGGATCACCAGTTTCGAAAGACCAGCATCGACGTCAAGCTGGATCTAGACCCGGTGCTCCCTTCTACTTTGGCCAACGGAGGAAAGCTTCAGCAGGTCTTTATGAACCTATTTCTCAATGCCAAGGATGCCATGCCTGAAGGGGGCCAGTTACGCGTGAGGACCCAGTGCGAGGATTCTCAGCTGGTGGTTAAAATCGAGGACACCGGCATGGGAATTTTAGATGAAAACATTAAGAGAATTTATGATCCCTTTTTCACGACCAAAGAAGTCGGCAAAGGCACAGGACTGGGTCTCTCCGTCTGCTACGGTATCATACAGGAACATTCCGGCCGCATCAGTGTGAGGAGCCGTCCAGGTCTGGGTTCCGCCTTTCGACTCCAGTTTCCGCTCAAACGTGTCCACTGACGTATGCCCACTCAACCTTCTATTCTGGTCGTTGATGATGAAGAGATCATGCGCGAGGTCATCACAACCCTTCTCGAGAAAGAGGGCTGCTGTGTCACTTCGACCGCAACCGGTGAAGAGGGGATCGAAAAGGTCAAGGAGGAGGCTCCCGATCTCGTTCTTCTCGACCTGATGCTTCCCTCGATGAGTGGATTGGAGGCTCTTGAGGAAATTATTCGGATCGATCCGGATATCGTGGTGGTCATGATCTCCGCCTATGCCTCCATCGAAGATGCCGTGGACGCCACCAAGTCTGGCGCTTTCGATTTCATTACCAAGCCGTTTAAGAATGAAGAACTGCTGTTGGTGGTCAAGAACGGCTTGAAAAAGCGCAGCTTGGAGATCGAAAACCGCCAGCTCAAGAGGACCCTCAACGAGCGGGCCGCCTTCAAGAATATCGTGGGCAAAAGTGATCCGATACAGCAGGTTTTCGACCTGATCACTCAAGTGGCGCCCCGCCGAAGCACTGTTTTGATCGTGGGAGAGAGTGGAACGGGTAAGGAGCTGGTAGCCAGAGCTATCCACAGCTGCAGCCCTCGTTCGAACCATGCCTTTGTAGCCGTCAACAGCGGCTCGATTCTCAGTGACTTATTGGAAAGCGAACTTTTTGGTCATGTCAAAGGAGCCTTTACCGGGGCCATCTCCAGCAAGAAAGGCCTGTTTGAAATCGCTGATGGGGGAACCGTTTTCCTTGATGAAGTGGGAACCTTGCCCCTTGAAACTCAATCCAGGTTACTGCGCGTGATCCAGGAGCGAGAATTCCGCCAGGTGGGGGGACTTGAAAATATCATGGTGGATGTTCGCATCATTGCTGCCACCAACATCGATCTCAAAGAAGCCATGGAGCAACGGCGGTTTCGCGAGGATCTCTATTACCGCTTGAACGTGATCAGCATCAGTCTTCCACCGCTCCGCGAGCGCAAGAGGGATATTCCCCTTCTGGCCGAACACTTCGTCCGGCATTTTTGCAAGGAGAATGACCGCCCCGATTGTCACTTGGACCAGTCGACGCTCAAACTGCTCATGGAGTGCGATTGGCCGGGAAATGTTCGGGAACTTGAAAACGTGATGGAAAGGGCAGTGGTTTTGGCTCCCGATGACGGTCGCATTACGCAGGACTTGTTTCCTCGTGAAATCCTGGCCTCGAGCTCGTTGGGGGTGGGCAGCTTGAGTTCGATTGAAAATGGCTCCACCTTGAAGGATCTGGTGTTGGAGTACGAAAGGAAACTGATCATGACGGCTCTCCAGAAGGCCGATTGGAGTCAGAAAAAGGCCGCCAGCCTGCTGCGTATGAATCGCAGCACCCTCAACGAAAAACTCAAACGTCTTCAGATCAAGATTCCGTAACACGGGTTGTGACCCGGTTTGACTTCGAACAAGGGCCAGCACTATGATGGATTGTTTGTGCCACTAGCCGGGATTATGCATAAATTGTCTACTGTAGTGCCGCAATCATCCATGCTGACAGCGTTGTGCTTCCTCGGGCTCCTCGGCGTACTGCATGAGGACCTTTTGCGGAATCTAAAAGGACGTTGATGATCGGCGCGTCGCACACAGACTGGAGGAAAAAGAAGTGCTAGATGGAACTTTTTTCATCTATTTCCGACAAGGTGGTCCACTCATGTGGCCGCTGCTTCTTTGTTCGATACTTGGCATGGCCTTCATCATTGAAAGGGCCATCGCCTATTCTCGGATCAAGGGAGATACGGCCGAAATTTTTTCAACCATCCGTGAGTCGCTTCTTGCTGGAGACTTGCGTGGCTCTGCCGAAACCTGCGAATCATTCGATCATCCTGTCGCGACCACCTTGAAGTCGGGACTTCTACGTTTCGGGAAGTCCAACCAGGAGATCGAAAAAGCCATGGAGAGCGTAGCCCTCCACGAGCTGTCGAAATTGGAAAAGAGTCTCTGGCTGCTGGCAACCCTGGCCAATATCTCTCCTCTAATAGGATTTCTGGGAACCGTTACCGGAATGATCGCTTCCTTCGAAGCCTTGGCTGAAGTGGGATTGGGCAATCCTCAGGCCGTGGCCGGTGGAATTTCCGAAGCTCTGATCACGACTGCCACCGGCTTGACCATCGCGCTGGTTGTCCAAGCCGCCTACAATTATTTCAACAATCGGGTTTCTAACTTTGCTCTGGACATGGAAACCAGTTCGTCGATGCTCTTGGAGACCTTCAGCGAAATCGATGAGGGAGCCCACCAGGAGAGGAGCGAGGAAGAGATCGGTCAGCAACAGCCGCAGGTGATATGAAGCCACACCGTGTTCGTCGTATTGCCCCACTCATTCCGACCGCCTCGATGGCGGACATTGCCTTTCTACTGATTATTTTCTTTATGTTGACGACTTCCTTTTCCCCAGAGAGAACCAGTGTAGAGCTGCCACGATCAGAAATCCGCACCGAGGTACCAAGAGATTCCGCAATTATCGCCATAACGGAAGAGGGAATCATTCGGTTCACCGATGGTGAGCGGCCTGCCTTTGCTTTGGGCACGGCTGCGGAACTGGGGCCTCTCACTCAGGAGGTCGTTCGATGGATCCCCGATAAGGAGTTTCTCATCAAAGCCGATCGAATGGTTCGCTATGAGCTTATCGATGCTGTGTTGGAACAGCTGCGTCTTAACGGGGCCAAGAAGGTCGGCCTGTTAACGGAGAGAGAGATCGGCGGGAGCGGTTAATGAAATTGAGAGAACGCCTTCGAACCGGAGCCACGATTCCCACTTCCTCGATGGCCGATATCGCCTTTCTACTGATCATATTTTTTATGCTGACAGCCGTATTTGCCACCACCGAGGGGCTGCAGTTTGACTTGCCCAAAGATGACCCCACTCAGCTTGATGTGCAACCCGAGGAAGCCATTCACATCAAGATTATTGGAGAAGGACAGCATCTGGTGGATAAGACCCCGATGACCTTGGAGGAAATGGGGGGTTACGTACAGATGAAGATGCAGCAGAGTCCCGAGAAACCCGTGATCATCCAAACCGAAGCCAACGTTCCTTACTTTGTCATGATCGATGTTTTCGATCTACTGAAGTATTTAGAAGTACAGAACATATCCATTCCAACCCAGACCGAAGTCGAGCGCTGGAAAGCGTTTGGAATCTTTGAGTAAAACAGTGAACATCAGGGCTCTTGTCATTGTGCTGCTGGCCGGGACGATTCCCTCTCTGATGGCTCAGGAAGGAGACTATCAGAAGGGACTTTCCTACTATAAGCAGGGACAATATCAGAAAACGATCGAAGAATTTGAGAAGGTCGTCGAGGCTCACCCAGATTATGAGAGTGGCCACCGCATCCTGGGGGACTCCTATCTAAAGATCAAGAATTACGACAGGGCCATTGAGGCTTTCCGAAGCGCGCTAGAGCTGAAGAATGACAACTATGTGACCCATTACGGGTTGGCCCTCTCCTACTTCAACAAGGGCAGTTATCGAGAGGCGATCACAACCCTGATCGAGGGCGAAAAATATGCTCGATCCCCTCGCGACCAATACCGGATCTATCGTACGCGTGGCTTTTCTTATTACAATATCGATGATTTCGAACAGGCCATCTCCGATCTGCAGAAAGCGGTTTCTATCCAGAGAGGAAATGCCAGCGATGTGCTGCAACTAGGGATTTCCTATTACCGGGTCGGGAATTACCCGGAAGCGGGTAAATATCTGAAACAAGCGCTAATATTGGATCCGCAGGCCTCTGGAGCGAAGCGCTACCTTTCCCGATTGCAATTTCAGGAGGCCATTGATGCCATCGAAGCCAAAAACTACACCCGAGCGGCTGCTCTTCTGGGTGATTATGTGAAGGAGAATCCGGAGGATGGGGAGGCCCGGTTCAACTTGGGGTTGGCCCAGCTCTTTGCTCAGAATCTGGACGCTGCGGAAAGGGAGTTTTTGAAGTGTGCCGAGCTGATCCCCGAGAATTGGGAGGTTTACGATCGGCTTGGCTATCTCTATGAAAGAAAGAAACAGTACGAGAAAGCCCTCCTCAATTATCGAACTGCTCACGACCTCCATCAGGATCCGCAGGTCCAAAAAAGTGTTGATCGCATCCAGGAGCGGATTCGCCGAAGCCAAGAGCAGTAAGAAAACGGTAGTCAAAAGTCAAAGTCAGGAGATAGGAGCAAGGAGCAAGACTCTCGTATTACTGACTCAATGAATTCCGATTTGAGCATCGTCATTCCTACCTGTAATGGTCTTCATCTTCTGCGCGAAAATTTGCCTTCCGTTCAAGCGGCTGCAAGAGCCCACCACCGTGAATCCGGCGGCTTGACCGAAATCATTGTGGTTGACGATGGAAGTCGAGATGAAACCGCGCAGGCGATCCCTTCGGAGTTTGCTGATGTTTATCTGGTCAGGCGCCAGCGCAACCAGGGTTTCGCCATCACTTGCAATGTGGGTTTGAAGAGCTCTCGCTTTCCTTTGGTGGCGCTGCTCAATAACGATGTGCGAGTCGAGGAAGATTATTTTATATACCAGACGCTTCATTTCCAGGATCCCACGGTGTTTGCCGTGACTGCCAAGGTTTTTGAGTGGGATCAGCCCATATTTGCCACGGGTGGAAAATATGGGCGATTTCGCAGAGGCTTCTGGAGTCTTTATACGAACTACGATGCCTCTACCCCAGAGGCTTCGCAATGGATCGAGAAGAGACGGCTCCTGTCCACCTATGCGATCGGGGGATTCTCCACTTTCAGCAGAGAAAAGTTGGAGGCTTTAGGGGGTTTCAACGAGCTCCTTTCTCCTTTTCATTGGGAGGATGTGGATCTCTCCTATCGGGGCTGGAAACGAGGCTGGGAAGTTCACTATGAACCCCGCAGTATCGCCCATCATCGGACCAGCGCCACCATTAATGCCCATTACAAGAAGAGTTTTGTGGAGGCCGCCGCCGTTCGCAACAGACTCCTTTTTCACTGGATCAACCTGCATTCCCCGACTTATGTTGTGCGTCATTGGATCATGTTGGGCGTGCTCTTTGTGACGCGGTTGTGGGTCCTCGATTTTCATTTTTACCGCTCATTGCTTCAGGCTGTGGGTCAACTTCGGCAAGTCAGAACACTGAGGAAGTTGGAGCGCAAGAGCGCGAGAAGAACGGACGCGGAGCTTTCCCGCTTGCTGAAGCACTTCTACCAATCGGCACCCATTCAAATCTACTACAATCAGCGGGAGGTATTGCAAAAACACCCCGAGCACAAGGACGTTGAGGTGTGAAAAGAATCTCCGCCGTGCTCATTACTTACAATGAAGAAGAAAAGATTCAACGCGCTCTGGACAGCTTGCAGTCAGTCAGTGATGAAATCGTGGTGGTGGACTCCCATAGCACAGACGCCACCGTGGAACTTTGCTCCGGTTACACGGATCGGGTCCTGACAGAGTCGTGGCAGGGATATCGTGATCAGAAGCAATTCGCCACCGACCAGGCAAGCCACGAGTGGGTACTGTCATTAGATGCAGACGAAGCGCTTAGTCCGCAACTGGCGGAGGAGATTCTCCAATGGAAGGAGAAAGAGGACTACTTTGAGGGTTACTATCTTCCTCGAAAGACCTTTTTTATGGGCCGCTGGATCGAACACACCACCTGGTATCCAGACTGGCAATTACGCTTGTTTAGGAAATCGCGGGGTCGCTGGGGGGGAGGACGAGTCCACGAGTCTTTTCAGGTCACCGGACCAACGGCGAACTTCAAGGGCCAGATCTACCATCACACCTATGCGTCGTTCTCTGAGTACCTTGAACAGCTGGAGCAGTTCTCTTCTCTGGCTGCCAGGGACCGCTTTGAGGAGGGTCAGAGGGCTCAGTGGGTCCACCTCATCTTTCATCCACCTGCCATATTTTTGAAAAACTATCTCTTGCGGCTGGGATTTCTGGACGGTAAGCCCGGATTGGCCGTGTCCATTCTGGCTGCGGTATCCAGTCTTTTCAAAGTCCTGAAGTTGTGGGAGATCCAGTTGGGCACGGCGAAAGAGATGCCGATGAGCTTCCGGGATGAATAGCCTGAAGATCCTTTACGTGGACACCGACCGGGAGTGGCGGGGTGGCCAGGAGCAGCTCTTTTCTCTGATCTTGGGAATGGGGGCTCGTCAACATCACGTCTGGTTGGCGGCACCGTCCGATTCTCCCTTGAGCCGCAAAGCCCAGCAGTTGGGAATTGCGACCTATTGTTTTGCACAACGAAGCGAGTTGAGCCCTTCGGCTTTTTTCCAACTCTGGAGCATCCTACGCAAGCAAGATTTCGACATCATTCACCTGAATACCCCCCGCCCCTTAGTTTTAGGCGGGTTGGCTTCGAAGCTGTGTGGGATTCCACTGAGAGTTTGTTCCAGGCGTGTGAACTTTCCGCTCAACTCACCGTTAAGCCGTCTGAAATACAATTGGCTGCAGGAAAGTGTCGTGACCGTCTCTGTCAGCATTCGCCGCACCTTGATTGAGGGGGGTGTTTGCCCCGAGCTGATCAAGATGATCTACGAGGGGGTTGACCTGGACTGGGTGGACTCTCAGCAAGTACCCGCCCCTGATCCTGTGAACCGCGGGTTGGTGGTGGGAACGGTGGCACATTTGAGTCCTGAAAAGGGACATCGTACTCTCTTGGAGGCCGCCGCCCGAGTCTTATCCCGATTCCCAGATGTTCACTTCATTTTGGTGGGAGAAGGAGAATTAATGTCTACTCTGAAGGCAAGGGTCAAGGAACTCGATATTGAGAAGAAGGTTACCTTTACCGGTTTTCGATCCGACAGCGAGGCCTTGATGAAGCATTTTGATATCTTTTGTCTGCCTTCTATCTCGGAAGGATTGAGCTCCGCGATTTTAGTGGCCATGGCCAGCAGTTTGCCTGTCGTTGCGACTCAGGTGGGGGGGATCCCCGAACTGGTCGTCGCCGGAGAAACCGGAATCCTAGTCCCTCCTGGCGATATTGCTCAGCTGGCCGATGGCTTATGTAAAGTCATTGAATCTCCCCAACTCCAGGAAAAGATGGGCTGTGCAGGACGACAGCGGATCGAAGAACAGTTTACACTAGAAAGGAAGCTCAAGGAGACGGAAAAACTCTATCTCAGTATGCTGGCATCTGTATCGGATAGGGCGAAAGACTTTGGGTAAAAACATGAAGGGAATCATTCTGGCAGGAGGATTGGGGACCCGTCTTCGGCCGCTCACCAAGGTGACCAACAAGCACTTGTTGCCTGTTTACGACAAGCCGATGATTTTCTATCCTCTGGAAGTGCTGGTGGACGCTGGCATTACCGACATCATGGTGGTTACGGGTGGAAACAACGCGGGCGATTTTCTCCGCTTGCTTGGAAACGGTCGGGAATTCGGTCTTCATCATCTGCACTATGCTTACCAGGAGGGAGAAGGAGGAATTGCCGAAGCACTTTCACTAGCCAGGTTCTTTGCCGAAGAGGATCGGTTGTGCGTGGTGCTCGGGGACAACCTCATTGAAGATTCCATTCGCCCCTATGTCCAGAAGTTTAGACAACAGCCGGCAGGGGCCAAGATCCTCCTCAAGGAAGTTCCGAATTGTGAGCGTTTTGGCGTGCCTGAACTGGAGGGCGACAAGGTTGTGAAGATTTACGAAAAGCCGCAAGTTGCACCGTCCAAGTACGCCGTCACGGGGATCTACATGTATGACCACCAGGTGTTCGACATCATCAGCACTCTCGAGCCCTCCAAGCGTGGCGAACTGGAAATTACGGACGTCAACAATCGATACATCGAGCAGGGGGAGATGACCTACGACATCCTGGAGGGTTGGTGGACCGACGCTGGCACCATTGAGTCTCTTCTGAGAGCCAATAATTTGGTGGCACAGGGGAAAGAGAAGAGAAACCCGACCAGCAATGAGAATGAGGAGCAGCCTGTGGAAGGGGCTCGCTAGGATATAGGAGTTTGCCGTGAAACTGCTCGTTACCGGAGGAGCTGGGTTTATCGGCTCCAACTTCGTTCGCCACATGCTCACCCACCAGGATGAAGTCCACATTGTGAACCTGGATTGCCTCAGCTACGCGGGCAACCTGGAAAACCTCTCCGATCTGTCCTCTGATCCTCGTTACACTTTCATCCGCGGAGACATCGCCTCCGTCGAAGATGTTGAAAAGTGTTTCAGCCAGGGAATCGAGGCGGTCATTAATTTTGCTGCAGAGACCCATGTGGATCGGAGCATCCTCGACGCCTCGGTGTTTGTGCGAACCAATATCGAAGGTACACACGTCTTGCTTGAAGCATGCCGCCGAGGAAAAGCCTCACGCTTCATCCAGATTTCCACGGATGAGGTTTATGGGTCCCTGGAGGAGACGGGAAAGTTCACCGAGAAAAGCCCTCTGGCCCCCAACAGTCCCTATGCTGCCAGTAAGGCTGCAGCGGATCTCCTCACCCGTGCCTATCATAAAACCTATGGGATGGATGTGATTGTGACTCGCTGCAGCAACAATTACGGGGGTCATCAGTTTCCTGAAAAACTGATTCCCCTGATGATTCTCAATGCGCTGGAAGACAAATCTCTTCCCGTTTACGGAGAGGGACTCCAGAGGCGTGACTGGATCCATGTAAAAGACCACTGTCAGGCGCTTCAAGCTGTGTTGATGGAGGGCCGGCCGGGCCGGGTCTATAATATTGGAAGTGATCAGGAGGAACAGAACCTGGAAATGGTACACCAAATTCTCAGGATCTTGAAAAAGCCTCATGAACTCATCGAGTTTGTCACGGATCGGCCTGGTCATGACCGCCGATATGCGATTGACGCAAGTCGCCTCCAGCAGGAACTGGGTTGGAAGTCGAAGATTCCCCTCGAAGAGGGACTTGCTCAAACGGTACGGTGGTATCAGGAAAATTCAGAATGGGTTGCTCATGTGCGTAGTGGCGCCTATCTCGAGTATTACGAACAGATGTACGCAAAACGGGACCAGACTCTGAAGGGTTCGTGAACACACGCACAACATGAAAATTGCCGTTACAGGCGCTGCGGGAATGCTGGGGCAGGCACTGTGTAAGGCGTTCGCCAAACACTCCGTTTATCCCCTTTCTTCGCGCCAACCCGATGTGACCTCACTCGACGCTGTTCGTCAGACGGTTTCCGATTTAAAACCGGACTGGATTCTTCATGCCGCCGCGTTTACTCAGGTCGATAAGGCGGAGTCCAATCCCTTTGAGGCCTATCGAGTCAATGCCCTGGGAACCAGGAACATGGCAGCAGCAGCAGTTGAAAATGGGAGCAGATTGGTTTACTACAGCACGGATTACGTCTTTGATGGCACCCAGAAGCGGCCTTATCGAGAGTGGGATCCGGCCAACCCACTCAACGAATACGGGCGATCCAAGCTGGCGGGTGAGTTCTTTGTCCGTTCGCTTTGCCCGCTGCACCTGATCGTTCGCACAAGTTGGCTTTTCGGATCGAAAGGATCTCATTTCGTCCAGAAGATCTTGCAGCTTGCCCAAGAGAAAGAGCACCTGGACGTGGTGAGTGATCAGCAGGGCAGCCCCACCTTCACGACTGATCTGGCCTATATGACCCTCTGTTTGGTTGAAGGGGAAAAGAAGGGTACGTACCATGTGACCAACTCTGGGAGCTGCTCATGGCACGAGCTAGCCTGTGAGATTGTTTCGCTCAGCGGGCTCAGTCTCCACGTCAATCCGATCGAGAGTTCTGCTTTTTCAGCACCGACGCTGCGGCCTGCCAATTCGGTACTTGAGAACTATCTATTGGAACTCGAAGGGATCCCCTTGCTCAGATCCTGGCAGAGCGCTCTGGCAGGCTTTCTCAATGGTGTGGGCGATGTCTGAGCAAGTGGTGGGGAAGAACAAAAAGGCGTTCCACGAGTATGAGATTCTGGACCGTTTCGAGGCGGGTATTGCCTTGCAGGGTAGCGAGGTCAAGGCACTTCGCGAGCGCAAAATCAGTTTGAAAGAAAGCTATGCACGAATTAGAGGAGGAGAGGCGTGGCTGGAAAACTGCCATATTGGGCCGTATTCTCATGGAGGTGTCGCCAGTCATGAGCCGCTGCGTCCCAGGAAATTACTCCTTCATCGTCGAGAGATCAACAAGCTTATAGGGAAGACTGTAAGACGAGGATTGACGATCGTTCCCCTTTCTGTCTACTTTAGGAATGGAAACGTCAAGGTAGAGATTGCCCTGGCCAGAGGAAAACAGATCCATGACAAAAGAGAGAGTGCGCGACGCAAGACGATTGAGCGGGAAGTGCAAACGGAATTGAAACGGAGAAAGTTATGAACATCCGACTGGTAAAGGGGACCTGGGACTCTATCGAGTGTGATGCCCTCATGATCCCCCTGTTCGAGGACGAAAATGGTCAAGAGGAATTCACCTCCGCACTGGATCAAAAACTCGATGGGCTGCTGAGTGAGCTAAAGAGTACTGAGGAGTGGAAGTCTAAGGTCGGCCAGATTTCCGTCATCCACAGGCCTGATCAGCTCAGTACCGGAAGACTCATTCTTTTGGGAGCCGGAAAGAGAAAGAACTACGACGCTCAATCGGGTCGCAGCCTCATGGTGCAGGCCGTAAGTCAGGTGAAGAGCTACAACTTTAAACGGTTAGCCGTCTACTGTCGCGGCCACGCGGATACCGACCTTTCCTTTCAAGCTGCAGCTGAAGGAGCGGTCATCGCTACCTATGAAGGTGATGACTATAAGACCACCAACAGGGCGCCGAACTTCATCGAGGAAATTCTTTTTGTGGCCGGTCAGGATGAGGAGACTGCGAAGGTTGAAGAGGCGATCAAAAGGGGTGAAATCTTAGGGGAGGCCACCAATTTAGCCAGAAGACTGGTCAACGAACCGGGTAACCGGGTCAGTCCTTCCAGCCTCGCTCAGGCAGCCACTGAGGTCGCCGACAAGTACAACCTGGAAATTGAAGTGTTGGGCGAGCCCGAAATGGAAAAGAGGGAAATGGGGGCCGTTCTGGCCGTGGCCCGAGGAAGTGATGAACCCGCCCGCTTTATCGTGCTGAGGCATCGCGGGGCGCCTGAAAGCGACGCCAAACCCATCGTTTTGGTGGGGAAAGGAGTCACCTTTGACAGCGGGGGCCTTTCTTTGAAATCCCCGCAGTCGATGGAAAAAATGAAGTCGGATAAAGCGGGGGCCTGTGTGGTGCTGGCGGCCATGCAGGCGATTGCTCAGATGCAGCTCAAGAAGAACATCGTTGGCCTTATCCCGGCCGTTGAAAACCTGCCGAGTGGGCGAGCACAACGTCCGGGAGACGTGGTCCGCTCGATGAGTGGAAAGACCATTGAGGTTCTCAATACCGACGCGGAAGGCCGTCTTATCCTGGCCGACGCCCTTTGTTATGGTCGGCAGCTTCAACCCGAATATATGGTCGATGTGGCAACCCTCACTGGGGCCTGCGCCATTGCTCTGGGACATCTTCGGGCGGGCTTGTTTAGCAACAGTGAAGAGATTTGCCAGAAGCTCTTGCAGGCCTCAGAGCGCTCTGGAGAAAAGTTTTGGCGGCTGCCCTTGGATGATGAATATCGCAAGGAAATCGAAAGCCCCATTGCCGACATCAAGAATGTGGGAGGCCGTTGGGGTGGCGCAATCACGGCGGCCAAGTTCCTCCAGGAGTTTGTGGAGGACGTCCCCTGGTGTCACATCGATATCGCGGGAGTTGATCTATCCAAGGACAATCAAGGTCTCAAAGGTCCCACCGGGTTCGGCGTCCGGACTCTGGTGGAAATGGTTTCGAGCTAGAGGTACTAGCGAGGCACCCTTGCATTTTCCACTTCAGGTAGCAGCCCAACTGTCTTCTCTCGACAAGCAAAAGGAACGGTTGGGCGAACGGACAACCGATCTCCGGTCTCTCATTGATCGCTACCTGGCACCTCCACTCTTGGAATACGAGCTCAGCAAGGTGCACGACCCCGAAGGGGCGGGTGCCCCAGGTCCTGAGCAGGGCCACATGAAGGTTTCCCGGTCCCAGGGAGAGGTCCTCTTCTCGGCTGTGATGGATCTCACCAAAGCCATTGATGAACTGGAGTCCACCGATCTCCTCCATCTCCAGGAACTGTTGATTCCTGATCAGGAAGACTGTTACCGAAAGAGTTCAATCCAGCCTCTGACTTCCACCCACCAACCCGTGGATCCTATCCTTATTCCTGGAGCCATGGACCGGTTCTTTGAGTGGGTTCGCAGTCCCAGTTTTGCCGACATGCATGCAGTAGGACAGATGAGCCTCTCCCAGATGCGCCTCTACGAAATCAACCCTTTTGCACACCATTCCCCGCTGATTGTTTCGCTTTTCTCCCACTATTTTCTCCTGAAGGGTGAGTACCTTGTGCCTCTTTACGAAGTCGAGGAACTGCCGAAGTTCTACCAGGCTCTAAAAGAAGCGTTCCAGTTGTCGAGCGAGGCTCTTGTACGCTTCAATGTTCAGGCTTGCCAAAGAGCCTATGAACACGTCCTGGGTAAAGTTTAGCCGAGAGAGTGGCTAGAACCTCCCACATTCCGGAAGCCCGGCGCTAAGGAACAGGGCTGACAGGAGAGGCGCTGGCCAATCGAATGCCCCATTCAATGGCTTTTGCCATGCTTCGGGCATCAGCAACACCCTGTCCGGCGATGTCAAAGGCGGTTCCATGGTCTGGGGAAGTCCGGACCAGAGGAAGGCCCAGGGTCACGTTCACGGCAGATTCGAAGGCCACCAGTTTCAAGGGGATCAGCCCCTGGTCGTGGTATAAGGCGATGACACCATCAAACTCGTTTTCTACAGCCCGGCGGAAAATCGTATCGGCAGGGAAAGGGCCAGAGACCGTCTCCGGGCCATACTTTTGGTTCAGTGTGTGAACAGCAGGCTCGAGAATAGTTTTCTCCTCATCACCAAAGGAACCTTCCTCAGAAGCATGAGGGTTCAGGCCACAAAGAGCCAGTCGTGGCTGAGAGATGTCGATGCGGCGCAGTGCTTCAATAAAAACTTCCGTCTTGCTGACCAGTTCATCGTGGTGAAGGGCTAACGGAACTTCCCGCAAAGGGATATGCACGGTAATAAGGAGGACCCGCAGGCGTTCTGAAAAAAAGGCCATAACCGGGTTTGCAGCAGGGAAAAAAGAGGCCACCAACTCGGTCTGGCCGGGCCGCGTAGACCCGCAAAGATGAGTTGCCTTCTTGTTGATCGGTCCGGTGACTAGTAGTGGGAAACGGTTTTCCCGGCAGTACCCAGCGGCGGATTCCAAACACTGCAGGGCGAATCGGCCGGCTTTTTCCTCCAAGGTTCCCCAGGCAGGAGGATAGTCGAAATGACCCGATGCAATGACTTCGACCTGATCGAGATCTGGAGACAGTCCCAGATCCTGCCTAAGCTCCTTGAGGTAGTGAGGATCTCCGAAAATGATGGGGCGGACGGTGGGGAATCCTGGAAGTGCCTTCAGGATGACTTCCGGGCCGATCCCATGAGGATCCCCTGTCGAGAAAACGACAGGAAACCCTTTCACGGGTTCAGCCAAGTTCATTCCATCTCACTCTCACTCTCGAATAAGACGTTTCCGCCAAATTCTTTGACTTCGCTTTCTTTGTAGATGTATTTGATGACGTGCTTCGGGATCAGCAAGTTCGGCTCTGTTTCACGATTCACCTTGATGCAATGTTTATCGTACCATTCAATCATGCCGAAGATTTCCTCGCCGTCAACGAGTCTGACGACCATAGGAGTTTTGTTCGACATCTGCTTCAAATAATAGTATTGCTCGGCATTGGTTCCTTCCGGGGGAACCTTTTTTCTTTGGCCCTCTATATATTTAGAAGGGGGTTGCTCCTTCAGGTGGGACAGTGACGGACGTATTAACTTCCGGTTAACCATAATCATCTACCTCAACAGAAAGCGCGTCTTCTCAACGCTAAACGGACGATTGGTAAAGATTCAGATGCTTCAGAAAGCTTACTACGGCATAGCCTAGCATCCTCTTCATCTTTTGACAAGAGGTAAAAAGTCCAATAGACTGAGTACCTCACTCATGAGACTTATCGTCTGTCTGATTCCTCTTTTGCTCCTCTTTCTTGGGATTCCTTTGTTCGGGCAGGAAGGCCGATCAGGGAGAAAACCGGTATTGATTCGTCCAGACCCGACGGCTGACAAAGTCGAGGAAGTCGAGGAAGGCCCTCCCGAACCGGACCCTCAAAAGGCCAAAGAACACGTAGAGGTGGGTGATTTTTACTACAAGCGGGAAAACTATGCGGCGGCTATAGAGCGTTACCGTGAAGCGATCCAGTTCAATCCCAAGTGGGCGAAAGCCTACGAAAAACTGGTCGGGGCCTTGGAGAAACAGAACGCCTTTCTGGAAGCGGTAAAAGTGTGCGAGCAATTTGTCCAGAGCAGTGACTCCTCAAAGGAAGTCAAGCGCTTTCAGGAGTGGAGTATCAAACTGCGAGAAAAGGCTAAAGAGACAGGCTAGATCCTGGCTTCGCCATGAGAGAAAGAAACAGGCAGGGGAGAGAAGAGCCTGTTGCTTATTTTAACGGCAGCCCCCAGACCCGCAGCCACCTGTAGCCCCGGCCTCATAATTCAGACAACACTTCAGGCGGCCACACATACCGGAGAGGCGGCCAGGGTTTACCGTCAGACCCTGTTGCTTGGCGGCTCGAACACTGACTGATTTCAATTCCTTCAAGAACCGGGCAGAACAGTTTTCACCCAAACCGCAACACCCCATCCCGCCGATTAACCTGGCCTCGTCACGTGCCCCAATCTGCCTCATTTCGATTCGGGCACGCAATCCATGAGCTAAACTCTTGACCAGCTCCCGGAAATCGACACGCCGCGTTGCCGTGAAATAAAAGATGACCCGGTTGCCGTCGAAGATATACTCAACTCGGGAGAGCTTCATGGGGACCTTCTGGGCTCGAATCAATCTTTTGCACAATTGGTAGGCGCGAGCCTCCTGATCCTTCTTTTTCTCGTGAAGATAAAGATCCCGCTCGGTCGCTTTTCGCAGAGCCTTATTCACCTTGGAAGCGCCCGGACCGAGATTCTCCGCCCTTTGTCCATGGATCACAAGACCTAGCTCAACTCCCCGTTTCGTGCTGACGATGCAGCGATCCCCAACGCGCAATTCTACGTCACGGGCCAGGAGGTTGGCCGTGGACTTGTTGGTCTCGAACTTGACGGTGACAATTTCCAACATTTCTAGCCCGTATTATGCATAAATTCTCTACTGCACCGAAGAAATCATCCGCCCTGCCCGCCCGACCCGCAAGCGGGTGCCGCTCGCGCGTGGCGCAACGTACTCAGCTCGTCGCTTTCGTCGCTTCGTGACGAGAACCCATGCGCAATCCGGGCTTGGTCATGAGCCAGAGCGTCTCAAAACACATCAGCGGATTCACGTAGTGGTCGATCTCCCGCCTGGCTCGATCTACGTGGTAGAGAAAATCCCTTACCCAGTTCAACTCTACACCTTCTGAAACCTTTTGCAAATCTCCCAGTCGATCCTGATTGACGAGGCGCTCAGGAGTGTCCACCTGTAGAAAATAGAGATCCTCACCGATTCGCTGGAGGAGATTGAGATAGTGACGAACGCCCTCGCGTGTTTTGAGTTCACTTCGCAGAGGAGGTTGTTCACATTGCTTGTAGAGGGCTTGGAAGGACTGCCGCTCACACCAGGAGGTCAACAATCCCAGCATGCGGTCCCTTTGCTCGAGCGTCTCTTCAAGATCTACCCTTAGGGCTATGGCGATGCTTCCTTCGGCCAGGGAAGCTCTCATCTCAAGATGATCCTGGTTTAAATGATCCTCCAGGTAGCGCTGAATTTCTTCCCGATCCAAGGGGTGGAAGGGGAAAGCCTGGCAGCGTGATCGAATGGTCGGTAGCAGGCGGTGAGGGAAGGAAGTAATCAGGATAAGCCGAGAGGTTTCCGGAGGTTCCTCAAGTGTCTTCAAAATGCAATTGGCAGCCTCTTCGGTCATGGTTTCTGCCTGGTCAATGATGAAAAACCGAAGACGCCCTTCGAACGGCCGGAATTGAACTTCGCGGTTGAGCTCACGCATCCTATCAATACGGATGAGATTCTTGTGGGGTTCGAAGAGCAAGATGTCTGGGTGATGACCGGCGGCTTCCTTCACGCAGGAAGAACACTTTCCACACAGTTCATCTTCCTTGCGATCCTTGCAATTGGCCAGGGCAGCCAGGCTCAAGGCCAGTGTCTTCTTTCCTACACTGTCAGGACCCTTGAAAAGGCTGGCCTGGGGAAGTGGGCCGCGACGCAGGATCTCAACCATTCGGTGATTGCCAACAAAGTCTCTCAGTCTCACGCCATACCCTCACGGATAGGGTTAGCCTGGATTATGCATAAATTCTCTACTGCAGCGACGAAATCATCCGTCCTGCCTGAGCGACCCGCAAACGCGGGTGCCCCCGCGCGTGGCGCAACGCACTCAGGTCGTCGCTTTCGTCTCTTCGTCACAAGAACCTATGCATAAGTCCAGCTTTAACATTCCGCTCTCCTCAAGAAGCCCCAGAATCTTCTTAAAGACCACCTCTGGAGTGCCCGAAGCATTCACCAACAGGACTCGATCGGGCGCCCTTTGGGCGAGTAACTGATAGCCCTCTCTTACCCTGCGATGAAAGTCCAGGTCCTCGGCTTCGAACCTTCCCCAGGTCTCGCTGTTGTCTCTCTGATTCCTCTCCCGCGCGCGCTTGAGGCCAACTTGCACCTCCACGTCCAGAACCAGGGTCAAATCGGGAACGCGTAGCGCCAGAATCTCAGCCAATTGATCGACTATTGCGAAACCGATGCCTCGCGCATGCCCTTGATAGGCCAAAGTGGCATCGTGATAACGGTCGCACAGGACATGAAAACCCTCGGCCAAGGCGGGTTCGATAACTTCCTTAAGATGCTGATAGCGATCCGCCAGGTACAGCAGCAGTTCGGCCGTTGGTTCGCGCCCGGCACCTTCCCTTTGCAAAAGAATCTGACGAACTTCTTTTCCAAAGGGCGTCCCTCCGGGTTGTTGCGTGATCAGGAAACGAGCTTTGCGATTTTTCAGTTCCTTTTCCAGCAAATCCAACTGCACGGTCTTACCCGAACCTTCAATCCCTTCCAATGTGATGAATTTTCCAGGCATCGCTGAGTGCATCATCCTACCACAGGTAATATATACTAACGCTCGTGGTTGATATTGCCTCCAATCTTGAGCGGCTGAGTGGGGAAATCGAATCGATCGCCCGGGGTTGCGGCCGTAACCCCGAGGAAATTCACCTCCTGGCGGTTTCCAAGACCTTCTCCGCAGTTTGCGTCAAACAAGCCCACCAATGGGGACAGACATTGTTTGGAGAAAACCGGGTGCAGGAAGCAGAGGAGAAGATTCCTTCCGTCGACGTCAGTGGCCTGGAGTGGCACTTAATTGGGCCCCTTCAGTCCAACAAGGCCAGGCGGGCGGTCCAACTGTTCGATGTGATTCAAACCCTGGACCGACCCAAGATCGTCCCTAAGCTCGATGCATGTGCCGAGGAGATGGGGAAGATCCTGCGCGTGTTTGTTGAAGTGAAACTTGGAGTAGAGCCTCAAAAGCACGGCCTTGCTCCTCAAGATGTGCTGGGCATGGTGGAACAGGTGGATTCGATGCCCAGACTGAAGCTGCAGGGCCTGATGGCCATACCTCCCTACCAGGAAGAGGTGGAAGGGTCGCGCCCCTATTTCCGACAGATGGCCGATTTATTGGCTGAGATTAACGGGAGGCGCCAACAACCCCTGAAGGAACTCTCCATGGGAATGAGTCATGACTACCGGATCGCCATCGAAGAAGGGGCGACCCTGCTGCGCATCGGGACTTCCATCTTTGGGCCCAGGTAATGGATAGTGTTCAGATCCGTGAAGAAGCGGGAATGCTCCTGCTTTCTGTCCGTATTCAGCCAAAAGCGACAAGGAATCAAATCGTCGGCGCATACAATGGAGCGCTGAAGATTCGCTTAACCGCCCCCGCCCAGAAAAGCCGCGCCAATCGACAACTTCTTGAGTTTTTGGCCCACACTTTGAATCTATCTGCCAAGAATGTTTCGCTGAGCAGAGGACGGTCTTCTCGCGACAAGACGGTTGAAATCCGAGGCCTTTCCAGGGAAGAACTCACCCAATATGTAGTATAATAAGGGCGCTAACACCTCTATATCCTGGGATAGGAAGGAGTTATCCGGAGAAGGATTCGGGGCCGGCCTGGATAGTCAGGGTCCGGATCTAGAATAAGCTTCGCCCCATAACCTGAAACCTATCCTCGGAAGGGAAGAACGAACATGAAAAAGGCTGCTGGGAAGGCAGAAGCGTCGACGGGTCTCCACATTCAACCCTACTTTACCCCGAAAGGAAAACACCCCTTTGACGAGGTCCGGTGGGAAAGTCGGACCGCTGAAATCAAGGATTTCAAGACCGGTAAGGTCGCTTTTCGACAGGAGGATTTGGAATTTCCCGAGTTCTGGTCTCAAAGAGCAACCGACATTGTAGCCAGCAAATATTTCCGTGGGCACCTGGGAAGTCCCAAGCGGGAACACAGTGTGAAGCAACTGATAGGGCGTATCGTGGACAGTCTGACGACCTGGGGCCAGGAGATGAAGTACTTTGCCTCCAAGGAGGATGCTCAAACCTTTAATCATGAGCTGGCCTATTTGCTGCTGCATCAAATGGCCGCTTTTAATAGTCCGGTACAGTTCAATATGGGCATCAAGCCGGATCCCCAATGTTCGGCTTGCTTTATCAACAGCGTTGAAGACCGTATGGATTCCATCATGAAGCTGGCCAGAACCGAAGCCACCATTTTTAAAGGGGGTTCCGGCTCCGGTATCAATTTGTCGAAGATTCGTTCTTCACTTGAGCCTCTGGCCGTAGGGGGGTTTGCTTCAGGACCGGTCTCTTTCATGAGAGGGTATGACAGCTTTGCGGGAGCCATTAAGTCGGGCGGAGCCACACGGCGAGCCGCCAAGATGGTCATTCTCAATGCAGATCATCCGGATATTCAGGAATATATCTGGTGTAAGGCTCTGGAGGAACAAAAGGCCCACAAACTGATCCAGCTCGGCTACGATGACGCCATTGATGGAGAAGCCTACCGAAGTGTGCAGTTTCAAAATGCCAATAATAGCGTCAGCGTGACTGACGAGTTCATGGAAGCTGTGGTCAATGATAGGGAATGGGTCACTCATAAAGTTACTACCGGTGAGGTCGTTGAGACTTACAAAGCTCGCGAAATGATGCAGTGGATCGCGGAAGCGGCGTGGATTTGCGGTGATCCCGGGTTGCAGTTTTCCACCACCTTGAATGACTGGCACACCTGTTCCAATAGTGGGCCCATTAATGCCTGCAATCCCTGCTCAGAATACGTTTTCCTGGACGACTCAGCCTGCAATCTATCCTCTCTCAATTTGATGAAGTTCCTGAAGGAGGACGGTCAATTCGATATCCCAGCCTTCCGCCGAGCAGCTGAAATCATGATTCTGGCCCAGGAGATCATTGTGGGTAACTCCTCCTATCCTACCCCGGAAATTACCAAGGTCAGCCACGAATACCGGACCCTGGGACTCGGATATGCCAATCTGGGAGCGCTTCTAATGGCCTGTGGACTTCCCTACGACAGTAATCGGGCTCGCAGTCTCGCAGCCGCCATTACAGCTCTCATGACCGGGCAGGCCTATTTGACCAGTGCCGAGATTGCCGAGCAGATGGGTGCCTTCGAAGGATTTGATGAGAATCGGGTTCCCACCATGCGTGTCATCCATAAGCACCGGGAAGCTCTCTCGGACATCGACTCGGCCTTAGTTCCCATGGATATTCTGCACGCCGCCATGGAGGTATGGGATCAGGCTATCGTCAAGGGCTCTGAGCATGGATACCGAAACGCCCAGGTCACACTTTTGGCTCCCACCGGGACGATTGCTTTCATGATGGACTGCGACACGACGGGTATCGAGCCTGACTTTTCACTGGTCAAGGTCAAAACTCTGGTGGGGGGAGGAACCCTGAAAATCGTAAACAACACGATTCCTCGAGCCCTCAAGAGAATGGGTTATCCGCAAGGGGAAATCGACGATATCTTGAGGTATATCAAGAAGAAAGAAACGATTGAGGGCGCGCCTCATCTCAAAGAGGACCACTTGGCTGTCTTTGACTGCGCGGATCGGCCGGTGAATGGAAGTCGATCCATCGAATATCTCGGGCACATCAAGATGTGCGGCGCGGCACAGCCTTTCCTTTCCGGGGCGATCTCCAAAACCATCAACATGCCCAACGAGGCCTCGGTGGAAGAGATCAAGGAAGCTTATATTCAGGGCTGGAAAAACGGGATGAAATCGGTGTCTATCTATCGGGACGGATGTAAAATGGTGCAGCCGCTTTCCAACAAGGATAAGACCCAACTCATTAGCGGGCCCCAACAGCGGAACATGCCCAAGGACCATCCTGCCCTGCAGCACGAGTTTCGGATCAAGGGCTTCAAAGGTTTTCTGACCATGGGTCTGTACCCGGAGGACAAGGAGCTGGGTGAAGTCTTTCTTAATTTTGCCAAACAAGGCTCCACCCTCCAAGGGATGGGCATGGCTTGGGCAATCGCCATCTCGATGGGTCTACAACGCGGTGTGCCACTGGAGGACTACGTCCGCATGTTCGCTCATATGAGTTTCGAGCCGGCTGGATATACCGACAATCCGCAGATCCCTTTTGCCACTTCCATCCCCGACTATATGGTCCGCTATTTGGCAACCCAATTCCTCAGCCCTGAAGTTCAGGAGGCTTTGGGCATCCACAACGTAAAACCGAATGGAAGTATTCAGGACGGCGTGCAGGTGAGCTTCTCCGACCAGGCTAGTCGGCCCAAGAGCACAAGCGCTACTCAGCGGCTGCTGCAGGACAGTAACCGGGAATCCCACACCTGCCTCATTTGCGGGAATCTCATGCAGCGAAACGGTAACTGCTACGTGTGCGGCGTCTGTGGCAGCACCTCAGGCTGCAGCTAGAGAGATCGGGGAGAGTATTCTTACATACTCTCCCCAAGCTCTCTAATTCCCAAACAGGGGAAGCCTGAATTCTTTCGACACACCCACCACCAGGCCCGAGGAAGGGTCGGTGTCGCGAAATCCCAGAAAGAGGGCCACATCCCAATAGAGTCCAGCCGCCTTGACCTGCGTCCCTAACCGCAACAGAGACTGCTCTTCGGTTCCGATCCCTCCTGCCCCGACTCGCCCATAAGCGTCGATTACCAGATTGATCTGGTCATTGAGTGGGTGTATCAAAGCCAAACCATAAGTAAAAAGGTCGTCCTGAGCTCCGGGGCTTACCGGATCTCCCAAAATGGCCAGGCCCAATTCCGTGAAGAACTGGAGCTGCCCGAACTGTTTTTGAAGGAGAAAACTGTTAAAGATGTTGGTTTCATCATTACCCAATCCGTTTTCGTTTGAGGTGTTGGGCAGCTGAAAGCCAAAACGCATTGCCATGGCCGGCCATCGGTTCTGCTCCTTTTTGAGGAGTACTTTGGTGGCCATGGTGAAGTCTCCAAAGTCGCTCGTTGAGTTTCCCGAAAAGTTGAGATTGGGAGTGTTAGGCGCCGGGAAGCGATTCTCGATGGTCAAGATGTCTTGGATGGTTCCGAGAATCTGGACCTCAACGTTGTCCGCAGCGCCAAAGCGTACCCCCACTATCCCTATTCGAGTTAGATCTCCTTCAAGCCCGGAAAAGGCAAAAACCGCATCTTGAAGGAACTCCAGGCCTATATCGAAAAGGAGATAATGTTTCTTGACGGTCTCCGCCCGCTCCGTGATGAGAGGCCGCTGTTGAGAAAAAAGCTGAGCCGGTTGGGAAAGCAAAAGAAGCAAGGGAAGGTATTTCAACCCCGACTTCAGTCGCCTCTTGGAGGACCCACTCAAACTCGTCTCGTGCGTGGACAATGATGTGAATTCCGACTAGGTGTTTTGAGCCGTTAGAATCTCTTTGACTTTCTCAAAGAGATTACTGGACTCTTCAGCATCTCCTGAAATTGCGGCCAGCTGTTCGAAGAGTTCCTTTTGTTCCTTGGTCAATTTGTTCGGGGTGACGACTTTGACTCGTACTAGCTGATCCCCTTTGCCGTACCCGTTTAAGCTGACAATCCCTCGGCCCTTTAAGCGGAATACCGTATCCGACTGGGTTCCTGCTGGAATCTTGATCTTTTCAGGTTTTCCCAATGTGGGCACGGTCGCCTCTCCGCCAAGAGCTGCCTGGGAAAAACTGATCGGTATCTCGCAGTAAATGTTGTTGTCGTGGCGCTGAAAAAAAGGATGCTCTTCGACGGATAAAACAACATAGAGGTCTCCCGAAGGACCGCCGTTCGGGCCCCCCTCTCCTTCCCCCACAACCCTTAAGCGAGAGCCTTGGTCCACTCCAGCGGGAATCTTGATCTCGAGTACCTTTTCTTTTGCCACTTGTCCTTGGCCCCTGCACTGGGAACAGGCCTTTTTGATCCGTTGTCCGGTTCCATGGCAAGTGGAGCAGGTTCGACGAATGGTAAAAAAGCCTTGTTGATATCGAACACTCCCCTGCCCTTGGCAGGCAGTGCAGGTACTCGTACCCTCTTTAGGATCCGCTCCTGTGCCCTGGCAGGCTTTACAAGTCTCCTGGCGGGGAATCTTGATCTTCGTCTTTACGCCAAACACAGCTTCTTTAAAACTGATCTCAAGATCGTATCGAAGATCCGCTCCGCGCCGAGGTTGGTTCGGCTGTCTTCGGGAGCCCCCAAAGATATCCCCGAAGCCAAAGAAATCTCCCAGGATGTCACTGAAATCGGAGAACGTGTCGGGATCGAATCCTTGAAATCCTCCAGCCGCGGAACCGAGGCCAGCATGCCCAAAGCGATCGTATCGAGCTCTTTTATCGGCGTCATTCAACACGCTGTACGCTTCAGCTGCCTCTTTGAACTTCTCCTCCGCCTCCTTGTTCCCGGCATTCTTATCGGGATGGTACTGGACGGCCAACTTGCGATAAGCGCTCTTGATTTCCTGATCATTGGCGTCTTTTCTGACGCCGAGTATTTCGTAGTAGTCTCTTTTCGGCAAAGCACTCTCCTGAGGTCAGTGTCTCGTCCCAGGAATACCATGACATGCGCTGATGGTATTCCTGGGACGAGACACTATTGTATAAGATCACTCTGGGTCGTTAACAAGCTCGTCTTATTCCTATTCCTACTCCTCTTCCGCTTTGGCGTGCGTGACGGACGATTCCTCCGGATGAACGACAACCTTAACTTGCGAAGGGCGTAACAGTCGGTCCTTGATCTTATAGCCCTTTCGATATTCATCCAGAATTTCACCCTCTTTGTGCTCAGTGGTCACCTCTCGGACTACCGCTTCATGCACGTTTGGATCAAAAGGCGTTCCCACTCCGGGTATCTCAACGACGGCGAACTTCTGGAGGACTGACTGGACTTCCTTGAACATCATCTCATAACCCTCACGGTAGGTCTCCAGCTCGGAATCGTCGTCTGCCGCCTTTAAACTGTGGAGTCCTTTCTCGAAGGCGTCCAGGACGGGTAACAATTCCTCAAGGACCCTAGCCTGAGCCGCGAGGCGCAATTCGTCTTTCTCCCTGGCAACCCTTTTGCGATAGTTCTCCAACTCGGCTTGTTTACGGAGCAATAAGTCGTGCTGCTCGTCCTTTTCCTTGCGCAGGTTGTCGACGGTTTCTAGCGAGGAATCCAGTTGCGGGCTTTTAGACTCTTCCTCTTCAGCTCCAGGGTGGGTCTCGCTTTCCGGGGCGGTATCCTTTTCGTCCAGATTTTCTTTCTTCTTCCCCATAACCTTCTCGAATATTTTGTGGTGAGTTGAAGTGGATCAGTTACTGTTCAGTAGTTTACCGAATAGTTTGGCTACATAGTCAACCAAGCTGATCGCCTTGTCATATTCCATGCGTGAAGGTCCCAAAATGCCCAGACTACCAATGGCCTTCTGATCGTAACAATAGGGGGAGGAGATCAGTGCCCAGTCACGCATTCCCGGGATGTGTTTCTCAAGGCCGATTCTGACCGTTGGGCCGGAGGAGTTGGCCTTGAGACATTCGGTAACGATCTTAACCAGGCGACTCTTTTCCTCAAAGGTCTCGAAAAGAACCGTCATTTTCTTGATGTCGGCAAGCTCAGGCTTTCGCATCATGCTGGCTGTGCTTCCCAGGTAGACTTCAGATTCCTCATTCTCTTCACCTTCGTACTGCACCAGACTGGCAGTGCCAAGCAAGGTCACGTTCTGCAGCATCCGGTCGTAAAGAGATTTCTCTTCCATCATGAGACGAAGCAACTCGAATCGAATTTCAAGCAGGGTCCTCCCCTCAAAATGGGCTACGAGATAGCGACCCGCTTGATTCAGCTCCCCTTGGGGCAAATCCTGATCGATCTGGATGAGTCGATGTTGAACAAGTCCTGATGACGTCACCAATACCACCAGGATTCGTCTTTTGGCAATCCTGACGAATTTGATGTGTTTCATCGCAGCCCGGGAGATGGGCGGGGCCAATACGAATCCCACGTTGTTCGATAGAGTGGAAAGAACCTGTGAGGTCTTGCTCATCAATTCCCCTGGATCCGTTTCTTGCTCCAAGCTCTGTTTAATGCGATCTACTTCCCGAGCCGTTAACTGCCGGGTATCCGAGAGAGAGTCCACATAAAAGCGATAACCCTTGGCAGTCGGTACTCTTCCCGCCGAAGTATGGGGTTGGGTCAAAAACCCCACTTTCTCCAAATCAGACATGACATTTCGGATGGTGGCCGGACTCAGTTCTTCCCAGTAGTTCTTGGCCAAACGACGAGAACCGACCGGCTTACCGTCTTGTACGAACTCCTCGATTAACGCCTTGAGAACACCCTGAGCACGCTCGTTCAGTTGAGCTGTAGCTCTCTGTCTGATCATCACTAGAGTTTATAGTATAACCGCCTAATAAGACGCATTTAAGCCCGGATTATACATGAATTCTCTACTGCAGCGCCGAAATCATCCGTCTTGACTGCGCGACCCGCAAGCGGGTGCCCCCCCCCCGGCCTTCCGTCGTGCGCCTTGTCAGGCCGGTGTTTCGCTGCTTCGTGACAAGAACCTATGTATCATCCAGGCTGGAAAAATCGCATATTGGAGAATAGCGGCCCAGCTTCATCCGGACGGGGGGTGCCCGCAACTGGACTTGGAAAGTCTTCTCAAATCCCTCCTTGAGTGCTTTACACAGGGTGTCGAACGCCACCTGATGCCCACTGGCCTGGGACACCGAGAGAAGGGTTTTCCTGAGCACTTTCTCCTGGATACCCAGAGCTGCCGCCATTCGGGGGTAATCGACCTGCAATGGAAAGGAACCTTGCTGAAGGAAACTTCCCCTCAATCTCCTCTGTGCGCTTCCGGCTAACTTGTAACCACCCAGCAACAGTTCATGACGAGAAGGGACAATGAAGCAAGGGTTTTTGCGCGCCGATGGAGGAAGGGGGGGCGATTCTCGAGCATTTTTGGCGAATTGAACGGAGATGCCCAGGTTCTGCAATCCAGCCCTTAGCGCTGCGGCGATCACCCGGTAGGTCTCCTTCACGCCCTCCAATGGGAAGTACTTGGCATGGTTGGAGACCAATGAATAGGTGAGCTCGTTGTCGTGAAAAACGGCCCGGCCGCCTGTTGGCCGATGTACGATCGGAATGGCCTTCCGCTGGCAATAGATTTGATCGATGGCCTCCTCGACCTTTTGGTGCTTCCCAATAGAAATTGTGGGAGCCGCCCACTGATAGAACCGAACCACGGTGATCTTGTCCAAAGACTTCTCTGCCCAATAAAGCAGTTCTCGATCGATCCTCATGTTCTCGAGGCCCGGCCTGGGTAGGTCAACGATATAAACCCAGTTGTCACAAGAGCACATCGAGGTCATGGTAGGGTAAGTTGTGAGAAATGGCTACGGGCTCGAAGGTCACCCGGCCTTTGTAGATGTTCACGCCATCCTTTAAAAAGGGATTCTCTCGGATTGAATCCTTTATTCCCAAGCTGGAAGGCCGATACTCATAGATCTTCGCGCCCTAGGGAGGCAACGCTGCTAATCGATCTGCGCTCGTTGCAGATGTCCACTGAAGTCCAGGTAAATAGCTTTCCACTCGGAGAAAACGTCCAAAGCCGCTTCTGCCGCCTCCCGGTGACCATTGCCGGTATCCTTGGTTCCCCCAAAAGGCAGGTGGATTTCTGCCCCTATGGTGGGAGCATTGACGTAGAAAATTCCCGTGTTCATCTCCCTCATCGCTACAAATGCCTGGTTCAAGTCCTGGGTGTAGATGGCCGCGGAAAGTCCATATCGAACACCGTTCCCGATTTCTATTGCCTCTTGGAAGGATGAGCAGGGAATGACCGAGACCACCGGTCCAAAGATCTCCTCCTGGGCAATCTGCATGTGAGGATCCACATCTCCGAAAATAGTGGGCTCAACTAAGTGGCCGTGTTGATAGCTTCCTTCTTCCAGAGCCGTTCCACCGCAAAGAAGCTGTGCACCTTCCTTTTCGGCCCGTAGCCAACCATTGGAGGATCGATTGTTTCTGCTTTTCGCTCACTACAGGGCCCACTTCGGTTTGGGAGTCCAGCCCGTTCCCAACACGCAGTTTCTGGGTACGCTCAACAAAGGCGGCAACAAACTTCTTATAAACCTTCTTGTGAACGATCACCCGGCTCGAGGCAGTGCATCGTTGTCCGCTGGTACCAAAGCCTCCCCAAAGCGCACCATCAACGGCCAGTTCCAGGTTGGCATCCTCCATCACCATGATGGCATTTTTCCCGCCCATCTCCAGGTTGCACTTCTTGAAATCGCGAGCACACGTTTGTGCCACAATTCTTCCCGTAGAGGTGGACCCCGTGAAGGAAACAACCCTCACGTCTTTGTGTTCAACCACTGCGCTTCCGGCTTGAGTTCCGTTTCCCGTGACCAGATTGGCAACCCCTTTGGGCAAACCTGCTTCCTCCAACGCCTCCATGAAATGCACGGCAGTGAGGGCGGCATCGGAAGCCGGCTTGAACACGCAAGTGTTTCCACATACTAAGGCCGGCAGCATCTTCCAGCTTGGAATGGCGATGGGAAAGTTCCAGGGTGAGATGATTCCGCAAACGCCGACAGGCATGCGCATACTCATGTTGAATTTATCACGCAGTTCCGAGGGTGTAGTGTGACCGTACATCCGTCGACCCTCTCCGGCCATCCAATAGGCCATATCGATGGCCTATTGAACGTCTCCTCGTGTTTCCAGCAAAATCTTTCCCATCTCCCGGGTCATGTCGTGGGCGATTTCCTCTTTACGACGAGTCAGGATCTCCCCTACTCGGAAAAGGATTTCCCCTCGTTTGGGTGCTGGAGTTAGCCTCCACTGTGAATAGGCTTCACAAGCGGCTGCTACGGCCTCCTCGACGTCCTCTGCTGTGGAGTCTTGAAAGGAACCAATCAGCTCACGTTGGTCGGCAGGATTGTGATTCGAAAAGGTGTTACCGGAAGTGGACTCCACCCATTCCCCGGCAACCAGGTTCTTATAAGCTTTGGCCTTCGCCATAGGCTCATTGTATTGTGGGTTGAGAGAATTAGAAAGCTAGCCGGGATGATTCGTCGGCTTTTGTGACGAAGTGCCGCAGGCGCCGCGATGGCAGGGCGTGTGACCCGCAAGCGGGTACCCCAAGGGCCCAGCAGGGGTTGCGGCGCTCAGTAGAGAATTTATGAATAGACACTCGGGGGGCGCAGCTCAAACTTTCTACAGAAGCTGTGACCCCTCTTGTATGAATACTAAGGCTTCTTGAATGAAGTATAACCGGGACTGATTCGCCGTTCCTGCGGGCTTTGCCAAATCACACGTAGCACAATACCCGAACCGGAACTCATGGTGTTGATCTTATCGTACAGATTTTGGGCGGTGGTCACCGCCACGCCATTCACATGGGTAATGACCTGATTGGGAGCTAATCTGGCTTCATCCGCCAGGCTGCCGGGAGCCACCTCACGGATCAGGACTCCTCTTTCCTCTCCCAGATTCAGCCTTTCCGCATCTTGCGCGGAAAGGGTTTCGAATTCCAGACCGATCTCTTTCTCTCGTTCCTCTTCTCTTCGCTGCTCGAAAGAAAGTCCTTCATCCTCGGTTCGTTCACGCTGGTCATAAGTCCTTTCCGCCAAGGTTACGGTCAGATTCAGGACTTCACCCTTTCGAACTACGGTTACGGGAACCTTATCCCCGGGGGGAGTATTGGCCACAGCCACCCGTAGATCGTAAAGATTTTCTATCTCCCGGTCTCCAAACTTTACAATCACGTCTTCGGCCCGGACGCCGGCCAGGTAAGCGGGTCCGGTTTCGGCAGGATCGCCCTTTTCGTCAATCAGCTGGGTGATGAGAACTCCGTCTCCGTCCTTAACTCCCCCGGAATCATCCCCGGAAACGCCAAAGAATTCGCTCAATTCTTCGGTCAACGGATCATAGGTGTTCATCGAAACGCCCAGCCAGCCTCGCTCAATTTTTCCTTTGGTCACGATCTGATTGTAGGAATTGATAAAGACGGAGGAGGGAATGGAGAATCCCACGCCTTGAGATCCGCCGCTTCGGGTGAGAATAAAGGTATTGATCCCGATTACCTCTCCGCGCATATTCACCAGTGGACCGCCACTGTTCCCTGGATTGATGGCCGCGTCGGTCTGGATATAGTCTCCAAAGATCGAAGAGGTGGGAATCACACGTCCCGTGGCTGAAACGATCCCTGAGGTGACGGTTTGACCGACGCCGAAGGGGTTACCGATGGCCAGTACCCAATCGCCCACTCGCATTTTCGAGGTATCACCCACCTTGGCAAAGGGCAAGGGCTCAGGCGCCTCGATCTGTAAAACCCCAAGATCCGACTCGGGATCTCCACCCACGATGCGGGCCAGGTAAGTCTCTCCGCTGGACAGCCTCACCTCGATCTTGTCAGCAATTTGCCGGACACCCTGCTGGTTTCCCGAGGTAGCCACCACGTGGTAATTGGTGAGAACATATCCACTGCTGTCCACAATCACTCCGGAGCCTAGACTGGTCGTTTTCCTCTCCTGAGGAACCATGGGCCCGAAAAAACGCTGCCAGAAATCGTCTCCGAAAAAATCCCGCAGATCATCGGGAGACCCTCTTTCCTGAGGAGCACTGGTGCGAATCACCGCCGTGGTGCTGATGTTAACAACGGCAGGCTCAACCGTCTTGGCGACCAAGGCAAATCCTTCTCTAAGTGATGCATCCTCATCGACAACCAACGGGGATCCCTCACCTTGAACCTGCAAGAGGGCCACCGGGTCCCTATCCTCTTCGGCACTCAGCACCCGGTCAGAAACCAGCGTACCGATGGTAATTCCCAGCAGCAGAGTCGTAAAAAGCGCCAGGAAAGTGATGCCCTTTTTAGATGTCAAAAACTTCTTCATATCGGCCATCCAAACCTCCACTCTAATCTCATTTCATTGCTCTCGCTTTAGATTACGCTTGATTGGGAAAAACGTTCCCATTGTTCGATTTTATCACAGGCCAGCAATGGGCATCTAGCGGCGGGATCATCCGTCCGGACTGCGCGACCCGCAAGCGGGTTCGGCGTACTGCACGAGTACGCCTGCGGGGGTCTCGGTCGCGACGCCTTGTCCCGACGCCGCTTCCGCCGCTTCGAGACGACAGCCTATGAATCATCCTGGCTAACCGGAACGATGGCGAGAGAAGTAGTCTCGGGTTGCTTCCATCACTTTGGGAGCCAGTACCAAGACGGCCAGCATATTGGGCACAGCCATCATTGCAAAAGCCGTATCAACCAGATTCACCACCATACTTGCACTCCAGATAGCTCCGACGAAGAGCATCGCGAGATAAAAGAATTCATAAATTCGACCGTTTTCTGCGCCGAAGAGATAGCTAAAGGATTTCTTGCCATAATAAGAGTAGCCAAACATCGTGGATATGCCAAAAAGCAGAACAATGGCCACTAGGGCCACTTTACCGAAACCCCCCATAGCCGCTTCAAAGGCTTGAGTGGTGAGAGAAACACCTTGGATGCCTTCGGCTCGCCAGTTTCCACTGGACAAAATCACAAAGGCAGTCAGAGAACACACCACAATGGTGTCAATGAAGGGACCGATCATGGCCACTAACCCTTCCCGAACGGGCTCGGTTGTTTTAGCTGCCCCATGGGCCATTGCCGCTGTCCCGATTCCCGCTTCATTGGAGAAGGCGGCTCTTTTAATACCCGTCTGGATGACGGTCATCGCCGAGATACCGGCCGCTCCTCCCGCTGCTGCGGTTCCGGTGAAGGCGTCGCGGAAAATCTGGGTGAAGATCTGAGGAATCAGCGGGTAACGAACGATGACCACATAAAGGCAGGCCAGCAGATACAGGAAACACATGATCGGAACCAAGCGGCTGGCAACCTTGGCGATTCTCTTGACCCCACCCAGAATGACCACAGCCACCAAAAGAGTTAAAACCAGGCCGGTGAGCCAGGATTGCACGCCGTAAGCCTCCATCAGGATCTCGGCCACTTGATTGGCCTGAAACATGGCCAGACAACCGATGGTCCCGCAAACGCTGAAGAAAATGGCCAGGAAGCGGAATTTCGGGCCCAATCCCAGCTCAATGTAGTACATTGGTCCTCCCTGGATTTTCCCCTGACTGTCTTTACCTCGATACAGTACAGCCAATGTACAACTGAAAAACTTGGTCGCCATTCCTACGAGAGCGGCCATCCACATCCAAAAAACCGCTCCAGGGCCACCCTGGGTGATGGCGATGGCGACCCCCCCGATATTGCCCATGCCAATGGTCGCGGAGAGAGCGGTACTCAATGCCTGGAAGTGACTAATGTCACCTGGATCTCCTTCCCGATCGAATTTCCCCTGCAGGATCTCAAGGGCGTGTCTTGTACCGGATAAAGGGAGAAGCCGGGAATAGAGGGTGAGGAGGGTACCCCCTCCGAGTAACAGGATGAGCAGGGGAGCCCCCCAGGCATAATCGACAGCTACAGATAGAATTCTATCGAGAGTCTGCACTCTAGGTGTCTCGTTCCATAAATACGATGACGTTTGTGGCGAGCGCGACGGTGTCGAGTTCACGAAGCGACGACGAAGCGACGTCAGTGTACATCACGGAGGAGGAGCGACAAAGAAATCGATGCCGTCCCGCCGCCACCCTTCGGGCTGATGGAGATTGCGGACGATCTCTGTGTCTCTCGTCGTCGCCGATGTACGCGGACATCGCCTCCTCCTCGCTCCTTGACCTCCCCTCGCAAGCCCCATCAGCAAACGTCATCGATTTATGGAGCGAGACACCTTAAACCACCTTTAACTTGGCATAGCTCTGCAGCAGTTTTTTGATACCCAGTCCCGGAAATTTTACGGTGATTTTCAAATCATCGCCCGTATCCTGAACCCGAAGAATTCGTCCGTAGCCAAACTTCTCATGCACGATCTGCGCGCCGGAGACAAATTTGCCATCCGGGCCCGTTTTTTTCTGAGACAGTCCGTTTAGGAATCCGCGGACGCTCTCTGTCGAATCGTAGGTTTTTATCGAAGCACTCCCGCCACGCTTGCGCTGCCGATATCCTCCCAAACCGCCCCCTGGCTGGACGAACTCACGAGCTGAGAATGGGTCTGAAGAGATGCTGATCAGATGTTCTGGGATCTCCTGCAAAAACCGACTGGGATGATTGATCTCTTCCCCTTCCCGACCGAAGAATCGCCGCCGACGGGAATAGCTGAGATAGATTTTCTTCTGGGCGCGGGTCAGCCCCACATAACAAAGACGACGCTCTTCCTCCAGGTCGCCCTCGGCAACCGATCGGCTGTGGGGGAAAAGGCCTTCTTCACAGCCGACCATAAAAACAATGGGAAACTCAAGGCCCTTGGCATTGTGTAAGGTCATGAGGCTGACCGCGGCCGATTCGTCGTAATCGTCCGCCTCGGAACGCAAAGCGGCATGGTCGAGGAATTCCTGGAGGGTGTATCCTCGCTCAGTATTCTCTCGAGCCAACATGATCAGCTCCTCCAGATTGAGAATTCGATTATGAGCTTCTTCCGAATCCTCACTCCTGAGTGCCGTGATCAAACCGCTGGCTTCGATCGTCTTTTCCAATAATAAATGGAGGGGAAATTCCAGAAAGTTTCGACTACTGTCGATTAGACTTGAAAAGGGCTGCAGCGCCCGGTGAGCTCGGGCTGGGAAAGTATTCTCTTCTAAGCCTTTTTGAAGTGCCCGCCAGAGAGTTGTTTCGTCCTCACGGGCCTTTTGATGAAGATGATCCACCGTCACTTGACCGATCCCTCGTGGCGGCTGATTGATGATCCTCAAAACAGATACATTGTCATCAGGATTGACCGCTACCCGCAGGTAAGCAAGGGCGTCCTTGACCTCTTTGCGCTGATAGAAACTGACCCCTCCAATCAACTTGTAAGGGATCTCGAGGCGTCTTAAGGCTTCTTCGAATTGCCGGGATTGGAAGTTGGTGCGATACAAAACAGCGATCCCCTTTTCTCCCTGGCGAAGATGCTCGGAGATCTTATGCGACACATAAGCGGCCTCAGTCTTGGCGTCGGACGCCGCCAAAAGATCGATGAGCGGACCGACTCGTTCATTCGTCCAGAGGACTTTTCCCTTCCGATCGACGTTGTTGGAAACGACGCTGCTGGCAGCATCCAGAATGTTCTGGGTAGAACGGTAGTTTTGCTCGAGCTTGACAATGGTCGCACCGGGGAAGTCCGCTTCGAAGCGCAGAATATTTCCAATGTCAGAACCTCGAAAGCCATAGATGGACTGGTCTTCGTCCCCAACAGCCGTAATGTTCTGATGAACCTGGGTCAGATTGCGGATCAGATCGTACTGAGGGCGATTGGTATCCTGATACTCGTCAATCAGAATATAGCGGTACCCTTCCCCGTACCGCTGCCGCACCTCAGGGTTCTTCTTCAGCAACCGTACCGTCAACAGAATGAGGTCGTCAAAGTCCATGGCGTTGGAGCGCTTGAGAAAGCGCTCATAGGCAGTGTAGACGAGAGAGATCTCTTCACTGCCGAGATTGCGTGACTTCTCGAGGTACTCCTCCGGAGCCCAGTCGTTGCTCTTGGCTCGACTGATGGCCGCTAGAGTTTTGCTCGCCGGCAGTTGGTTGTTCGTGAAATGGAGTTCCTCGTAGACTGCTTTGAGGACTCTCTTCTGATCATCCCTGTCGCAGATGGCAAAGTCCTTTCCGTAGTCGATCAGATGAGCGTAGCGCCGCAGTACTCGGACACCGAAGGAATGGAATGTAGAAACGAGAGGGGAAGCCTCCAGATGGGTCAGGAGTCTTTCCACCCGATTTCGCATCTCTTCGGCTGCCTTGTTGGTGAAGGTCACCGCCAGGATCTGCTCAGGCCGGGAGACTCCCTGGTCAATCAGATAGGCGATTTTGTAAGTAATGGTTCGGGTCTTTCCGCTTCCCGCTCCTGCCAGAACGAGCAAGGGGCCTTCGGCCTGGGTAACGGCAAGTTTCTGGTGCTCGTTCAGATGGGATAAGTAGTTGTTTTCTGAAGCCTGCATGAGGTTGGTCCTTCACGATAACATGAAAGGACGACAGGGGAAAAGCGGGCTGTAATCGGGAAATCAAGAAGGGATCTATAGGGTCACTTAGGGCTCCTGACAAGGAGCCTAACCCGGACTTCCCACACCCAATCTACTACGTCGGCGGGTCTAGCCGCGTCTGCGGCGTTGCACTCGGTCGGCCTCCTCAACGTACTACAGAGAGTACGTTTGCGGGGGCCTCCCGTCGCGCGCCTTGCAGCCACAGCCATCTCCGCCGCCTCGTTACGATCAGGTGTGAGAAATCCGGGCTAACGGGTTACACGATCAATAAGCTCTTCAAGACCTGCCAGGGAACCATTGTGGCTCGACTTGTACAGTGTCTCCAAATACTGTCGGCAATGTTTGGCGTGGGGTGCCCCTCGTTGTATCGAGCCCTTGGCAAATGCCTCTATGGCCGAGTCCATCTGCTTCTGCTCCCACTGGCCCATCCCCGTGTAGTAGTACGCCTCGCCATTAAGGGCCGGATCCTTGGAGAGTTTCAGTACTTTCGCGTAGTTTGAAATTGCAGTGTTCCAGCTGTTGCGTTCGGCGGCCTCGCGGCCAACGATGGTGTAGGCAGTGGCTCTTTCCGTGTTGAGATACTCGTTCCATTCGGACTCGGGCGTTTGGGAGGGTCTTTCGGCAGCGTCAAGCCCTTCAGTGACCCGCTCTGCATATTCTGATGCTTTCGCCCACTCCTTACGACCCGCGTAAATCTTGGCAAGTGCACTCAGGATCTGGTAGCAATCCTTGGGGGCAAGTTCAGCGCAGGCTTTATCCCCGTATTCCACTTGTTTTTCTTCATTCTTCAACTGTCCATAAGAGCTGGCCAGGACGAAAGCAAGACCAGCGTTAGGTTTCTCGACGTAGACTTTCTCGCCGTATGCAGTCGCCTTGTCGAACTGCTGTAACTGGTAAGCTGCAATCGCTGTCATATACAGTGTGTTCAGTTCATCGGGTTGCGCAGCAAGAAGCTTCTCACCTGCATCGAAAACCTGCCGCGATTGGCCTTGGTTTTGATACTCCTGCATCAGCTGGAGATAGCTTCCAATCGCATACTCGACCAATGTTGATCTTGGATTGGTCTCGATGAACTCGACAATAGCGTCTTCCCTCTTATCCGGATCGGTATTGATGGCAGTCTCATAGGCTGCATACTCTTGAGTGGTGTACTGGGCCACTACAATCGTGTGGGCAACAGCCAGGACCAAAAGCGATGCGAAAGCATTTTTCCAAAGTGATCGTGCACTCATCACAGTACTTGACCTCCTTTTAAAAGGTTGTTTTGGAATCCCGCCTCCTTTTTCTGGTGCGCTAGGCGCCAAATACAAGGAGAGTTGGGGGAAGTTACCATAGTTTCTTTAAACGATCAATCACCATAGGTAAATAAATGTGAGAAATTTCACGCCTTAAGCAGAAATAGTGTTAGTAATAGGTCAGATGACTTTTCAGAACTAAGGTTGCTGAAAGCGAGACTCTTTTTCTATGGCCCAGAAATTTCACCACAATCTTAAAACGATTCGATCCGACCAGATTGATGCTCAAGACCGACTCTTTGCCATTTCTCTTCCTTGGTTGCCCCTTGACCCACTCATCCGATCGGTCCGCGAAACCGGAATTCTCTCCCCTCTTCACGTCCAACCAGTAGGGCCGAGGCAGTTCAGAATCATCATCGGGTTTCGCAGATATGAAGTAGCCAGAGAGTTGGGATTTCAAGAGATTCCGTGCATCGTCCGAGGCAAGGAGAGTAAGCTCTCGCTGTTCGTTCAGGCTTTGGCGGACAATCTTGTCACCCGTCCTTTGCATCTCCTTGAGAAGGCTCATCTCCTTTTGAAATTGCGGGATGAGTTCGGACTCAGTGATCAGGTTTTGATGGATGACTTTATGTCCCTATTGGACATTCGCGTAGATCGGTTTCATCTCCAGCAATATTTAGATCTGGCTCGGCTGCCCGAACTTCTGCAACGAAGGGTTCTTGATCCTCTGGAACCTGAAATTGCCCTGAAGTTGTCGGGCTGGAAGAGTGAAGAGCAAGAATTTTTCAAAACCCTAGCCTCCAAGTTTCGCCTCGGTAGGAACAAGCAGAAGCAACTGTTTGCTGTGTTGGATGAGCTGCGGGATTCAACAGCCGTGGCTCCTTCCGGGCCTCCGACCAAGAGCCTTGCACAGATTCTCTGGAAAGAATGCGGGGCAGCCGAAATCGAGGAGGACGAACGTTTGTCTCTTTCAGATCGTTTTGCCAAGGCGTTTGAGGTGCTCTATCGACAGCGGTTCCCACGCCTTTCCGCCTATGAAGAAAAGTATGAAAGACTCAAATCTGCACTGAAACTCCCCCCTGGAATCCGATTTCATGCTCCCCGTCATTTTGAGGGTGAGAAGATTGAGGTCTCCTTTGCCTTTCAAACTAGTGACGAACTGTTTGAAACCGCCAAAAAATTAGAGGGAATAGCCCGAAGCGATGAGGTCAAACAGATCTTGGAACTGTTGTAGTATGTCAGCCGGGATTATGCATAAATTGTCTACTGCAGTGCCGCAATCATCCGTGCTGACTGCGTTGTGCTTCCTTGGGCTTCCTAGTGCCTCGTTTCATAGATACGGTGGCGTTCGTGGCGAGCGCGACGGCGTCGAGTTCGCGAAACGACGACGACGCGATGTCTGTGAGCATCGCGGAGGAGGAGGGACAAAGAAATCGATGCCGTCCCGCCGCCACCCTTCGGGCGGATGGGGGTTGCGGACGATCTCTGTGTCGCTCGTCGTCACCGATGTCCCTGCATCGCCTTCTCCTTGCTCCTTGATCTCTCCTCGCAAGCCCCATCAGCGAACATCACCATATCTATCAAGCGAGGCACTGAACGTACTGCAAGAGTACGCCTGCGGTGCCCGACCCGCAAGCGGGTGCCCTCGCACGCCTTGTCATCGCGGCGCTTACGGCACTTCGTCACGAAAACCCATGCATACTCCCGGCCTACCATGATGAAGCCGTATCGGCCGGAAAAGATTTTTGTGGAACGGGCTGTCGAGGATCTGCCCATCACCCGCAACGTACTGGAGCGATTACCCGAGGTCCCCATGGAGCGAATTGACTCACGGGAGTCTCTACTCCAGGAGTTCCAACGGTGGAATCCAACTCTTCCCAGAACCAAGAAGTCGTTGATTCTGGCGCAGCATAAAGGTCATTTCTTTAAGCCTTGTCCAGGCAGGCGAGCCAAAGAAGGTATAAAAAGCGTTTGCTGTAACTACTTTGTGATCAACTACGCCAGTAACTGTCATATGGAGTGCAGCTACTGTTATCTGCAGTCGCATTTGAACTTTCCCTACATGATCGTCTATACGAACTGTGGAGATCTGCTCTCGGAATTACAGGCGGCTTTCTCCGAGAACCCTCATCACTCCTTTCGTATTGGCACGGGAGAGCTGGCCGATAGCCTGGCCCTGGATCGTCTCACCTCCTACAGCGTTCCCCTGGTCGAATTCTTTGCCCGCCAGAAAAATGCAGTTCTGGAATTCAAGACGAAATCCAAGTGTGTCGAAAATCTCTTGGATCTGGAACATGGGGGCAGGACGGTGGTTTCCTGGTCCATCAATCCCCGCTTTATTCAGGAACGGGAAGAACACAAAACCGCCACCGTCCCTGAGCGGCTTGAGGCAGCACAACACTGTGTTCAGGTCGGATATCCGGTGGCTTTTCACCTGGACCCCTTGATTTTCTACGAGAGGTGGGAAGCGGACTATAAAGACCTGATCGAAGAAATCTTTGAAAAGATCCCTGCCTCTTCGATTTCGTGGATCTCTATGGGTTCCCTCCGCTTGACGGGACCGTTGAAGGAGATGATGCGCAAGCGTTTTCCTGGTAGTTTCTTGCCCTTGGGTGAGCTGGTGCCCAGCGAAGATGGCAAAATGCGCTACTTCAAGCCCATGCGGGTGCTGATGTATCGCAAAGTTCTCAGTTGGATTCGTGACAAGAGTGCGACCGTTCCGGTGTATGCTTGCATGGAGGGGCCGAACGTTTGGAAGAAAGTCTTCCAAAGTGCTCCTAGAGAAGAAGATTTGGGCCAGGAGATTCTTCAATTGCTGGTGTGAGCTCGTGCTTTAGTCGTCTCCCGATGCCATCTGGGTTCGCGACAGCGCGACAGCACTAACTCACGGGTCAGAGACGAAACGAAAGCCATGGATGGCCATTTCAGCATTCTGAGCCATCCAATTCGGGGGAATCTCTTCAACGTAGAGCGTGAATCCTCGCTTCTCGAAGGTTTCCATGGGTGGGGTATAGGTGCCGGGTCGAAGGGGAGTGCGAATGACGCTCGAGATGCGAGTATCGTAATTGAAGAAACTCAGTTCTACCTCAACAACGTCCACGGTCCTCTCCCCGTTGTTCTCGATGATCGCTGAAAAAATCACGAAGCGGTTACCCGCAAAATTCTTGCCCATCTTGACCTGAGGATTTTTCAGCGCCATATATTTTCCGTACCATTCGTAGTCGGGATCCCCGGCGAGAAGAATCCCGGTGAGGGGGGGCTCCTGGGCTGTTCCCTGTTGCAAGAAGAACAGCAACAAGCTGGTCGCGCACACAAACAGGACGCCAGCGATGACGATGATTTGCCAGAAGTGTGGGGATCGAGGTTTTTCTTCAGATTCGAACACAGCTGGGATTAAAGCCTTCTTTTTCCGTTTCTCATTGGGTTAGTACGAAATGAGCTCTTCGGTTGAGTCTCCAGCCTTCTTCTGTCTGGCGCTGATCAAAAGGGCGTTCCTCTCCCAGGGATAGGGCCCTCACACGTGAACGGTCCACCCCCTGTTCAGCCAGATAGGCCAGGACTGCTTGCGCCCTCCTATCTCCAAGTGCCAGGTTGTACTCCTCTGTGCCGCGTTGGTCGCAATGACCCTCGATGAGAAAGGGAATGCCTAGATTCTCAGGTCGCGTTAACCAGCGAGCGTTTCCATCTAATGTCAGACTTGCTTCTTCGCTTAGCTGGGCGCTGTCGTATGGGAAAAAGACCGGCTTCACAGAGTATTCGAACTGCTCCTTCAAGGGTCGGTCGGCCAAGTCGTCTACTGATAGGCGCTCTGTGTCATCCTTGAACACCTCAACGATGATTGTTTTTGCCACTCGTCCGCCCAAACCTTCCGCAATCACGTCATAGCTGGTGGTTTCATCTGGAAAGAGCTTTATTCTTCCCAAGATATCCACCAACCCAATGTTGTTGTTGATGATGACTCGGTCTGAATTCCTGGCCTCCCAGCTCAGCATTGCCGATTCCCCCGCCTGGATCAGGGAGGGAACAATCAGCACATCCAGCTCAGGAGCGGGACCCGATGTTGCCGAAGGCTGGGCGGTCGGTGCGGAAGTTCGTGCTGTCGGAGCCTCTGACCGGGGGGCAGGTGGCGGTCTTCGGCCGCAGCCTAGGCTTGTCAAGAGAGCCAATAGGCACAGGCCGGACAGCAGTTGCTGAGTGCGGTGTCTCATCCTAATTCTTGCTTAACCCGCTTATGACGATGGGGACTAGGTTAAGATTGGTGGACGGGTCTTTCGTCATGGGCTGGTCCAACAATCACAGTCGTGTAGTTTACCGTATCCAAATATCGCCGGGCAACTCGCCTGATGTCTTCACGGTCAATGCCTCGGATGAGCTGTGCGTACTGCTCCGGATAATTTTCTCCCAACTTGAAAAGTTCGGTTGCCAATAAGAATTGTGCAATGTTCTGGTCGGACTGGAATTCAAAAACGAAGCTCCCGGTAAGAAAATCCTGGGCTGCCGCCAGTTCCTTCGGGGTAACGCCATGATTAACCAAATCCTCTATTTCAGACAATAGGCCGTCGAGGGCTTGTTGCCGGTTTTCAGGTGAAGTGCTGATGAAGGCAACAAAAGGTCCCGGATAGATTCCGCTTGAGTGAGTCATGCTGCTGTAAGTGCTGTAGGCGAGGCCCTGCTCATCACGAAGTTTCCTGGGAATCCGACTTGTAAAACCGGGGCCACACCCCAGAATGATATCCATGACCTGAAGAGCGTAATAGTCGGGATTATCCCGGGTGACACCCAAATGACCTAGGAGAATCGTGATCTGTTCCTTTTCCATGAAATATTCATCCACGATGGGAGCATTTTGTCGCTCGAAAGGTGCGATCTCTGCACGACTGTAGTGGAGGTTTTTCCAATCTGAGAAGCGATCCTCACTCCGGGAGATCACATCACTGGAATCAACAGCACCCACAATCACCAGAATCGTGCTTTGTGGAGAATATTGCTGAAGGTGAAATCTCCTGAGATCATGGACCTGGAGGTCGCTGACGCTCTTCTGAACGCCCAGAACGGGATACTGCAGGGGACTTCCCTGGTAGATCCAGCGGCGGAGACGGTCAGCAGCCACGGTTTGAGGTTCGTCCCCCATCGCTTGGAGTTGGCTCAGTACGTTTTTCTTTTCCAACTGGAAACGATCTTCCGGGAAGGTGGGGCCAGTCAGTATTTCCTGCAAGAGATCGAGTCCAAGGCCCAGATCTTGGGAGGGGGTCACCAGAGAAATTCCGCTCAACTCCCGTTCACTGAAGGTGGTCAGGTTCCCACCCGTGTTCTCAACGATTTCATAGATTTCATGGACTCCGTAATTCCGCGTTCCTTCGGTAACCAGGCGTGAAGTGAGTGCGGCTATGCCAGGTCGATCCAGGGGATTCTGGTCCGAGCCGGCCAGGACAAATGCGTTCATTGAAATCAAGGGGAGTCGGTGATTCTCGGCAACCAGGAGAATAAGGCCGTTGTACAAAGGATGCCGTCTAAAGTGAATCCTCTTCCTCTTCAATGGCTCCATTCAACAGAATTCCTACAGTGGTTTGTTCAGGACTCCAGTACTGGGCAGCCACCCGGGTGACGTCCTCGGCAGTGAGACGGTTGATCTGCTGGACGTAGTCATACCAGTATTGGTAACGGTCCAGGGTTTCCAGCAGTCCAAGTTCGATCGCCTGATCCAGGGTTGTTTCAAAACCAGCAAAGAACTGGGTCAGGCACTGGTTTTTGGCTCGGCTCAGTTCGGTTTCTGAAAGGGGTTCCCGGGTAAGAGTGGAAATTTCCTCAAAGAGCATGGCTTCGATTTTTCCCAGATTTCCCTCCGGATGGGGTTCTACACGAATGGAAAACAGGTAGGGATCAAAGGTTTCGGAGAATTCCGTGTTGACGACCGAAGCCACCCGTTCCTTTTCAATCAATCGGCCATAGAGGCGCGAGAGTCTTCCTTGCGACAATACCCTCTCAAGAATATGAAAGGCGTAATGCTCCTCCTGACGGACCGAAGGTGCGCCGAAGGCGACCAGCATTCGCGAGATTTCCGTGGGTCTCTTCAGTTCCACCCGGGTTTGCTTGGCTCGCTGGGGTTCCGAAACCGTTCTAGTTTCCGGGATCTGCCCTCGGGGCAAAGAAGCGAAAAGCTGCTCCACTCGTTGAAGCACTTCTTCTGTGTGAAAATCTCCCACCACAACCAGAGTGGCATTGTTGGGGCGGTAAAAGTGACAATAATGCTCGACCATCTGTTCCTGAGTGATTGAGATGAGATCCTCATAACGTCCGATCACCGGAAACCGGTAAGGGTGATTCTGAAAAGAACGGGTTCCCACTGCTTCAGACAGAGCTCCCCAGGGACTGTCCCGTTCCATCTTGAGTTCCTCAATAATAACTTGTCTTTCCAGTTCAAATTCCTTGAGGTCAAAGCGGTTATTGAGCATCCGATCTGCTTCAATTTCCAGGGCGGACCACCATCTATCAGAAGCAAAAGTAAAGTAGTAGGCGGTATAGTCACTTGAGGTAAAGGCATTGTTACTGCCTCCTCTGGAGGCTGTAACGGAGTCAATTGTCCCTCTTTCATATCGCTGGGTTCCCTTGAACATCATGTGTTCCAGAAAGTGAGAAATGCCGGTAATGCCAGGTTTTTCGAATCGGGAACCCACTCGATACCAAATCATGGTGGAGACAATGGGCGCAGTATGATCTTCTCGTGTGAGAATGGTCAGACCATTTTTCAGCTGGTGATGTTGGATTCCCTGGATAAAAGCCATGTTTGCCGGCTCACTTTCGTTTGGATTAGAATAGCCTGAAATGTCCTTGCGCACGATTCTCCTCCTGCTTTTGACTCTTCCGATCCTATCCACAAACTCTCTTAAGGCCCAGGGATACGGTCCGATTTCACCGCCTGAATTCTATAGGCAATCACTGCTGAATGGGATGGAAATCTTGTTTCTAGCCCGTAGCGACGAGCGAGTGCCCTTCGTTTTGATGATCAAGAACGGAGCTGCATTCGACCCCATCGAAAAGTGGGGGGTCACTTACCTGACCACTTTGATGATCTTTGAACAACGCGATAATCCTACGGGGATCGAGATTCGACAGGGATTGCAGGAACTGAATGCGGACCTGAACTTTGGGGTCGAAGGGGACGCCATTTATTTCTTTGGAAGCGCCCCGAAAGAGCACCTTGTGGATACTTTGAATCTTTTGGCTGAAATGGTTGTCCGACCTGCTTTTCACGAAGAGACCTTCCGGCAAACTCGCCAGCGGGTCATTCTGGAAATTGAGGAAGAACAGCAGCATCTGGAGAAGATCAGCCAAGACCTTTTTCTGGCTGAGCTCTTCCAGACGAATCCCTATGCACAGTCTGTTAAGGGAACGACTGAGACACTGAGCAATTTGTCTCTCCGTGACATAAGGATTCAATATCGCAAGCTCTTTATGCCCAATCAGGCCCAGTTGGCTGTCTATCATTCCGGTGACCGCAACGAGATCTTCAGAACCCTGAGTCGTCACTGGGGAAGCTGGATCAAGGATAATCCCTTATCTTTTACGTTCAGGCAGGCCAGTCCACCGCTGAGGCAGAGGCTGAAATTTCTGGATTGGCCTTCCGGGGAAAGCCTTTTTCGTTGGGGAAGTTTGGGTGTTGAAAGGGATTCCAGTGATTACTACGCTTTGAAGATTTTCCAGCAATACTTGACCCTGTGCCTACCGACGTGGGCAAACCAGATCGCATCAGAGACACAGATCCAGGCGTCATCTGAGCTGGAAGCCGGTCGTATGCCCGGCTATCTGCAGCTGAATATTCAAGCCCCGCCCCATCAACTTATCGGCTATTACCAAAAATTTGAAGTTTTGGCCAAGGAGCTCCAGGATGGCCACATCGATGTCCAGAAGTTTGAAGAGGCAAAGCGACTGTCCTACCTGGAGCTGACCGATTCTCTTGGCGAGCCCCTCTCTGCTCTTTATCAATTGCTGGACACCAGTCTTCATAATGTAGGGATCAACTATCTTGCCAACTATGGGTTGCGCCTGGACCGGGTGACCCCTGAAACCTTTCAGAACGCAGTCAGAAAGTACGTTGTCCCCGAAACTTCGGTTCTGGTGCTGGCAGGACCTGTCCAGCGTCTCCGGTCAGAACTGGCCAAGATCGGAAAGTAGAAGCACTTCGTTGAAAGTGACAAATTCTGGCAACTCCCCAGTAATATTGGGCGGGCGGAGTACAGGCCAGTGTTGAATTAAACCAAAGTATCGCATATACTTCTGTCGGAAAACCCTCTATCCGAAGAGTGGGCTTCTTGCCCACTCTTTTGTTTTAGAGCGAAGATATGATGGACTTAGCGGCTCACGCTGAGGGTCTTCTCAGGGATGTGATTCAGGCTGGCGAGGTTGAACTGGTGCACGTAGAGTATCAGCCTCAAGGATCCACCGGTGTGTTGAGGATTTATATCGACAAGCCGGGAGGCGTCGGTCTTCAGGACTGCGAGCGAGTGAGTAAACATGCGAGTGCTCTGTTGGATGAGGAAGACTTTATCCTGCGCCGCTATGTGCTGGAGGTGTCCTCTCCCGGGATCGAACGGCCGCTTTTTAAGGAAGCGGATTACAGGCGCTTTGTAGGAAAGGAAATACGCTTGATCACCACGGAGACGATCGAAGATCGGAGGAAGTTCACAGGGCTGATCCGGACTTTTTCAGAGGGTATTCTCAAATTAGAATTTGATGGAGAAACATATCAGATTCCTTTTAGCAAAATAAGAAAGGCAAATCTGGTCCACCGATTCGAGTAAGGGAAGAACCCTTTCCAAAGGAATCCAAATCGGGATGAAATAGAGAATGACGAATCTTTTGAGCCAGAGTATTGAACAGATCAGTCGAGAGAAGGGCATTGATCCGGAGATTATTCAAGAAGCTTTGGAAGATGCGATGGTGGCAGCTGCGAGAAAATACTTCAGAACCGACGAAGATTTGCAGGCTCGTTACGACCCGGAAACAGGAACCATTGATGTATTTGCAGTAAAGAAGATCGTAGAGGAAGTGGATGACGATGCCATCGAAATGTCACTCGAAGAAGCATTGAGTGTGGATGAGACTTTTGAGCTGGACGACTTCGTCGAAATCCCAAAGCCAACTGTGGACCTCGGTCGGATTGCTGCCCAGACAGCGAAGCAAGTGATCTTTCAGAAAGTTCGTGAAGCCGAGCGGGAAATTATCTTCAGCGAGTTCTCCGAGCAGATTGGTCAGTTAGTCAATGCCATTGTTCGCCGGAGTGAGGGTCGAGAAATCATCTTCGATATCGGGCGGACTGAGGCTGTTCTTCCCTACAGCGAACAATGTCAAGGCGAGGAATATAAGCCCGGAGATCGAGTGAGGGCCGTCATTATCAAGGTCCATCGGCTCTCGAGAGGACCTCAAATTGTGGTGTCAAGAAGTGACCCAAGCTTGTTGATCCGTCTGTTTGAAATGGAAATTCCCGAAGTCTACGATCACACGGTGGTGATTAAGAACGCAGTACGAGAAGGCGGAGAGAGGGCCAAGGTGGCCGTGGCCAGTAATGATGATGCCGTTGATCCCGTGGGGGCTTGTGTGGGCATGAAGGGAAGCCGCATCAACGCTGTGATTCGCGAGCTGCGCGGCGAGAAGATCGATATCATTCAATACTCAGACGATATTGTCGAGTACACGACCAATGCTCTTAATCCGGCGAGGATCTCTAAGATTCTGATCGCCGATCCTGTGCAAAAGATTTTGGAAGTGATTGTTCCAGAAGATCAGCTCTCTTTGGCCATCGGCAGAAAAGGTCAGAATGTACGTCTTGCCTCAAGGCTGCTGGGTTGGGAGATCAATATCAAGAGTGCCGAAGAAAAGAAGCAGGAAATCATGAGCCAGCTGGAGGACTTGAGTGGCCCTTCAGAATCCGGATCGCTTGCAGAATCTGGATCGCTCGCCGACCTGAAGGGGGTGGGGGAAAAGACTCAGAGTCGATTGCGTGAAGCAGGCATTGAGTCAATACAGAAACTGGCCTCAAAGTCGGTCGAAGATCTGGCGGAAATTCCCCGGCTTGGCCCAAAGACCGCTCAGCAGCTGATCGACCAAGCTAAAGAATTGGTCGCCGCCATTCCGGCGGCGGAGTCCCTTCTAGAAGTTGAAACCGCTCAGGAAGACGATCAGGCCGAAGAGGTATCCTCTGCGGAAGAAGTTCTGGAACCGGGAACTGCTTTAGAACCGGAAGTTGATCCAGAGCCGGTAGCTGATTTAGAAGAGGAAGCTGAAAAAACGACGTAAGAAAGGTTTTCCAAAGACTGCAAAATGCAACAAGTTAAAGTCAGCGAGCTCGCCTCCGAATTTGAAATGAGAAATGCGGTGGTGATCTCCGAACTCAAAAAGGTTGGGGTCTGGGTCCCTTCACCAGATACCCATGTGGATCACGATATCGCCGATCGTATCCGCCGTCGCCTGCAATTCATGGTGGAACTGGAACAGCAGGAAGAGGAAAGGGCCAGGGAAAAGAAGGAGAGGAAAGAAAAGAAAGAGAAGAAGAAAGTGCCTTCTTCGAGGACCCGCAAGAGCATCAAGCAGCTGGGGAAACCCGGAAAGAAAGCTGAAAAGGTTGAAGAGGAGGAGGTTGCAAGTGCCTGGGTAGGCTCTATGAAGCCCCGTAAGGGAAAGGCGAGTTACCGGAAAGTTGAGATCGCCGAGGATGAGATTTCCCAGAAAATAGAAGTCTCTATTGACGATGAACCCATTATTGAAAAGGTGGAAGCTCAGCTCTCTGCCGAGTTGCTGGAAAAGGCAATGCACGAACCGACTCGGGCAGAGCTGGAGAAAATCACTGAGAGGAAAGAAGTCAAAGAAAAGGCGGACCGGCCGGAGCGAGAAGCTCTTCGCAAAGCGCGTGAGCAGCTGGAGCTGAAGGATGAAGTCAAGGAGGAACCCACTGAGACCCCAGCGATCGATGAAGAAACGGAGAAGGCTCCGGAGCCCGTGACGGTCCGTGAGTCCGCAGCGGGCAAGGAACCGGAAGAAGCACCGGTTGTAGAAACCCCTGAGCTGGTGGAAGTGCGTGGGCCTCGAGAAGTGACCTTTTCAGAGAGGATAACGGTCAAGGAACTGGGTGAAAGACTCCAGATCAAAAGCAACGAGCTGATCAAGAAACTCTTTTCCAGAGGTGTGATGGCCACCATCAACCAAACCCTGGAGCAGGAATTGGTCCAGGAGATCTGTGAACTTCACGACGTTATCCCACACTTCGTTTCCTTCGAGGAGGCAGCCGTTGAGGAGGAACAGGTCGAGGATCTCGCCAAGGACCTGGAGGTGCGGGCCCCTGTGGTGACGGTGATGGGTCACGTTGATCATGGCAAGACCTCCCTCTTGGATGCGTTTCGCAACACTCAAGTGGCATCTGGCGAAGCAGGAGGTATCACGCAGCATATCGGTGCCTACCACGTCGACGTAAAGGGCCGCAGAATTGTTTTTATCGATACTCCTGGCCACGCTGCCTTCACTAGAATGCGGGCTCGTGGAGCTGATTTGACCGATTTGGTGGTCCTGCTTGTGGCGGCTGATGATGGAGTGATGCCGCAAACCGTGGAAGCGATCGATCACTCCCGAGCCGCTGAGGTTCCCATAATTGTTGCCATCAACAAGATTGATAAACCGGACGCCCAGCCCCAACGGGTTCGGCAAGAGTTAACCGAGCATGAGTTGGTGGCAGAAGAGTGGGGTGGCGATACGGTCATGGTGGAAGTGTCGGCGAAGGAAGGAACGAATCTCGACTTGTTGCTTGAAATGATCCTGCTTTCAGCTGATCTTTTGGAACTGAGAGCCAATCCCAAACGATCCGCTTCAGGCGTCGTTTTGGAAGCCAGGATGGACAAAGGCCGCGGAGCCGTAGCCAGTATTCTGGTGCAGAGTGGAACCCTTCGAATTGGAGATTCCTTCATCGCTGGAGCGGCTTACGGAAAAGTCCGGGCCATGTTCGATGACCGCCGAAATCCCTGTGCTGAGAGTGGAGCGGGCAGTGCGGGCGAAATCCTGGGATTTCAGGGACTGCCGCAGGCTGGCGATTCCTTCCAAGTTGTCGAGGACGCTGCCAAGGCTCGGGAAATCGGCGAATATCGACAACAACAGCTCCGAGACCAGGAACTTGCCGGTTCTGGTAAGGTAAGTCTGGACGAGCTCTTTGCTCAAATGGAGACGGGGAAGGTTAAGGAGCTTCGCATCGTGCTCAAGGCTGATGCTCAGGGATCCATCGAAGTTCTGGAGGATATTCTGCACAAGCTGAGTACTGAAAAAGTCCAGGTGAAAATTATTCACAGTGGCGTGGGGGCTATTTCGGAGTCGGATGTTCTGCTGGCCTCTGCCTCAAACGCCATTATCGTCGGATTCAACGTCCGTGCCGAACGGACTGCTCAGGATGTTGCCGGGCAAGAAGAGGTTGATATCAGGCTACACACCGTGATTTACGAGGTGTCGGAGGAGATCGAACAAGCCATGGTCGGGCTTCTGGACCCGACGTTTCGAGAAAAGGACCTGGGTCGAGCCGAGGTTCGCGATACTTTTCGAGTGCCGAAATTTGGGACCATTGCCGGTACCTATGTCCAGAGCGGCCTGATCAAACGAAATGCTAAAGTTCGTCTCCTACGCGACAACGTTGTCGTTTACACTGGCGAACTCGATTCCCTGCGCCGCTTCAAAGATGATGTGAATGAAGTGAAGGAAGCATATGAATGTGGTATGTCAATCGCCAATTTCAACGACATTAAAGTCGGTGATGTGATCCAGGCCTTCACCCAAGAGGAAGTCAAACTAGAATTGTAGCGGCCAATAGCCCGGGTTATACATAAGTTCTCTACTGCAGTGCCGCAATCATCCACGCTGCCTGCGCGACCCGCAAGCGGGTACCCCCTTTCTTGGGCTCCTCTCGTACTGCAAGAGTACGCCTGCGGTGCCCGACCCGCGCGGGTGCCCTCGCAGGCCTTGTCATCGCAGCGCTTGCGGCACTTCGTCACGAGAACCTATCCATAGCCCGGGCTACGGCACGAGCAAGACCTTGCCGGTGGTCTTTCGTTCCTCTAATGCCCTGTGGGCCTGGGAGACTTCAGAAAGCGGGAAAATTTCACTGACGTGCACTTTGAGGTCTCCACTAGAGACCCATTTCAAAACTTCCTCTGCCCGCTCCAACAAAGCCTCTCGAGAAGAAACATGATGGAACAAGCTGGGGCGAGTCAGAAAAAGAGATCCTTTGGTATTTAAAATCTGAGGATCTATGGGGTCGACAGGTCCACTGGATTGCCCGAAGAGGACCAGATATCCACGGGGCTTCAAACAGTTCAAGCTTTTTTCAAAAGTCTTTTTGCCCACCGAATCGTAGACCACCTCCACTCCCGCTCCTTCAGTGAGTCGATGAACCTCAGACTCGAAATCGTTCTTTTTATACAAGACGACGTGATCGGCCCCCGCCTGACTAGCAAGCTCGGCTTTCTCCTGAGTAGAAACGGTCCCCACCACCTGAGCGCCACGCATCTTGGCCATTTGCACCAACAACAGTCCGACTCCTCCTGCAGCTGCGTGTACGAGTACCGTCTGGCCGGGCTTCAGGCGATAAGTGGAATGGCTCAGGTAGTGGGCGGTCATCCCCTGGAGCATGATGGCTGCGGCCGTCTGAAGATCGACGTCTTGTGGCACGGGAACCAGCTTCCAGGCAGACACCGATGCCTTCTCAGCATAAGCTCCCATTGCCGATGCATAAGCAACGCGATCTCCCACCTGAACTCCACTCACCCGAGAACCCACTGCGCAAACGGTCCCTGCCGCTTCCAATCCGGGGGTGAAAGGAAGGGTTCCTGGGTAAAGCCCTTCTCGATAATAGATGTCGATGAAATTCAGGCCAATGGCCTCAACCTGGACCAGAACTTCATCCTGCCCTGGCTTGGGCTCCGGAACATCCTCATAGGAAAGGGTTTCAGGCCCCCCCAGTTCATGTACACGAATAGCTTTCATCATCGGATCCCGATTCTAAATGTCTCCTTCCATAAATACAATGTAGAGGTTTCGGGACTGTCCCCGGACTCTCTACAGACGTCGGGTAGGAGGAAGCACGATCTTTCCCGGACCAGGCTTTCCTGAGGTTCAATTAGGACTAGGTCTAAGAAAAAGGTTAGTATATGAGGGAGTGTATGCCTATTGTTTTTTGCTCTTTGGAAATCCACCTGCGCAATCCTCACAGCCACTCCCTGAAGGAGAAACGGAGTGTCCTTCGGAAGGTCGTTGATCGGTTGCGCTCCCGTTTCAATTTCTCGGTCTCCGAGATTGAACATCAGGAGCTTTGGCAACGGGCCCGAGTGGGGGCGGTCGCCATTGGTCCCGATCGCAGAGTGTTGGAAGGATTATCAACTAAATTCATCCGGGAAAGTGAGCGAATCCTCGGCGGAGATTTACTAAGATACGACGTCGACATCCTTGAATGCGAGTGAAGGCTTTGGACGAGATCATCCAGTTTATAAAAGACCACGAGCGATTCGTCATTGCCTCGCATGCTCGCCCCGACGGAGATGCGATCGGTTCGGAACTAGGCCTGGCCATGATATTGGAAGAGCTGGGCAAAACCGCCCATATCTTCAATGCAGATCCTCACCCACGCCCCTATCAGTCTCTTCCCGGAATCGAAAGGATTCAGATTACCCATCAGGTTGAGGGAAACTATGATGGGCTGTTCGTCCTGGAGTGTAATGACCTGGAGCGGCCGAATCTCCAAGGCCTTGATCAGTACTTTGTGATTAGCATCGACCACCATCCCAAGACGGAACCCTTTGGAGATCTCAACTGGCTGGATGATTCAGCGGCCGCCGTAGCTGAGATGATCTATGAGCTTGCTCAAGCTCTCCAAGTCCAGCTGACACCAGAGATCGCCACCAACCTCTACGTCGCCATTTTCACAGATACTGGCTCCTTTCAGTACTCCAATACCCGGGCCAAGACTTTTCACATAACGGGTGACCTCGTCAACCATGGAGCGTCTCCCTCGGCGATTGCTCAGGCCGTTTACATGACTCGTCCTTATGCCAGGCTTCAGATCCTAGGAATGCTCCTGAATACTTTGCAGGTACACTCTTCTAGGATCGCCTCCATCACGCTTACTCAGGAAATGTTAGAAAAAACAGGAGCCTCTGCCAATGATATGGAAGGTATCGTCGATTACCCTCTCTCCATGGAGGGGATTGATTTAGCTGCCTTTTTTCGTGAAGAGGCGAAGGGGCAGTACCGGGTCAGCTTGAGATCAAAGAACCACTATGATGTGAGTACCGTAGCGGAACGTTTCGGCGGCGGCGGCCACAAAAATGCGGCAGGCCTTGCCGTTCAAGGGAGCTTTCAAGAGGTTGTCGGGAAGGTAGTCCTGGAATTAGAGCAACTGTTGGATGAAAAGTACGACCAGCCACGAGAAGCAGCAGGCCAGATCAGACCACTAGGATGACGAACCACAACCCTCTCTGTGGTGCGCTAGTTGTCAACAAACCCTCAGGTCCCACATCTCATGATATCGTGACAAGGGTCCGGGTGCTTTCAAGGACCAAGGTCGGCCACACGGGAACTCTCGATCCCATGGCCAGCGGGGTATTGCCCCTTCTCCTGGGACCGGCCACACGCTTGGCCCGTTTTTTCCAGTCAAGTGACAAGGAATATCTTGGTGAAATCCAACTCGGGGAAACGACGGACACCTTGGACGGCGAAGGTGAGGTCATCAAGAAGAACCCGGTGCCTGAAATTTCCCTTCAACAAGCAGAGGAGGTACTGAGACAATTCACTGGAGAGATCCGACAACAGCCTCCCATGTTTTCGGCTGTAAAGGTGGGCGGGAAAAAGCTTTACCAGCTGGCCCGGAAAAAGCGAGAGGTCGAACGCCCTTGGCGAGAGGTTACGATTCAGAGGCTCGAGTTGCTCGAACAAACGAGGGAGATCTGGAGCTTGCAAATCCACTGCTCGGCAGGCACCTACATTCGAACTCTCGCCCACGATATAGGAGAGGCCCTCGGTTGCGGAGCCTATCTTCGAAAGTTACAGCGCATTCGCAGTGGTTGTTTTGACCTTTCTCAGGCCCTACCCTTGGAAGGGATTGAGAATCAGTGGCGAGAGAATCTTTACCCCATGGAAGAGCTTTTGCCCGAACTTCCCCGCATCGATCTTGATGCGCCACAGGCGGTGCGAATCAGACATGGCAACGAAATCTCCAGGAGGGATACCATCCAGAAGAAGTTTTTCCGGCTTTTCCACCAACAGAAGTTGCTGGCCATTGGGCAGTCAGGTCCAGCCGATCAGCTAAGACCTGTGATCGTGCTGCGTGGTGCCCAGCAGGAGGAAGGAAGATAGCCGGGATTATGCAGCGATGACAAGGCGCGCGAGGGGCACCCGCTTGCGGGTCGGGCCCCGCAGGCGTACTCATGCAGTACGCCGAGGAGCTCTAGGAAGCACAACGCAGTCAGCGTGGATGATTGCGGCACTGCAGTAGACAATTTATGCATTATCCCGGCTAGAACTATGTCATCCGTTCAACTGGCCACCCTCTTGGATGAGGCCCATCGAGTCCTCGCCTTCACTGGAGCAGGTATCTCAACCGCTTCCGGCATCCCTGACTTTCGCGGGCCTCAGGGACTGTGGAAAAAATGGCGACCCGTCTACTACGATGACTTTATGAGCTCGCACGAGGCTCGTGTCCGCCACTGGGAGTTTAAACTTCAGGGTTGGGATGAGATTCGTGATGCGCAACCCAATCCAGCTCACCGGGCATTGTATGAGTTGGAGCGGATTGGGCGCCTGGATTCGCTGGTGACGCAGAACATTGACGGACTCCACCAACTTGCTGGCCACCCTGAAGAGAGAGTGATCGAACTGCACGGCACCAATCGGAAGATCGAATGCCAGACCTGTGGCCAGCTTTCCGATCCAGACCCCGCCTTTGAGGAGTTCAAACGCAGCGGTGAGCCCCCATTGTGTTCCTGTGAGGGATTCCTCAAGCCAGCCACTGTCTCGTTCGGTCAGGCGATGCCTCAGGATAAATTGCAGGAGGCCTTTGTTGCCGCTTCTCGTGCCGATCTGGTGATCGCCGTGGGATCTACCCTTGAAGTGGAACCCGCCGCTTCCGTGCCTCGATCGGCCAAGGAACATGGAGCGGTTTACGTTATCGTCAATCAGGGTCCAACCGCACACGATCAGCTTGCCGATCTTCGCATTGAGGGCGATGCTACTCAGGCCTTGCCGGAGGCGGTCGATAGGTGCCAAAGATCCGGTCCCATAAGGGCTAAGTGACGCCGAAGCAATGGTTCGAATCCACGAAGTGATGATAGAAATGGCCTTGACGTTGGATCTTCAGCAAGGCCCCTCCGACTTTGCTCAGGTGTAGCCGGTAGTGAACGAGCTCGTAGTAAAGAAACCCCAGCCAAAGACCGGTCAGCAGTGCAGAAGCTGCAAAGAAACTTCCCGTCACTGTATAGAAACCTCCTAAGAAGAGGGCGGAAACGGGCAGGCTATAAATGGGTCGAACCAGGATCTTGTCAGGATTTCTGGGATCGCCATGATGGCTGAAGTGAAGGGATTTCACGATCCTTCTGATTCTGCGATGGTGAGGAATCCAATGAAAGAAGAAGCGATGCAGCAGGTACTCCAGCAGGCTCCAGATGAACCAACCCAATGGGATGAGCCACAAGAGTTGCCCCCATGGGGGCAGCTCTTGAAGTGAGAGCAAAAGCAGCAGAGCAGCCAGGGGCGGATAAATCCAGAAAGAGCAGAAACGGGCCCAGGCCATAGGTTTATTATAGTGTCTCGTCCCAGGAATACCATGATGTTTGCTGATGGGGTTTGCGAGGCGAAATCAAGGAGCAAGGAGAAGGCGATGCAGGGACATCGGCGACGACGAGCGACACAGAGGTCGCCCGCAACCTCCATCAGCCCGAAGGGTGGCGGCGGGACGGCATCGATTCCTTTGTCGCTCCTCCTCCACGATGTCACTGACATCGTGTCGTCGTCGCTTCGCGAACTCGACGCCGTCGCGCTCGCCACAAACATCATGGTATTCCTGGGACGAGACACTTAACGAGACACTCAATGCCGGCAAAAGATTGCGAGACGGAAATCGAAGGGGTCCAAGTCCACTACCTGAAGGCGGAAGGAACAGGCTCTGCCCTGGTACTGCTTCATGGAGGGAGTGCTGATTCGGCTTCCCTTTCCTGGCGACCCACAATGGATCTCCTTTCTCGAAGCCACCATGTTATCGCGCCCGACTTACCGGGATACGGATCAAGTGGCAAACCTGAGCAGAATTACACCGTTGAGTACTACACGCGGTTTCTCAGCCGCTTCGTTCAGCATGTGGGTCTGGAGCGCTTTTCCCTGGTGGGACTTTCTATGGGAGGACATATCTCCCTTGCTTTCGCTCTCCAGTTCCCCTCCCTGGTGGAAAAGCTGGTCGTGGCCAGTGGTGCTGGATTAGGGCCGAAGTGGTACTGGCAGGTTTTGGCCCGGCTCATGGTGAAAATGCCTCAGTTGCACCAAAGAGTACGCAAAATGGGGAATCGCGAAACCGTTAAACTCAGCTTGGGGAAAATTGTTCATAACCTGGAAATCATCAGCGAAGACCTGATCGACGAGATTGCAGAAAACGCCGCCGCTCGCGGTGCAGGACGGGCCTGGAGATCCTATCTCGAGAACGAAATGAATTGGTCCGGCTTTCAGAATGACCTTCCAGGCAGGCTGGGGGAAATCACTCAACCCACACTGATCATCCATGGATCGAAGGACCGACTGATACCCGTAAAATGGGCCAAAAAGGCTCACCACCTGATTCCCGATTCCAGACTGTGCATTCTCGAGCAATGCGGGCATTGGCCTCAAAGAGAGAAGCCCGTTGAGTTCCATGAGGTAGTTCTGGAATTCCTGGATGAGGGATAGCGCTTGACCCCTGTTTCACGGACTGTCGGGATTCCATCTCAAGACGCGGAAGATGCTTGAATAGCTGTCGGTCCATACCGGTCCACCCGAGCCCTCTAACCGCTTCCAGACAGGGTCACTAGTCAGCCCACCCAAGTCCTCCAGGTGACGCGCCATAACGGCCCATTGGGAGGGTTCCTTCCCCAATTGTCGTTCCTGCTGAGAGAGAAACAGGTCATTTCGCAAGAAACACACCAGCCCTAGATCCTGGGCTAGATTTGCCACAACGGGGGCGAGATCCAAGTATTGGTTGGAAATGTGGAAGATGATCAGCCCACGATCGGTGATTTTATCCAGGTAGAGTCTAAGTGCTTCTTGAGTAATGAGATGGATCGGAACCGAGTCGGAGTTGTAAGCATCGAGGACTAACAACTCAAACTGGTTGCTGGGTTCCTTGGCTAAGGATAATCGAGCATCACCCAGCACCACCTTGATGTTCGTACTGCATTCACTCAGATAGGTGAAAAAGCGAGGATCGCGAGCAAGTTGTACCACAGTGGGATCGACCTCGTAAAAAGTCCAGTCCTGACCTGGCCTGCGATAAGAGGCGATGGATCCCGCACCCAGACCGACAGCAGCCACTCGCCAATGCGCAGTCTGATTCTCAAGAGTTTTAAACAGTTGCCCGAGAGGACCCGTGGTGTGATAGTAGGTGAGTGGCTCACATTGACGAGATGGGTCCAGGCTCTGCCTGCCGTGAAGTGTTCCGCCATGGGAAAGGAGATGATAACGTTGCTGGGAATCCACCAGAATGCTGTGAACTCCGAAGAAAGTACGCTGCCGATGCAGGACGCTCCCCGCTCCCTGTGTGTAGAAAGAACTGGCCAGAAGGAGAGCTCCCAGACCTAGGCCAAAACGCAAAGGTCGTGTTGAAAAGCTGTAACAGATGGTCGCTGGGACTCCAAACATTACCGCCTGACTCAGAGGGTGAGCTCCCCATTGAAAAGTTTCGACGCCCAGGTTGAGCCCGGCAGCCAGGATTCCCAGACCAGCCGGCAAGGCAGCATCGAACCACTTATAGGGAAACTGCTGACCCTTTTCCGGCCATGCCAAGAGCAGAGCACCTGCTACCAACACCAGAGGGTACTCTACGAGTGTCGAAAATAAGATCGGAGCCAGAACTGCGTTGAATACTCCTCCTATAACTCCACCCAGGGATACCCACAGATAAAACTCGGTCAAGTGAGTCGCGGCGGGACGATCGTTGGCAACCACTCCATGGCAAACCATGGCGATGACGAAAAGAGAGATTAGATGAACGACGACCATTAACCAGATCGGTTGTGTGGCTTGAAGGATAATGACAATGCTCAACGGAAGGGCGAGCATGGGGAATATGCGAACCATGAGGGTATGGGGCACAAGCGTCCTTCGAGCGAATACCAGAATTAGCGTGAGTAAATAGATCGATAGAGGAAGAACCCAAAGCAGCGGGACCGGCGCAATGTTGGTGGAAAGGTAGGTGGTGACACTCAGCATCAAGCTTGAGGGAACAAAGGCTCCCAGCATCCATCGAATCAGCCGGCTGAACGGCACAGGACCTGGATTTTCCACAATGAGCTCAGGAACGTCCCTGCCGATTGATTCAGCCTGATCGTGGATCGAGGACCTAGAAGATCTCGACACGGTCAGGGCGCAAGTCAGGGTCAGGAGTATCAGGAACCCGTATCCAATTCCCCATACCCAACTTTGGTCCTGCAAATGAAAGTAGGGCTCAAGAAGTAAGGGGTAGCCGAGAAGGCCAACCAGACTTCCGGCGTTGCTGGCTGCATAGAGGAAATAGGGGTCTTCCGCCTTCGGATGGTCCGTGGCAGAAAACCATTTTTGGAGCATTGGGCTGGTGGTGGCGATGACAAAGAAAGGAAGTCCCAGGGTTTTGCTGACAAGAGCGTCAATAACCAGAGACTGGGATTGACCTCCTCGGGAGGAATCTGACCTTGCGGGATTCCGATGGGAAGAAAGAGAAGGGGGAGCAGGATCAAAAAGCACTGGATAAGAGCCTGTCGTTTGATGCCAAGCCAGCGTGAAGTGACGTGAGCATAAAGATAACCGAATAACAAGACACTCTGGCAAAAAACGACTTGTGTGTTCCAAACCGCGGGTGATCCTCCCAGTAGCGGCAGCGCCATCCTTCCAAACATGGGCTGTACCAGAAACATGAGGGCGGCGCTGAGAAACAAAGTGACTGCATAGATTGCCAACAAGATGGACATCCTCCCTAGCCGGGATTATGCATAGGTTTTCGTGACGAAGTGCCGCAGGCGCCGCGATGACAAGACGAACTCCTCCCTTGATCCCTCCTCGCAAGCCACATCAGGAAACGTCATCGCATTCATGGAACGAAACACTAGTGGTTCAGCGGAAACCGCGCTAGACTTTCAACTCGCTCTAATGCCGAAACAAGGGCAATGATCCCTCGCGGACGGCGGTCCAAAATTCTGAAGTTATCACAGGGGGCTGCGCCTGCTGTCCTTTGTAAAGGTGGGTCATGGAACGCTTTTTCGAACCAACGGAAAACAAGACGACGTTCCAGCAAGAGATCTGGGGTGGACTGACGACCTTCATGACCCTGGCCTACATCATTTTCGTCCAGCCGGTGGTCATGCATGCGGCAGGGATGGATCTGGAGTCGGCCTTGCTGGCCACCTGTATTTCCAGCGCCCTGGCGACCTTTGTGATTGCCTCACTGACGATGGTGATGGGACAAGGGATCGCTTTCATGCATTCCATTCAACGCTCGTCGCTCCGGGTCATGGTCTGAGGCACTTTGATTCCGGGATTCGGCTCAGTTTCGGGCCGTTCCTACAACCCATGTCCTAGCATTGGCCGGAGAAAGCAGCTAAAAGAAGAGCAAAAGAGCCGCCAGGAGGGTTCCCACCATTGCCACCCCATAACAAAGGAGTGCAACCGAAGTCTTCAGGCTCCGGAGCCCCAGGTCCATGAGTACGAATCGAAAGCGGTGGGCCCAGTGAAAAAGGGGAAGCGAGATGAGGAGAAAAAGGTAGATTTGCAGCAAGGGATGCTCCAGCAGAGCGATCATTCGCGGGTAAGCGAGGACCTGTGGGGAGACCCATCCAAAAGCGATTCCGACACCCGTGACGATCACGTGAACGGGCAGGAGAAAAGCGGCCAGCGTTCCTCCCGCTGAAAAGAGCCCCCACCAGATAGGATCTGTTGTCTTAACTCTTACCGCCATGTCAAGCCCCCATTAGTGTCTCGTCCCATGAATACCGTGACGTTTGTGGCGAGCGCGACGGCGTCGAGTTCGCGAAGCGACGACGACGCGATGTCAGTGACATCGTGGAGGAGGAGCGACAAAGAAATCGATGCCGTCCCGCCGCCACCCTTCGGGCTGATGGGGGTTGCGGGCGATCTCTGCGTCGCTTGTCGTCGCCGAGGTCCCTGCATCACCTCCTCCTCGCTCCTTGATTTCCCCTCCCAAGCCCCATCAGCAAACGTCATGGTATTCATGGGACGAGGCACTAAAAGGTAAAAGAGGACCAGCGAAATCACGATCCAGGCCAGGTAGCTGGCGATGAGCACCAGTACCGGCGGAACCGTCTTTGAACCGATGCGCACAACCATGATCATCGGGGTGAGATGAATCCAGGTCAGCGTATGGTAGATCGAAAACAGAAGGATCACCACAAAGAGCACTTGAGCCGAAGGGGTCTGAAGGGCGCTGAGATAGAGCTGATAAGCGTCTTCACCTTGACCCAACCGGTAAACTCCCACCAGACAAATGAGAGCGAAGAGGCCCACAAAAACAGCCGAGAGCTCGCGGACCATAAAGAGGAAATAATTCTTTCGATGCAACCACCACCAGGGGCTCATATGAGGTCGATAGAGAAGATCTTCTGATGGAGACTTTTGCTGGTTCATGGGTTGCCCCAGGGCCAGATCCAGGAAAGAAAATACTCCTTGGTCAGCTGCACCTTGGATCGCTGGATGGCAGCTGCGGGGTCGACGTGTTTAGGGCACACTCGGGTGCACTCTCCGACAAACGTACATTCCCAGATACCGTCGTGACTTCCGATGATCTCGGCACGCTCGTCCTGGCCCTCATCTCTTGAGTCCATGTTGTAGCGATGGGCCAGGGCGATGGCAGCCGGACCCACAAAACTCTGGTCATGTCCATAGACGGGGCAGGCCGCGTAGCAAATCATACAGTTGATGCACATGCTGAATTGCCGATAGAGCTTCAACTCATCCGGTGACTGCAGATACTCGCCTTCCGAGACAGGCTTTTCCTCGCTGCGGATGATCCAGGGCTTGACTTCCTGAAGCTTGTCCATGAAATCGCTCATATCGATAACCAGATCACGAATCACGGGAAAGTTAGCCAGCGGATCGACGCGGACTTCGCCTGGATAGTAGTCGCGGAGAAAGGTGGCACAGGTGAGCTTTGGATCTCCATTGACCGTCATGCCACAGCTGCCGCAAACCCCCATCCGACAGGACCAGCGGTGGGTAAGAGTTCCATCCACATGGTTCTTGATGTAATTGAGGGCATCCAGAACCACCATATCTTCCTTGTAAGGGATGGGATAGCTCTGAGTGTAGGGTTCCAGGCGCTTTTCCGGGTTGTAGCGTGTGACCGTGATGGTGATCGTGCTCATGGGCTTAGTACTTTCGCGCCTCAGGCGGCCAGCGGGTGATCGTAACGGGTTGTTGCTCGAGTCGAGGCCCTTCGGGAGTGGCGTAAGCCAATTGGTGTTGGAGGAATTTCTCGTCGGAGCGCTCGGGAAAATCCAGACGAGACTGGGCACCTCGGGATTCCTCTCGGGCCAGAGCCGAGTGTGTGATGCATTCGGCAACCTCGAGCATGAACTCTAACTCCAGGGCGGCCCGCAGATCGGTGTTAAAAATACGGCCTCGATCATCTATGGCAACATCGGCGAAACGCTCGCGCAGCTTCTTGAGGGTGGTGCAGGACTGCTGCAGGCTCTCACCGGTGCGGTAGACTCCGCAACCTTCTTCCATGGTCAGATGCATCTCCTCTTGAAGGGAGGCGATCCGTTCCTTGCCGCCTTCTTTTTCAAGAAACTGTTTGGCGATGCGTTTCTGTTCTTTGTCGGCCAACGAACGGGCAGCATTCTGTGACACAGCCTTTTGCTCCAAGGCATATTGGGCGCCTGCCCTTCCGCTTAGAGCACCGAACACCAGACATTCTGTCAGCGAGTTGGAACCCAGTCGATTCGCCCCGTTGAGGGTAATGCAGGCCACTTCTCCCGCAGCCAACAGACCGGGAATCGTGGTGTTCCCGTTGATGTCCGTACTCACTCCTCCCATCATGTAGTGAACGACGGGCCGGACCGGGATGGGCTTGTAAACGGGGTCAATTCCGACGTATTTGACCGACAGCTCTCTGACAAAAGGGAGCCGTTCATCGATTTTCTTCTCTCCCAAATGGCTCAGATCCAGATGAACGTACCCACCGTATTCTCCCTCATAGGCACGGCCTTCGTTCATCTCGGTCATGATGGCCCGCGACAGGATGTCCCGAGGTCCCAGCTCCATCTTGCCGGGAATGTAACGCTCTAAAAAGCGCTCACCTTCTTTATTGAAGAGGTGTCCTCCCTCTCCCCGGGAGGCCTCGGTGATCAGAATCCCGGTTCCCGGCAGTCCGGTGGGATGGTACTGGACAAACTCCATGTCCTTGAGTGCAGCACCAGCCCGGTAGGCCATGGCCATGCCATCTCCCGTCTTAATGCTGGCGTTGGTGGTAAAAGGAAAGACCTCACCGCAGCCGCCGGTACAGAGCAGGACGGCCTTGGCCACGATGGGGTGAAGCTGCCCCGTTTCGAGATCGAGCGCCGTAACCCCCACACATTTTCCATCCTCGACGAGCAGAGAGCTGACAAACCACTCATCGTAGCGTCGGATCTGGGTGTGCTTGAGTGAGGTTTGAAAAAGAGCGTGCAACATGTGAAAGCCGGTTTTGTCAGAAGCATAGACGGTCCTTTTGACGCTCATACCTCCAAAGGCACGCACGCTGACTCTTCCATCGCTGTCACGACTCCAGGGACATCCCCAATGCTCCAATTGGATCAGCTCCTCAGGCGCCATCTTGATGAAAGTTTCGACCACATCCTGGTCAGCCAGAAAGTCGCTTCCCCGGACGGTGTCAAAGCCGTGGAGTTCCAGACTGTCATCTTCCCGCAGGACGGCGGCGGCTCCCCCTTCTGCCGAGACCGTGTGACTGCGCATGGGAAAGACCTTGGATACGACAGCAATGTCTAGCTTGGCGTCCACTTCCACGGCTGCAATAGCCGCCCTCAGACCCGCAGCGCCTCCTCCAACGATCAGGATATCGTGGCTCATCTCCTCGGTCACGGGCGGAATATAAGCACAATTGAGGCCGGGAATCAAACGGTATGCAAGAGCACCAGGGTAGTCGTTGGGACTGAACCCGGATTATGCATAAATTTTTAACTGTGGCGCCGAAACCATCCGCCCTGACTGCGTTGCCGCTCGCTCAGACTCCTCGTCGTACCGTACAGTACGCCTGCGGTGTCCTCGGTCGCGCGCCTGGTCAGGACGGCCTTTTCGACGCCTCGCTACAAAAACCTATGCATAAACCGGGTTTTAACCTCTCTGGGTTCTGGGAAGGGGCGCTACCTAATCCGAGGTTCTTACTCTTGCTGTAGTGGCCGCTCTCAGAGCAGGCCCTTTGAAGGGAACTGGGCTACTTCTGAAAAGCCCATTGGTAGACGTCGCCAAAGTCGCGAGCGAAGCGGAAGGTTAAACCTTTGCGCAAATAGTCGGGAAGCTCCGCGACATCCTTCTCATTCGCTTCCGGAAAGATGAGCGTGTCCAGCCCTACCCGCCGGGCGGCAATGACCTTTTCCTTCACTCCGCCAATGGGCAGGACACGACCGGTCAAGGTCAATTCTCCGGTCATGCCCAAATTCCTTTTAACCTTCTTCTGCAGAATCATGGAAATTAGGGAGGCCGCCATGGTGATTCCCGCTGAAGGCCCGTCCTTTGGGGTCGCACCGGCGGGGACGTGAAGATGGACGAAGTGTTGGTCGAAAAAGTCTGGCTTCGCCCCGTATTCTTCCAGGTGAGCCATGACGTAGGAATAGGCGATTTCTGAGCTCTCCACCATCACATTACCGAGTTGACCGGTTTGCTTAAAACCCTTTCGTCGAGCGGCCACGGCCGTTGCTTCAATTTGGAGTGTTGCTCCGCCCAGATGGGTCCAGGCAAGACCCGTCACGATTCCCGGCCGATCCTCGAGAAGGTCCTCCTGGGTAAAAATCGGCTTTCCGAGATGAGTCTCCACGTCGCTTTTGGTGACAACAAACTTCCCGGTGGGATTCTCTGAAAACTCCACTGCGGCCCTTCTCATGATTTTTTTGATCCTTTTTTCCAAAGCACGAACTCCCGCCTCTCGAGCGTAGCCATCGATAATGGTCCGGAGAGCATTTTTTCGTATGCTCACCTGTTTTCTCTTCAAACCATGATTCTTGAGAGCCTTGGGAATCAGATAACGACGAGCAATCTCCAGTTTCTCTTCCAGGATATATCCGGACAGGCGGATCACCTCCATGCGATCAATCAAGGGAGCAGGAACGGTGTCCAGTTGGTTGGCCGTCGTTATGAAAAGTACATTGGAAAGGTCAAAGGGAACATCCAGGTAGTGATCGCGAAAGGACGGATTTTGTTCGCCATCCAAGACTTCGAGCAACGCCGAGGCAGGATCGCCATGGAAAGATGCCCCGACCTTATCAATTTCATCCAGCATGATGACCGGGTTAGAGGTGCCCACAGTCTTCATGGCCTGGATAAACTTCCCGGGCATGGCACCGATATAAGTCCGGCGGTGTCCCTTAATCTCGGCTTCGTCTCTCATCCCTCCCAGGGAAAAGCGAAAAAACTTGCGGCCCAACGCGTCGGCCACACTGATTCCAACCGAGGTTTTACCGACACCCGGGGGTCCGACAAGACAGAGGATGGAGCCAGCGATGTCGCCCTTTATTTTCCCCACTGCCAGAAACTCCAGAATTCGAGTCTTCACGTCGTCCAGTCCATAGTGGTCACGATCGAGTATATCTCTGGCCCTTTTCAAATCGTAGTTGTCCTGACTTTGTTTGCCCCACGGTAAAATGGTCAGCCAATCCAGATAATTTCGGGTGACCGTATACTCAGGGGAAAGTGGCTCCAATACCTGGAGCTTTTCCAGTTCCTCATCGATGGCTTGCTGGGCTTCCGGGTTCAGGCTTAAATCGGCCAGCCGTTTCTGGAATTTTTCGATTTCTGAAGCTTTCCCCTCCTTTTCAAGTCCCAGCTCCTGTTTGATGGCTTTGAGTTGCTCTTTGAGGAAGAACTCGCGCTGCTGCGAGGTCATCTTTTCTTCAATCTGTTTGGTGATCCTCTGCTGGAGTTTGAAAACCTCCAGTTCCTTTCTCAGCAACACCAGCGTTCGGTCAATGCGCTGGCGAACGTCAAAGGCCTCAAGAATTTCTTGAAGCTCTCCACCGTTGGCAGTGGTTAGACTTGCAGCAAAGTCGGCGAGTTTTCCGGGGTCATCCAGTGAAGACCGACTGATGAACAGCTTGATTGCTTCAGATTGGAGAGGACTGAGGTTAACGAGTTCCTTAAGAGTGGAAATGATGGCCATGGAGTAGGCCCGCAATTCCTGGTTGGAGGAGAGTTCAGGAGCATAGTGATACTCAACCCGTGCGAAGAGTCCCTCGGGTGTTTCTTTGACTTCCTCCGTCGAGAAGCGTTCCAGACAACTGATCAGGATATGAGCATTGCCCTCCTCTTCCTGAATCGCCTTGAGGATCTTGCCGGCTACACCCACACGGTGAAGGTTGTCAGGGCTGTCCTCTTTTTCCACATCTCTTACCAGCACCAGTCCCAGCGTCTTGGCGCCCGATTCCAGTGCCCATTCCACGACCGGGAGTTGATCTTCTCGGACCGCCAAAGGAATGTGAATGCCTGGAAAAAGAGGACGAGGTCTGATAGGCAGAATGGGAAGGGAGGTGGGAAGAACTTCCCCGGCAAGGACCACGCCCGTCTCGTCCAAGTCTGTGCTCTTCGGGCTTTCCTCTTGCTCAGTCTCAGGAACCTTTTTTTCCTGCTTGCCCAGGTTAAGTGCCTCGTTTCATAAAGTACGATGACGTTTGCTGAAGAGGCTTGCGGGGCACTAAGTTTCCTTCCTCTTAATCAGGTCGCCTCGCTTCAGGTGCACCTCGTCAAAACTGCTTGAAGAGATGACATAGTACCAATCGGCAAAGCGGGTATTCAGCTGATCGGAGAATTCCCGACCCTCTTCCACCTTCTGCAGCCATTCGTCGTGTTTGTCTTGCAGTTCCTTATTCTTTCGATCGGTATCGGTCCAATCGTCTTCGGACTGATTCAGGAAATCCGTGTTACTCGGCTGAGCGGGCTCGGAGAACCTATTGGGGTCGAACGATGCCGTAATAAAGAGGTATCGGTTCTCGCCAGGGCCGCTCTCCTCCTTATCCTCGTCGCTTGAGTCGGTGCCGGCTGTAACGGCACCACCGGTGCCATAGAGGATCTCGCCGAAGCGCAAAGTGTAAATGATTCCCTGGCTGCTGCGTATCTCGAGTTCCCCTTCATTGGAGACCAGATTTCTGTCTCGTGTGAAGTAGTACCCGTTGCTCTGCAGGGAAAGAAGATCTGCCTGGGAAATCCCTTCTCCACCCTCGGAACCGCTCACATTCCGGGAAAGACCCTCTGGCTTTGGCCGCACGCCAACGATGGAGAGTTCTTCGATCGCCTTCAATAAACCATCCATTTTGGTGGAGTCCACTTCCTGGGTGGAAGACATTCGATTGGCTTTCCAGCTCTCCTCCTCTCGATCAAGAATCACCACATCCCGCTGGTTAATTGTTCCCGTCCGCTCGTTAATCGAGTAATCCTTCAAAGTGATCTGCTCAATGTCACGCTGGCTGACTTGTAGCAGATCACGCTCGATCCAATCCTCGAATTGCGTAGAGAGATCAATATCAATACGGGACACGTAGACCCTTTTCTGATCGGGAACTCTGACGAATCGAAGATTATCTCGGCCCTCCAGCTTGTTGCCGATGATCAGGTCTGCCAGAACCTGATCGCTTTCTCCCTTGATCGTGACACGTTTCCCCCGGCCCATGAGAGTACTCACGGTTTGATCCAGTGGGTCCAGCAGGCTGAAGGCCTCGTGGTCGGCGATATTATCGGAGCGGAAATCATCTTTTCTGATGTCGATAACGCCGGCAGCCGTTTTGGCCAACCTCTCTTTTCCGTCGGCAGGATAATTATGGTGCGAAGGTATGGTCCATCTATTTTCAGTGAAGGTCACCTTGAAGGGACTGGCCGCGGCCGTCTCTTCGTCGAATTCAATGACCTCAAGGGTGGTGGCGACATTGGGATCCGTAAACTCGGGAAAAAAGGATTCGCCCCGATCCAAAAAGGCATCGGGAGTAATCCTTCTCGGTCCAGTCAGAAAGGTCAGCGCCAGCAACAAAAGAGCCGCACCGGCGTAGGTCATAGTTTTTCGTGTTTCGCTCATGACGATGTCCTCAGTCTGCGGGCGGCCGCGGCGCCCTCCCTTTCCCGACGTTGCCGGCGCACAAAAATCAGTACACCCAGAACGAAGACGGGGATGGGGGGGAGCAGAACCGCAAAGGTCTTGATGTTGGACTGAATGCTTCTAATCTGCTCTTCCACGTTCTCCTTGCTGCTGTTGATCGTTGCCTCTTTTTCGGCCTCGATGTTTGTCTTCAAGACCTCAAATCGACGGCTTTCCACTTCCTGAATATTTTGAGCCATAATCTGCTTGGTCTGAGTGTCCAGATCAGGGCGTTGCCGTACCTCCTCGACCCTTTCATTCAACCTTTGCTGGGCCTGGGCCAGAGCCCTCTCCGCTCCAGCTTCAGCCTCCTCTTCCTCTTTCACGCGCCCCTCGATAAAGTTCCGAGTCTGTTCCTCGACCCTTTCCAAGGTTCGATGTCGAACGCGCTTGCGGCGCAGGGTGATGAAGGATTCATCTCCAACCAGGACATCGATGCTGTTGAGAAAGAACGTGATGTTGTCAAAATTGAGGTTTTCCAGTCCGCCTGCGCGGATCTGAAAGAACTGCTCGGAAATGAAGTCCAGGTCGGCGACGACAAGAACGTTCAGAGGTCTGGATGATCGAGGAGCTTCATCGCCTTCCCCTGCGCTGGAGTCTTCGGAAGCGTCCTCTTCTTCCGGGGAGTCGGCCTCGGAGCCCGTGCTCTCTTCAGCTCCTCGGATGTGAGCGGCCAAAGTGTAGTCGTTAGGATCGGGCCGGTGAGGAAGATTCGGATTGATCTGCATTCCGAGAAAGCTTCGTTGCACCATTTGGAAATAGCTGGCCTGTCCGGAGACATACCCGGATTTCAGCAGAGGTTGAAATTCATAGTCCGTTCCAGCCGCCTGGTCAATGTTCCCGGCATAAAGCAGGACCAGTTCCTGCAGACCGGCGCTGCTCTGGTGCTGCTCATTGAAAGCTTCTGCATTCTCATTGCCCTTACCCACGAAGACCACTTCAGGCGGCATCTGGGCAAGATCGGGATGAGGATTGTAGGAATCCCAAAGGATACCGGCGGAGTTCCAACTGACTCCGATCTCGGCCATGAATTTTTGAATGTCTCCCTTTTCCGGGGGTGGGGCGGCCTGTTGTTGCATGAACGGATTCATGTTGGCACCGCTTCTCTCTGAGGGCGCAAGCGCTATGTTGATCACAGGTAAAGGATCGATCAACAAAAGGGTGGGATTTCCTTCCTTGATGTAGGCGAGTAGGCCATCCATTTCTTCTTGAGGCAAGGAGGAGGGGAGAGCCACAAGTAGACCATCAAGACCCTCCGGAATGGGACCGACCGGGGAAACCTGGACGACCTCATATTGCTTCTTCAATTCCTCCACGACGGACCATCCCATCGTGCTCTGCATGGTCTGAAAATCGAATCCTCCAAAGAGCTTGGCTTGCGTGTTGAGCACTCCAATCTTTTTACGATCCGTTCTGGCTACCACCCGAATACTTCGAGTGATTTCATATTCTACGGACAATCCCCGGTCTACGAAGGGAATCACATGTTCCTGAGCTCCAGAGTTAAAGGCTATGCCCAGGAAGACGTCCGAGTAGCCGGCTTGTGCGCCTCCCAAGTTCGGTATGGACCTGGGCACGATGCCGAACTTTTCTCGGGCATCGCGCGCTGCCTGTGTGAAGGGCTCGACGTCTTCAATAAGGACCTGAACTTTTGCCCCGCCAATGGAATCCATTTCATTGAGAGTTCCCAGCAAATTCTCTCGGGTTTGTACAAACTGTTCCGGTATCTCCGGGCTGACATAGGCCTGGATAAACACAGGACGGTCCTCGGGAAGCTCGGCGATCAGGCTACGTGTCGCTCCGCTCAGCGAATGGAGCCGCTCGGCCGTGACGTCCAGGCGCAATCTTGTCCAAGGCGGCCTCTCCAAGATTGCATTGACGCTGATGACCGCAATGATGAGCCCCACTGCCCGGACGAGGTGGTGCTGCCACATGGGGTATCCATCCGCCTGACGGGGCCAGTGCCGTTTTCCCACCACTAGGACATTGAGATAGAGGACTAAAGCTGTCAGGGAGGCAAAATACAATATCCCTGAAAGACTTACGACCCCGCGGGCAAAATCATCGAAAGAATCGAGAACCCCCACTGAGCCCAGTACTCCGCCCAAGGTTTGACTTAAGGCGGAAACGGAGTCGCCGAAGGCAAAAAGAGAACAAAGAGCCGCTCCCAGGACGAATGCGATGGTCGCATTGGAGGTCAAAAGAGAGGCCAGCATTCCCAAGGCAATCATGGCCGAGCCCATCAGCCAATAACCCAGATAATTGCTCAACATCAGACCCAGATCCGGACTTCCCAGCCAGAACAAAACCAGAATATGGCTTAGAGAGAGAAGCAGCGAAGCGGTATAGATTCCCAGCGTGGCCACGTACTTGCCCAGAACCACTTCCAGGCTGGTGGCGGGAAGAGTGAATAGAAGCTCATCCGTTCCCTGCTTTCTTTCTTCAGCCCATACGGCCATGGTCAGGGCCGGAATAAAGAATACCAAAAGATAAGGAAATAATTGATTCAATTGGTCCAGGTTGGCCAAATTGTTCAGGAAGAAGCGATCTTGCCAGAAAGCCGCGGCGGCACTGAGGAAAATAAAAAGGGTAATAAAGACATAGCCGGTGGGATTGGTGAAATATTTCCACAGGTCTCGCTTCACCAGAGCACGAACAAATCCGCTATTGATTTCATGGGACATCATTCCTCTCCTCCTGATTCAGCAGCAAGACGTTTGTTACCTGACGGATTCGCAGGAGTCCGGCCATAATCGGTCATTCGGTAAAACGGTTCCTCCAGCGAGTCATTTTCTCGGAGCTCTTCGGGCGTACCATCGAAGATCAACTGTCCGTCGTGAATGAACAGAACGCGGTCGGCAATGACATCCACTTCCCGCAGAATGTGGGTGGATATCAGAATCGTTTTCGTTTTTCCCAGTTCTCGAATGCTTTCCCGAAATTCACGGATCTGGTTGGGATCCAGTCCCGCAGTGGGCTCGTCCATGATCACCACGTCGGGGTCATGCATGAGGGCCTGAGCTAATCCGACTCGCTGACGATATCCTCTGGAGAGTTTGCCAATCGGTTTCTCCATAACCTGCTGGAAAGCATATTGTTTGCTGATTCGTTCGATGCGGCTTTCCAGATCTTCTCCCTCCAATCCCCGGGCCTCCCCGAAGAACTGCAGGAATTCTCTGGGGGTCATGTCGAAATAGAGAGGACCATTCTCCGGAAGATATCCCAGTCTCCTGGAAGCGGCAATCCGTTCCTGGTGAATATCCAGCCCCGCGATAGAAGCCCTCCCTGCGCTCGGGGCCAGGTAACCTGTCAAAATTCGCATGGTGGTTGATTTCCCCGCACCGTTGGGACCCAGAAAGGCCACCACTTGTCCTTCCTGCACCGAAAAGGATATCCCTTCGATCGCCACGAAGGGACCGAAATATTTACTGAGTCCCTGCGCTTCAATCATCACACGGGACGAAGCTTCTCCTCTGGAAACGTTACTTTCTAGCATGTCCGTTCTTGTCCCCCCTCATTACAATCTCCAGCGGTACATAATGTTATACGACGCGTGGACCCTCTACTGTTCCCGAAAATTAGCCGGATATCTTATGGGATTGTGGCCTTAGTTGATCGAAATGTTTGTTTCCGATGGAACCCAGGAGACCTCCGAGTTCCACTATCCCGTTTCTTGTTGAACAAGAGACCGGATTCGTTCGATGTTCGAGTTTCTCAATGGGCAGGTACTGTCCGTGGCTACGCACTGAGCCAGGTTCATACCGCAGCCGCAGGTGCACCGGGCCTCATTGGCATGGTCCAGGACTTCTTGCTTCTGTTCTTCGGCGAGGCCGGAGAAGTCCACCTCGCGCAGGTCTCGGTCGGTATAGTAGCCGGTTCTTTGCACTCCCCCCATACCAAGGGAGGGACTGGAACCGCTGCCGGGGCCCACCTGGGTCATTGCGTAGCCCAGCAAGACGGCTAACGCCACCCCTCCGATCCAGATCAAAATCTTGGTGGAGCCTTGCACCGCCCCCCCTTCCCTCAGGGCGCAGCAGCGCTTGTATTTCTTGTCCGAGCCGCAGGGGCAAGGCTGGTTCCTGCTGGGACTGCCTCCCGAAGCGCCGGATTTGTTTTTCTTCATAAGACGGCCCTATTTGCTGTGAGCATTCACTGTTTCCTTGATTTGAGGCAAGTATAGCGGTGGCGCTGGGCTGTGTCCATGGGTGGTAGAGTTCGGGGAGAATTCTTGGGCCTGTCCCCGAGTTCTACTCTCCCCGAACTCTCAGGTTGACACCCTCCCTGAGCCGTGGAAAACCCGCTAACTGGTTACAGTGACGTCATCTTATCGGTCGACAGGCAGATTGAACTGTAAGCGGTCGTTGACAACTGGGTGGGAGAATAAGGTCTCCCAACCCCCGCTGCAGAGCCGAAAGGGGAGTCAAACCCAGAGCTTGATGGGGTTGAGCGGCTTTAGTCGGTGGTTCTGTAATCTCTGGCACGCAAATTGCTTATGGCCTCTGGGTGTCTAGGAAATATCTGATCTTGGCTGAAGTCGGAGGAAAGATTAGGTTTCTCTGGATCAGGTCGAATGGTTGCCGGAAGGGCATCGAAGGGCTGGGTCCTCAAATGGTAGGGAAGCTCTTTGCCCGTCAGGAAGTCGGCGATCTGCGGTTCGTACCGTGGCCCCTGGATCAGCTCACCCCCCAAACGCGGCCTGGTTTATTCAAGCAGTCCTTGACCGAACAGGGCCTTGATGCTTGAGGAGTTCGAAAAGTGATTCACCCCCACAAAGACAACGATCATCGGTTTCACGAACAGAGTAACGGGATTTCCCCGGAGGTTGATTCCTCGGAAAATGGAGCGAGCATTGTGCGTACGGTCAGAAAAAATGGAGTCGCCCTGGATGATGCTCCCCAGCGGTCTGAAGGAGATGAAGTCGACCGCTCAAAGCTGGATCAAAAAGACGGCGATTCTGATGAGAATGAGGCTTCCGAGGGCCAGGAGAAGGGTAAGGATCCCATTCGTGTCTATCTCAAAGAGATGGGGATGGTGCCTCTCTTGAGCCGTGCGGGCGAAGTGGAGATCGCAAAGAGGATTGAGAAGGGCAAAAAATGTACGTCTTCAGCGAGAATGGGACATTTGGGGTTCCAAGCTAAGAGACAGTGGGAACCGATGCTGATCGGGCTAGTTTAGCATTGATCGCCTGCCGACGGGCAAGGGTGACTCCTTTCAATCTTCTCCTTTTTGTGTGGATGGAATCTCGTCTTGCGAAGTACATGTCATCGGGTGTGACGTTACCCAGGGCCTCGTGATAGCGCCTGGAGTTGTAGTAGTCGATAAAGACCGCGATTTCTCGCTCCAACTCCTCGGGTGTCTCCCAGACGCATTAGGTTGATGCGTTCCTTGCAGGAACGATGGTAGCGTTCGATCTGAAACCTGCGATACAAGAGCATCTCATCGATACGATAGGGTGAGGCCAGGATGTGGCCCAGTCCCTTGGTCTCAAAGAGCAGCGGGAAGACAAAAAGTCTTTGGCCAAGCTTCAAAAATCCCCGGTCCGACTGGTCTGAATCACCAGCCGGTAAAGCCGAAGCTGCAGACAATTGAGGAAGAGCTGTTCCACACCCGTTCTCTCACAAGCCGCCTCGACTTCACCTGGCTGAAGTCTCTAAGCACGAACATTGGCCGTGATTAAGAAGTCCCCAGTTGGAAGCAGCCCCAGTTCTTGACCAGAAGGAGTAGGTCGCATCCGTTTGCCAACCTGCTGGTTGGGTCGGGTCGTCTTGATTCGATATTCCGATATCGGCTGGAAAGCTCCGGAGTTGAACCTTGCCCGATTTGATTCAGGAGGGCCCTATCCGCTTGATCAAAATCCGTTGATAGGACCGAGGATTCAGCGAGACCGTACAAGTTTTCGCACCTATCCGTCACCTGGCAGCTCACTTCTCGTGAGGCCACCACTCGGGCCGTTGACGAGCAAGCGCCATCTCCAGGATTCGAATTCCCGTTCATTTGGGCAGAGATCTGATTCCACAACCCGCTCCTGATCCTCGCGGGGACTGGTCCCGCAAGCCTGGGCCAGACCCCCTCTTTCGAAGAGATGGTGTCTCCAGAGGATGGATCTTTCCGTGTCTAAGGTGGGCAAGATTCTCGAGATTGATCCAGGCACCGATCTCACTGGACCGACTAACATCGGAGGCCTCGAAGATGTCCTTAAAACTTCGGGGCTTGTGCATCGCTGAGCGATCCTCTGATTTCTCCTATAGAGAGCGGGATCTATATCAATCAAAAGGACCAGATGGTTTTAGCTTTTGGTTCAATCCACTAACCGTCTCGAGCCACCGCCTTCTTCAAGGCCTCATTCGGTCCTGGGATCGAGATGCGACAACGACCTCACCCTGGAAGAAATTGGGCATTCCGTTGCCGTCTACCCGGGTTAGACCGTTTTTGCCCGAATCCAGGTCGAGGCGCTCCGCAAGCTGCGTCATCATTGTAGTAGATCGAAGGTTGGAAATCCCTTCTCTTGCGAGCACAGCAACGGTGACGCAGAATCTCTCCGCGGAGCCCCTCCAGATGACGCATGTGGAGTCTTCTCTTCGGCTCGTGAATCTTCCAGGCGGGTGGCCCTACTCGATCTGCGCCGAGCGACGTCTGTGGTCATAGCGTTCTCCTTTTGGCACTTCGTGCACGATGACCTATGCATAATCCCGGCTTGCTCTGAGTGTGGCTGTCAAGACTTCAGACCCTTTGAAGACAAAGAGGACTTGTAGATCTCACGGGGCCCTCAAACGAGTATCCAACTCTCTCTTAAGGGCTCGGCCCTATGTGTCCACCTTTCGCTGACGGGATACACTTCAGCAGGCAACGGGAGCCAGGCAGGATATCCTTACGGATAGCCGATCCAGCCGCAGGTTCTGACCTCAGGCCGGGGACGTGCCCGGTTCGGGCACTCTCGTGAACACCCTCACGGAATCGCTGCTTCGAAGGCGACTGCTGTCCCTGAGCCTGGTCTTTTTCGTCGCCGGCCTCCTCTGGCTGAGCGGCAACCTCCTCAGCCAGAGAGCATTTTTCCCCATGATCCAGATCCCTCTGCTGCTGGCCATTGGGTGTATGGCGCTGCTGCTTTTCAGCAAGAAGCCGCTTTCACTGACACCACTCAGGGCCCTGGAACTGCTCCTCTTCGGATGGGCTGCTGCTTATATGGGCCTGCAGGATCTTACCTTCATCGACCAGAGCGCGGCACTGGGAGACAGCGGTTTGGCCCTGTCGGGTCTGCTCAGAACCGTTTTGCACAATGGGCTGCTGGTGATCGTCTACGGAATGTTCATACCCAATAGCTGGCAAAGAGCGGCCTGGGTCGTTACCCCGTTGGCGGCTACCCCGCTGGCTGCGATGCTCTTTTTGTGGGGAAGGTACCCGGAGATCGTAGAGACCATGGTCCCCACGCCTTCCAGGGAGTTTGTGGAGGCCGGAGTCCTACTGATCTTCAGCATTGCCATCGCCATTGCGGGCACCCAGATCGTCGGCTATTACCGAAGCTGCGAGGTGAAGGCCACAGAGATGGGCTTTTACACATTGAGAGAGAGGATCGGTATGGGTGGGATGGGAGAGGTGTGGCTGGCCGATCATGAAAGGTTGGTGAGACCCGCCGTCATCAAATTGATCCGGCCAGAGAGGTTGAAGGAGGGCGGGAAAGAGGCGCAGCGAACCGTGCGGCGGTTTGAGAAGGAAGCCCAGGCCACCGCCGAGTTGCGCTCTCCTCATACCGTTGAACTCTATGATTTCGGGGTTACCTATGATCAGACTTTTTACTACGTCATGGAATACCTCAATGGGATCGATCTGGCCACGCTGGTTCAGAAGCATGGTCCGGTGCCCGCCCAGAGAACGATCTACCTCCTGCAGCAGGTCTGCGAGTCTCTGGGCGAGGCTCACAACCACCATCTCATTCATCGGGACGTGAAACCCGCAAATATATTTGTTTGCCATATGGGACTGTCCTACGATTTCATCAAGGTCCTCGATTTCGGTCTTGTAAAAACTCAAACCGAAGGCGCCTCGGGTCCCCACGGTGACAGGAGCTCCGAGCTCACCATGGAAGGCATGACCACTGGAACACCGGCCTTTATGGCCCCTGAGTTGGCAGTGGGCCAGGACAATGTGGATGTTCGAAGCGACCTCTATGCCTTAGGCTGTGTCGGCTACTGGTTGCTCACCGGGGAGTTGGTTTTCCAGCGAGAGAATCCTGTTGCCATGATTGTGGATCACGTCAATGCTTTGCCGGTCCCCCCCTCTCAAAGAACGGAAAATGATGTTCCCGAGGAAGTGGATCGTATTATTCTCAAATGTCTGGAGAAGGATCCTCTCCAACGCTTCCAGACCGCCGTGGAGCTTGCCGATGCGCTCTTGGCCTGTGCTCGACCGCAGGACTGGAGCCGTGAACATGCCGAGAGCTGGTGGAGGCTTCACTATCCCGATTCCTGAAATCTGTCCTTGCCAGCGGTGCTTCGATTCGGTACCCTCCGCTGTGCCATTAGAGTTGAGAAAGGAGGGTTTATGCGTCAGGGGAAGGGTCGACAAATTCTGTTTGTGCTGGTGGGAAGCATGATCTTCGTGGCGGGGTGGCTGGCGGGACAACAGCGGGCAACGACGGAGAAAACCACTGTTCATGCGGTTGCGTGGACTGCCGCTGACGGGGCAACGGAACAAGGCCTTGCAGATTTCAAGAGAGCTACCGAAGAGCTGATCACTTCGATGCCGGGATTAAGAAAGGCATGGGTAGGAAAACTTCGGCAACCCTTGGTTGTGGGAGACATTACCCGCACCCACGGTTTGGTGTTGGAATTCGATGATGTGAAAAGTAAGGAGGCCTATTCGAGCCATCCCAGCCGGGTCCCCTGGGCTGCAGTGTGGAGTAAGGTGAGGGTGCCCCGATCCACGAACTTTGACGTCATTGAAGAATAAGCTGGATCGGGTGGAAACTGCCCGACCAGGTCTGCTGAGGGCGAGAATGGACGAACGACGGTTTTGTGACGAATCCGAAACGACTAAGCCGGCGGTGTTGCGCTGCCAGAGCTGTAGGGAGCAGGAGACCTACCAGTTGCGCTGGCTGGTCCGCCAGAAGAAGAAACATCTGTCTCAAGGGGCCGATGAGCAGGCTCGAAGCCGCTTCGCCAAGTTTCAGAGTTACATGGTGCTGATCGATGACGTCGTGACGTGCGGGGATCCTCGCTGCCGTCGCAGGATTGAAGTCTCTGGCATCAAGACAACGGCCTACCTCACCGATTAGGTCAATCAAACCATTGGATGTCGGCGTCTCGAGGAAGGATTTGAGCCAAAAACAGGTGGAGTTTGTTCTGCGCCTCGGGTCCCAGGTGCAGGAACTCCAAAGCCACAAGGTTCAGCTTCGTCCCATCTTGCCTCAGAGGTTGATATCGAACCACCCAACCCACAGCCTTCACCTGCTCGGAAGGAGATAAACGAAAGCTAATCTCCAATCGATCCTTCAGTTTGAGTGGAAGAGGGCTATGAAAGGCCAATCCTCCTACGCTGACGTTTTCGGTCTCCGCCTCGGAGACCGTGTTTCCGATGAGTTGAGTGTCTGCGGCGTCGATAATCGTAAATGAGAAGGAGATCGGATAACACACGCGCTGGGCCTTTCTGCGCTGAACCGAGATCTCTTCACGGGGACTTGAGATGGTCACCTGTCGGGCACAGGGGCCGGATACGGTCTGGATCTCAGCGTCGAAGTAGTAGGCGGTCTCTTCATCCCAATATTTAATTCGGACCGGATCTCCTGGCGAAAAGGCCCGCGTTGTAGGCGCACCCAGTAGTTCTAACCATACGTGTTCGGAAGTGATCCTGGTAATGGTGGCGGCAAGTGGGCTGGCCGACTCTGACACAGGGGAGAGGGACACCGTTTTTTCCAGAAAAAGGTGGTGTTGTGAACCCGCCGTGGTGACCTCGGCAAATTTAAGATTTCGACCGTCAAATGAGGTGCTAAACATTCCGATTTACTCAGGGGTTTCATGCAGTGTGACCCAAAGGGTACAAACGGTGCTGTGAGCCTCATCACCAGGATGTGAAGATGGAACGGAATTCGGGGCAAAAAGCCTTGTCTGATCAGCGCTCACCGCTCACTTCTTCGAGGGCCAGGGAATCAGCATCGAGACCTTTCGCCTGTAATTCACGTAGTCCTCTCCGTGGTAGGCGGCCAGGTCCTTCTCCTCGAATTGGATGGCAATAAGCATATAAGCAGTGGTGGCGATGGAGAAAACAAGGTGACCGGTGGTCATCAGGGGAGTCGCCCAAAAGGCCATGTGCCAGCCCAACAAGAGGGGATGGCGGACAAACTTGTAAAAGCCCACGACCCTAAACTGGGAAGGGGTATAGGGGCGGCCTAAAGCGTAGAGGATGACCTGTCGGGTACCGAAAAGGTCGAAGTGATCAATGATAAAGCTGGAGAGGACAACGAGACCAAAGCCCAGGAAAAAAAGACCCCAAAGCACATTGGCCCCGAGTGGATTCTGAACCTCCCACACCACGCCCGTCATCGGTTGCCACTGCCAGAACAACAGGATCACCAACAGGTTGGATTGCAAGACATAGGTGCTCCGCTCCACCGGCTTGGGCACGAACTGGGTCCACCACCGCTTGAACCCCGGGCGCGCCATCGCACTGTGGGGAACGGCGAAGAGCGCCAGCAGGAGGATGTTGACAAGCAGTGCTATCCCCACCGGACCCGGGGTGCCGCTATCAATCGTTTTGGGAACCAGGGGATCGAAATTGAAATTGCCTAAAAAGCAGATGAGATAGAGAAAAACGAGCAGGAACATCACGTGGCATACAACACCGTAGAGAACAGCAAGGATCTTGGCCATAACTTCCTCCCTTTTTCTGACGGGCCCTGAATGATCGGTTGGTCACAATGCTGAGCCTTGACCGCTCAGAAGGCAAGATCAGATCCACCCGTATTCATTCTCGGTGAGGATTAGAGGGCGTTCACCCATCACCATTCAATAACGCCTGGTAATTGTGACAGTTGCGTGCCATTGTTTCTTGCCGTACCCTCGTGGCGGATTGACAAAACCGACAAACGTCGCCTATCTGGTACACGCCGCAGTAAGCTTATTCTCGAAACGAAAATCCTATAAACCCTTTATGTTCAGTAGTTTATATAGAATATATGCAGCGAAGGGTTCGAACTAGAAAACCTTTTAGAGTATAATTGAAGTTGGGAGGAGTCAGGCGCGACTTCTCTCCTCCGACAGCAGAAGCGCCGGCACATCCCCGTGTCACTGGCTCCTCCCATCTCTAAGCCTACTTTCACCGCCACCAGGTGGCAAGTAAATTCTTTCAGTCTATTCGCCTGTCAAGTGGGCAGTGCCTGTCGCATCACTTGAGCCTGCGCCAACCTGTGTGACAAGATATGGAAGCTCCAGAAGAATCTGACCGCGAAAGGGTTCCATGAGATTTGTACTGCTGCTTGAACTCCTGATGTTTGTTGCTATTCCCGGAAGTTGGGGAACCAGCTACGGGGAGGCCCTGAAGGATCTGGACCATGACGGCCTGGCGGACTCCTTCGAGCAGGAAATCCTGGTTCGATTCCTGCCTGAATTCAGAGTGAGCAAAACGGAGTGTGCCGGGTTGCCGGCGGAGTTTCTACCGAATTCTCCGGAGCCCCAAGCCGTGGCGTCCAACGGGACGATATACGGGCAGGTGTTTCCGGTTGCACCACACGGGACCTCGGGCGACTTCCTGGAGGTCCATTACTATCACCTTCGGAGCCGAGATTGCGGTCGTTTTGGGCACGACCTGGACACCGAGCACGTATCGGTGTTGGTACACTCCGACGGTCCGATGGCCCCCACCAGCCGCTGGAAGGCTCTTTACTGGTATGCCGCAGCCCATGAAGGAACCCTGTGCGATGCAAGCAACGGCGCCAAGGCGAAAGCTATCCCGGGCCGAGATCCGGCAGTGACCATCTGGATCTCCTCGGGTAAACATGCCTCCTTCCTGACCGAGGATCTCTGTCACAGAGTGGGGTGCGGAGGAGATCGCTGTGAGCAGATGATCCCCTTCTCCCCTGGCCCGCTCATCAATTTGGGTGAGCCGGGAGCTCCTTTGAACGGGGCTGTCTGGACCGCTTCCGGGTCCTGGCCACTTGCCGAGAAGATGAAAAGCGACTTCGACGATTCGACCCGCCTGAGGCTGGAACGGTTGGGAGGGGAAGAGGTGGCGTTCGTTGGTGGAGCACCACCTCCATTCAAGTCTGTACTTCTGGGTGGTAACAAGACCATCGGCGCACTGGAAAAAGGACAGTCTGAGACAGGTAGTGCCCTGTCCAGCACCTCCAATCAAGCTGGGCAAAGCCTCAACCGGGGTCTGAGTGAAGCGGGCAGATCCTTGCAGCGCTCCCTCAAAAGAGTGGGGAAATGGCTGGGAATTGGCCCTTAATCAGAACCCGATGGCTTTTATCGGTTAGCAAAGGGTAAGCCTTCCGTGAGTGAGCACCAACAGAGCACCACCCTCATAGTCATTCGCTGGTTTCTCATGGCCATCCTTCTCATGGGGTTGCTGGGTACCGGTGTGGAGTTGTTCTTGTTGGAGCACACCGAGGGTTTTTGGCAATGGGTGCCGCTCTTCCTGATCGCTATAGGTGTGATCGTGCTATGCTGGGGCGTGCTCAGGCCGGGACGCCGTAATATCAGGGTGCTTCAGGGAACCATGATCCTCTTCTTGTTGAGTGGATTGGTGGGGTTCATCCTGCACTATCAGGGGAATGCGGAGTTCGAACTGGAGATGTACCCTTCTCTGAAGGGGATGGAGCTTTTTGGGGAGGCCATTCGGGGAGCAACGCCGACCCTTGCTCCGGGAACGATGATTCAACTCGGACTACTGGGATTGGTTTACACTTACCGACACCCGCGATTGGGTTCCTTGAGCGAAAGTCCATCTGACGACAAAGGAAAACCATGATGAATTCAAAGAAAATGCTGATGAGCAGGGTGTTGATGTGGTTCGCTCTTGCGGTCGGTCTGGCCGGCTGTGCTGGATCCGGTACCGAAGAGGAGAGGGACGAGGCTCAGATGCAGAGCCAGGTGGAAGAGCAAGGGGAAAGCGGCTCGGGTGTGCTCAACCCCAACCTGGCAGAGGAGGAGGAGCTTCTTGCTCTACCGCACCTGCATTCGGCGCTGGTGGAAGGGATTCTTCAACGCCGGCCCTTTTTGAGCATGACCCAGTTGAACGCGTTTCTCAGCGAGTCACTCGGTGAGGAGCAACTGGCCGAGCTTTATGTTGGGTTGTTTGTTCCCATGAACCTGAATACGACTGCCGAGGAGGACTTCCCGCTCGTTCCGGGGGTGGGACCACGTCTGGCCCACGAGTTCGAGGAATACCGTCCCTACCAGGCCATGGCCCAATTCCGACGGGAGATTGGCAAGTATGTGGACGAAGAGGAAGTGGCGCGGCTGGAGCAATACGTCTTTGTTCCCATCAATCTCAACACGGCCAGCGATGAAGAGATCCTCACGATTCCGGGCGTGGGTCCCAGGCTGCTCCATGAGTTCAAGGAGTACCGACCCTACGATAGCATCGAGCAGTTTCGGCGGGAGATCGGCAAATACGTAAGCGAAGAAGAGGTCTCCAGGCTGGAAAGGTACGTCACCCTTTAGTGTCTCGTCCCAGGAATACTTGACATTTGTACCGTTGTACCGTCCCGCCGCCACCCTTCGGGCTGATGGGGGTTGCGGGCGACCTCTGTGTCGCCCGTCGTCGCCGATGTCCCTGCATCGCCTTCTCCTCGCTCCTTGATGTCACCTCGCAAGACCCATCAGCAAATGTGAAGGTATTCCTGGGACGAGACACTCCTAGCCCTGAAACGAGACAGTGTCAAAATCCTACTCGCCCAAACCTGGACTGCTTGCGGTTGCCCGGGCATTCGCTGTGTTATAACGAATGACGCCCGACTCATCTGCATAAAAGCTACGGATGCCCGTGGTCAGATAGACCAGAGGTCTGGCATTGATCTGGAAAGTCGTAGCGCCCCCGGAAGCCGAGAACGTATACGAGTCCGTTGTCCCTGATCCCAGGACGCTGTCGATCAGTCCAGCCGTCTCCAGTGCGCTGAGGTCGGCCGCAAAAGTTCCGGCACCGTTTTTCGTGGCGTAGGTCACTTGCGCAGTCCCCAGGCTGCGAACCGCGGTGATCGCTTTACCTTCATTGGCTACAACTTTTGATTGGACAAGATTGGGAACAGCGATCGCTGCAATGACCCCAATAACCGCGACAACAATCAGCAACTCGATCAATGAAAACCCGCTCTCTTTTCTCATATCGATGATGCTCCTATTCCGGGTGTTGGTGTGGCTGTTAAGGTTAGGAACCCCTGCCATTACTGTAACAAATCAGGGCACCGCATGTGGAAACCAAGCCCTTTAGACTCCGTGCTCCTTGTCCTAGTCAAGGGATCGGAGTTTCACTGTACTGTCGAAGGGATGTTCGTTTTCCAACAGGTCTCTAAGCGAGAGGGAGACAGAAGTCTTTTGGATTTCAATGCTTCCAGCAAAGTTCACAACGCGGATGGTAAGCACAGTTGATCCAGAGTTGGAGGGTTTGTTACGCTTTGTTTTAGGCAGCTTATCCCGGAAGGGCGGGTTTGAGTTTGACAGATTAGGGTTTGACAACGAATAGGGCTTAGGTCCCCTACGCTTGGCTGGCTGACTCTTTCAGGTCAGTCAAGACACCCTGTTTAGGAATGGATACATGAAGAACAACATCGTTTGGATAGGAAGACTGTCTCTCTCTGTCACGGATAAACAATTAGAAGAACTTTTCTCAGTGCATGGACTCGTTAAATCCGTCGAAGTTATAAAAGACCCAGCGACCGGACTCTCCCGCGGTTTTGGTTTTGTGGAAATGAGTTCCGAGAGTCAAGCTGAGGAATCTGCCAGCCAGTTGAATGGAGTTACGATCGACGAGAAAGTTCTGACGGTCATAAGGCCAAAGCGCGCTGGAGCACTGGTCTAGAGCGGAGCGGAGCTGGGGACAGAAGTCTTCGCGTGTCGCTGAAGTCCGCGTGTCGCTAGTTCAAGTCTGGCCCCCTGCACCCTTTTACTGCTTCCTATAAATGGATTAGGATCGTTGCCGAACATCAGTATCGGAACTTGAGGATTCCTCAATATGAGAGACAGGGGGCTTTGAATATGCGGCTCAGAGAAGAAATCCGTTCACCCAAAACATGCGAGGCAAACTGCCCGGATGCATCGGGTCGTATTTGGATCCAAGCCGGTTATTCGAAAAAGAATCTCCCGCAAATATTTATTGCCGTCATCTTTGTTTTTGCACCTGTGGTCCTGATGCCAGTTGTGGTGATTGTCGGCTATCTTGCCTATTGCCACTTGAGGCTGATGGGAGCCACCAATGTAAAAGGGCTTGATCACTTTCTACCCGATAGAAAGAGTCATCGATATACCTTGAAAACTCAAATCTTGCCAAAGGGCAAGGTCCATCCAACAGCATGGATGTATACACGGACACGGCTTTACTGGATTTTAAACTGTACTTGGTACTGCCCCTATTCAGTCGCTCTGTTTGAATGGTGTGCATATCTGACCAAAGCGATCGAGAGTTGGTGGTGTCCTTTTGCTCACAGCAAGAAACACACCTACGAGAATGCCTGTTTAGATGCCTCGTATTGGCACGCTACCGGCAACTCGGACAGACTGCATCGGGAAGATCGTAACGACCCGATTTGGAGTGTTATCCAAGATGCTCAACAAGGACACGGGCATAAACCAACGGCAGCAACTGCTCCCCCGCGTATAGAGAGAAAGACGTAAGGAGGAGGAGACTCAGCAACGGTAGGCACTTGCCCACCGTTGCTAGGCACAAGAAGAATCCGGTCGTGTTAGTATCTGGCTGTACCGATTCATCCGAGCCCCAGCTGCTCAAACAGGGAGGCCTGATCGTAATATCGGTGCTCCTCCGTTATGAGGCCCTCTGTGTTGAAGCGTAGGAAACTTGCTCCGAGCAACTTCACAGAGCGATTTGTGGCTGCAACCGGACCTTCATCCATCTTCCCTAGCAGCCCGTGGTGGAAGTACATTTTCTGAGCTCAGGTGGTACCCACCGGTGGAAGCAGCGAAGGGATCGCTGAGTTGGGTTTTTCGGGCCAAGCAGCCGGAATCAGTCCGAACAGGCCCTTAAGACGCTTGAACAGCGACAAAATCAGTAGCATCAGGGCGCAAATCCGCCCCTGCAGACCCCGCGGCGTTCCCACACCCAGGCTCTGACGCATCAGCATCCCCAGATTGAAGGCGCTCACCTGGATCAGCAGTCGCTTCAACACATTCTCATGTCCCCGGACATGCAGCCGTCTCATCCCTCCGCTCCCGTACAGATGCGCACAGGGTCGCTCCAGCTGCTCTCCTCGTTGCCGCAGCAGCCGCTGCCCTCGCTCTCCCCGGATGCGCCGCCGATTCGCATACACCGCTTCCTGCCCCTGCCGGTCTCCTCGCCAGCGTCGCTTCCCTCGCCTCGGTTCGCTCACATAGCTGCGCAGTCCCACCGCATCCAGGTCCACCATCCGCTGCGTGCTGTGATACCCCTTGTCGGCCACCACCTCTTCGATGCCTCGTCCCTCCGGCAGCGCTTGTTCCACCTTCTCGGCCGCTTCCGTCAGGGTCTTCACCATGGTCTGCGTGTCCCCTTGATCGGCTCCCTGTACCGTCACCGAGACAATCGCTCCGGTCTCCAGATCCACTGCATGCTCCGCCTTGTGCGCCAGGTGCGTCCGCCCGTCCTTCATTCTGGTAATCCGCGCATCCGCATCATGCGGGTGCTTCCAAACCCGGTTCGATCCTTTGCCCGTGCGCTTGCGGTCCAGTTTGGCCAGATCTTCCCGTCGCGGCGTCTCAATCCCGGAGGCTTTCGCCAGCTCCATCAAAAACTCTTCATACCCCTGCTCGCTGTCCCGGCGCACGATGCTGCGCAGCGCTGCATTCGCTTCCAGCGTAGTGGCATCGATGCCGATCGTCTTGCCCCGCAGCAGGCCGCTCGCCCCGATCCGCTTCAGTACCCAGTCAAAGACTGCTTCGTGGGTAGCCACATCGATCAGTCGTCGGGTTCGGGAGATCGTGGAGTGATCAGACGGCGACTCGCTCAGTTTCAATCCCAGAAACTCTCGCAGTGCCAGAGAATCAGCTGCTCTCCAGGCTATTCCTCGTTCCAATCCGATCCCTTCGAAATACCCCACCAGCAGCAGCCGAAAGTACACTCCCGGAGCCAGGCTCGGTCGCCCCATCTTGTCTGCATAGAACTTCGCACACAGTCCCTCCACGAAGTCGTCAAAGCCGTGTTCGTTGAAAAGGCCATTCAGTCTTTCGTAGAAGGGATGGCCGGCGGTGCGGGGCAGCTCACTGGTGGCGACCCACAGGTCTTCTTGCTGTCGACGTTTCTTTTTCCCCATTGCCATGGGGTCACTCTAGTGTCGCTGTGTGACCCCTTATCCTCGACTTTCACCACGGACTGCTAGACTTACGGCTTCTTGCCATCTTTCGACAACTTGCTCGACGTTAATGGGTATAGCCTCCAAATGAGAAATTTTCCTTCGATGATAAGTGCAGAGGCGGTTGAAGGCAATCTTTCTTTGAGGGCTAGATAGGAAATGGAGGCGGCGGTCGGATTCGAACCGACGAATAAAGGTTTTGCAGACCTCTCCCTTAGACCACTTGGGTACACCGCCGTGAATCGAACTGAATTATAGCGAAAGCAGGAAATAATGCCAATGACAGAAGGGTGTTGCCGTGCTACGGCTCCAGACCGGCCTCTTTGAGCGTTTTCCGGCGGCGGGCCCTGAACTCGGAGCCGGGCTTCCAGGTGGGATATCGATCCTCGTTGGCTGCCCGATAACCCACCAGAAAGAGAAGCTGCAGGTCTTGAACCAGTCCACTCAGGTCCCAGTTGGGATCGTACACATCGGACGGTTTGTGATAGTGCTTGCGGGTGTACTCTTGGCGAATTTCTAGGCCCCACCCTTCCGGTTTGCCCAGGTAGTCCACCCCGGGATCCAGGGAGAGTGCGGGCACACCCTGTTTGGCAAAACTGAAGTGATCGGAGCGGTAAAAGAGTCCTTTCTCCGGTTCTGGATCGGGGCGAACCACCCGGCCCTGCTCCTTGCACACGGCCTCCACCAGATCCTCCAGCGTGGTGTTTCCCAAACCGGTGACGGTGACGTCCTGGGTGGGTCCCAGCACATTCATTCCGTCCATATTGATCGCCGCCACGGTGTGTACGACCGGGAAGAGTGGATTTTCACTGTAGTATCGGGAACCCAGAAGTCCCTGTTCTTCGGCGGTAACGGCCAGAAAGAGCAGGGAACGGCGGGGAGGCATTTTCAGTTGAGCGAATCCCCTGGCCATCTCCAGCAGGGCGGCTGTGCCACTGGCGTTATCCACGGCCCCGTTGTAAATTTGCTCCCCTTTCGAAGTGGTCTTCTTGCCCAGGTGATCCCAGTGGGCCAGATAGACGACATATTGCTCCTTCAAACGGGGATCGCTTCCTTCCAGCTTGGCCACGACGTTATGGGAGTCGACCCTGCGGGAGGTGTTTTCAATCCTCAGGCTGCCCTTCACACCCAGGGGTACCGGTTGGAAGTCTCGACTCAAGGAGGCCTTTTTCAATGCCTCCAACTCGTGGCCCCCCAGCTGAAACAACGCGTGGGCGCTCTCCTCGGTCAACCAGCCTTCCAGGGCACAGGACGGCTCCCCGTTTTGGGTCACCAGATCGAATTGTTCGCCACTAAAACTGTCCTGGACCACACCCCAGGGATAACCGGCAGGGCCGGTTTCATGGATGATGAAGCAGGCCCTGGCTCCTTTTCGGGCGGCCTCTTCCAGCTTGTAGGTCCAGCGACCGTAATAAGTCATGGCCCTTCCGTTGAAGGTCTTCTCATCCAGCTTGGAAGGGTCGTCCGGATCCGGCACCGGTGGATCGTTGACCAGAACGATCAGCGTCTTGTCCTTCACATCCACGTCTTTGTAGTCATCCCACTCATACTCGGGTGCCACCACGCCATAGCCGGCAAAAACGACCTCTGAATCCTCAAGGGATGTGCTTTCAACCGCTCGCTTGCTCCAGGCCACGAACTCCTGGCCCGAGCAAAGCGAGAGCTCTTGTGCCCCTGTGCTCAAGAAAAGGTGCTGGGGGGAAGCGGCGGTGATTCCGATCAGGGGGACCTTCTGAAGATAGCTTCCGTCAGGGTCCCCGGGAGCCAGTCCCAGACTTTCCAATTGCTCGACCAGATAGCCGGTGGTCCGTGTCTCACCCGGGGAACCGGGAAGCCGACCCTCAAATGCATCTGAGGCCAGTCGTTGAATGTGTTGGGCCAGGTTCTTCCCATCCATACTTCTGAGTCCGGCATTGAGTGCACTCGGCGGATCGATCTTCATAGATGGGGATTTTACAACAGCGTTCAGCCCTAATCGAGGCGCTTTTGAAAGCGAAGAACGCTCAACCCGACCAAGGCTGTGCCCAGGATGAGCAGAGCGATGACTTGCGGCCAAAGGACAGCCAATCCGATGCCCTTGAGAAAGATGCCCCGCACAATCTCCATAAAGTAACGCACCGGATTCAGGTAGGTGAGGACCTGAACGACCAGCGGCATATTGCGGATGGGAAAGGCAAAGCCGCTGAGCATGAAGGCAGGCATGAAAAAGAAAAACGAGGCCATCATGGCCTGCTGCTGAGTTGCAGAAACCGTCGAGATCAAAAGGCCGGAGCCCAAAGTGGTCAGCAAGAAGGCGGCTGCACACCCCAGCAGCAGCAGGCTGCCTCTAAAGGGTACTTGAAAGATCAATAGGGCCGCGCCCGTCACCAGCAGAACTTCCAATAGCCCAACGGCTGCAAAGGGGAGTGTCTTTCCCAGCATCAACTCCATGGGGCGAATGGGCGTGACCATCAGCTGTTCCATGGTGCCGATTTCCTTTTCCCGAACGATAGCCATGGCCGTGAGCATAATCGTCACCAGAGCGATAATGTTGACCACCACGCCGGGCACGAAGTAGTTTTGACTCTTCAAATCCACATTAAACCAGACACGAGTTTCCGCTGATAGGAGAGGACCCTGGCTCACCCGACCCGGGCGGGATGACATGCGGCCGCCTTTGGGTTGCCTTCCCTGGATGCGGGTAGCATAACGGGCCACCACTTGGCTTGCCGAGCTCGAGATAATGGTGGCGCTGTTGGAGTTTGTGCCGTCAACCAGGATCTGCACCTGTGTCCTTTGGCCTCGGCGAATATCGCGACCGAATCCAGGGAACACACGAACAACGGCCTGAACCGCCGCCCGATCCAGCAGGGTCTGAATCTCTTCCTCCCCTGCCGGGAGGTGGGTGACTCGAAATTGGCTGGATCCCTCAAACTCCGCCAGCAGCTCCCGGCTCTCCGGAGTACGATCCTGATCCATCCAGGCAATCGGACTGTTTTTGACGTCCAGGTTCACCGCGTAACCGAAGATGATCAGCTGGATGATGGGAGGAAGGAGCAGCACCACCCGCATCCTGGGTTCCCTCAGGGTCTGCAAGAACTCTTTCTTGATGATGGCAACTGTTCTTCGCAACATCGTTACTAAACCACTGTGCGCTTTATTCTTCGTGTTGCCGTTTAAAAGACCAGGGTGGCAAAAACAGTGAGGAGGGCCACTTCGATCCCCAGCACTTCAAGTCCGACCCCCTTGAGAAAAATCCCTTTGAGAAGGGTGATGAAATAGCGGGCCGGCACCAGAAAAGTGAACATCTGGATGGGAACGGGCATATTTTCGATCGAATAAATGAAGCCGGAGAGGAGGAAAGCCGGCAAAAATGAGGTCATCATTCCCAGCTGATAAGCCAAAAGTTGGGAACTGGCAATGGCAGAGAGCAAGATCCCCCAGCAAAGGGCTCCAAAGAGAAAGATAAAGCAACTGACCGCCAGGAAAAACAAGCTTCCCCTCAAGGGAACCTCGAAGATGAAGACCCCGACCACAATGACGATGATCGTATCAATCGCGCCCACTGCAAAATAGGCGGACATTTTCCCCAAAACCAGTTCTGCCGGTCTCAGGGGAGTGGAGAGTAGCTGCTCCATGGTTCCCATTTCCCATTCCCGGGCAATGGTGAGGGAGGTCAGCATGGCGGAGATGATCATCAGGATGACGGCCAGGAGTCCCGGGACGATGTAGTTTTGGGACTCCAGGTCGCTGTTGTACCAAACGCGCAACTGGGCTTCTACTGGCAGGGGGGCTGGAGCCCCGCCCTGGGCCGCCGATTGCAACGCTAAGGCATGAGCAGCGACGAGGGCCTCAGCATATCCCCGTGCGATTGAGGCCGTATTGGAATCACTGCCATCGACGATCAACTGAACCTGCACTTCTTTGCCGGTGAGAAGATTGCGGGAAAAATCCCTGGGAATCGCTACCGCAATCAGACACTCTTCCCGGTCGATACTGCCTTCGATGGTTCGGTAATCATCCACGAATCCCAGAATTTCGAAGTAGCGGGACCCTTCGAAACGGGCGATGAGCGCTCGGCTTTCCGGACTGCCATCGGAATCAAGAATCAGAGTGGGAATTTGATCCACATCGAGGCTGAGGGCATACCCGAACAGGAGAAGCATGATCACGGACAGGGCCAGAGCAATGATCAGGCTGCGCACATCACGCAAGATGTGACGCATCTCTTTGCCGGCCATGGCCCGGGTGCGAAGAAGATTCATGGCTCCTGCTCTTGTTCCTGTTCTTGAATCATGGCGGCAAAGACGTCATCCAGGCTCTCGGATCGGTAAGCCTTTCGCAAAGCTGCCGCCGTATCAAGGGCGATGATTCGGCCCTCATGCATGAGAGCCAGACGATGGCAGTACTCAGCTTCGTCCATGTAGTGGGTGGTCACGAAAATGGTCTGCCCCCTCTCGGAGAGCTGGTAAAACAGTTCCCAAAACTGTCGGCGGGCGATGGGATCGACTCCTGAGGTGGGCTCATCCAGAAAGAGAATCGGTGGTGAATGCAGGACCGCACAACCCAGAGCCAGCCGCTGTTTCCAGCCTCCAGGCAGCAGGTGGGTCCTGGTGTTTCGTCGTTCCTTCAGTCCGGCCATCTCCAGAATCTTCTGCTTGAGTTGTTGGCGTGAACCTCGAGGCGTACTGTAGATGTCACTAAAGAAATCAATATTCTCTTCAACCGTCAGCTCATCGTAAAGAGAGAACCGCTGCGACATATAGCCGATGCTTTGCTTGATTTCCTCGCTTTGGGAAAAAACGTCGAATCCTCCCACCCAGGCGTTTCCCCCTGAGGGCCGCAGCAATCCACAAAGCATGCGAATGGTGGTGGATTTGCCGGCGCCGTTGGAACCGAGAAAACCGAAAATCTCCCCCTTCTCTACGTTGAAAGAGACATGGTCCACGGCCACAAAGTCATCGAATTTCTTCACCAGATTTTCTACCCGTACGCTGGACTGAGCATTCATGCAGACACCCCGGACTGTTTTCGAACCAGCGCGATAAAGACATCCTCGAGGGAAGGTGTGATGGGTGTGAGCTGGGCTGGAACGCAGCCGGCCTCCTCCAGCGACTTTTTTAACTCCTCCGGCGAGGCTCCAGAGGGAGACAGGAACAGATGCAAAACGGCTCCGGCAAACTCAACACTCAAGACACCGCGGGCAGGGGAAAGAATCTGTCGTGCCCTCCTGGGGTCAGGAGACTGCACTTCGTAGCAAACCTCCTCAAGTTCGGTCTGTAGAGCCTGGGGTGAATCGCAGCGAATCAACTTTCCCTGATCCATCAACCCGACCCGATCACAGCGTTCGGCTTCGTCCAGATAGGCCGTGGTGATAAGAACCGTCACCCCGTCCCGGACCAGTTGATAGAGAATTTCCAAAAAATCGCGGCGCGAAACGGGATCGAGTCCGGTGGTGGGCTCATCCAGAAAGAGAATTTCCGGCTGATGCAGGAGTGTACACATAAGAGCCAGCTTTTGTTTCATGCCACCGGAGAGTTTTCCTGCCTGTCGCTCCCGGAAGGGTTCCATGCGGGTCATTCTGAGGAGCAATTCCATGAGTTGATGGCGCTGATCCTGAGGCAGGCCATAGAGATCGGCGTAAAAGGTCATGTTCTCTTGGACACTCAGATCCAGGTAGAGCCCGAATCGTTGGGCCATATAGCCGATTCGATCTCTCACTTTTTCCGAGTCTTGAGAAACATCGTAGCCCACCACTTGAGCACTGCCTTCGGTGGGCTTGATGAGACCACAAAAGAGGCGCAAGGTCGTTGTTTTTCCGGCACCGTCAGGTCCCACCAATCCGAATATTTCACCACGCTTGATCTCGAGATTGAGCTGATCGACCGCAGTGAGCGCCGGGAAGCGGCAGGTGAGGTTGTGGCTGCTGGCGATATGCGGCTGCTCTGTGGTGCTGGGCGTCATGGTTCGCCCGCTGCAGTCGCTGTCAGAATAATTTCGGCATCCGATGGCATATTAAGTTTCAACTCATGCTCGGGGTTGGAGACCTCGATCTTGATGCGGTAAACAAGCTTGACCCGCTCGCTAGCGGTCTGGATCTGCTTGGGCGTAAACTCAGCCTCCGAGGAGATGAAGGAGACCCGGCCGTTATACACTTTTTCGGGGAAGGAATCGGTGGTGATCTTCACCGGGGCACCCAGTTGGACCCGGCCCAGGTCTTCTTCTCCGATATAGCCCCTCAGCCAGGGATGATCCAGATCTCCGATCTCAACGACTGGAACACCGGCAGCCAACACCTCGCCCGCTTCGGCAGCCTTTACCAGGACAACTCCTTCAATAGGAGAAACGGCCACCATCTCCTCGAGTTGCGCGTCAATGAGTTCCACTCGAGCCTGGGCTCCCTGAATCTCGGCGCGGGCTGTCTCGATGGCTTGTCGGTTTCGCTTGACCTCCAGGCGGAGAGATTCGGCCAGCCTCAGTCCCGCTTGGGCCCGAGCCACCTGGGCACGGGCTCCCTGAATGTCCTCCTTGCGAGGACCTTCAATCAGCAGGGCCAGATGTTCTTCAGACTGTCTTACCGAAGCTCTGGCAGATTCAAATGCGGTTCTGAACTGATCATGTTGTGAAGTGGAGATGTCTTCGTTTTCATAAAGAGTTTCCGCTCTCTCCCAGTCCCTTTGGGCCCTTTCATATTCGCTCTGGACCCGCTCCAGGATGGCTTGAGCCTCTGCAACCTCCTGCTCTCTGGACCCGGAGAGGAGCTCATCCAGGGTAGCCTGAGTCTGCCTCAATTCCGCACGCCGTTGCTCAATCTGAGCTTCAACGTTTTCCGTCTGATACTCAAGGAAGGCCTCCAGCTCTGCCAGACGAGAGCGAGAGGAAACGAGAGTGGCGGAGGCCTGCTCACGTTGATGGATTAGCTGCTGTTGTTCCAGACGGGCAATGATCATTCCTTTTTGCACCGGGTGGCCTTCTTCAACGTTGAGCTCAATGAGTCTCCCGGCAACGGTGAAGGCCAGATTCATGGTGGTGAGCTCGATATTTCCGGAAAGGAAGATGCTGTCGGAAGACTCCTCCCTTCCTTCCCTCAGCGAAAGGAAGACAACCAGTCCCAGGAGGACGATCAGCAGGACGGGGATAATTTTTTTCTTGTCGGTCATTGAATCATGCTCCGAATGGTCCCCATGGCCTCACCCAGGTTGATCCGCTCCAGATTATAGTTGAACAGAGCGGTGATCTGGTTCTCCCGGGCACGCTCCAGACGAGTCTGAGCATCGGTGACCTCAAGGCTACTGGTGATGCCGGCCTGATAGCGACGACGGGCCTGCTCCAGTTCCTGTTGGGCCAGTTGCAGTCCCTTCTCGGCAACGGTGATCTGCTCCCGGGCCAGATTGAGGCCGGCAAAGGTCAAGCGAACTTCCAATTCGATCTGGCGACGTAAGTCCTGCCCTTCAATGCGTTCCCGCCGGAGTTTGGACAGAGACTCGGCGCGACGGGCGTCAACCCTTCCCCCGTCAAAAACCGGCAGTTCCAGGGAAACTCCTAAATTCCAGGTGGGGATGGCACTATCGATGCCGGAACCGATGGTTCCGTAACCGGCAAAGCCTGAGAGGGAGGGAATTCGGTCGGATCGGGCAGCCCGGTAGTCGAGTTCGGCTTGCTCTTCCCTTTTCTGGCGGGCTTGTAAATCGGACCGAGAGCGAAGGGCGATGGCCAGGGCTTCCTCCATGTCAGCAACCTGAACGGGTGTGTTGGTGAGGTTCTCGGTGAGGGTAAGGTTCACATCCAGCCGGATGCCGATCAGTTTGAGAAGCCTCAAGAGGGATTGTCAGTATTGCTGCTCATTGGAGACCTGGACCTGAGCCCGCGTTACCTCGATGCTTGTTCCGATCCCGGCCTCCTTTTGATTTTCTGCCAGAGTAGCCAATGCTGTGGCCAGTTCCAGATTGGCTCGGGCTGCATCCAGACGAGCCCGGTTGCGAAGGGCCTCCAGATAGGATCGGGCCACCTGAGCAGCGGTTCGCTCCCCAATGTTCTCCTTCTCTGTCTCTGCCACCTGAACACCGGCTTTGGAAGCCTGAAAACGACGAATCGAACCCAGATTGAAAATCGTTTGAGTCAGGTTGGCCCGCGCATCGAAAGTGGTAAAGGGTCCCACCCGGGTGGGAGGCCGAAACATGGAGGTGGGTTGCAGGCCCATCGCCTCCAGATTGCGCGTCTGATTCTGATACCCGACGGATGCACCCAGATGGGGCAGCAGCTCGGCCCGTGACTGCTGTGAACGAGCCTCGACCTCGCGAATGGACTCTTCGGCCACCTGGACTTCAGCACTGCCTTCCTGGGAGAGGGCGATTTGAATCGCTTCCTTGAGGCTCAGGTTCAGATCGGTACCCGGCGCCGGATAGGTGAGAAACATCCAGATCATCGCCAGGACAAGAACTCTCATTTAAGACTCCTTTTTGCGATATTGTGCTCTTCCTTTGTCCGTGAGAATACCTTCAAATAAGACTCCGCTGATGACAGAAAAGGCTTGGGAAGCGGACAAGGGAAGATGGGATAAGGTTTCTGGATTCACGACGTTTCGGATCAAGGTCGAGAACAGGAGAACCAGCATGTCGGCATTGACGTCTTTTCGGAGAAACCCCTCCTTGACGCCTTCGTGGATGAGTTGGCCAAAACGGCTATGGATGTGTTCCTGCCTGCGCTGATCTAACTCCTGCCACACTTCAGGAGCATGCCGCTGAATATCTCGAAGGAAGATGGGGCTAAAATGAGGTATCTCTGTGGCTACGAAGGAGAGTGCCTGCTCCAGCTTCTTGCCGAAATGGGTTTCGTTGCTCCGGCTGATGTTTCCCAAGCCTTCTGAGATTCGCTCAGTCCTGCTGAGCAGGGCCTTGCGCAGCAGGGCCTTTTTCCCAGGGAAGTGCTGATACAGAGTTCTTTTGCTCATCCCCAGTTCATGGGCGATTTCATCCATGGTGACCTTGGTGAACCCCAGACGGAAGAATTGAGATCCTGCCACTTCAAGGATCCGATTTTGGGCTTCGAGCGGGCCAGCCATCGTATACTAAGAAAACTGTTAAGGTATTATCAGTGTCCATTATCCACTCCCGGGTTCAGGTTGTCAAGGGTTATTGAAGCTACACGGCCTGCTGGCGCAGTCTCTCGATTCTCTCGTTATTCCCGGGGTGAGTACTGAGGAAGGTCAGCCACTCGGGTATGCGCTCCCTCTCTTTGGCTTTTTCCAGGAACTGCACAAGGCCGATCGGGGCATAGCGAGACTTTAAGAGCAATTGGAAAGCAAAATTATCCGCTTCCAATTCCGATTCCCTGCTGATGCCCAGCTTGGCCAGGTGCTCGACAATCGAAGAGGCGGTTCCCGGTCTTCGGTTGGCCAAGGACAAAAAGAGTTGTAGGGCCTCGGTACGGTTCTTTCGAATCAAGGCTTTCCTGCAATGTCCCAACTCAACGTGGGCAATTTCATGGGCCAGAATCCCCGCCAATTGATCCTCTGAAGTGTCCGGTAAGGTCATTAAACCCTGGGTGAGCAGGATATGACCTCCGGGCAATGCCATGGCATTGATTTCCGCTGAGTCCATACGGAAGACCTTATAGCTCTTGAAAGTCAGGCGTCCCGTGGCCCTGAAGTGATCCAGAATGGTCTGGACTCGCCTCCCCTCTTCCGGTTTGATGCTCTGTTCTTTAGCCATGTCGGAAAGCCAGGAGGCACCGATTCGGATCTCGTCCTCGGGCGTGGTGGGTTCCAATCCCAGCGATTTCTTAATCCCAACCAGATGGAAAGATCGAGAATAAAGCACCACGATGAGGACCACCAGGATGATGAGGATTTCTCTGAAGCCAAGAGTCATTTGTAGAAGACTCGCCAAAGCGGAGTCGGGGAAAGTATACTGGATTAGCCATGAATGTGAAGATCAACGACAAGCTGGGTCGACCGCTTCATGATCTGCGGATCTCGGTCACGGATCGCTGTAACTTCCGCTGCAGTTATTGCATGCCCCAGGAAATCTTCGGCCGCGACTATCAGTTCCTGGAACGGAGTGAACTCCTGAATTTTGAAGAGATCGAGCGTCTGGCAAGAATCTTCGTGGGGCACGGCGTCAAGAAGATTCGTCTCACCGGAGGCGAGCCTCTACTACGCCGTGACCTGGAAATGCTGGTGGAGAAGCTGGCGGGGATGCCGGGACTGGAGTTAACCCTGACCACCAATGGAGGGCTTCTCGCGAACAAGGCCCAGTCTTTGAAAGAGGCCGGACTGAATCGTGTCACCGTGAGTCTGGACTCGCTGGACAACGAGATTTTTGCTTCCATGAACGGGGTGGACTTTCCAGTGGAAAAGGTGCTGGAGGGAATTGAAGCGGCCAAGGCTGCCGGACTGGCTCCCATCAAGGTCAACATGGTGGTCAGAGGCGGCGTCAATGAGCAAAGCATTTTACCCATGGCGCGTCACTTCCGCGGTAGCGGTATCATTTTGCGTTTTATCGAGTACATGGATGTGGGTGCCAGTAACGGCTGGTGTCTGGATGATGTGGTTCCGGCCTTCGAGATCATCAAGAGGATCGATGCCCAAATGCCGCTGAAGCCTCTGGAATCAAACTATCGAGGAGAAGTGGCCAGGAGGTGGCAGTACCGGGATGGAAGTGGCGAGATTGGGGTGATCGCCTCAGTGACCCAACCCTTTTGCGGTCAGTGCACTCGGGCCCGGCTGTCGGCGGACGGCTTTCTCTACACCTGCCTTTTTGCCACTCAGGGAAACGACTTGAGAAAGCCACTGCGGGGCGGAGCTTCCGATGAGAAGATCTCCGATGTGGTTGCCTCGATCTGGAAGGCGCGAACGGACCGCTATTCTGAAATCCGCTCCTCCGAAACGACGGATCTCCCCAAGGTCGAAATGTCTTATATCGGCGGATGAGACCGCCCCTCAACGCTTCTTGGGGTGGGCACTTCCGACGATATGCAGGCCGTCCAGGTGATGGGCTTCCTTGTTTCTGGACCTGACCAGGCCGCAAAGGACGACAGCCGAGATGGCGATCGCAAGGATGAGTGATGTTGTCACGGTTTCTTTTGTTCAGGAATCTAAGAGCTTCTCAAAGGAAAACGAGACACTGAAGTTCAAGGAAATTAAGAGGAAAGATGGAGCGGGAAACGGGATTCGAACCCGCGACTTCAACCTTGGCAAGGTTGCACTCTACCACTGAGTTATTCCCGCTCGAAGATTTTAGCCGGGAATACGCATAGATTTTCCACTGCAGTGCCGCGATCATCCGCGCTGACTGCGCGACCCGCAAGCGGGTACCCCCTTCCTTGGCCTCCTCGGCGTACTACATGAGTACCCCTGCGGGGCTCGACCCGCAAGCGGGTGCCCCTCGCAGGCCTTGTCATCGTGACGCTTGCGCCACTTCGTCACGAAAACCGATGCGTACTCCCGACTAGAATCATCATAAAAGTGCCCCCCCGGCTTGTCAACTGATGGTCTGATCGTCGTTTTCCCAGCCTGCGCGTTATAGCAGGTAATGAACCCTTCAAACAGCTCCGTATCGATCCACTCAGGACGAATTCGCCGGCTGCAGCATCCGATCGCCCCCCCAGAATTGGGCCGATGGGGTGAGTGGATTGCCCTGAAACATCTCAGGAAGTTGGGATGGGATATCGTTGCCCGCAACTGGAAGGGCTTTGAGGGGGAAGTGGATCTGATCGCCTATGATGGGCCCTTTCTGGTCTTCGTCGAGGTGAAGACGCGCCGTCGCCCCGTCACCCGAGCACCGGAAGACCGTGTGGACTGGAAGAAAGAACGGAAACTGGATGAGCTTGCCTTCAATTTTCTCCTGCGCTATGAGATTTCCGAAACTCCCGTCCGTCTCGATGTGATTGCGGTCGAAACCACGGATATAAAGGAATTTGTTCTCCGCCACTACAGGAACGTGTAGGAAATTCCAAATCCTAAATTCCAATTTTCAAGACCTATGAGTGTGGGTTTACGGACTTTTTTGAACCGAATTTGTTTGTGATTTTGAGCTTGGAACTTGTGATTTGTTTGGAAATTTGTGATTCGGGATTTTGAATTTCCTTCTTAGGTCATTTCGTGCAGCACTTCGCGAATGATGCCGATCCCCTGGAGGAGTTCCTCCTCGGTAAGATTCAAGGCGCTTCGAAAGCGGATGGAGCGCTCTCCGCTAGGTAGGATGAGAAGGTGATTCTCGAAGAGTTTTTGTCGAAACTGCCCTCGAAATTCCGAATCGGGTAGATCGAAAGCACACAACAACCCAACTCCCCGTGTATTGGCAACCTTGGAGGGAAATTCTTCTTCCAGTTGGTGCAGCTCTCTCAGCAGGACTTCTCCCATCTTCTGGCAATGCTCTAGCACTTTCTCCTCTTCGAAAATCTCCAGAAAGAGCCGGCAACGCACCATATCGATCAGGTTTCCGCCCCAAGTGGAGTTGATTCGGCTGGGCACACGAAAAACGTTGTCAGGAACCTCGTCCACCCTGTCGTTGGCCAAGATGCCACAAACTTGGGATTTCTTTCCAAAAGCCAGTATGTCCGGTCGAACGTAATGCTCAAAGGCCCACATTCGGCCGGTGGAACCAAACCCGGTCTGGACTTCGTCGTAAATGAACAGAATCTCATTTTCGTCACAGATGCGGCGAAGTTCCCTATGAAAGTCAAGTCGGAAATGGTTATCTCCACCTTCCCCTTGAATGGGCTCGAGAATCAGGCAAGCGATGTCCTCTGAGTCCTTCTCCAGCAGGGCCTGCATCTGAGCGAGGGCCTTTTTCTCGAGTTCCTGGACGTGTTGGAGATTTTCGCCTTCCAGGGGAAAGGTACATTTTGGATTGAGTATACGAGGCCAATCAAACTTCGGGAAATACTGAGTCTTGCGAGGATCGGAAGTATTGGTGAGCGAAAGTGTGTAGCCCGATCTCCCATGAAAGGCCTCCTGAAAATGGATGACGTTTAATCCCTTTTCCTCCTTCGCACCCCGGCTGAAATTTTTGCGTACTTTCCAATCAAAGGCGGTCTTCAGTGCGTTTTCAACACCCTGTGCTCCCCCTTCAATGAAGAAGATGTGTTTCATGAAATCAGGGGTGGCATGGCTGGTGAAGGTATCCAGAAACCTTGCCATCTCCCGTGAATAGATGTCTGAATTGGAAGGCTTGTGGACTGCCACCCGGCCGAGTTCTCGAAGCACTTCCCTGGAGATCAGCCGCGGATGGTTAAATCCCAGAGCATTGCTGCCGTAAAAGGATAAAAAGTCGAGGTAGTATTGATCCGTTTTTGCGTCGTATAGCTGAGAACCGTGGCTCTTCTCCAAGTCAACCACAACATCCACTCCATCCATGGGCAGGTAGTGGGCAATCAAGGGGTGCACTTGAGCAGCCCCGATTCCTAGCCGGTTCTTTTCCATCGGGTTCCTTCTTTCGTATCCTCAAGAACAATCCCTCGATCAGTCAAGAGATCACGGATTTCATCGGCTCGTTGGAAATCACGTTGCCGACGCGCCTCCACGCGCTTCTCGATCAACTCCGCAATCTCTTTGTCTTCACTCTGGGGTTCCTCAGCCTCAAAAACAGCGAATACTTGATTGGCATTGGAGAAAAGAGCAAGGATCTGATCCCGGTTGACCCCTCCCACTTCTTGACGCTCCAGCAGGGTGTTGGTGTCCTTCATCAATTCAAACAGAGAGGCCAGGGCGACGGAGGTATTTAAATCGTCATCCAGACCTGCCTGGAAGTCACTGAGGGTCTCGGCCACTTTCTGGGTCAGATCAGGATTTTCAGGTCGTTCAGCCGGTATTTCACCAACCCGCAACAGGAAGTCATGAATCCGGCGTAGCGCCGATTGGGCCTGGGCCACCCCCTCAAATGTGAAATTCAACTGCTTGCGATAATGGACCGACTGAAGAAGATAGCGCACGGCAAGGGGATCACAGCCCCGCTTGATCAGATCTCGAAGAGTGTATTGATTCCCTTCCGATTTTGACATCTTGTCGCTATCAACCAGAAGGAATTCAGAGTGGATCCAATGACGCACGAAAGGTTCGTCGGTAGCCGCTTCACTTTGTGCGATCTCATTTTCATGATGGGGAAAGACCAGGTCCACTCCTCCACAGTGGATGTCAAAACTATTCCCTAAATACTTCATGCTCATGGTGGAGCACTCGAGGTGCCAACCTGGACGACCCGCTCCGAGGAGCGAATCCCAATAGGCCTCACCTTCTTTCTTCGCTTTCCACAAAACAAAATCCCGAGGATTTTCCTTGGTATATTCGTCGGCATCTGTGCGCTGGGCTGTTTGGGTATCAGAGAGATCCACTCTGGAAAGCTTCCCGTAGTCGGGAAAAGTGCTGATCCGATAATAGGTGGAGCCGTCACGTTCGTAGGTGTGGCCTTTGTCGCGCAGTTTGAGAACCAATTCCACCATCTCCTCGATATGCTCTGTGGCATAGGGTAGGAGCTCAGGTTTTTCAATTCGAAGGGTTTCCATATCTTCCAGGAAAGCCTGGGAGTAGCGATCCGTATACTCCGAGAGGGAAACGCCTGCTTCCTTCGCCTTCCTGATGATCTTGTCGTCCACATCCGTGATATTCATCACATGGAGAAGGGGAAGTCCCTTGTATTTGATGTAGCGTCTGAGAAGGTCCTGAAAAACGAAAGTGCGAAAATTTCCGATGTGGACGTAATCATAGACCGTAGGACCACACGTGTACATTCGGACAGTTTTCCCGTCCAGAGGTTTCAATTCCTCAAGTTCAGAGGTCAGTGTGTTGTGGAGTTTTAAAGCCAAACCTACCGCAAAGTGATTATCTTAGCACAGGTGAAGGGATTTCAATGAGGTACAGATTTCCCTGATGCCGAACCAGATTGTGTTCAAGGAACTGCATTTCGTTCCAGCCGTGCTCCTGAGTAAGAATATAGTATCGATCCTGGGGATTTCCTCGGAAATAGTCCTGAAGCTCCTCCAGTCCCGAGAGCGGTTGTTGGATCGCTTGATCAAGGGTGTAATAGAGGGCGGTATGATGAAAGTAACGGTAAAGGATCAAGGGCTCCTTCAGGGAGATTTTGGGGAGAATCAGCTGAGAAAGATCTCGAGAGGAATAGTAATCATCCACCACAGGAGCGGCCCTCCAATAGGCGAGTGAAGCGAATAGGGTCATGGCTGCAACCAGGGTGAAAAAGATAACCAGCGGACGACATTTCCGGAACTCGATCCAAGCAAAGAGGATCCCTCCGAGAATCGGTGCAGCAAGGAGAACGCCCAGAACCATGGAATTGTAAACCAAGTGGGTACCCCAGATCAGTGCCACGACCACCGCCAGGGCGCATCCTCCCAGGACCATAAACTGAGGCCGCATCATGCGGTGGCTGATCAAATCACCTTTGAGCCAGTGTTCCCACTCCAGGGCAACAATCACAGCCAGTGGTGGGAACACGGGCAAAATATATCCTGCCAGTTTGCTCTCGCTGAATGTGAAGAAGACAAGCGGCACGGCTACCCACAACCACAGAAAAAGTTCAGGGCGATAATCCCTACTCAGAAGATGCCGGCGTCGCTGCCAGGTCCGGAAGGAGGCGGAACCCAGAAAGCAAACCCAGGGGAAAAATCCCAGCGCCAAAACAACCAGGTAATACCAGAAGGGTTCCGAGTGGTGGTGGATGTCGGTAACGAAGCGTGCCAGATGATGATTGATCCAGAAAGTGGCCACGAAGTCGTATCCGTTTTCCTTCCAAACCTGCCAGAACCAGGGCACTGTGGTGAGGGCGAACAGGATCGTTGCCAGGGTGATTTGCCGGCCGTTCCAGGCGAGTCTCTGTTCCAGCAGGAAGTAAAGTCCAAAGATTCCAGTGAAAAGGACCACTGCCACTGGACCTTTGGCCAAGACGGCGAGACCTAGCGCCAGGCCCGAGCTGGCTGCCCACAGGTTGGACTCGTTGCGGGTGGCCTGGAAGCCACACACCATAGCCGTGGTGAGCAAAGCAACGAGGAGCGTATCGGTGCTGGCAGAACGGGCAAAGACGAAAAACAATCCTGAAGTGCACAAGATCAGGACCGTAAAAACAGCGGCGCGACGACCCGCTAGATCAACGGCCAGCAGAGCCATGATGAACAGTGACAGGCAGGCCAGGGTCGCAGCTGGAAGTCGAGCTGACCATTCGTGAACTCCGAACAATCGGAAGCTTACAGCCTCCAGCCAAAACAGTAAGGGAGGTTTCTCCAGCCACGGTCGGAAATTCAGGGTAGGAGTGATGTAGCTGCCGCGAAGGTTCATTTCCTCGCCAATGCGAGCGTAGCGGGGTTCATCCGAACCGAAGAAGGCCAGGTTGCCCAACTGATAAAACAGTGTCAGATAGACAACACCGCCGCAAAATACCACCACCACCCATTTTTGAGACACGGGGCCATTCTGCAGAAAAAACAGGGAAGAAAAAAGGACAAACAAAAAAAAGAGCAAGAGAAGGCTGAGTCTGGCACTCCAACCTTCCTTGCTCTTTTCTGTTCCTTTTTCTTCTATTCTTTTTTTTTAGTACATTCCGCCCATTCCGCCCATTCCGCCCATGTCGGGTGGGCCGCCTGGAGCGGCGTGTGCCTTTTCATCTTCCGGTACGTCTGTGATCAGGGCTTCTGTAGTGAGCAGAAGACCTGCAATGGAAGAAGCATTCTCCAAAGCGGTGCGAGCGACCATGGTAGGATCAATAACCCCCGCTTCCACGAGGTCTTCATATTCCTCGCTGTCCGCGTTGAAGCCAAAGTTGACGTTGTTGTTTTCGGAGACTTTTCCGACCACAATGGCGCCCTCGTGTCCTGCATTCTGGGCAATCTGGCGCAGTGGTTCCTCAAGGGCGCGCCTGAGGATATTCACACCAATCTGCTCGTCTTCGTCCTCCAGCTTCATCTTCTCGAGGGCTTTGGCGGCACGCAGGAAGGCCACGCCTCCACCCGGCACGATGCCCTCTTCGGCTGCCGCCTTGGTGGCATGCATGGCATCCTCAACCCGGGCTTTCTTCTCCTTCAGCTCAGTCTCGGTGGCTGCCCCGACCTTGATGATGGCGACTCCGCCAACAAGTTTGGCAAGACGCTCTTGGAGCTTTTCGCGGTCATAATCGGAGCTGGTTTCCTCGATTTGAGCTCGGATCTGCTTGACCCGGCCGGCAATGTCCTTGCCCTTACCGGCGCCTTCGACGATGGTGGTGTTGTCCTTGTCGATGGAGACTTTCTTGGCCTGGCCAAGATCTTCAAGCTTGACGTTCTCCAGTTTGATCCCCAGGTCCTCGGAGATGACCTTGCCATCGGTTAGAATGGCGATATCGTCCAGCATGGCTTTACGACGATCTCCGAAGCCGGGTGCTTTTACCGAGCAACCCTGCAAGGTGCCTCGGAGCCGATTCACCACCAGAGTTGCTAGAGCCTCTCCTTCCACGTCCTCGGCCAACACTAAAAGGGGCTTCCCGGCTTTGGCAACCTGCTCCAGCAAGGGCAGCATATCCTTCATGGAACTGATTTTCTTCTCGTGTAGAAGAATGTAACAATCCTCCAAGGAACACTCCATACGCTCCGGATCGGTCACGAAATAGGGAGAGAGATAACCGCGATCGAACTGCATGCCCTCGACGACTTCCAGAGAGGTGTCGATCGATTTGGCCTCTTCCACCGTGATGACACCGTCTTTGCCCACCTTCTTCATGGCTTCGGCAATGATGTCCCCGATCGCACGGTCGTTGTTAGCGGAGATGGATCCCACCTGAGCGATCATTTCACCTTTGATGTCTTTGGAGAGTTTTCGGATTTCTTCGACCGTTGTTGTGACGGCCTTCCCAAGGCCGCGCTTGATCGCCATGGGATTGGCGCCTGCGGCCACCGTCTTGAGCCCTTCGCGGACAATCGCCTGGCCGAGAATGGTGGCGGTCGTGGTTCCGTCGCCGGCTACATCACTGGTCTTGCTGGCCACTTCACGAAGCATGGCAGCACCCACTTTTTCCAGTCCGTCCAGCTCAATCTCCTTAGCTACGGTTACTCCGTCCTTGGTAACCACCGGAGAACCAAATTTTTTCTCCAGAACAGCATTGCGCCCTTTGGGGCCAAGCGTAATCTTGACCGCATTGGCTAACTTATTCACGCCCTGAAGCAACGCTCGGCGTGCGTCTTCGCCATGACTAATCTCTTTTGCTGACATTATGTTTTCTCCTTTTCTTCAAACGTTAAGAAACCTCTAACGAGCTTCTTAGCTCGATTTGCGGTCCGTTCCTTTTATGCTTTTACCTTACTTTTCTTCCCCACCAGAATTCCCAGGATCTCGTCTTCACGCATGATCAGGTATTCTTCATCGTCAATCTTTACTTCGGTTCCGGAATACTTCCCAAAAAGAATCCGGTCTCCCTCTTTGACCGACATCTGCACTTTCTCTCCACTCTCCAGAACTTTTCCTTCGCCGACGGCAATAACTTCTCCCTCTTGGGGTTTTTCCTTGGCCGTGTCAGGGATGACAATGCTGCCACGAGTTTCCTCGCCTTCAGTGTCCAGCCGTTTGATCAGAACTCGATCATGTAAAGGTTTAATACTCATCGCTGTATACTCCTTTCCTTAATACCTCTTGTTCATTCTCCAATATTGGAAGCCTGAAAAACGTTAGGTTTCGCAAGTCAATGGGTTGAGTGTTAGCACTCTCCTCGATTGAGTGCCAAATCATACAACTCCCTTTCCCAGATGTCAAGAGATCGTATAAGATAATGGCTCTTGGAATGGAAGTTTTCCTGTTCAGAATCTTCCGTTAGAACCAGAGTCGAGTCTTCCTGTGATCGAAGGAGTGCCAAATGAGGAGCTATCCATGGGACTAAAAGAGGGCATTAAGACGCAAGACCTACCCGGAATTCCCAAGGTAGGTCAAGGGAAGGTCCGGGAGATGTTCGAGCTGGAGGGACAGCTTCTCATGGTGGCAACGGATCGGATTTCCGCCTTCGATGTCATATTACCCAATGCCATCCCTGACAAGGGAAAAGTTCTAACCCAACTATCGGCCTTCTGGTTTGAGCAACTTGAAGGGATGGTCTCTCATCATCTCATATCGGTCCGGGTGGATGAGTTTCCAGCTCCTTTGCAGCCCTTCAGGAAAGAATTGGCGGGTCGCTCCATGCTGGTTCGCAAGTGTACTCCCCTGCCCATCGAGTGTGTAGTGCGGGGTTACCTGGCCGGATCGGGCTGGGCGGAATATCGTCAGAGTGAAACGATTTGCGGGATCCGGTTGCCCAGCGGATTGGTTGAGTCGGCTGAGCTCCCTGAACCGATTTTCACACCTTCCACCAAGGCCACAACCGGCCATGATGAAAATATTAGTTTTGAGCGTGCTGCCCAGACCATCGGCCCTGATTTGGCAGAACAGGTCAGGGATCTCAGCCTTCGTATCTATAACCAAGCCCGGGAATATGCCTTGGAGAAAGGCATCATCATCTGCGATACGAAGTTTGAATTCGGTATGGAAGGATCTCGCCTGCTTCTGATCGATGAAGTTCTCACCCCGGACTCTTCTCGATTCTGGCCGGCGGATGAATACGAACCTGGAAAATCGCAGCCCTCCTTCGACAAGCAGTTCATTCGTGATTTTCTGGAGACACTCGATTGGGACAAAACACCTCCCGGACCGGAACTCCCCGCTGCTATTGTGGAAGCCACTTCGCAGCGCTACCTGGAGGCCTATCGTCGCCTGACCGGCAAAGACCTGGATGAAGCCCTATGAGCGCCAGGCAGTCCAAGATCAAGCAGGTACTCGAGGAGATTATTGATGAGATGGTGGCCAAGGGGATTTATTGGACGGAAGCGGTTTCCCAGTTTGAGAAGCTCTTTATTCTGCGTGCTCTAGAGGAAAGCAACGGAAACCTGAGTCGTGCGGCCGAGACGATGGGCGTCCATCGAAATACCCTCTCCAAGAAAGTCCGAGAACATGGGATTGGAAAGAAGAGAAATACCAAATCCTAAATTCCAAATCACAAATCCTAAACAAACCACAAATTCCAAGCTCCAAATCACAAACAAATTCCAAATTCTAAGTTGGAGTTGACCCGTTTTCGTGGACACCTGATTCTTTAGGGAGAAAGGAGAACACAATGCCAAGAAATGGTCGAAGGTACCCACCTGAGTTTCGCCAGCAAATGGTGGAACTGGTGCGGTCAGGACGAAGTCCAGGATCATTGGCCCGGGAGTTCGAACCGTCTGATCAATCGATCCGCAACTGGGTTGCCCAGGTCGATCGGGATGAGGGCTGGCGCAAAGACGGGCTAACGACGCCGGAGCGAGAGGAGCTGGGGCGGCTGCGTCGGGAGAATCGCCGCCTGCGTGAAGAGCGGGAGATCTTAAAAAAGGCGGCAGCCTGGTTCGCTCGGGAGACCGAGTCCGGATCTTCGGGTTCGTCAAGATGAATCAGGCCAGCCATAAGATTACCACCCTGTGCCGGGTACTGGGAGTCTCCACCAGCGGCTACTACGGGTGGCGGGGCCGTGAGCCAAGTGTTCGGGCTCAGCAGGATGCCCTTTTGCTGGCCCGGATCCGAGCCCTTCATGAGCGCTCTCGGGGCACCTACGGGGTTCCTCGGATTCACGCCCAGCTGAGTGCAAACGGGATTCCCGTCGGTCGTAAGCGTATCGCTCGTCTGATGCACAAAGCGGGTTTGCAAGGAGTGAGCCGTCGCAAGAAATACAGGACCACGATCCGGAATGAAAAGGTTCGGCCCGCTGCTGATCTGGTTCAGCGCGACTTCTCGGTGCAGGGCCCCAATCAACTGTGGGTAGCGGACATCACCTACATCCGGACGGGCTCAGGATTTCTTTATCTGGCTGTGGTGCTCGATGCCTTCAGCCGCCGGGTGGTAGGCTGGGCCATGAAGACTCACCTGAGGACTCAGCTGGTGCTGGCCGCCCTGGAGATGGCTTTATGGCAGAGACGTCCACACAGCGTGATCCATCATTCGGACCAGGGCACTCAGTACACCTCGATTGCCTTTGGCCAGCGTTGTCGCCGAGCTGGGGTTCGACCCTCCATGGGATCGGGGGGGGACTGCTATGACAATGCCCTGTGTGAGAGTTTCTTTGCCTCGCTGGAGTGTGAGTTGCTGGAGCGTCACCACTTCCTCACCCCGACTCAGGCCCGTAGTGCCCTCTTCGACTTTATCGAGGGCTTCTACAACCCCCATCGGTTACACTCGTCACTGGGGTATCATTCCCCGGCTGAGTTCGAAAGGAGATATGCTACGTTACCTGCAGTCCCAAACTAGAAACTGTCCACCAAAGCGGGGTAACTTCATCAGAGGTTTTGAACTTGGAATTTAGGATTTCTCTGGGAATTTCACCGACACCGTCTGAGAAACGCCCGCTTCCTCCATGGTGATGCCGTAAAGGGTATCGGCTGTCTGCATCGTGTGTTTGTTGTGAGTGATGACAATGAACTGGGTCTGCTCACTCATTTGTTGGATCAGGTTGGTGAAGCGGGTGACATTGGCATCGTCAAGAGGTGCGTCGACCTCATCAAGGACACAAAAACGGCTTGGGCGGTAAGTGAAAATCGCCATCAGAAGGGCAAAGACGGTAAGTGCTTCCTCTCCACCCGAAAGAAGCCTGACGTTTTGAAGCTTTTTCCCGGGAGGTTGGGCATAGAGATCCACTCCGCTCTCCAAAAGATCCTCTTCATCCAGGAGCCGCATTCCACATTCTCCACCTCCAAAGAGTTTTTGAAAAATCTCGTTGAAGTGAAGGTTGATCGCTTCAAAAGCGTCGCGAAACTTTTCGCGGCTGCGACGGTTAACTTCCCGGATAGCCCGCGTCGTGTCGGCAATAGACCCTCCGATATCCTGACGCTGTGATTCGAGGAAATTGTGGCGCTTTTCGATTTCCTGGTATTCCTGCAAGGCCGCCATATTGATGGGACCGAATGTGTCCAGGCGCTCCTTGAGCTCATCATATTGTTGCACAACCTCTGCAGGAACCTCGTCCGGGTCGATTTCGGCAGCAGCTGCATCCAGAGAGATTTGAAGCCGCTCCATGCACTGCTGGTTGATGTTCTGGAGTTGAGTTTCCACCCGTGCCCGATCGACATCCACCTGGGCCCGCTCTTCCTGCAACTCCGTCTTGCGCTCTCGTAAGTCGACCAGTTGCTTCTCGGTCTTCGGATAATCTTCCTTCCACCTGCTGTACTCCTCTTCCCGATCCCGAAGAGTGGAGGTGTGCTGCTCTACGGCTTGCTGGTGGCTTGAAAAATCCGTGCCCAGGGTTTCGAGATCTGCCGTCATCTTTTCCAATCGTTCTTCAGTTTGTTTGCGAGCTGCCTGGGTGGCTTCCTTTCGAGCCTCAAGACCCTTTCGCTGTTCTTCGATCCGCTCCACTGTTCGATCCAGTGCCAGGCGGCGTTCATCCAAGACCTTACGATCCGAGGAAACCGAATGAAGCTGCTCGCGAATCCTTCCGAACTCGACCCTAAGCTGTTGCAGGGATTCTTGAGTCTGGGAGAGCATTTTCTGGTCTTCGGCCTGCAAGCCTTGCTTTTCGGCTAGCTGCTCTTCGACCTCCTGAACCCTCCCGGCCTGCTGCTCCTGCTCAAGATGCAACTGGGTCAACTCATCTGTGAGGACTTTCAGCGCATGGGTCTGGAGCTTTTGCTCCCCTCCCCACTGTTCTTCCTGGTGGGTCAGGCCGATCATCTCCTTTTCCAACTGGCGCAGAGATTCTTCCCGGTTTGTGAAATCCTGCAAGGCTGCCTGGAGTTGTGCCTGCTGCTTTTCCTCTCGCTCCCGAAGCTCGGAGAGTTTGGCTTGCACCTTAAGGATGCGGTCTTCCAGTTCTCTTTTCTGTCGTTTCAGACTCAGCAGCCCCAGTTTCTTGGCCTGTGCAGTGCTGGCTGACAGTAGTCCACGCGGGGTGAGGGATTCTCCGGCCAAGGTGATAAAAGTGCGCTCAGGATAACGGGGAGCGAGTTGGAAAGCGCTTTCCAGGTCGGAAACGACGATGGCCTCGGCTCTCTGGGGCAGGGTGCGGGCAAAGGCCTTCTTGACTTCAGGTTTCATCTGCAGCAGATCGCCCAGGGTCCCGTGAACACCGTTTCTTGATACAGATCCAACAACTGGAGCGTGGCCATTGCTTTTATGAAAGCCATTGGATGAAGAAAGAGTCAGAAAGGTACACCTCCCGCTCTTCAGTGCCCTTAACTCGGAGACCCCAAGCACCGCTTCTTCCAGGGAATCGACGAGAATGTACTCCAGTTCTTCATCCAGAAACTCTTCCACCAGTCTTTCGTATTCCGGGTTTGTCTCGATGAAGTCAGCAAGGGTGCCGCCGGTTTTTACCCGTTCTGTGGAGTTGAGATGCCTCAGGATCTTCTGCACTCCTTCGCTGTACTGGGCATGGCTGAGTTGGAGTTCTTGAAGGGAGTGCAGCCGTTCCTCCTGAGCGATCAGCTGCCGATGGGTCTCCGTCTCTTCTTCTCTGATTTCCTCCAGCTGGCGTTCCAGCTCTGTTTTCCTGGCCTTTTGCTCACTCAGTTGCTGACTCAGCCGAGTCGCTTCCGATTTCTTCTTTCCCAGGTTGACCTGGGTCTCTGCAAAGCAAGTGGAGCTTTCCTCCAGTTTCAGTGAATGACGGGCTCGTTCTCTTTCCAATCGCTCGCGGTTGATATGGGCTGCCTTGAGCCGCTGCTCAAGTTGTCCTTTGAGGTTATTCAAAGAAGCGGTCTCTGCCGACAGTTGCAACAGGGTTGTTTGGAGTTCTGCCGCCCGGCTCTCGGCCTCTTTCAGCTCAGTTTCATGTCGGACAACCCGCTCAGTCTGTTCTTGGATTGCCGCTTCAATCTGTTTCTCCTCTTCCTCCAAATCGGAATATTCGGACTGAAAACGCGTCAATTCTTCCCCAACCTTTTCCAGAGATTGAGCGATGGCCTGTTGTTCTGACGCGTTCAAGTCCAGGGATTTCCGGTTGGCCTCGATTTGCTCACGATGGTAACGAATGGAATTTTCAGTACGGTCCATTTCCAGTCGAGTTTCCGAAAGGCTCTGTCGTAATCGAGCCAGTTCTGTTTCCAATTGCTCTCTTGTTTCCAGAGTCTCGTGATGAGCTTTCTCGCCTTGGGCCAACCCTGTGCTCACATCGTCTTCAGAAATTTTCAGTTGCTCTAACTCTCGCTCCAGAACTTCGAGCCGAACTTTCAACTGATGCGCTTCCATGACGAACTTCTGGCGCTGAACCTGTCGGAACTCTTCCTTAATTTTTTGGTAGCTGCGGGCCTTGGCGGCCTGACGTTTGAGCGACCGGAGTCGGCGTTCGATCTCGCCGATAATGTCGTTGACACGAAGCAGGTTCTGCTGGGCCAGTTCCAGTTTCAGCTCGGCACTGCGCCGCCGATTCTTATATCCTGTGATCCGGGCTGCTTCTTCGATGACTGAGCGCCGCTCCACCGGTTTGGCGCGCAGGAACCAACCGATTTTTCCCTGGGCAATGAGGGCGTAAGAGGCGAACCCGAGTCCTGCTTCTTCCAACACGGAATGGATGTCTTTGAGACGGCAACGACGCTGGTTGACCGAGTAGACACTTTCTCCGGAGCGGTAAAGCTTGCGGCTGATTTCCAGGACCTCGCTGGAAAACTCCGTTTCCTTCAGGACGATGGGTTCATTGTCGGCTCGAGAAAAGGCAAGGGTGGCTTCCACGACTCCCGAGGGTCGGCGCTTGCGGGTTCCGTTGAAAATCACATCATCCATTTTCTCGCCGCGAAGGCTGAGGGCGGTCCCACTACCCAGCACCCAACCGATCGCATCGGCGAGATTGGATTTACCACAACCGTTGGGTCCGACGATGCCACTGATTCCCTCCTCGAACCGAATGGAACTTTTATCCGCAAATGATTTAAATCCAGTTACTTCCAGCTGATCAAGTCTGAGCATATGGACTTCCGTTAGATACCTGTAAATGCCTCTCTTGAAGTGAATGATGCATGATCCCTAATATTGACAGGCGCCACTGACAAAGAACCCTTTCTCAAAACAAGGCTGGAAGCGAGCGGAGTCGGCGTTCAGGGGTCATTGACCCGGGGAATTCTCCCTCGGTATACTGGTTGAGCTGCTAGCCCGGATATGGGCTATGTGGACGAGACAAAGCAGAGAGCGCTTTCCAAATGAATCTTCGGCAAATTGGCCATACCTTAGTCCTGTTTTCCCTTCTCATCCTTCCTCTGATCGGCCAGTCGGTTGAATTTTATCCTCTGGAATCGATCAAACCGGGGCAAACAGGGTATGGAAAGACCGTCTTCGAAGGTGCCAGGGTCGACACCTTCCAGGTTGAGATCCTGGGTGTCCTGAAAAACGTGGGGCCCAAGCAGAATCTAATTTTGGCACGGCTCTCCGGTGGTCCGATTGCCCGCACGGGAGTCTTCGCCGGAATGAGTGGCAGTCCCGTTTATATTGAGGACAAACTTGTTGGAGCGGTTGCCTATGCCTTTCCCTTTGCCAAGGAACCCTTCGCTGGTATCACACCCATCCGTGAAATGGTGGACATTTTTAAGGAGAACCCGGGAGCCCGCCCCCGCAGCGCGCGAAAGGTCAATCCTCATAAAATGTATGAGGTGGCGCAGCTCCCTTCATTCTTGTCCCATTTCGAACTTCCCCAATTCTTTGTGGAACCTTCTCTTACCCGCAGGCAGGACCTGGGAAGGTTACGGCCTATCGCCACTCCGTTGAACGTCTCCGGTTTTTCCCCCAGATCCATTCAACAATTTTCCTCTCAACTGGAGATGTTGGGTCTGGTGCCAGTACGGGGAATTGGAACTGCCCGTATGGAAGACTATGAGGATGCTCCTTTGCAGGCAGGTTCAACAATCAGTGTTCAGCTGGTCCGAGGAGATATCGATGTCAGCGCCAGTGGCACTGCAACTCACCTTCAAGGCGATAGGATTTATGGCTTTGGACACCCTTTTCTGAGCATTGGCTATACCGACTTGCCACTGAACAAGGGGGCCGTACTGACTATTATTCCCAATCTGATGACCAGTGAGAAGGTTTCGGCCACGGCTGAATTCATCGGGAGCATCAAACAGGATCGAGCCACGGGAATTATGGGCGTGGCGGGGGAAGAAGCTCAATTGATACCGGTGGAGTTGCGACTCCACACCAGTCGGAATGAACTGAGGGAGTTGCATTTCGAGGTGGTGACGGACAACTTTCTCACCCCCTTCCTGATTAGCTTCACGGTCCATAGCAGCATTGTTTCCTCAGAGCGGTCCATCGGCGGCCAAACTCTGCAGATCAAATGCACCATATCGATCAAAGGGCAAAGCGACATCAACTTCGAGAGCAGTGTTTCCGATCTGATGAGCAGTTCCGTTTTCGCTGCCCTGGCCGCTGCTTCTCCGGTGAACTTTCTCTTGAACAGTGGGTTCGAAGAATTGGTGATGGAGAAAATCGACGTCGAAATTACCGCGGTGGAACAAACTCGCGAAGCCACGGTGGAGAAGGTTTGGCAGGACCGGTTAGAAGTTGACCCAGGAGGGGAAGTCAATTTAACGGTGTTTTTGCGCCAAACTAACGGCGACACCATGGTCAAGAAATACCCGGTAAAGATTCCCGAGGAAATCAGCCCCGGTCCTTTGAAAATCGTGGTCGCCGACGGCATGTCCTTGACTCAAAAGGATGCCGAAACGGGCGTGGGCGAGTTTGTTCCTGAGAGCCTCCAACAGTTGATTAAGGCCATTAACAACTTGAAGAAGAACGATCGCCTCTATATTCGCTTGGCCCGTGAGCAGGCGGGAGCCATTATTGCGGGAGAGGGAATGCCTGATCTTCCTCCTTCTCTGCTGGCGCTCTATGGTTCCCGGAAGACCGCTGGAGAACTGACAGCCATGGGTGAGGTCATTTACGTTGAGCACGAACTAGCGGCCACCGAGTTCGTTCTGAGCGGTCGGCAGGAGATCAGCGTTAACGTCAAGTAAAACCAATTTTCCAGACACCTCAAGTGATGAATTACCGTTGTCTCCTCGGATCTGCTCTCTTTTTGCTTCTTTCCGCCATTTTCCTGGGAGCCACCCAGCCTGCCCGATGGACGACCTCTCAACAGAGTGAATTCTTGCAGGGTGAGTTCACAGGGGTCTCGGTCACCAGCGACGGAAAGCTGATTTTGGCACCTGCTCTGGAACCGCTAATGAATAGTGAGGAAGCCTTTATTTATTCAGCGGTCGTGGATCAGGGCGGTAATCTCTATGTGGGTACCGGAAATAATGGGAAGATTTTACGCGTCAATTCCAGAGGGCAAGGGAGCGAATGGGCCAGGCTGGAACATGCGGCAGTCTATGCCTTGGCCGTTGACTCTTTGGGCCGAGTTTATGCAGGGGCTGGGCCGGATGGAAAGGTGTACCGGATCAACGATCGAGGCGAGACTGAAGTCTTCTTTGATCCAGACGAAAAGTACGTTTGGACGCTGGCCATAGATGGGCAGAATAATCTCTTCGTTGGGACGGGTCCCAAGGGGACGATCTACAAGGTCAATCCACAGGGGCAGGGCGACGTTTTCTACGACAGTAAAGAAACACACATTACCGCTCTGGAGTGGGACCTGGATGGAAACCTCTTGGCCGGGACTGCGCCTGGAGGTCTGCTGTTTCGCATCTCCTCCGACGGATCACCTTTTGTGATTTACGATTCACCTCTGCGCGAGATCAAGACCATTACAGTCGATCGTTACGGAAATATCTATGCCGCGGCCCTGCTGAGGCCCGAGGGCCCGGAAGAGAAGTCTGCCCCCGAGACGCCGACTTCGGCTCGAACAGCCGCGACCTCCGGAGAGGTCACACTCGAGATCTCAGGTACAGGGGAGGGAACAGGGCTGGAGATTTATAAGGTCGACCGGGAGAATTTGGTGGATCTCCTCTACGCTTCCGATGATGAACTGGCCTTCGATCTGCTCATCCGGAGCAACGGCAACCTGTTGGTAGCCACAGGAAACAAGGGTCGGATTCTATCGATTGATCCCCATAAATTCGTAACCCTTCTCAGCGAAAGTCCCGAGGAACAGGTCACTCGACTGCTCGAGTGGGAGGGGAGAATCTACGCTACAACCAGCAATTTGGGCTGGGTCTTCGAATTACTTTCTCAGCCGTCGAGCAAGGGGGTCTATGAGTCGAAGGTGCTGGACGCTGAAATGCTTGCTTCCTGGGGCGTGATTGCCTGGGAGATGAGCGATTCTATGTCTGGCCCTGTCCGAGTCTACACTCATTCGGGAAATACCGAAGTGCCCGACCAAACCTGGAATGACTGGAGTGACGCATACAGTGACGCCGAGGGAAGCCAGATTGGAAGCCCCCCGGCTCGATTTTTCCAGTGGAAAATAGAATTCCTCCAGGAGGGAGAATCCACAGCTTTGACGTCGCAGCGCAATGCTGTTGAGTCGGTGACGATCAGCTATATCCAACGCAACATGTCTCCCCAAATCACCTCTCTTACCGTTCATCCCCCGGGGATCGCCTTTGTCCGACCTGCGGCCGCAAATCCTGCTGCTGGAATTTTTCCTGGCGGTCCCGACCAGGCTCACATCAGATCCCTGCCCCGATCGGTTCGCGATTTGGGTACGCAACCCGGCCAACCCCCTTCCCGCACAGTCTATTCTGCAGGCGCACAGAGTGTGTCTTGGACCGCGGAAGATCCCAATCGCGATGACCTCCTGTATTCCATTTATTATCGGAGGCAAGACGAAGTCAGCTGGAAGCTTTTGGCTGAGGATCTGAAGGAGACCTACTACACCATCGACGGAGTGAGTTTTCCCGACGGAGCTTACTTTGTCAAAGTGATGATCTCTGACCGTGCCAGTAACCCGTCCGCACAAGCTCTGGAAAGTGAGATGGTCAGTAAGTCCTTTGTGATCGCTAATTCCTCCCCCTCCCTGGAATTGGGAGTGCCGCAAGTACAGGGAACTCGGGCCACCCTGGAATTTACGGTTCAAACCAAAGGGAGTGTCGTCCATCAAGCCGAGTATTCGGTCGATGCGGGACCATGGGATATTCTCTTTCCCGGGGATGGAATCGCGGATAGCGACTCGGAACACTACACACTCGGGATTGAGAATCTAGAGCCAGGGGAGCATGCTGTCACCCTGCGGGTGGTGGACTCGGTAGGGAACATCGGAACCGGAAAGACCATGGTGTCGATTCCTTAACCCGCAAACAACATCCGCGGTTACAAGCCTCTCTCATAGACGTCAACCTTCTGGAAGGAATAAATCACAAAGGATTGGTCAAGGTTCTGGGCACTTGCCGCCTGAAACTGGCCGCCACTAAGAGTCAGCCCCACGGCTTTGAGGAGGTCCTGGCTTTTTGGGTATTCCAAAATATCTCCAATCTTGGCGAAACCCTCGGGTGTGATTTCCGCCACTAGGGACAAGGAGTCCTCGAAGGGGATTTTCCATACTGCGGTCATGAGATCCTCGATCTCCGTACCTTGGTATTGAACGGAAACATGAGCGATGACCGGCCTCGAGAGGGGACTGGAAGTGGGCGAAAGAGTTGCCATCATCGGATATTCGTGAAAATTGCCCTGTCCGAACTGGGTCAGAATCATTGCAAAGAATGCCAGAGTGACGGCTGCGGCCGTTAGCTTCGACCACAAGACTCCGCGATCCAGTTCCCGCCAAAAGGCAAGTAAATCCTCACCAAACTCCAAAATCCGCGCTTTCCAGCCGCGCTCAACCCGAGGCTTGACGCGCTTCCAAAGCTCCTCCTGCGCTGATTGCGACAGGCGCTGAAAGGGAAGGGCTTCTTTGAGCCAACTGAACTCGTCCTGGTAGCGCCGGCACCCAGCACATTGCTTGACGTGCTCATTGAAAGCAGCAAAGTCCTTGGGTGGTAACTCACCATCCAGAAACTCGTGAATCTGCCGGCGTAATTCTTGACAGGTCATACTGTCCCCCTGTCCCAGTAGGGTTTCAAGAGTTCCCGGAGTCTGTTCCTTCCACGAGCAATTCGTGATTTCACAGTTCCAACGTGTACCCCCAAAGTGTCCGAGATCTCCTGATAGCTCAATCCATGCATATCCCGCAATGTGACTGCTGCCCGCTGTTCAAAGAGAAGCTGATCCATGCCCTCTCGAAGAGCCTTTCGAACTTCCTGGGAAAGCAGCTCCCGGTCCGGGTGGGGTCGATCCGAGATCAGATCCACTGCTTTTTTCTCATCGGACGTCCCGTTTAGACTCAACGAGATCGTTCGATGTCGAAAGCGCCGTCTCCACCAGCGATTCCGATTGGAGACTTGGTTCAAAGCGACGCGATAAAGCCAGGTCTTCAAACTGCACTCTCCCCGGGATCGGTGAATTTTCCGGTAGAGGGTGAGAAACACTTCCTGGGTGATATCCATTGCTTCAGACTTATCGGCCAACATATTAAAAGAGAGGTTAAAAATCAGATCTTTGTAGAGCTGGAAGGCCTCGGCGAAAGCTGCCTCGTCCTTTTCCTTCAAACGCAGGACGAGATTTTCCCCTTCTTCCAATCTTGCCCTGGAATGAATGGAATGGGTCAGTTCTCCCATAATCGACCTTGATTCAGTACTTAATTTAGATTTGCAGTAGTGGGAAAAGTTCCCAACTGAATTTTAAAAGAGTATATCACACGGGCAGGAGCTAAGTGTCTCGCTTCCTAAATACGGTGACGTTTACTGATGGGTCTTGTGAGGCGAGATCAAGGAACGAGGCACTTGGATGAAGAAATAAGGAACTGGATTGAGAGCGGTCTACGATTGGAGGTGTTGGCTACTAGCCTCTGGTCATCCTCACTTGCCCTCCTCTTTGCAGCCGAATTCTGATGGTGAGTCGCTCCGGATCGGAGGGCTGGACCACCACGACGCCGGGAGACCAGTTGTTCATCTTCCGGACCATGAGCTTATAACTTCCCGGCAGAACAGTAACGCTGGCACTTCCCGTACGACTTTGGAAATCGATCCGGGAGGAATTGTAGGATTGACCGCTTTTTTCTTCAGTGAGAGTAAAGGTCAAGTTGGCCATTTTATAGATATCAAAATCGTTGTTGTCATCCTTGCTCACCTGGATGACAACGCGCCTGGGCAGTACTGCCTTGCGGTCCTTCTCCAATCTCTCAGGATGGCGCTCCTGGACCTTAGCCAACTGAGCCTGGGCTTCCTCCTGGAGCCACTGGTTGTATAGGTCTTCGGCCTCGACCTGAGCAATGACCTCATTGATCAGGCCCAGCAGACGGGTGTCCTTTTTCTGCACCGCGACCGCAGTGTCCACACTCCCCACGACTTCGGGGACGATCTCAAGGTTACCCGCACCGGGCACCGTGTCCAGGGCAAAAGCGGCCATATACTGATCATCAATGACGGCACCGAGCTGGGCCCTGTTCAGGGCCAAAATGGCATCGTCCAGGCTTTTGAAGGGGACGATCGTGCTTCCGCCGAATTTCTCGTTCACGAACTCCTCAACGGCGGTACCTTCCCGAACACCAACCTCCATCCCATCCAAAAGATCGGGCCTGGCATCCCGGTGGGTGGGATTGATGATGAGCACGAGTCGGGAGGTGTAGTATGGTTCGGAAAACGTCACCAGCTCCTTTCGAGCCTCGGTGATTCCAAAAACCCCCAGAGCAAGATCCACCTCCGAGTTTGCCAGCGTGGTAGCCAGCGTGGCGTGCTGCATTCCTGCCCACCTGGCTTCAATCTCGTTTCCCCCTGCAATGGCTTCGGCAACCTTTTCCACAACGAGCAGACCCAGCTTGGAATCCGGCCCGACCCAATCCTGACTTCTCTGATACAGTAGAGGCCCTTCAAAAGGCACCGAGCCAATGGTGACGAACCCATTCTTGCTGATGCGGCTGAAGGTGGCTGTCGTGCCTTCGCCACCGCAGGAGGGCAGTAACAGGAGGGGAAGTGAAAGAAATAACAGAAGCCGTTTTCTAACCATCTTTGCTGCACCTCAAAAGCTTTGGACTTATATCAAAAGGTTGCGGGCAAGACAAGATTCCAATGAATTCCCTGCAAGATGACGTTTTTCAATCCTTCTCGTACTCACACCCAATAATAATTACGGAGGAAAGTCAAGACTAGGTGTAGTAGGGATTCTCTCCGGTGCTGTGGTCCGTAGAGTCGACCACCTCCTCGATTTCAGGAATGAGCTCTCTGATTCTCTGTTCAACACCCTGCTTGAGTGTGGCGTCCACCATTCCGCAGCCGTGGCACCCCCCTCCGAAGGTCAAGTAGGCCTTGTTGTCTCGAACCCCAAGGAACTGAATCTTTCCACCATGGGCCGCAACAGCCGGATTCAGCTCGGTATCGATGAGTCGCTGGATCTGTTCAGCGACGGGTCCCGTGAGGTCCGATCGAGGGCCGTCACCCAACTTGGGGACCTCCGGCTTGTTGGGGTTCAGGAACTTGAATCCGCTTTTCACGATCTTGTCTTCGTAATCAATGGTTGCCCCTTTCAGGTATTCCGCACTCTTGGAGTCAACGACAATTTGGAATTCTCCCCCTTCAACCGTCACATCTCCTGGCGTCTTCTCGTCCAGGCTGATGAGTTTCAGACCGTAGGAAAATTCACTGGTGCCATTGGTTGTGGCTTCCACCCGAAGTGCAGATTCATTTTCCTGTTTGGAAAGGGCGGTTAAAATTTGCTCTTTGGCTGCATCGGTCAAAGTGAGCATCCTTACTGATTCCCTCCTTCATATTCTTGCTTGAGAATATTATTTTACACGAAATCACCTCCAAGTACTCATTTTCATAAAATATGGTAACGTTTGTTGTGGGGAATTCGGGGCTTGTCCCCAAACTCCCCGAGACACTGACGAGGGAGTTTTCAGGATGGGATCAATTTCCCCAAAAAGAGTCTAGTTGACCATCCCTGGGCCCCGCACCAGGGTTGACGATTCCCGGCAACCACAACATACTTGGGAACGTTCCCAGGAGCGATTTGCAAATACCGTGGATGATTCGGTCGCCTAAGCAGATGATTTCACTGAAGCTTATATAAAAAAGAAAGGATCTTGACTCATGCCAAGAACTCTCAAAACAACCGCCTGGAAATCCCTGGATGCCGTCGTCTCTGCTGGGGCAGGAGTGGCTTTCGATTCCATTCAGTTTTTCAACAATTTTCGACCCAGGCCCTCCTTTACGCCGAAGTGGTCGGATAAGCCTCTGTTGAAATCCTGGGAGAAGACCAAGCCGAATTTAGGTTGGCCGCGTGAGACCGATTCACTGTGCCCTAAATGTGTGGTTGAAGCACGGGAAAGGATTCTGAGCGGCGAGGAAGACTATCGGATTCTCATTAATGAGAAAGTGGGTGAAATCAAAGCTCAGATTGTGGAACGCGATGGGGAGGTGTGGATGATCAAGGAGTGTCCTGAGCACGGAAGGTTTGAGGACCTTATGGCCATCGATTCCAAGTTCCTGAGCTGGATTGAGGCCAACTTCCCCGGTCGCGATATTCGGGCCCACAATGATGAAGATCTGCACAATCACGGCTCCAGTACCATTAAGCATGGACGGGGTTCCGTACTGACGGTCGACCTGACCAATCGCTGCAACATGATGTGCGACCCCTGTTTCATGGATGCCAACCAGGTGGGCTTTGTCCATGAACTGGAGTGGGAAGAAATCAAGGAGATCCTCGACAACTCCTTGAAGATCAAGCCAAGACGGCAAATGTCGGTCCAGTTTTCGGGTGGGGAGCCTTCGATTTCCCCGCATTTTTTCCGGGCCATCAAGTATGCCCGTAAAATCGGCTACAACAGCGTGCAGGCTGCCACCAACGGAATCGAGTTTGCCAAGAGCCCCGACTTTGCCCGCAAGGCTTATGAGGCAGGATTGCGGTATACCTACCTGCAGTTTGACGGAATCGGCAACGATGCCAACAGCCATCGCCACATCGGCAACCTGTTCGATGTCAAGCTGCGTGCCATTAACAACATTCACGATGCGGGAATCGAAATTATCCTGGTCATCACTCTGGTCAACGATGTAAACAATGATCAGGTGGGCCCCATCATCCGCTTCGCAATGGACAACCCCAAAAAGATTGCTTTCCTTGCCTTCCAACCGGTTTCCTTCACCGGACGGGATGAGGAGATCACTGACGAGCGACGGCTCCGACAGCGTTATACCCTGTCCCACCTGGCCAAAGATGTCAAAGGGCAGACGGGATTGACGGAACCCACCCGAGACTGGTTCCCCCTGTCCCTGATGGGGGCTTTTGCCGATTTCGCCGATCAGGCTCACGGACCGGGTGCCCAGTGGGGCCAGGTGAGTTGTGGCTGCCATCCCAACTGCGGTGTGGGCACGGCCATGATGATTGACAAGGAGACCAAGGAATCAGCCCCTGTCCCCCAGTTCCTGAATATCCCCGGGTTGGTCAAGGATATGCAAAAGGTCACGGATGCGGGGCGAGTGACATGGTTTTCCAACCTCATGATGGGACTGGCTCTGCTCAAGCATTACCGACCCTTTGAGGCGCCTTCACAGCTGACCCTGCTTGATATCCTCAAGAAATTTGATAAGAGCTTTGGTTTGTCGGGCAAGGACTACGGAACCGAGTCCAAGGATCGTCGGGATGACCGGTGGAACTTTCTCTTCGTCGCCGGAATGTGGTTCCAGGATCTGTTCAATTATGACTTTCGCCGCACCGAGATGTGCATTATTCCCTATGCGACTCAGGAGGGCGAGATTTCCTTCTGTGCCTACAACACCGGTCACGGGTGGCGCAATATCATTGAGAACATGCACATGAATGCCACTGTCGCCAATTGGTACAAGGAGCATGGGCGTCATGAGATTTTTGCCGGTGGGAAAGATGTGAACCTCAACACCTATGATCATTCTCTCCGAATCAGTGCCGAGGATGCCAGCCGGGTCAAGGAGAAGGGCGACAAGCCTCAGACCGCGCGCGACGAAAAAATGATGAGCAGGAAGGCAGCCAAGGAAGCGGCCATGGTTCGTGAGTACTACGAAGAAATGGTTCTTCAAAAGAAAAAGAAGAGTGATCTGGTCGACCTCACGGCTCGTTAACCCGGACGGCCAGACATTTTGCTAGATCGTTCTAGGCCCGCCTCACTACAGGCGGGCCTTTCTTGTGTTGGAAGTAAGAATGAGCGAACTTTCCGAGAAACAATGTGTTCCCTGCCGAGGCGGAATCCCTCCTCTGACTGCTGGGGAAATCAGCCCCCTGATCGCACAAATCAGCGACTGGGAAGTGGTTGAGAATCACCATATTCAAAAGACCTTCAAATCAGAAAACTTCAGGAGCGCTCTCGGTTTCGTCAATCGGGTGGGGGAAGTCGCCGAAGAACAGGGACATCACCCCGACCTTTATCTGGCCTGGGGCAAGGTCGAGGTCAAGATCTGGACCCACAAGATCAACGGCCTCAGTGAGAGTGACTTCATCCTGGCCGCAAAAATTGATCGCGCCTATAACTCGGGGCTGTGAGGCACTTCTGACTCAGGGCTGGATCAGGCTTCCTTTGGAGGCTGCTCTGGATGAAATTCCAGGGTGATTCTTCTTGATAAATCCCAGGTAGCTTCCTCGCTCGGATGCCTTCTCCAGATGATAGCCAATGTCTTGCTCCACAACCTCCAGGCAGTCCAACAGGTTCGCCGTCTTCAGGATCGGAACATCGCGGTCTTGCTGGGTTCTGAGCTTTTCCAGAGAAGTCCGTAAATCCCGAAACAGAGCCTGCACCAGTGGATTGGCGGAGCTGTGCTCATAAATCACACCCTTTTGCTCGGTCCGATAGGTTTCCTTCAGCAGGCTGACGGCTTGCAGGACATGATGATCGGTAAGGCTTTGCAGATCAGCGGCGTAGCCGATGATGGTCCTTTCGATTTCAGCAAAAAGACGCCCGAAGTGTTGGCCCGTCTCGTAGAGCTTTTTTCGTCGTAGAGGATCTTTTTCCTGCTGCAGTTGAGCGCTGTACTTTTTGATCGACTGGTAGGTGTGACCAGAGCTGAGATGAACGCAATCGGGTGGGCAATCGATTTCTACAACCCGCTTTTCACCGCAACACTGGGTGCAGATGGAGGTGTTCTTGGCGGGGCAGAATCGCTTTCCCTTCCTCTCGCCACACAGAATACATTTCACGGGGTGGCCAGTATAGCTGATTTTCTTCAAACTGTTCTTGCTATATAATTTAAGCACATGGGAAAGCGGTTTTTCACGGTCGAGGAGGCTCGCCAACTCCTTCCTTCTCTCAGGCAACTGGTTGGCCAGGTTATGGTGATTTCCGATCGCCTGGAGAAATATCGAAAGGTGGTCCAGAAACTGGCTGATTCAGCTTCCAGCAACACGGGAGGACCGGAAGGAACCGCCTACATGGAAATTGTCATATCCCTTCAAGGTTGCCTGACTCAGCTTCAGGAAACCGGATGTGTGTTGAGGAGCCTTCAAGAAGGACTCATCGATTTTCCCCACCTGAAAGAGGGACGTGAAATCTATCTCTGCTGGAAGTATGGCGAAGAGGACATCGAGTTCTGGCACGAGGTTGATGAGGGCTTTGCCGGGCGTACTCGTCTTCTGGAATAGGCGCTAGACACCCATACAGTACACCCATAAATGGTATGTTTACCCATCGGAGAAAAATGAGCCGGCGAACACTCTTCTTGATCCTGTTGTTCCTGCCCTCCTGGGGTGCCGCTGAGGGCGGGTCCCAACTGGAGATTTCTCACCTGGCTCGATCGCTGCAGCCGGGAGAGGCCGTCCTCATCAGAGTTCAGAGCGGGGAGCCCCTGAGCAGCATGCAGGTGAAGGCCTTTGGAAAAACCTTCCTCCTCTTTCCCACTGAAGAGGGCAGGGTATGGCAAGGTCTCATCGGCATCGATCTGGAAACCGCCCCGGACGACTACTCGCTGAGCCTTACGGGTTCCACGGTTGCCGGATCTCCTGTGGAAGCCACCTACCCACTCCTGGTGCTCGATAAAGAATTTCCGACTCGCCGACTCACGGTCCAGGAGAAATTTGTCAACCCTCCTCAGGAGGAGCTGGAGCGCATCCGGCGGGAATCCAAAAGAGTCCGAGAGATCTTTTCTGCTCTCAATCCGGAAAAGATCTGGCAGAGCTCCTTTCAGTCACCGGTTCCGGGAGCCCCCACAAGCGGCTTTGGCAAACGAAGTATCCTGAACGGGCAACCTCGCAGTCCCCATACCGGTACTGATTTTGATGCCGATGAGGGAACTCCTGTGGAGTCTCCCAATATGGGGAAGGTGATCCTGGTTTCTCCCCTCTACTACTCGGGAAACACGGTGATCCTGGATCATGGACAGGGTCTCTATTCTTACTTCGCCCATCTTTCCCGCTTTGCCGTTGCGGAGGGAGATCTGGTGTCTCCCGGAGAAGTGATTGGCCAGGTGGGAGCCACGGGCCGCGTCACCGGACCCCATCTCCATTGGACAGTGCGTCTCAACGGAAGCCGTATTGATCCCCTTTCCTTAATCGCCGTTCTTTCCGACCAGGACGCCCAGGAATAGCCGCCCAGAATCGGCGCCCAGAATCGGTGACACGCACGTAATTCCCGAGATTGGCCCTATAAATCAAGGAGTTAGAAGCGGTCTGGCACCGAATTAAGTTAGGAAGGGCAAGCCGAGGATGACGGACTTGGGGCTTTAGGGCGTCAAGACCTGCCGGGATCAGCGCTATCGGTACCAGACTCCTCTCAACTTGTTGATTTACAAGAGTCCTTTTGGCAATTACGTGCGTGTCACCGATTCAACCGATTCAGTCACCGATTCATCACCTGTCACCGATTCATCACCGATTCAACGTGCATTGATCCCCTTTCTTTGATCGCCGCCCTTTCGACCAAAACGGCGAAGAATAGCCTTCTATTCCTTGACAACTGTGGGTGTGAAGCTTAATAATAAGGAATAGACCCCACCCCCAGGGGGGGTGGGTATGGAGGACCATGAGACGAGACATCGCATCCGATATCGTAAAGCGCCTCAAGAGTATTGAAGGACATGTGGGTGGCATCGCTCGCATGGTGGAAAGCGACGAGTACTGTGTCGATATCGTCAACCAGATTCTGGCCGTACAACGGGCCCTGGATAAAGTGAACAGCCTGGTGCTGGACCGTCACCTGCACACCTGTGCTACCACCGCCATTCGAGGGGACGATCCCGATGAACGTGAGCGTGTCATTGGAGAGATTTTGAACGTCTTCAAGAGCGCTGGAAAACGCTAAGTGTCTCGTTTCCATAAACGACGATGACGCTTGTGGCGAGCGAGACACTAAAAGGAGAGAGAGATGCAAACGAAGACATTCCGGGTGCCCAATATTACTTGTGAACACTGCGTGATGACCATTCGCCGGGAGTTGGGCGAACTTGCCGGCGTCGCTTCAGTCCAGGCCGACCCTGAAACCAAGGGGGTCATTCTGCAATGGGACGAAGGCTCCGTGAGTTGGGAGCAAATCCGTCATTTGTTGGAAGAGGTCCACTATCCGCCGGAGGATCAGTAAATCATCAGATGGAATCCGCCAAAGCCGACCAGGAACAGATCACCCTACCCATAACCGGGATGACCTGTGCCAACTGTGCCGCCACCATCCAGCGAACTCTGGAAAAGAAGGTGGTGGGTGTGGTGGGAGCGACGGTCAATTTTGCCACCGAGAAGGCTCGGGTTGAGTATGACCCCTCTCAGGTGAGCCGGAGCGACCTGGTGGAAGCCATCGAGAAGATTGGCTATTTCGTGGCAGAGAGCGGACCGGATGGGCTGGAAGACCGAGAACGAGCTGCCCGCCAGGGTGAGATTTTAACCCAGACTTACAAGTTCTGGATCGGTTTGGCTTTCTCCCTACCCTTGTTTCTCCTGAGCATGACCCGAGACTTTGGGTTGCTGGGAGCCTGGGCTGATGCTTCCTGGGTCAATGGGCTGATGCTGGCTCTGGCCACCCCCGTACAATTTTACGTGGGCTGGGACTACTACGTCGGTGCTTTCAAAGCCCTTCGCAACCGCTCGGCCAATATGGATGTATTGATCGCGATGGGCTCCTCGGCCGCCTACTTTTACAGCATCCCGGTCACCGTGGCGCTGACCTTGGGCAGTTCCGCTCTGGGAACCCATGTCTACTATGAAACGGCTGCCGTCATCATCACCCTGATCAAACTGGGAAAGCTGTTGGAAGTTCGCGCCAAAGGCCAAACCAGTGCGGCCATCAAAAAACTCATGGGTCTGCGGCCCAAGACGGCCCGGGTGCTGAGAGACCATCAGGAAATCGACATTCCTATTTTCGAGGTAGCCGTAGCCGACATCGTCATCGTCCGGCCGGGAGAAAAGATTCCCGTGGATGGGATCGTCATCGAAGGGCGATCAGGAGTGGACGAGAGCATGATGACGGGTGAGAGTCTCCCCGTTACCAAGCAGACGGGTGACGAGGTCATCGGCGGTTCCATCAACAAGCAGGGAAGACTCAAATTCGAGGCCACGCGGGTGGGATCCGAAACGGCCTTGGCACAGATTATTCGTCTGGTGGAAGAGGCTCAAGGAAGCCGGGCACCCATTCAGCGCCTTGCCGATCAGGTGGCCGGTGTCTTCGTACCCATCGTGATTCTTATCGCTTTGATCACCTTTCTGATTTGGTGGCTCGTTGTCGACGTGGGTCTGACCGCTGCCATGATTCGGACGGTGGCCGTGCTGGTGATCGCCTGCCCCTGTGCTCTGGGACTGGCCACGCCGACCGCAATTATGGTGGCGACGGGGCGGGGAGCCCAACAGGGCATTCTTTTTAAGAACAGTCAGGCCTTGGAGCAGGCTCATTCGCTCAAAGTGGTTGTGTTGGACAAAACCGGGACGCTCACATTGGGGGAACCCTCCGTCACCGATATCCGGGTCAAAGACCAGAACCTGGAAAATGGGGATCAAGCGGCCGCACCCGATTCCTCCACTTCTTCAAATCAATTGCTGTACTTGGCTGCTTCGGTGGAAGGGGGAAGCGAACATCCCCTGGGCGAGGCCATTGTAAGAGCCGCTCAGGAACGAGGACTGGAGTTGAGCCAACCGGAAGAATTTGAATCTCAGACGGGCCAGGGAGTCGTTGCTCGTGTTGAAGGGCGCCCTGTGGCCCTGGGCAACCTCAAAATGATGAAGAAGAGCTCGGTTCAGCTTAACGGGCTTGAGGCGGAAGCAGAGCGCCTGCAATCCGAAGCCCGAACCGTTGTGTGGGTGGCGGGTGACGGTGAAGCCTTGGGTCTTATCGGCATCGCCGATACCTTGAAACCAGGCTCAAAGGAGGCGGTTCAGCAGATGCATCAACTGGGCTTGACGGTGGTCATGATGACCGGCGACAACGCCACCACGGCGCGTAAGATTGCTGAGCAAGTGGGAATCGATCAGGTCTTGTCCGAGGTGCTTCCTGGTGAAAAGGCGGCCCAGATTCAAAAGCTGCAAACCGAGAGCGGGGGATTGGTAGGGATGGTGGGAGACGGTATCAATGATGCCCCTGCCCTGGCTCAGGCCGACGTGGGAATCGCCATCGGTACGGGCACCGACGTGGCTATGGCGGCGGCGGACGTGACTCTGATGCGAGGGGATCTTCGCTCTGTTCCCCAGTCCATCGCACTCAGCAAGGCCACCCTGCGGACCATCAAACAGAATCTCTTCTGGGCCTTTTTCTATAACGTGGTTCTCATCCCTGTGGCGGCCGGTGTTCTTTATCCTTTCACGGTCTTACCCAGCGCACTTCGTTCTCTTCATCCCATCTTGGCTGCCTTTGCCATGGCTTTCAGCAGCGTCACCGTCGTCACCAACAGCCTGCGTCTGAAACAGTGATCTTCGTGAGAGCGGCCGCTACAATCCGATCTGGGCTGGCGGCAAGTCGGAAGGGGAGGAGGTGAGCCCGGATGCCTCCAGGCTCACCCGCGGAGAGGAGTCGTGAATGAGGGAGGGGATAGGCCTCATTCATGGACTAGGACGAATCCAAGGCCAGAAGGTTTCCCTTCAACGGAGCTACTGTCGGATACCCGACTAAACAGAATGGGTTCACTCCGGAACTTCAGAGAGAGTATAGGTGCCAAAGGCAAAGCTGTCGGAGAAGACCTGGGCCGCCCCTCGGACATCGGCGGCCTGAATCGTAAACTCCAGAGTGAGGTTACCGCCGTCGGTCGTGTAGGGCGGCGTCAACCCCAGAAGGGTCAAAATATCTTCGGCCAATTTGAGGTTGAGCGCCGAATTAGCTTCCAGAGTTTCCAGAACCAGTGGTGTGGTGGTCAGCTCCTGGGCCAGGCCACCCGTCAGGGGGAGTGTGAAGACGCGGACCGTCACGCTGCCGGAGCTATTTGAAGGATTGAACAGATAGACGCGCGAGTTGAGGGCCCCATTGTTGCCGTTCATAAACTCGGCAGACAAGATGGTGGGACTTCCCTTGGAGATGGCGGGAATCTCCTGGAGGGGATAGGTGCCAAAAGCAAAGTTGTCGGAGAAGACCTGGGCCGCCCCTCGCACATCACCCGCCTGAATCGTAAATTCCAGGGTCAGGTTTCCCCCGTCGGTCGTATAGGGCGGGATAATCCCCAGGGGGGTGAGGATATCTTCGGCCAATTTGAGGTTGACGGCTGATTCTTGCGCCAGCGGTCCAAGATTGAAGGGTGCACCGGTGAGCTCCTGAGCCAAACCACCGCTCAGAGGAAGCGTGAAGACGCGCACGGTGATGTCCCCCGCGTTGTTTGAAGGATTAAACAGATAGACGCGCGCATTGAAGGCCGCATTGTTTCCATTCATGAAGTTGGCGGCCAAAACCGTGGGACCTATGCTTGGGGAGGAGGGGACGCCCTGGAGTGCGTAAGTACCAAAAGCAAAGCTGTCGGAGAAGACCTGTGCCGCCCCCTGGACATCGGCGGCCTGAATCGTAAATTCCAGAGTCAGGTTTCCACCATCGGTCGTATAGGGTAGTGGGACTCCCAAAGGGGTGAGGATGTCTTCGGCTAGCTTGATGTTCCGCGCCGCTCCAGCTCCCAGAGTTCCCAAAAACAGAGGGGTCATAGTCAGCTCCTGGGCCGTACCGCTGGTCAGGGGAAGCGTGAAGACGCGCACCGTGATATTGCCGTTGCTCGTTGAGGGATTCCAGAGATAGATACGGGAGTTGAAGGCTGCGTTGTTGCCGTTCATAAAGTTGGACACCAAAACCGTGGGACTTGCACCCGAAGTGGCTGGCATTTCCTGAAGAGGGTAAGTACCAAAAGCAAAGCTGTCCGAGAAGACCTGGGCGGCACCTCGTACTCGGGGAGCCTGAACCGTAAACTCCAGGGTTAGGTTTCCGCCGTCGTTGGTATAGGGAGTGGTGATTCCGGCAGGGGTGAGGATATCTTCGGCCACCTTGAGGTTGCGTGCCGATCGGGCTGCCAGGGTGGCGAGATTGAGCGGGGCCGTCAGCTCCTGGGCCATGCCACTGGCCAGGGGCAGCGAGAAGATGCGTACGGTCAAGTCTCCGGGCGCGGTGGAGGAATTCCAGAGATAGACCCGCGAATTCAAGGCTGCATTGTTGCCGTTCATGAAGTTGGCCACCAGGACGGTGCTGGCACTCAGCATGATGTCAGCCACCACAGGGAAGGAGGGCCCTCCTGCTGGAACAGGGATCAAGAACGGACCTGCGGTCGGATCATCCACGGAGAGGGAGTGACTCTCCGTGATGGGTCCACTGTAGAACTCTTCGGGCCCGGGCAGTGGGCCCAGGGATATTTCCGTGCTTCCAGGGCCCCCGGTGGCCATGCCTCCTGAAGCCACAAAAACCGGCGTGCTGAACTCGCCATCCACGGTGTCTCGGACTTCCAGCAGGTAACTCTCACCGGGTGTCAACATATTCAGGGTATAGGTGCCGCGGAGCGGATCTCCGGGTGTGTCCGCCTGCAGGAAGTCTCCACTGATCGCGGAAACCGCGTCCTGGAACCGATTGCCTGCTCTTCTGGCGATGATCTGACCTCCCGTTCGAGGCGTGGAGGGAGCATCCGAAAGCGTCCCCGTTATGGTCCCGAACGAACTCAGGGGGAGAGTGGGCTCGGGATAAAGCGTGGAAATAATGGCGATGTCATCCTGATGTGGAGTGGATGAGTGGATGCCGGTGCCTCCGGGGGAGATATCGACGAAAGGGTACATGGTTTCCACGTCCGCATCCTGGGGCGTAAGCGGGGTGCCGTCAGGAAACAAGGAATCCGATCCTCCGAAAAAGAGGGCCTGCCCGTTGACGACAGAATGGGCCAGATTCAGGAAATGCCCCAACTCGTGAGTCATCACACCTCTGTAGTTCACTCCAGTGACGTCACTCGCATTCACAGCCGGACCATTGAAGATCCCATAGCCCTCCACGACCTCGCTCCCCACAACACATTCGGCGGCGGCAACCCCCAGCACACCGGAAGAGAAACCCAGGTCATCCAGAATGTCCCCATTACCATTGGAGTCGTTGTCTTCGTTGTCGAAGATCATGGGGCTGATTTGAGGATTGCCGACAGGACCGCACGACTGAATGTAGGTCATGTAATTGGACACCGCGAAATCACCCTGACCTTCGGGGCCCGTGATGGAAAGATCGGGTCCTGCGTCAGGTAGTGTAATGGAGGAGGAGGGAATCGCTGTCCACGCGGCGGCGGCGGCCAGAAGGTTCGTCCTGGCCGTGTTGGCATCAAGTATTCCTAAGCCACCCGTGTCGGGAGTGACTGCCGCGGTGGGCGGATTGCCGCCCCAGGCCCCGGGTACACCCGGCGATAGCAAGAAGATGGGTCCTCCGGCCTGTACAGGTCGAAGCTGCAAGACTCCCGCCCCGCCCAGAAGCAGAATCAGGAGTGCTCCCCAGGCGATTCTCCTCTGATTTCTCATTGCTGCCCTTCCCTCTGTCCCAGGAGTCGACTTGCTGCGGGTCGATCCAAAGTCTCCCCGGCCACAAGTCCCCTCACCAGACGGGTCAAATTGTCGTAGGAGACAGGACCCCTGACCACTTCATCAGGGAGGCCGACTTGATCCGGCCTGGAGAGGTTTTGCTGGCGCTCTCGGTATCGTTGCTGTATGGACTTTCGGGTGTCGATCAAGAGATTGGCATTGCGCATGCCGTTAACCACGGTGCGGGAGGTTCCCCGCCCTTGCAACCGGAAGGCGCCTTGAATGAGTCCGATGGGGGATGAGAAACCCAACCTGCTGTCCTGATTCAAAAAGAGCAGGTATTCCTGCCCCGGAGTATATCGGGGCATCCCTTCAATCCGAGACACTCGGGTCACTCCGTTGTCCAACTGGATCGGCTCGGCCAACCCGAACTGTTTGATCACCACAACCTACTGGTTGGCGACGCCGTGAATGCTGTCCGTGACCCGAAAAGAATAACGGGTATAAGGCAGGTTATTTTCATCAAAACCGCTGGATACGCTTTGGCAAACTGCGCTGAAGATCCGCTCTGAATGTCCGACCAGATCTTCCAGGTTCATCACCTTGAGCGAAGTGGCTCCCAATGGGATCATCGAGAAGGCAATGATGGCCCACAGACCCAAGAATCGTGGCCCAAAAGATAGAAACTGTTTCATAATACCTCTTCTTATTTGAATCCGTTACCGAAGGTGACCGGCCACGAGATCGCCTGGTCCTGCATTTCCGGGATGTGGGTGTTGAATGTCCAAGGGTCACGACCCACACCTCAAGTATACGAAATGTAGGGCGGGCCTTGCGGACGTACTCTACGAGGGACCGCTAGGACGTTCCGCAGTAGGTGGAAGACTTAAGGAAATTTTAACCCGGACTATTCATAAACTGTCTGCTGCAGCGCGGAGTCATCCTTCAGGACTGCGTTGCGCGACCCGCAAGCGGGTGCCCTCGACCGCACGAGTACGCCTCCGGGGATCTCGGGTCGCGACGCCTTTCCCTGACTCCTGAAGAGTGCTGGAAGCGAATTTAGCGCCTCTGTTGACTCCCCGAGGTCCGTGGGGAATCCTGGGTTCGGGGTCGTGACTGAGGTCTATCCTGAACTCGGGGTCTAGTCTGTCGTCCGGAATCCCGGATTCCGGGTCGTGTCTGTTGTCTCTGGGCTCGGTCACGATTGATGCGTTGGGCGCGACCTGCGTCTCTGGACTCTCTCAGTTTCATTCGCTGCTCTTCCGTCAGCCGATTCTTCATCCGAACGGCCAGGCGCAGGTGAGACCGTTTGATGGCTTTTTCCAGGTCCAGGACCTTATCCAGCTGCATCAGCACATCCCTTTCGGGCGCTTCCGGGTTCTCGAGCAATCCGGAGAGTCTGCCGACTTCATCCTGAAGCTCCCATTGCAGTGAGGTGAACTCGGACTGCGTTTCCTGGATCTGTTCCACCATGTAGGACCTCTGCTCTCTATCCAGCTGAAGTTCGCTCTGATTCCTCATGATCGATTCCGCAGAAAACAGGTGGCGTTGTAAGGGGTCGGTCCCGCTATCCTGGCCCAGGCCCAGACCCATGTTGAAAACCATCAAAAGAATTCCTATCATCACTTTTTTCATAACGACCTCCTCATCGAAGCTCGACTTTAGCTTGTCGCAAAATCGGGTTTTCATTGCTCAGTCCCTTCCGATACATTCCACCACGGCTCCAATTCCAAAACGGGCACCGTACTCACCAGTTCCGCTTGCGAGGAGAGCAGCAGAAAATCCGTAGGAGACTGCCACTCAGCAAGGGGAAGGGTAGAATGCAACTCAGGAGCCCGGCTCAGTTGCAGGAGCAGGGTGGTGCTAAACACCAGTACCGTGACCACCGCAGCCGCCTGGCGGAAATAGGCGAAGATCTCGAGTCCGCCCGGGGCCTCATTTCCACGCAGCACCTCTTGGAAAGAAGGAACGGCCTTCTGTTCCTCCTGGCGCAATTGTTTGAAGAGCTCCCTGATTGTTTTATCTTCCATGGTTTTATCTTCCCAATGCCAGTTCATAACTCAGCCCTGTTTCCTCGATTTGCTCTCGTAAGCGTTCCTTGCCACGGTGATAGTGCGTTCGAGCCGACCCCAGTGAAACACTCATGGCCTTTGCCGCTTCTTCCAGGGTGAGTTCGTGATAGAAGACCAGGTAGAGAACCTCTCGTTGGCGATCGGACAGATCGGTCAGCAGTTGGGTCACTTTCTTCCGAAGCTCTGAGCGATAGATGCGCTCGTCGTTCTGAGTGTATCCCGTCAGCGAAAGTGGGACACATAGGGCCGAGAGTTAAGAGAGAGTTGGAAGGTTTGAGGGGGTGAGATCTCACCCCCTCAAAGGGCTGATCTTGACAGCCCATCAGAGCAAGCCGATGCTGGTCATGGCACAACCAAAAGGAGAACGCTATGACCACAGACGTCGTCAAACAGATCCGTAGGGCCACCCGCCGGAGATTCACGGCCGAAGAGAAGATCCACATCGTTTTGGAGGGGCTCCGCGGAGAGATTCCCGTCACCGAACTGTGCCGCAAAGAAGGGATTCAACCTTCGATCTACTACAAGTGGTCCAAGGCCTTCCTGGATTCGGGCAAAAACGGTCTAACCCGGGAGACCCAACGGAATGCGACTTCCGGTGAGGTGCGTCGCTTGAAGGAGGAGAATGAGGCCTTGAAGAAGGCGGTGGCCGAGACGGTAGTGGAGAACCAAAAGCTAAAAAAAGTTTGGGCCTGTAAGGCGAAGGAGGTATCAGAGGATGCTCAGCGAGCACAAGCTGGAAGTTTTAAGGACAGTGGAGGCCTCCGAGTTACCGGTCCGGGAGGTGCTGGATCAACTCGAGATCCCCCGCTCGACCTACTATCGCTGGAGACACCACTTTCGAAAGAGGGGGTTGGCAGGCTTGCGGGACCGTCCCCCAGGATCAGGACGGGTTTGGAATCAGATCCTGCCCAAAGAACGGGACCGAATCCTGGAGATGGCGCTGCTGTTTCCAGAGTGGTCCTCACGAGAAGTGAGCTGCCAGGTGACGGATAGGTGCGGGTTTACGGTCTCGGAATCCTCGGTCTACCGGATTTTGAAAGCGGAAGGGCTGATTCGGGAGGTTCAACTCCGGAGCTTTCCAGCCGAATCGGAATATCGAATCAAGACGACCCGACCCAACCAGCAGTGGCAAACGGATGCGACCTATCTTCTGGTCAAGAACTGGGGCTGGTACTATCTGATCTCAGTACCGGATGACTTTAGCCGGAGGATCCTGGCCTGGGGACTTCACACGGCCATGCGTGCTGGAGACTTCAGCCAGGTGGTCGAGGCGGCTTGTGAGAGAACGGGTGTGGAACAGGCTCCGTTGTCTGATCGGCCCCGGCTGGTGACAGACCGCGGACCGGCTTTGATCTCCAAAGACTTTGGTCAGTATCTGGAGACCAAGGGACTGGGCCACATCCTGGCCTCACCCTATCATCCCCAGACCAACGGGAAGATCGAACGCTACCATCGTTCCTGCAAGGAACGCATCAACCTAATGGTCTGGGAGACACCCGAGGAGTTGGAGCGAGAAATCGCGGTCTTTATCGACTACTACAACTCCAGGCGCTATCACGAGGCCCTGGGTAACGTCACACCCGATGACATGTACTTCGCAAGACGAGATTCCATCCACACAAAAAGGAGAAGATTGAAAGGAGTCACCCTTGCCCGTCGGCAGGCGATCAATGCTAAACTAGCCCGATCAGCATCGGTTCCCACTGTCTCTTAGCTTGGAACCCCAAATGTCCCATTCTCGCTGAAGACGTACACACGTTTTTGGTCCGGCGCTCCAGGCCAAGGACCACCAGGTCACTTCGCAACTCACGGCACCATCGAAGATATCGCTTTTCGGTTTCGATCGAGACCTCACCGCTCTCACTCAGAATCTCACGTTCCAGGCAGACACAGCGAATCGCCTTTACCGCTAGCCTCTGGATGATCAGCGCCTGTTGCGGTGTTGGGTCTCCGCCCAGAGCCGTCACCAGGGTCGCCTCGATGTGCTGTTGCAGTTTTCCCCGCCAAGTTCTCCCATCCTGTTGCCGACGCATGTAAGCCCCATGCCGAAGGGCGTTTTTATTCCCCCTAGGTGCGCCTTTTTTGTTTCTTTTCACCATTTTCCCTTCCTTCAATTGTCGAATCGTTACTCAAATCCAGATGACTGTTCGCTCAGGCTTTGGCCCCGTTCGAAGCAGGGGATTGCCTTGCCAGGGTGCAACCTGCAACCCTGACCTGGTACACTCTCGTTTGGGGCCTCTTTGGGATCGATCTTCTGCCCCATTTCGGTGAGCAATTAGTGAGCAATAACGCCCGAATACCAGGAAAAACCAGATAACAAGAGGAACGTAAATGCTTGAGTAGACAGGACGAGCTATTACTAAGTTAAACTCATAACCCAAAGGTCGAGGGTTCAAATCCCTCCCCCGCAACAAACCTGAAATCAAACACTTACAGTCAAACATAGAACCAGTGAAAAGGCCGATGAGCAACAACACTTGTGTCTTGGTTGGAGAGTTGATAGATTGCAACCATTCGTCACGTGGAGGCCCGAAGAGGGTCTATTCCGAAGTTGATATGAGGAATGTCGGTTAATAGGGTGAGAGTAAGGCTCAGGAGGGCGCAACTTCTCCGAAATGCCAGAGTTGGGCATGGGTGGTTGGCCGCTGCCGGTGTGGTTGTGACTTCCGTACTCCTTGGAACCAGCTTGCCCGCGTGCTCGGGTGGTAGCTCACAGGAGCGTCCCGGCCACATTGAGGCGACGATCCGGACGACTTCTTATGGAATTCCCCACATTATCGCTGACGACTACGCGGGGATCGGCCTCGGGGTGGGTTATAGCACCGCGAAGGATAAAGTGTGTGACATTGCGGAGATTTGGTTGACAGTCAACGCCGAACGGGCACGCTTCTTCGGAGCAGGTCCAGGCGATTCGAACGTTCGCAGCGATTTCTTCTGGAAGAGGATTCACGACTTCGTTCAGCAAGAGCGGTTGCTCCATTTGGAACCACCTTTGGGTCCCACGCTTGAGTTGCAGGAGTTGGTTCGTGGCTTCGTGGCCGGGTACAACGAGTACCTCGCGGACACCGGGATCGACAATCTACCGGACCCCACATGCCGCGGCTCAGAATGGGTGCGGCCGATTACCGAGCGAGACGTCTATCTGCGGGCGATGTTCAGGAACATCCGCGGGAAAGGTGACCGCATCAACCAGTACGTAAACGCAGCGCCCCCCTCATCGGAATCGGAGGACATCGGATCGTCCGAAGGTACGTCTGGGCAGGCGGAAGCCTCAGCTGACATCAGTGCCAGCAACGTGATCATGCTCGGACGAGACGCCACGGACAATGGGCGCGGCATGGCGTTGATCAACCCTCACTTTGGATGGGGGCATCCCTCAGGTTCGAACTCGGCTACAACCGAGGGCAAGTATGAGGTCCATCTGACTATTCCGGGTAGACTTAACGTCGCCGGTATCGTTCACCTGGGGACGCCCACGGTGTGGTCGGGGTGGACCGATAATGTAGCCTGGCAGCACACGGCGTCGCGACCGGAACAGGCGACCTTCTATCGGCTCAAGCTAGACTCGACCTCCGACACCACATACGAATTCGACGGCAAGCGTCGTCAGATGAGGTCTAGGACAGTCAGTGTTGATGTCCTGCGTCCCGACGGCAGGCTCGAGGAACGCCGGCACACGTTCTGGGAAACCCACTTTGGGCCGATGATTGCAACAGCGCAGCTTCCGTGGACGTCGACCACGGGCTACGCGATCCGTGAAGATCTCATGCTGACTTTCCGGTGGATAGATCAAGACCTTGCGATCAATCACGCCCAGTCAGTCGAGGACATCGACGATGCAGGCAGGACCTTTATGGACATGGGATGGTTGAACATTCATGCCACCGACTCGACGGGCAAGGTGTTCTACGCAGATCGATCGGGGGTGCCCCACGTCACGGATGCATTGGCTGCAGTCTGCGGCGATGATGGAGAACCGTTCGTGCTGGATGGTTCGCGCTCGGTATGTGAGTGGGGAACCGATCCCGACTCAGTCACTGACGGTGCCTTCGGGCCGAGCAGCTTGCCGATGCTGGTGCGCCATGACTACGTACACGACGCGAACAACGGCCACTGGGCTACCAACCTACGTAAACCGCTAGAGGGGTTTCCGCGGATTGTTCAACCAAACCAGAATGAGCGAGGAGAACCAAGCCTGCGTGGGCGGGCCGGCCACTTAAAGATCGAACGCCGTCTAGCCGGTACGGATGGTGAACCGGGGAACCGCTTCACCTTGGACCAGTTGCAGCGGATCACATGGGACAACCATGTCTTGTTAGCAGAGCTCTGGCGTGAGGACGTGGTCGATCTGTGCCGCAGCATGCCGCCGGAGGCGGACGTCGCAGATGCCTACGAAGTTCTCGCCAACTGGGACGAGACCGAAAATCTGGATAGCCCCGGAGCCGTTCTTTGGAGGCGATTCGACCAGAACCTGGGCTCTCCGCTATGGACGATCCCGTTCGACCCGGACGACCCCTTGAACACACCAAGAGGGCTGGACACCGATAACCCGGCAGTTGCAGAGGCGCTGACCCAGGCCGTCGCCGACCTGCGCGATTCTGGCATCCCGCTGGACGCGGTCCTCCGCGACTACCAACACATTGAGCGAGGCGGTGAGCGGTTCCCCGTGACAGGTGGTAATAGGGGAGGACAATACAATCCCATGTCTACAGCATGGATACCTGGCGAGGGTTTCCCCAACCCCACGTCCGGATCCTACTACAGGGCGGTCGTCCAGTTCACCGACGACGGCCCTGTGGCTCGATCGATCCAGTGGTACGGCCAGTCGAATAACCAAGAGTCACCGCACTCGACGGACCAGCTGCGGCTCTTCTCAGAGAAGGAGCTCAAGGACATGCACTGGTCCGAGGAGGACATCGCATCCGATCCAAATCTTGTCGTAAACGTCGTCCGCGCCAACCCTCGCCGAGCCCCTCGGTAAAGATCGGACTTTAGAGCCTTAAGGACTCTGTTGGCGACCATGATCTCTGCCAGCCAGTGACTCTCGCTGTAAGAGCCTTACCTACTCACATCTCCACGAGCTGTTGAAAAACGATTTTTCGGTTCTCCTGGGTCATGCCGGGTTATACCTCTATGCATTGTGCCCGACATCAAAGAAAGCTATAGTTCTCCTACCACAACCGAAGGACACACACAGGGGGGGTGAAAACGGTGCCAAGAAGCAACCATCTACTTAATTGCACGAGGAAAAGTGCGTTTGTAGATCCTAGGTTTCCCTGCCCACCCCTGATGTCCTACGGATTTACCACGAACACAACGGCGATCAAACTTTTCGGTGCCCAGGGGATTTTGTAAACGATTGAGCAGGGAAGACGGGCTAATACAAGTCTAGGTTCATCACCCAGAGGTGTCGGCAGCGTGTTGCTGGGTGTGTTTCTCATTCAAGTGATTCTATAAGTTCTAGAGTTACGTCCTCCAGCGAGGGCACAACCAAGGTCGCTTTTGAGAAATCGTTGGACTGTGTATGGGTGTTGGGGACAGCTACACACTTCATACCAGCAGCCTTGGCCGCTAGCACGCCCTTTTCAGCATCTTCGAGCACAAGGCAGTCAGCTGGCCTAGTTGCCAGGTGTTCAGCGACGTATGTAAAGATGTCCGGATGGGGCTTCACTCTCTCGACGCTTTCCCTTGTAGCGATACAAGCGAAATAATCGTGAATCCCGAGTGTACTGATCACGACTTGGGCAGCTGAAGACCAAGAGGAAGTCGCCAGGCCAAGTTTCCTGTACCCTTTCAAAGAGTTTAGTAGCCACATCGAACCAGGCATTAACTCTGCTGAGGTTCTCACAGCTGTTTCATATCGTCGAGCCTTTGCTTCACGAATCGAAACAGGGTCAATCTTGAACCCTTTCTCTCTCGCAAACTCCTCAATTCCTTTTCCAGCACGGATCCAATGTTCCTCGTATTCTTTGTCAGACAGGTCAACACCTCGCTTCGCTAGAGTATCTTGAAAAGCTTGCCTGTGGAGCTTTTCAGTGTCGGAGAGCAAACCGTCTAGATCAAAGATTACAGCAGAGATCATAGTGTTTTGATGCGCTCAAGTTGCAGCACGTGTTTTGTGGCCAATACACTGACGTACTGCAGGCGCTGAACTGGAACGCCGTCTCCGTAAATTCAGCGTAGCCTCTTAGGCCAATCAGGCACTGGTCAGCTTCGAACAACGTGTTTACTGTTAGGCGTGGACTTCTGCTTCACGATAACCCACTTGACTCTACAATCAGGATCAACATGCACCATCTTGTGTTTTTCCCCTGCGGTGTTCATAGAGAAACCCGGTATCGAGGGCAGACATATATGCCTGATCAACGTCAATTAGATGCTGGGTGATGTCCGCAAAGCTCATCGAAGTGTCGTTGCGCTTCCAGTTCTCTTTCCCTTGAGGAACGGATCTTAAGCGTTTCAGTGTGGAATCTCTAATCGCAGATGAGAATCTTGCCAATCGGCTGAGGGCGTCTTGGTCCATAAGCTCGTTTCGTAACCTCCCATCAACAAGAATCAACAACTCAGACAAAAACAGGCTAAAACAGACTACAACAGAATGGAAGTGATTTGGTCTAAATTATTGATAGACTGGACTAAACTACAACAGGCTGAAACAGTCTATAAACCCTGGTACCCCAGTCAGCGTTCATTGCCTTGTTGGGACTCTCTCAGGATGAGCCACAGTCCTCATGCGCCCCAAGCCGCGATCAGAAGACACACAACCAAATACGGCATCTCACTGGAGACGTTCCATCCGGCGGCGTCCCGAGCATCGACCAGTGCCGCAAGCGATACAACTGGCCAATACACAGTGATCCCCAGCGCTGCCGCAACTGTAATTCGGCCCCAATGTTTGCGGCGCAAGTGGCCAATCAACCCAACATAGAGAATGGGGATGTACGTCAAGAGGTACCCAGCGCGAATCCGTATGATTCATCTTGCCCGGTACTGCACATTACAGCAAGATTTTGTATGGTATGGGCAGTTAATGGACGCAAATCGGACCCAGCCCAGTATTGAGGAGGAACTCATAATATGAATTCTCGTCGTCTTCGCTATAGAATATCGGCCGCCGCGCCAATGTGCCTCATGCTTCTAGCCTGCGGGACCCAGAATCAAGAAAGCGCAGGAGACCAGGCTGCGCTGACCTTACAGTCACCGCCTACCTCCGAAACACCGCCCCCCTGGGCGTATGTCGTCGGTCCACGGGCTGAGCGCCCGGAAGAAGATGGAACTCAACTGAGCCTTCCCGGCAGTTCGGCCACTTTCACTCGGACAGAGCTCCGCAATGGCTTCGACGTGGCGGACTGGTATCCTGACGATCATCCCCCCATGCCCGACTTCGTGGCCCATGGCAGGGAACCGGACATCCGTGGATGTGGCTATTGCCACCAACCGAACGGACTGGGCCGCCCTGAGAATGCCCCTCTTGCGGGTCTTCCCGCCGACTATATCGTGGGGCAGATGGCCGCTTTCAAGAACGACTTGAGAGAGAGTTCGGGGGGAAGGAGTCGCTCGATGATCGCCATGGCTAAGGTCGCGACTGATGCCGAGGTGCGGGAGGCTGCCGAGTACTTTTCCCGCCTGGAGTACAAACCGTGGATCAGGGTCGTCGAGACCGATACCGTTCCGAAGACCCACGTGGAGGGTATGTTCGTCCCCATCGAGCCGGCCGATACGGAGCCGCTTGGCCAGCGTATCATCGAGGTTCCGGAGGATGTGCAACGAACCGGGCTTCGTGACCCAAGGTCCGGATTCATCGCCTACGTACCGATCGGCAGCATCCAGAAAGGTGAAGAGTTGGTCATGACCGGCGGCGCCAAGGTGGTAGGGGGCAAGATTGTGGCGGGCAAGACCATTCAGTGCGGAATCTGTCATGGTCCGGATTTGAAAGGCCTCGGTAACATACCGGGAATCGCGGGCCGCTCTCCGAGCTATATCACTCGCCAACTCTATGACATGCAGCACGGTAACCGAAAGGGGCCGGGGACTGAATTGATGAAGGCGGTGGTCGCCAATCTGAGCGAGGAAGATCTGGTCTCAATTGCCGCTTACACGGTCTCCCGCGTTCCGTAAGGGAGAGTCCGTCCTTCACTTGCGTTATATACGGGCAACTCGGAGAATACACGGATTTACAATAACCCTGCGGAAAGTTCCGCAATATTACAGGAGATAAGACGATGAGTACTAATCTCAATTCCGCCAAGCAATTCTTTGAAGCTTGTGACACAGGTAAAGGCTGGGAAGCTTGTAGTGCATTCTGTCACCCTGAAGCCACATTCTCTTCGCAAACAACAGTCTTGTCTGACATATCCACTTTAGAAGGTTACTGCGAATGGATGAAGAACCTTCTTTACCCCAGTGCCAGATGGGCATTACGAACTTAAGTCCTTGGCGGCTGATGACGCCCGAAATTCGGTAGCGGCGTTTGCGGTTTTCCATGGAACCCAAACCGGGCCGGGCGGGCCGGTACCTCCGACTGGTAAAACGATTGCTGCTGATTATGTGTACCACATGGAGTTTGAAGGAGACCGTATCAAACATATGACGAAAATTTGGAATGACACGTTCAGTCTCCAGCAGCTTGGTTGGGGGTGAAGCAGGGTTGTTTTCCTTCTTTCCCTGTTTTTCATCGAGTCAAAGGGGTAGTCGGCCGGTCCCAGCCAACGGATTCCATCCCGCTATAGGGTTTCTTCGGCGGCGGGGGGATGGGTGTGGTCTACAAGGCGGAGGACACGTATTGATTTACTCTCTCCCCTCGTGTAATGTCTCATCTTCGTTTCCCATCAGTAAGGGAGTAACTTTTTTTCGATAAGGAGAAGCAGCATGCGTAAGATGCAATATGTTTTTACGGCGATCACGCTGGCTCTGATGAGCTCGTACCTGCTGCTCGCGCAAGACGCCCCCATGACCTTCTTCCTCACGAGCGCGGGCCCTGGCAAGGGAGCCAATCTGGGTGGTCTGGCCGGAGCCGACAGACACTGTCAGATGCTGGCGGAGGCGGTGGGTGCTGGCGACCGCACCTGGCGCGCCTACCTGAGCACCCAGGGCCCAGGCCCCGTCAATGCCCGTGACCGCATCGGCCAGGGTCCCTGGCACAACGCAAATGGAGGACTAGTGGGTCAGAACGTCGACCAGCTTCACAGCTACGGGCACAGAGTTACAAGTTACACGGCACTGACCGAGGGCGGGGCAGTAGTCCCCGGGTCAGGGTATAGTCCTAACCGGCACGATATCCTGACAGGCTCGCAGCCAGACGGCACGGCTTTTACAGGTAGTGAAGACATGACCTGCCAGAACTGGACGAGCAGCGATGGAGGAAAAGCCAAGGTCGGCCATCATGACCGCGCGGCTTGGAATTCGGCGCACGATAGCAGAGGCTGCAGCCAGGAAGCTTTGCGAAATTCGGGCGGCGACGGCTTATTTTATTGCTTCGCCATTGATTAAGACAACGCTCTTCCAGACGCGACCTGGTTCCGGGGGGAGTCGGGTGTCTATATTGGTCAACTGTAGGATGCGACGACCCTCGCTTCCACGACCTGCTTCCATGAGAAGGCCCTTAGTTGTCAAGACCGACTTGGCGGTCAAAAGTCCGGGACCGGGTGATTGAGCCAGCTGATAGGAGTTCGCTTCATCGATCCAGTGATGCAGATTTTGTTTGCCTTGCTTCCATCCGCACTCTTTTTCAGCCCGTGACTTGGACTGGGTGCATGTAAGGGTTCGTCAAACGGGGCGCTGCCATCTGCGGCTCGTTCTCTTCTAAAGGAAGGAACAGCAGGTCTTTCGCAGTCACCCGAACGGGGCATTTGGATCATTGAGGTTAACTCCATGGGCGGGTCACGTTCAGCAGGGTCCCTCCTGGGTTCAATCTCTTAGGCGGCCCCTTCCAGGTATTCTTCACTGTTGTACAGCGGTTCATAGGTCTCTCCTGTGACCCACAGATGGTGCAGCAGGACGGAGAGTTTACGAGCCACGGCCACTACGGCTCGCTTCTTGGCGCTTTTTCCTCCTCGGGAAGCGATCCTCTCCCCATAGCGTCGTAAGTCACAATCCGAGCCAAAAGGTCCCAGGATGTACTGGGAACTACCGACCAGTAGTTTGCGAACAAACCGATCGCCGGCTTTGGTAATCCTCAACTGGGGATCCCGATTCCCGGATTGGTCTTGTCTGGGAGTGAGCCCCAGATACGCTCCTACCTGGCGACTTCTTCCAAACCGATGGGCATCCTCGAGGGTCAAAACAAAAGCCAGAGCGGTGATCGGTCCTACTCCTCGAACTTGCTGAAGGTTCTCGGTGTCCGGATACTTCTGCTGGCACAGTTGCTGAATCTCTCGATCGTATTGGCGGATCTGTGCGGTGAGCTGTTGGATTATCTCCAGCAGGGGCTCCAAAGCCGTCTTCAGGCAATCTGGAATGTGGAGTTGGACCCGATGGGGAAAAGCCTCTGTGGAACAACTGGGCAGACGCTCCCCGAAGGCTTTCACAGACCCTCGGACATGATTGACGAGCCGGGTTCGGGCCCTCACCAGCTCATCTCTGGCTTTAACCACCGCCAGGTCCGCTTGAGCAGCTTCGCCTCGATGCTGAATCGGATACAACAACTCGGGATCCACTCTTCCCAAACGTCCCAGAAGCTCTCCATCCTTGCGGTCCGATTTCTTTCGGTTCTGGCTGATGAGTCGAACCTGTCGGGGATTGGCCACGATTTCTTCGTGTCCTTGCTCCTTGGCTATCGCTTGCACCCACCGAGAGTGGGTTCCCGTTTCCACCACCACCCGCATTTTTGGCTGAGACTTGAAGAACCTTTCCATGGCTCGTCGTTGAGTCTTCACCCTACCCTCTTCCACTCTCTTCCCTGACTTATCGATGATGCAGTAGTAGGAAAATTGGTCTCCCAGGTCCAAACCCATGGTCAGTTCCGGAATCTCGTTGATCTCTCTGATAGAATCTTTCATGGCCAAGCTCCTTTGCTGAGAGTGAATATTTTGCAGCCCAAGCTTTGGGACTGCGTTCCTCTAACTGCAGCTCATTTTAGAGACTGCCTCTGAGGAGTTTGGCCTTCTCATCCTTATCTGCGGCGGATGAATTTGGAGCCTTGACGTGGTGGGTAGAATCGTCCCGAAACTTTTTTTTAAAAATTTATGGCCGCCGGGACGGGTTGAGGTTTATTCTTCTTTTTCTATCTTGACTGGTATGGGCCGTTTTCCTTCTAGGTATTCAATTAACAATTGATTTACTTCGGCTTGTTTAGCTTTCTCTTCTTCTGATACCTGAATTGATATTGGAAAGGCTCTTTTACCACTTAGAACCTCTGCTATAGATTTTCTTATGAATAGCTGATCAATCGCCTCTTCACCACGAGCTATTGGTGAATACATTCCTCGTTTCAAATGAACTCTGTCAAAGTCATAACCAAGCGATTGTGCCATTTTATGAAGTAGATCAGTAAACAGTTCGTTTCCTTCATCTATCCAGATTTGGAGATCCTTCTTCTCATACTCCGTGTGAAAACTGATCATGGTAGATCTTCCACGCTTCTACTACCGCCTTTTCCTTCTTTGACTGATACCTAATGCCTAAGATTTTTCTCCCATAGAATTCGGTATCTATGACATTCAGCGCTTGAACATGCGGAGCTGAAAGGCGCGTTGCTTGTGCTCGGGTCGCCATGAGAGTTTGGAACACATAGATTCTTTTTGACGCCTTTCACGCAGAAGCTCTAAGCGTTTCTGGACTTGAACCGCCAACAGTGGAGCCAGCAGTATGGCGAGTATGGTTAGCCAATTAGAAATTCCCATTTAGACCTCGAAAGAGTTTAGGTGGATTCTACCACGGGGCTCCCACCTAAACAGTTCTACCCCATCTCACCGCCAGAGCATTTCTCCGGGGATTCCCCAGCTGCCCATGCGCGATTAGTCGTCTCAAGCGGGGAAAACCGCCTCAGGGCGCCTCGACTCGGAGGAAATCAGCTATCAGAGGACGGTTTAGCCTCGATTTCGGGCTAAGGGAGATAAAGGGGAGCGGCCTTCACCGAGCCCATCCGTCAGAGCCCGGCAAGGAATAAAACCGCTCCCCCGTTTGAGCAGCAGCGTCCAAAAAGGAGACGGAGCGTCGGGTTGAACACGCACAGGACTTAAAATCCTGTGAGGGTTTCCCTCGTGAGGGTTCGAGTCCCTCCCCGGGCACGCTTCTGACGCTGGTTTCAGCCAAGTTGAGTCTCCCCGACTCATCCCCAGAATACCCCAATTGTGCCTAAAGTGTGCCCGCGGCAGACTCACTCCAAAATAGGCGGTAATTGGGGACTGGAAATCAAGTAATTTCCTAGGACCTCGCGGTGTTTTTACCAGCCTTCACTCTGCCTGCGGTTTCAACTGCACCGAATCACCCAGCTGAATTCCAAGCTGGTCCCCGTTCCGAAGTTTGGACGACCGAACGACGATATTAAAATGATTAGGCATGTGGGTGAGATCAAAGCCGAGCACCGTTCCTAGAACGGCTTCTTGCATGCTCAGTTGATCACCTCTAAAAACGACTCCTCCCTGAGTGACTTCAAAAAACCCCAAATAGTCAACTTTGTTCACTTTGTTTCCGAGGGAGACAGGTTCAACTGTCAGAATCAGTTCATGAATCTCGCCACCCCTGAGGACTCGAGAAGGAACCGGGATGAGTTCGAGCGCTCGGTTAGGCAGCGAAATGTTCATAACCGCAACCATTTCTCCCTGCACCTGGCGGCGTTTTGAAAAGGGGTTGGCTGTGATCAATTTGGCCTGGTATGGATCTTGACTCATTAGCTCACTGATGAGTGAATACAATTCTAGCCCAAAGGGCTACGCTACCCACGCGCTGACCGGCGCCTTTGCATCTTGGAGCTGCTGGACGACAACGTCAAGTAGAATGGGTCCCTCACTGTTCAGCGCCTGATCGAGCGCGGTCGCGAGATGGCCGGGTCTTCGACTCTCATACCGCTCAAGCCATAGGCCCTGGCTACCGCTGCGTGATCGCTCTCCAGGAAATCCACCGAATAATACTGTGTACTGTGAGCCTTCTGACCCGCCTTGATCCAGCCATAGCTGGAGTTATTCAACACAATCAGAACGACAGGCAGCTTTAACCGAACGATGGTTTCCAGGTCGCCCACGGAGATCCCGAAGCTTCCATCTCCCATGATCCCGATGATCTTTTGAGCATCCGGTCTAGCAAAGCTGGCACCGACTACGGCTGGCAGAGCGTAGCCCAAAGCGCCATGTGCCCGTGGAGTGGCAAACCAGCGCCCCGCTTCCGGCAAACGCCAGTAAGCAGAGAGGTAGGGACAGGGAGTTCCCGGATCGGCACAAATAACTGTCCTTTCGGGAAGTACGTGAAACAGCTCTGCAAAAAATCTTTCCGGTCGGATCGGTACCTCGTCGGAGGAAAAGTCTTCTATCTGACTCAAGAAATCTTCCCGAGCTTTCTTGAGTTCGTTTGGATCCACTTTGCCACCCTCCCCACTGTCGAGCAGGTCAGCGACTTCGTTCGTCACTGCCGCCAATCCTAACTTGGCATCGCAGACTAACCCGAGCACTGTCCGGTAGTTGTGACCGATTCTTTCAGCGGCTACGTCCAGCTGGATCAGTTTCTTTTCCCCATCTCTCGGTGTTGACCACTTCTGCGTTGTCACCGAACCCTGACGACAGCCTATGTAAAAGACCAAGTCTGATTTCTTCAATATGTCCCGGACGAAGGGCAGACCGCCGTTGCTCCCTACGACACCGAGCGAATAAGGATCGTTCTCCGCTATGCTGCCTTTTCCGCTGATGGAGGTGGCAACGGGAGCCCCCAGCAGATGACTCAGTTCGGTCAATTCCTGCCAGGCGCCTGACCGCAGTACTCCCGCTCCAGCCACAAGAAAGGGCCGACGTGCCTCGACCAGCAACTGGGCTGCCTTCTTTACCGAAGCTGAGTCCGGTCTCAGCCGGAAGGCTGGATAACCATTGAACAAAGGGTCGCCATAGACATCGGTCGACTCGAGCGGTTCAAGAAGTACACTGTGAGGTAGCACGAGATGAGTAGCTCCTAGAGAGCCAGTAGTGGCCTCCCGAAACGCACGACGCAGTGCTCTAGGCAACTGAGTCGAATTTACAGGAAGGGAATTCCATTTAGTCACGGCCGCCGAAAGGGCCCTTTGATCCAGTTCGGTAAGCGTGCCTCGATCGCTGTCTACTACGTCTATATCGGTCGTGAGGCATACAAGCGGCAGAGAAGAGCCGTTCGCTTCGGCCAACCCCGGCAGAATATAGAGTGCCCCTCCTCCGCTGGGCCCCTCGCACACCCCGACCTTCCCGCTGAAGCGAGCATAGGCTTCGGCCATAAACGACGCTGATCTTTCGTCTCGAGTGAGCACGTGCTGGATCTTCTGAGTTTTAGAAAGCGCCTCGTAGAAAGGAAGAGAAGTATCCCCGCAAAGGCCAAAGATGACCTCAACACCAAACTGCTCGAGCATCGCCACAATCACGTCGCTACCTAGCATACTGATCTTCTGCACTCGTGTTCGTTGGACCCATCCGATGTGATCATATAGAACGAGTCCTCCCTCAGCTACTTCCGGCAGTGGCCTTGAGCTTTCTCTTGGGAACCTGACCCCAAGGGACCCACACAACTGCCATTTTCATGCCCATACTCTTTACTTAAGGGACTCGACTCGCACCAACGTTACCTTAGGCTGCACCCATTTTACAAGACGGGAGTTCAACTATTAGACCTGACATCCCTAGGTCTATATTGTTCTTGAAATCCTCAGGACAATCGGATACAAGATGAGAGCCCACGAACAGGAATCACTATGAGCAACACCGAGGCTGGCGACCAACTGCAGGACGTGAGGATCTTGCGGATGCTGGGACCGGGGCTGATTGTGGCCGCGACGGGCGTAGGAGCCGGGGATATCGTTTCGGCGACGGTGGGAGGGGCTAACCATGGTCTGATCCTATTGTGGTGTGTGGCAATGGGCGCCTTTTTCAAGTATGTGCTGAATGAGGGAATTGCTCGCTGGCAGCTGGCGACCAATCTCACACTAGTGGAGGGCTGGGCCAGCCACCTCCCGGGAGGTGTGCAATGGTGCTTTGGAGCCTACCTCCTGATCTGGACTGTTGCTGTCAGTGCGGCTCTCATCAGCGCCTGCGGTTTGGGACTCCAAAACCTGACCGGAGGGGTTGTTCCCCAATCCTTGGGTGGCGTTGCCCACTCACTGCTTGGCTGCGCCTTTGTCCTGGTTGGGGGTTTTGCAGGGTTTGAAAAACTCATGCGCTTTTTGCTGGGTCTTATGGTCCTCGGCATCGTGGTCTGTGCAGCCCTGACCTTCGGCAATCCGGCGGAAGCGCTGCAAGGATTGTTCGTGCCTCGCATTCCTTCAGGAGGCACCGTTTACGTGCTGTCCATCATAGGTGGCGTCGGGGGGTCGGTAACCATGCTTTCCTACAATTACTGGTTGCGCGAGAAGAATCTGGTAGGATCCGGCTACGTCCGTTTCATCCGGGCCGACCTCGCCCTGGCCTATGTTTTCACGGCCATACTAGCCTTTGCTATTATGTCGATGGCCCATCAGGCGTTTTGGGTGACGGGTATTCAGATCACTGATAACGAGGTCGTGCCTAGAATGGCGGAAACACTGGCTTCAGTGGCAGGGCCAACGGGATTCTATATCTATTCGGTGGGCTTCTGGGCAGCCGTTTTTACTTCCCTTCTAGGAGTCTGGCAGAGTTTGCCTTACCTGTTTGCAGATGTCTACGGCTTACTGCGAAACTATCCAGCCGATGTTCGAGAACAACTCGTGCAGATGTCCAGCATCCCTTATCGCACTGCCTTGCTGTTTATCACGTTGGTACCCATTCCCTTAGTTCTGCTCGACCGTCCCCTGTTTCTCATTGTAGTCTTTACGGTTGTCAGCAGTCTTTTTATTCCATTTCTGGCAGGCACATTACTTTATTTGAACAACCGCATCGCCTGGGACAGCAATGTTCCGCACAACAGTAAGTTCATGAATGCTATGTTGCTGCTTATTCTGACTCTCTTCCTGGTGGTGGGGTTACGGGAGATCTTCCAAGCTTTTTAAACCGGGATTCTCATAGCTTCTCGTCACGAAGCGGTGAAAGCGCCGGTCTGGCAAGATACGCCTTGGCCAGCAGCCCTGGCTGGCCCCAAGGGTCAACCCGAGAGCAGGCGGCTCCTGGCTCTTACGGACTGGGAGAATCTTTCAGAGCGTAGTCCCAGTGGGCTTTTCCATGCTTGACCAGAGCCGACAGGTCTTCGGACAGCAGGTAGCCTTTTTCGATCAACCTCAGCACCGCTTCCGTGTAAAGGCCCAGGTAATGGTCTCGGTCCCGGTAACGCTCCTCTATAGAAGGCCTGGGGTCCCCCCTGCTCTCTCTTTCGCTCCGAGTGCGAGCAAACGGGATGTAGGACCCGACCAGCCCAGCCACCTGGTCTGGCGCACCAATCTCGTGGTTCCGAAGATTCCACCCCGTGTAAGTTGCCAAACGCACCACTACGCAGGGAAGCCGAATGCCGGCTAACTCGTTCCCGTCGGCATCGACTTGCGGCTGTAGGAGTGGATAGGGGTTTCCTACCTTGGGTGGTTCGAAATCAATGATTCCTTCGGTTTTAAAGCGAGGGCCAAAATTCACCCGATAAGTCATGGGAGGAAAGCGTGGAAGTTCCACTCCTGGGATCCTTGGAAAAGAAACAGACTCCAGCGGAGCGAGCGTGCCGTCATCGATTCGAGGGTACTGGCTGGGAGGGGGCAAAGTTCCCTCAGTTACCCAACGATCCATGGCCAAGAGTAGAGCACGAAAAGACCAGTTGAAGTCGTTGGGGCTGTTCTTGTGTTGTCCCCGAATGCGGTACTCCTCGATGCCATTGCGTGCAGGGGGGAAGGCACCGGGGCCGTGCCCCGTCCCGGAAAAGAAGTAAATCCTCACATTCTCCGGGATCTCAATGTCTCTTTTCCCGTCGATGGTGGTATGAATCAAGGCCGAAGCTCGGCCCCAGTATTCGTTGGAGGCATTCGGATAAAAGATCTTGGGCATCACCGCGGGATTCTTTTCGTAGTAGGCGAGCATTCCATCCGTCTGTCCGGTTTCTGGGTCCGTCTGAGTGACGTCGGTGAATGGGAAAAGATTAGTCGGAGTGAAGAAAGCGATCATGAATGGGTGGGCACCACGTGAAGGCTGGCTAAAACGGTGGTTCATTCCGCGGTTGCCCTGGGCTGAAACATTCGGAATTATGCCGTCAAAGACCTTGCGATTTCTTTCATCTGCGTTGAATCCGGTATAGATGAACTCCCTCAAAAAGCGCCCGCTCTGTGAGGTTCCGAAGGCATAGGCTCTGTCGATTTCAACCAGTTCATTTTTCTCATACTTGAAAAAGGAAACCAGATCGCGGACCGAGGCTAGCCCCAGTCCGGCCACCTTCGGATTGTGGGTCCGCCAGACAACCTCATAGATTTTCCCCGGTTCAAATCCACTGCTCAGATAAACGGAGTTAGGATCGTGGATCACTTGCTCATCTATCAATCGAGCAAAATCCCAATCCCTTCTGGGAATGATCCGACGTTCACCGGCGATGGTGTCTCTCACCGTGAGAATTGAGTCCGGACCATCCGGATCAACGGCGGGGTTAGGGACCATATAGCGGTCCGCCAGGGAGTGCTGATAAACCTTCTCGACGGTGACGCAATCGGTTCGGGTGAGGCCCTCAATGGGTCGGCCATCGTTGGTGGCTGTCGGCGTCTGAAGCCTCATGAGATTCTCCCGGTCAGGCAGATCAAATTGCCATCCGCTCCACACAACACTGAAGCCTTTCGCCATCAGGAAACCATCCCCTACCTCTCTCGGGACACCAGGATCCGGAGACCGACGGTTGAAGGGAAGGCCTCGGTTACCCCGATTCGTGACACCGTAAATCAATGCTCCATTCCCCAGACTGGCCTCCTTGGGCCTCAGGAGGTAGAGATCGGCTGAGAACTCCACTTGTCCTGCGTTATTACGCGGAGCTTGATCCAGATCCACTACGATCCTATTGTGGGGGTTCTCCGAGTATACGGCAAAATACACTTTCCCCTCTATTCTCTCGTAAGGACCAGCCAGCCCGAATGAGCGACCACCGGCCACCTCCGTGCGTGAAACAACCTCCACCCGCACTACACCGGCCTCAGAATCCACTAGAAACAAACTGACCACGACCGCTGTCATCGCCATCGTTTTGATTACTTTCATATGCCGACCTCCCTTCGTTGCCCTGGCTATGAAGATTCTGAATCTGGGTTGGTAATATCTCGTCAATGTATCCGCTCTTTGAAAGGGGGTCAAGGTCGGGCTGTACGTCTACCAGAACAAATCGCCCCATCCATTCTCCCTAACCACAAGCTCTGACTTAGATAGCCCTCCAGAAACTTCTCCGAATTGGTAGATATTTGTTAGATAAAGGCCATTTTTGGCCTTATCTTGGGAGTTCTTATTTTTTGTAAGTTATTGATCTATAAATGGTACGCCCGGCAGGATTCGAACCTGCGCTTTTGGTTCCGGAGGACTAGGGTCTAAAACAGACCTCAGGGGGTTGTGCCCGAAGTGTGCCCGCGGCAGACTCACTCCAGCTCACTCCCGTCAACTCAAACCAGTTTAGACAGCCAATTTTGATTGCTTTCATGGTGCCTCAAGATTTAGCATGGGGCAACTGCATTGCGCGAGGGGGACTTCTATGGTCGGCAAGACCATCTCGCATTACAAGGTTCTGGAGAAAATCGGCGAAGGAGGCATGGGTGTGGTCTACAAGGCTGAGGACACCCGATTAGGCCGGAATGTGGCCCTATGTCAATAGGTCACTGTAAGGAGGATATCGATGACTAAGAAGAACAGGGGCTGTTTACCTATTTCCTGCCTCCTACCGTTCCTGAGCATTTCTCTGTTGTATGGGGCCAGTCAGCCGACCGTAGTCGTGGTGGCGACTGGGGGACCATCGCCATGAGGTTCGACCCTGATGTGGGAGGACCAGTACCCGCACTGAGCGGTGAGGATCTGGTCAAGGCTGTGCCGGAACTCGAGGAATTAGCAGAGATCAAAGTCGTCAATTTCAGTAATATTCCCAGTGACTATATGGTCCCCGAACAGTGGATTGCGATGTCGAAGAGGGTCAGTGACATTCTGGCTGATTCAGAGGTTGCGGGAGTTGTCGTTACACATGGGACGGATACTCTGGAGGAAACTGCCTATTTCTTAGATTTGACTTTGAAAAATGACAAGCCGGTTGTCTGTATCGGAGCCCAAAGGAATGCATCGGATAAAGATACAGACGGTCCGAGGAATCTTCTGAATGCAGTCAGACAGATTCTTTCAAAGGATTCAAAGGGGCAAGGAGTAACCATTACCTTTAATCACTACATCAATGCCGCACGGGCAGCGACCAAGACCCATGCTAGTAACGTTCAGACCTTCGAGTCGGGAAATTATGGGTACCTAGGATACGTGGATCACGATCGAGTTATTTTCTTTACCAAACCTCTTCGACGGCAGACACTCCCTTTGCCTTCCAAGCTCCCCCGAGTGGAGTTGATCAACATGTACCCTGGGGCAGACGGCAGACTCTTGAAATACGCTGTCGATTCTGGTTCGGAGGGAATTGTTGTCAGTGCCTTAGGCTGGGGAAATGTAAACGAACCGATGTATGAAGCTATTCGATACGCCCTTAACAAAGGAGTTCCAGTGGTGATCAGCACCCGATCGAATCTTGGGCGGACACTTCCGGTTTATGCTTTCAAAGGCGGAGGGGCCACACTGAAGGAAATTGGCAGTGTGTTCGCGGATGACCTCAGTCCGTGGAAAGCAAGAATCCTCTTGATGCTGACCCTTCCTTTGACGAAGGACCAAAAAGGCCTCCAAGCCTACTTCGACAGATAGGGGGATCTCCACACAGTGATGACTTGCTCCACAAACTTAAGCAGAAGCACCGTCAACTTAAAGGAACTAAGCCGAGATTTTCCTCAAAACAACAGGAGTCTCGCAATCGCCCAAATCAACGTCGTCCTCAACTGGTTTGAAGAACTCAAACGCCTGGTGCCTACCCCATGATCGGCCAAACCATCTCCCACTACAAAATCACAGAGAAGCTAGGTGGCGGTGGGATGGGTAAGAAGATACCCGCCTGGACAAGAAGGGGTTAGCAGTCCGTGGTGAAAGTCGAGGATAAGGGGTCACACAGCGACACTAGAGTGACCCCATGGCAATGGGGAAAAAGAAACGTCGACAGCAAGAAGACCTGTGGGTCGCCACCAGTGAGCTGCCCCGCACCGCCGGCCATCCCTTCTACGAAAGACTGAATGGCCTTTTCAACGAACACGGCTTTGACGACTTCGTGGAGGGACTGTGTGCGAAGTTCTATGCAGACAAGATGGGGCGACCGAGCCTGGCTCCGGGAGTGTACTTTCGGCTGCTGCTGGTGGGGTATTTCGAAGGGATCGGATCGGAACGAGGAATAGCCTGGAGAGCAGCTGATTCTCTGGCACTGCGAGAGTTTCTGGGATTGAAACTGAGCGAGTCGCCGTCTGATCACTCCACGATCTCCCGAACCCGACGACTGATCGATGTGGCTACCCACGAAGCAGTCTTTGACTGGGTACTGAAGCGGATCGGGGCGAGCGGCCTGCTGCGGGGCAAGACGATCGGCATCGATGCCACTACGCTGGAAGCGAATGCAGCGCTGCGCAGCATCGTGCGCCGGGACAGCGAGCAGGGGTATGAAGAGTTTTTGATGGAGCTGGCGAAAGCCTCCGGGATTGAGACGCCGCGACGGGAAGATCTGGCCAAACTGGACCGCAAGCGCACGGGCAAAGGATCGAACCGGGTTTGGAAGCACCCGCATGATGCGGATGCGCGGATTACCAGAATGAAGGACGGGCGGACGCACCTGGCGCACAAGGCGGAGCATGCAGTGGATCTGGAGACCGGAGCGATTGTCTCGGTGACGGTACAGGGAGCCGATCAAGGGGACACGCAGACCATGGTGAAGACCCTGACGGAAGCGGCCGAGAAGGTGGAACAAGCGCTGCCGGAGGGACGAGGCATCGAAGAGGTGGTGGCCGACAAGGGGTATCACAGCACGCAGCGGATGGTGGACCTGGATGCGGTGGGACTGCGCAGCTATGTGAGCGAACCGAGGCGAGGGAAGCGACGCTGGCGAGGAGACCGGCAGGGGCAGGAAGCGGTGTATGCGAATCGGCGGCGCATCCGGGGAGAGCGAGGGCAGCGGCTGCTGCGGCAACGAGGAGAGCAGCTGGAGCGACCCTGTGCGCATCTGTACGGGAGCGGAGGGATGAGACGGCTGCATGTCCGGGGACATGAGAATGTGTTGAAGCGACGCACGAGCCATCCGCGTAGCCTGGGTGTGGAACGCCGCGGGGTCTGCAGGGGCGGATTTGCGCTGAGATGGGAGAAGATTTCGTAAGACTACTGGATCATCTCGGCATCAGACGTGCGCACGTTGTCGGCTACTCGATGGGGTCACGGGTAGTGTCCTGGCTCGTGGTCAATCGACCAGATCGGTTCCCTTGCTCGCATCGCCGGTAGGCAGCCGGATTTCCGCGGCAGCGGCGATCGTTGTTAATCGCCTGCTCAGGTCCTCGTGAACGACAAAACCCCCGCCGATATCGATGTCCCCTATTCCGACAGGAGTGTCCTGATTGGGAATCGAGAAGTCATGGATGGGAACTCTAACCCAGGCAGCGCTCCAGTTGTTGAAGGCATACCAGGGACGAAATCGGTTGGTGAATAACCGGGCATCATTGGGCAGGAAATTGGCCTGGAAATCGTATTCGACTCGGCTGATCAGTTGCGTCGGATCCAGGAACCTCTTGACGTCGGAAACGGACACGTCTTCGATTAATCCTCTCTGTCCTGTGCCGGATCCGGGTCCAGAGTTGGCCGTTGAGGTTGGACTCTGTTGGACTTCTTCTTCGGTCTTGGATGGCTCCTCTGCTTCTGGCTGGGAGGGTGGGGAAGCTTCGTCCTCCTGAAAGACCGCTCCCGGTGTGGATACGAATACAAAGAGGAAAACCAGCAAGATAGGATGTTGAGCGATCCGGAGCATCATCTTCTATTGCTTCACCGTGTGGGAGCGATTCTATCAAAACGCCAGACGTGTTCGCAGACCGACCAGGGCATAGGGAGTCTTAATGCTTGGAGACGAGGTGCTCGTCAAGCGATAGACCCAGGTATAGAGAGGTGATCGTGACACCCAGGGCCAAACCGGCGATCGTATCCAGCAGGTAGTGGAAGCGGCCGTAAACGGTGGCCACAATAACTCCAAGGACGATCGGGAGGAGCAGGTAAGCGAGCCGCCGCTGTCGTTTCCAGGCCACCACCAGAACGATGATTGAGGCGGAGACATGGGTGCTGGGAAAAGCACCCCCCCGGGCGCCGCCGCGCGAAGAGATCTCGTGGACCAGGTTGTAGAAGAAATAATCGGCGATCGGGCCATCGGGCGGATCCGCCAGATAGAAAGGGCTGTCCACGGGAAACAGAATAAAGAAGAGGTAACTCCCGTAAAAAGACACACCCACCAGGAAGAGCAGTTCTCGAAAGGCCAGCATCCGCCCTCTGCCGTACCAGTAGCCGCCCACCACGGGCAGCATGACCATAAAGGAAAAGTAGCAGAAGTGAAGGTATTCCGAGAGGGGAACCCAGTTCCATCGCTCGCTTAAATAAAGACTCGGATGGCCCTGGAACAGGTTCGTTTCAAGAGCTCGAATGGGCTCGGTCAGTCCCCAGTCCCCAAAAGCCGCAGCCAGAAACTCAACCTCTTTGTACAACAGCGGGAAGACCAGGACCGGATACCAGTCGTGCAGAAACTTCCAGAAAGAGCGCGATGGAGAGAAGGAGCGCAGCCACAGCAGCAAGGCAGCGGTAGTGAGATGAAGACAGAAGAGGATCGACCAGTGGGCCACCTGCTCGCGAAACAACACCATCAGCGAGGCGGTTACCAGCAGGTAAACCGCCGTCAGCTCATCGGTCCGGCGCTGGAGGCGCGTCAGCAGCGCAGCTTTACGAATAGGGTCATTATCATCAGTCGTTATCATGACTCAAGGGACTTCTTTTACGCTGACGGAGCTCAAAAGTCCAACCGCTCATCGGTCAAAATGGCAGTGGCCCCGATGAAGATCGAGAGACGGATGAGGTGCCTCGCTCTGACCCCCTCCGCCACAACCCCCGCAATACCTCAATCCTGGACTCCTGTTCATTTTGACAGTTTACAGTTTTTTCTCTGGAGGGTTAGGATAGCGCTATTGAAGCTTAGCGACTTACTGTCAGCAAGGAGGATAACATGCATTCAGAACTGAAGATCATTACCCTGGGGGTGCTGGGGTTGTTTCTGGTTGCCTGCGGGGGACCCTCGAGCCCATCACCCATGGATATAGACCAAGATGAGCTTGCCCGAGCAGTGAAAGCCATAAGAGCGGACGTGGACGCCGCTATGAGAGCGGAAGATCTCGATGCCTACCTTTCCTATTACATGGAGGATGCGGTCTGGCTTCCGCCAGGTGCCGAAGAGTACGGTAAGGCGGCCGCCCGACAGAAGCTGACCTCTTTCTTTAGGGCGGTGAACCTGGAAGGAGCGTCAACGGTCCAGGAGCAGGCGGTCATGGGACCGAACTGGATTGGGGAACGGGGGCAGTTTTCCGTTGTTCTGTTACCCAAACAGGGCGATGCAGAGCCTGTTCACGCGGTCGGATCTTATCTGGCTTTGTGGACCAAGGACACCGACGGCAAGTGGAAAATCGCCGTCGATATGTGGAATAGCGACCGGGGCCCGACACTGGCGGCCCCGCAGTGAGACTAGGGAGTGTGAAATGAGAAAGAACAAACATGGAAAAGTCTTCAGCGCATTGCTGGTGGCCGCGCTGGTGGCCCTCGCTCCGGTCTCGGCACAACAAGAGGCCAACGAGGAAGCACTTTACCGGCTGGTCGATCAAATCCAGAAGAAGATCCTGACATTGAACAACTTCGGGGTCTTTGATTACATCTCCTTCGGCCTGCAAGAGGGGCAGACCGGGGTCATTGTGGTCTTGCAAGGTTATGCTTCTCGGCCCACGCTGAAGGATTCTGCGGAAAAGGTGATCCTCCAAATCGAGCAGGTCGAAAGCGTTGAAAACAACATTGAGGTTCTGCCTAATAGTGGACATGACGAGGACATTCGACTCGCCGTGTACCGGGCCATCTACTTCGATTCGACCCTCAGTCGCTACAACCCGAACCGGGGCTCGCCCATGTACGGTCCGGGGGGAATGGGAGGCTCCGGGGGGGGGACTGTGGGCAAGAAACGATGCCTTTGGCATTTCCAACGATCCTCCCATGGGATATCACCCCATCGCTATTATCGTCAAAGGGGGAAACGTCTCTCTGGAAGGAGTGATCGACAACGAAGGACACAGCACCATTGCCAACCTGAAGGCCAGTGGGGTATCCGGAGTGTTCTCCGTCACCAACAACCTGCAGGTGCTGAACCCCTCGCAGGAGAAGAAGTAACCAGGGAAGCTCTTCTACACGCGCTGAGAACCACCAGGCGGGATGCTCCACCCCGGCGGAACTCCACGTAACATAAAACCATCGTCGGTCATTGGGGCTGCCCTCCCTCCGTAGGACTTCTGGTGGAAAAGTCTGCATGACAGCCGAAAGACGCACCAGTAACCACCCTGCACGCAGGTTGTCAACCTTCATCCCAGCAACGCCGTGAGGTATATGGGTATTGACCTGTCCTTTCCGCTCAATGATTTACGGTCTTCTTTTTTGTCGTTTTCCTGTTTCCCGGGCGATTCTTTGTGGTAGAAAAGCGGTAGAAACCGGGGACGCGCTACAATGACTATGGCAATTCGTTATGTTTATTCACACGCCGCAGCACAAGAACGGGGTAGTCAAGAAGTTGGAAAGCGATCAGAGTCCCCACATTTTCCCCACAATCGAAGAAACGAAAGTGCCGTAATTTGTGGAGTCTAAAGTGCGGAGGAGTGGCCGAGTGGTTTAAGGCGGCGGTCTTGAAAACCGCTGTACTCGCAAGGGTACCGTGGGTTCGAATCCTACCTCCTCCGCCAATTCAATCAGTTAGCGGAGTTGGGAACGGACTCACCTACCACCCGTCCTCAGAATAACGCTTGACTGTATCGAGAGGGTGGATCATCGTAAGCGGGTGAACGTGAAAGAACGGCGCAGGTTTGAACGCTGGGAGACTTCGATCCCCTGTGCTGTGGAATGGGAAGGATCTTCCACCACGGGCCGAATCGCCAACCTCTCCTTTGGTGGTGCATTGATTAAGCAGGTGGAGGTCACTCCTCCCAAGGGCACTCGCGCCACGATTCGATTTGAGGTCCAGAAGAGAAAGATTAAGCTGAACGGCAGTCTGGTTGCCAAAATCCTCCGAACGGTTGAGGAATTCAAGGAAGAAGGCAAGGGAATGGTGTGGCTTGGTGTGCAATTTGAAGGACCGGAAGAAGAAATCAGGTCCAAGCTGATCCCCGTCTTTCAAACTCTTTTTCCTGACCAGGACCAGTAGTTTCCGACTATTTCCCCGACAGGGTATAATCGGCCCCACCTAAACCAAGGCAACAACGACCCTGGCAGGAGATCGTGAATCTTCGCTCAATTCTCAGTTACTTTTCGAATGATCTCGCCATTGATATAGGTACTGCCAACACCCTCATTTATGCCCGAGGGAGAGGAGTTATTGTCAATGAACCTTCCATCGTGGCCATCAACAGAACCGACAGTACAGTAGAAGCGGTCGGACACGAGGCCAAAGAGATGCTGGGCCGTACCCCTGTGAACATCGTCGCCATCAAACCGATGAAAGGTGGTGTTATTGCCCATTTTGACCTGACTGAAGAGATGCTCAAATATTTCATTAAGAAGGCTCACTCCCGCAAGCATTTCCTGGCTCCTCGAATCGTCATTGGCACCCCGTCGGAAATCAATCAAGTGGAGAGGAGGGCCATTAGGGACACGGCTTGGGCTGCCAGAGCCAGCGATGTCTACTTAGTGGAACAGGCCATGGCGGCTGCCATTGGTGCGGGGCTCCCCATAACAAAAGTAGGAGGAAACTTGATTGTAGACATCGGTGGAGGAACGACTGATGTTGCTGTGATCAGCTCATCAGGCATTGTCTATGGTCGCTCAGTCCGGGTGGCAGGTGATGTCATGGATGACGCCATCATCCAATACGTCAAACGGAAGCACAATCTGCTCCTGGGAGAACGCGCAGCAGAGCAGGTAAAAATCGAAATGGGCTCAGCGGCACCGCTGGATGAGGAAATGGCGATGGAGATCAAAGGGCGTGATTTAATCGAAGGTGTTCCTAAGACGATGACCATCACCGATTCAGAGGTGCGTGAGGCCTTGTCGGATAGCATCAACGCCATTGTCGATGCCGTCAAGGGGGCCTTGGAAAGAACACCTCCGAAAATTTCCGCGGACATTGCCGATAAGGGTATGGTGGTGACCGGAGGAGGAGCTCTCCTCAAGAACCTGGACGTGCGGCTCACAAAGGAGACAAGACTCCCTGTGTTGTTGGCTAAGGAACCTTTGTCGTCAGTGGTTATGGGTATAGGGAAAATGCTCGGTGACATGACCCTCCTCAAGAGAGTCAGCTCTGGATGACTACTCTGGCGCTTTCTTCCACCGGAGTGTCCACTTACCGGATACCTGAACCGGTACCAACTCAGATGAGGAGATGGACTTCTCATCACTCTCGATGACTGCCCACCTTCCTGCAAAAAAGGTGGACTTGCGCCCGGACTTGATCCGCTGTGATGGAATTCTGACCGCCTTGAAACCGAGAGGAATGCCGCGGGGACGGCGTTTGGAGAATTGAACATGGTGGATAGGCCCACGACGAAAATGGGAGGGCCTATGGAGACGAAATACCGTATGAGGAAGCCGTGTATGGAGAGGAAGTAATTGACGATGGATTTTTCGATGGGTTCTGTTGAAACTTCGATGATGCCCAGGAGTAAAAGAAAAGGCACGAACGACGTGATGTTTTCTAATGGTTCTTTTGGTTTGCTGTCTGAAACGGCTGTCACCACGTATCTATTCCAAAGGGTATTCGTTGCCTCACTAAGAATCTATCCGAAAGGGATTGCAAAAAGTGGTGGTAAAAAGCACCAACCAGAGGAGTGGCAACCCCTTGCCCAACACCCGCAGCCTGCAGCAAGAGAAAGATTTTCACATCCAGCCCGATGTTTCTTCTGCCCCAAGTATAGGGTGAATAGGGTCAGCACCGAGTTACGGATTGTATGGCTGGTCATAACTGCCTCCCTGCTCTTTAGCCCGGATCATGCATAAATTCTCTACTGCAGCGACGCGATCATCCGCCCTGACAGTGTTTTACTCGGTCGGCCTCCTCAACGTACTGCAGAGAGTACGTTTGCGGGGGCCTTCCGTCGCAGGCCTTGTCAGGTCGTCGCTTTCGTCGCTTCGTGACAAGAACCTATGCATAATCCAGGCTAGCCAAGTATACACCAAAGAAGACCTCCCGCTGGATGTTTTTCCATTGCCTTCACCCTGTTTGAGGCTTAACATCTTGAGCAGGAAGTTTCTCAATCTTTCCGGGCAAAAGGAGGTAGAGATGAGGATGGATCTTAAAGCATTGTCCCTTACGGTTGCCATTGTGTGGGGCGGCAGCATTCTACTGATTGGATTGGCCAACCTGATTTGGATTACTTACGGGGTAGCCTTCCTGGAGGTTGCTGCTTCGATTTATCCGGGGTACCGGGGCCCCTCCTCGTTGGGGCAGGTCATCGTGGGTTCGCTTTACGGCCTTGTCGATGGATTCATTGGTGGTCTGATCATCGGCTGGATTTACAATCTTTTTCTGCCGAAAAGTTCTGCACCCTCAGTCTAGAAGTTTTAGTGCTCTTCCTCGTCCAGGGCGCGAAACACGGGGAGGAGTTGCGAGCTCACCTTTTCTATGGAGTCCTGAAATTGCACGCCAATGGAGTCGATCTCTCCCTTTTCTTGGGATTCCGTAAGGGTATGGACGACTCGGGACGTGAGTTCCCCCCTCAACTGGACTTGCCCCTCCTCAGCCTGAAAGGTAAGGACGACGAAAGCATGCTTGGGTGGGATCGCACTCAGCCGGGTAATCAACGCTCCACCCAGGGACAGATTGGAAATTTGTCCCTTGATGATATGGCCGTGCCAGTACAGGGTACAGGGAATGGGAACCTGATACCGTTCAAATTGGCGCCGCTCTTCCATCTTCAACGGGTTGCATTATAGTAGACCCACTGAAGCGATCAAGCAGAAAAGACTCAGTCCCGTCTTTGACTCACCCACGGCCTAATGTTTAGGCTAGAAGTAGCCTTTGGGGAGGTACATCAAGGCGAGAGCCGGGAACTGAGAGGAGAGAAGATGAGTACTTTAAGTCAACGAGTGATGGGAGCGGCCCAACTGGAGGTTCGGATCTATAAGGAGGTTGAAATAGATACCCATGCCACGGGACAGGCCATGGCTGTGGTGGTGCTCTCAAGCATTGCCCAGGGCGTCGGTGCCCTAGCCCAGGGAGGGATTCGCGGCCTTGCTTTGGGTGCCGTTACGGCTCTCATCGGATGGTGTGTCTGGGCCACGATCATTTATGTCATCGGAACCAAGGTTCTCCCCGAGCCGCAAACACGCTCAGACATAGGCGAACTGCTGCGCACCACTGGCTTTGCCGCTTCTCCCGGTCTGCTGCGGGTGCTGGGTCTTGTTCCCGGACTGGGATTCTTGATCGTGGTCGCCGTCAGCGTCTGGATGTTCATGGCCATGGTCGTTGCGGTACGGCAAGCACTCGACTACGAGAGTCTTGAGCGCGCCGTAGGAGTCTGCCTGATCGGCTGGGTGCTCCAAGTTGTGATCATCACAATGTTGAGGTGACAAGGGAGCAGGCTTCCCGTACCTGTGATGGATCTCATTGAATGAGGTTACCGAAGGAACTCACAGAACTGGCTCAGTTAACAGACACTCCGTTTCGACCGAAATTGGAGTTGTTGCGCATCACCAATATCTTTCTGATTCTCTTCGGCAGATGCTATGAGAGCCGCTACCAAGGGCATCTGATCCGGTATTACAAGGATTGTTACTGGATTGCGGATAACCACGCTAGCCGCATCGATATCGAGAAGAGAATCAAGCTTTTCCATTCCCGTCCTCTCAATCTTGGATTGCAATGTTATTTCAATGTGAGCCAGATCAGCTTGTATCGATTGTCGGGCAATGAATGCCGAAATTTATTCGCCTCCAAACTGCGCAACGGCCTGAAGGGTCTCCAATGCTATGCTGCTGAAACCGGAGCTGCCCAGGCGCTTTTATTACGATCCAAGACGACCGAAGCCCTGGGGAAGCTAATGGATCTTGTTCAGAACCTGTCTTCAGGACGATTCGTACTGGTGGACGACGGGGTGATGATCTTTTTTAGCAAGAGGCCAGACCAGAAAATGCTGGACACCCCGCATCAACTCAGCACAGCTCTGAGCGAGTCCACGCTTCTTCCAAATCGACGGACCTATAGAACTCTCAGTGTAGGTTACCTCTTGGGGTCACTCGCTTTTCTTTTTGCTCTGACGGTGCTGATGATTGTGATGAGGCAAGAGGGTCTGGGCTTTTGGGATCTCTTTCCTTAAGTTGATCGTAGATTCGTACTTCGTCCGGGCTAGGGTGCCGCCACCGGCGACAGATGATTGTGAAGCTCCCTCCTCTGGCTGTTGCGTTGGATCACCACCCCGGGGCTTTGCCCCTTGTTGCCTATGGATGATCCGGCTAGCTGTGAACTCTCAACAGGTTGTTCAGTAAAAGGGGTTGTCCATCCGAGTCTTTTCGGCAATGCTGATTGGAAGATTAGACCATCAGCACCGAAAGGAGAACCCGAATGGACATCCACCAGAATGCCCGAACCTGCCCAAGAAGTCGAGAACTGATCATCCGACGAGTGAAAGAGCAAAGACAATCGGTCCAGGAGGTGGCTCAGTCGGTGGGGATCAGTGAGCGGACCGTCTACAAGTGGCTGGCTCGTTATCAAGCCCAAGGCCGAGCGGGTCTGGAAGACCGGTCTTCCAGACCCGCTCGGATTGCCCGGCAGACCCCGAGGCGGGATCGAGAGGCAATTTACCGTCTTCGCCGTCGTCGAATGGTGGCAGCCGAGATTGCCGCTCGTTTGGGTCTGGCCCGCTCCACCGTGGCCCGGATCCTGCAACAAGCCGGATGGGGACGCTTGAAGAGCCTGGAGCCTGCACAGCCCGCTCGTCGCTACGAGCGCGACCATCCTGGGCAGTTGTTGCACCTGGACATCAAAAAACTGGGCAGGATTGCTGGTGTGGGGCATCGCATCACTCGAGATAAACGGCGTCGAGCTCGGGGAGTGGGATGGGAGTTTGTCCATGTGTGTATCGACGATAACTCTCGATTGGCCTATGTCGAAGTTCTCCCGGACGAGCGCAAACAATCGGCTATGGCTTTTCTCGGTCGAGCCGTCCTCTGGTTCCAAAAGCTGGGTATCCGGGTAGAACAGGTCCTGACCGATAACGGTTCCTGTTATGTCTCCCACGCTTTCCAGGGTCTTTGCCAGCAACTGGGGCTTCGCCACCTCCGCACCCGTCCTTACCGGCCTCAAACCAACGGCAAAGCAGAACGCTTGATCCAGACTCTCCTCCGTGAGTGGGCCTACCGCTTCCCCTACCGCACTTCAGGCCACCGTTTTCGCTGGCTTCGCCCCTGGCTTCACTTCTATAATCATCACCGCCAACATCAGAGCCTGGGTGGTCTGTCTCCTATCAGCAGACTTCCCCTTATGAATAATGTCATGAGAATGCACAACTAGGGGATCTCTATCTCGACCTGATTCTGGAACCGTAGAGAGCTTCCCGACAGTTTCCCGCCCGATGTCTTACTCTTCAAGTAGAAAAAGCCCTCCACCGTTTCCCCAGGTGCCAGGTTGACCTCCTGGATCTGGTAATGCTCCAAAACGGCTCGAAGGCTGCCACCCACACTGGCTGAGACGGTGCCTGGGCTTTTCCCCGGTTCTACAGTGGGAGCTTGCTCCCACTCCTGAGTGGTGGGACGCCCTCCGGCATACCCCTCCCCATAGATGCCCCGTTGACTTCCTCTGTAATACTTCATGAGCTTGGGCGCAATGTCCATGGGAACGGCCCGATCCAGCTTCTTTCCTTTTCCGTCGAAAACCTCCATTTCTTCGGGGCGGAAGGTCCAAGCCTCAGAAGAACGATTTTCCATCTTCAGCTTGAGAATGGCGAAACCCTCATTCAGAACCTGGAAGGGAAAATCGTCGGGGAGGTCGCTTCGTTTCAGGGACGACACGGCAAAGGTGTTCTCGTCGACCTGAGGTGCCGACGATAGGAGCAACATGGAGATCAATAGGGCTTTCATGGATGTTTCACCTTTGAGTCAGACCATCTTAACAGACCACAGACCGCAGACCGGGCACCTGGAACACGGGCGAAGCGCTCTCTAACTCCTGTCACCTGTCTCCTGTCTCCTATCCAGGGGCCGGTTCGGATCGCCGGCCAGGTAAAGGGTCTGGGTGGGGAACGCAAACTCGATGCCTTCGTCGTTGAACCGACGTAAGACTTCCAGATTGATCCGCTGGTTGAAGGCCATGAAATCCCAATAGTTGGGCGGGCTATACCAGTAAATGACCAGAATATTGAGGGCCGCATCCAGGAATTCATTAAAGACCACTCGAGGAGGCAAGTCGGGAGTCATCCCCTCGTGGTTCTCCAGAAGATCTTTGAGGATCTCCACCGCTCGTTCCACCTTTTCGGGAGGGGTATCGTAGGTGACGCCGATGTTTGCGACACGCTTCAGATAAGGGCGTTTTGAAATGTTCCGTATTTCCTGGTGAGCCAGTTCTCCATTGGGGATGGTGACCAGATGGCCCTCCAGGTTGCGGATACGGGTGGAACGCAGACCGACCTCCTCAACGGGGCCATCGGTCCCCCCCACCACGATGCGGTCGCCCATTTCAAAGGGTTTGTCCACAAAAAGCATGAGAGAGCCAAAGAAGTTCTTGATGGTATCCTGGGCCGCCAAAGCCAGGGCCAGACCGCCAACGCCCAGGCCTGCAAGAACGGAAGTGATCGGCTTGTCGCTGAGGATCGTGGCCACCTGGACGAATGCCAGAATGACAATGGTGATCCTCAGGCTCTTTCGCACCACCGGAGCGAGCATGTCATCCAGCTTGCTTTCCGTTTTCTGGGAGAAGGCGGTCAGCCAGTGATCCACCACATCGACAAAGCAGTAAACGATGTAGGCGAGGGCCAGGACGAAAAGGATGGAGACCAGCGTATCGGCAAGGCCGGCAACCGTTTCCGGCAAGAGCAGGAAAAACAACCCCACCCGTAGTCCCGCTACGAACAGGACCGAACCTAGGGAGCGCTCGATGGCACGAAGGGCCACGGCCAGAACCGGGGAATAGCGTTTGTCCAGATGATCCGCAGCCCGGCGGAGAAAATATCGACTGATTCGACCTGCCACAAAGGCGATCAGTATCGCGATAAAGAGCGCAAGAATTCTCCAGATTTCGATTCCGGCCATGGATGTCTCGGTCAACTGTTCCCAAAAGTTCATAGCAATCCTTCTCCTTCCCTCCTTTCTACCTCACCCCGGTCGTCGGGTAAAGGGGCGGGAAGGCTTGATGTTTAGCACCGCCCCGGGGTGAGGACAAACTCCAGAAAAATGGCGGAGTGGCATTGTATTGTCAAGATAAAGGTTGAGAGTGTATATATCGAAAGAATCTCAAGGGAACAGGGGATTGTAGGGATGGCAACGGGTTGTTTGACACCCTTCGGGTTTTTCTTTTATTTATTTTTTGCCATCGAACCAGTCTGGGTGATTCATCGGGTGTCGTCGCTTCGCGAACTCTACGCCGTCGCGCTCGCCACAAACGTCAGGGTATTCAGGGGACGAGACACCAGTACAGAGAAAGAGGCGGATGCCTGATAAAAAGAGTTCTCTGAAGAAAAGTGAGCTGGAGCGCTCGCATCTCTTTGAAGGTGTGGAGTTCGGATCGATCATAGGCCTTCTCGAAGATTGTCCTGTGCACGAGTTAAAACAGGACGATGTGCTGCTGAACCGGGGAGAAGGCAATCATCTTCTCTACCTCATCCTTTCCGGGCGCTTACGCGTCCACCTTGAACTATCGGTGGACCCCATCACAGTATTGGGACCCGGAGAAGTGGCCGGTGAACTTTCTCTCATCGATGGTCAACCCACCTCAGCCTATGTTGTGGCAGACGATCAATGCCGCGTCTTAGCAGTCAATGAGAAGACTTTGTGGTCGCTCGTGGAGGCTTCACACATCGTGGCTCGCAATCTGCTCTTTGTCCTTTCCAGGCGTTTGCGCCATGGAGACTCGATTATCTTGACGAGTCAGCAATTGCAGCGGGAATACGCCCACTATGCCGTGATTGACGCCCTCACCGGTCTGTACAACCGTCGTTGGCTCGACACCATGCTGGGCCGGCAAATGGAACGCAGCAAAAAAGGTGTGTTGCCGCTCTGTCTGCTGCTCATGGATGTCGACTATTTCAGGCAATATAATCGTACTCACGGAAATCTGGCCGGTGACCGGGCGCTTCATACTCTCGCATCGACTCTTCGAGAAAGCATGCGTCCAGGTGAGATGCTTGCGCGCTATGGAGAAGCTGAGTTTATTGCTCTGTTGCCGGAACTGGAGATCGCCACTGCCCGGAACCTGGGCGAGCGCGTGCGCCAGGCCGTCGCTGGTATGAAGATATACAGCTTAGCCCAGCACCCTCTTCCCGATGTGACCCTATCCATTGGAGTGGCTCAAATGGCTGAACAGGATACGCCTGAGACCTTGATCGACGCAGTCTATGTGGCTCTATCCGAGGCCCGGGAGAGTCGGAACCTCTAGGGAAGCGTGGAGAGACGTTTCCGCACTTCCAGGCTGAGTCAGTCCAGCTCCAAGGGATGATGGGGTTCATCCAACTCATCCTTTGACTCAAGCGCCTCCCGGAATTTTTCTTCCAGGTTCTGTTTGCGCTGCTTTTCGTCTAGAAAAGCCTTCTGGAATAATTCTTCAGATCTCTCCTCGTGCACCTGAAGATGATCCAGGGCCTCATCAAAGGAATAATCCGGTTTTTTTCCTTCAGCATGGAGGACCAACCCCGTGCTGGGATCAACGGTCAGGTTGGCCTGGCAGCTGGGGCAGACTACTTGAATCCTTGGATCTCCTTTTGCCATGGTTTCATTCTATCAGGGGCCACTTCCAGACGGAACCATCCAAGCCGGCGGCACCCGCAGCAGTGACCATCATATTTCATTCCTCCTCATGTCACTTTTCGACTTAGAGCTCTTTGTGCAATACGGGTGATGTAGAGGGTCAAAACAACCGTTGCCATCAAACCGACCACATAAAGAGCCCACTCTACGGACGTGCGGGAGCGTTCCCCGGTACCGAGAGTGGCAAGATCACGGGCCAGGGAGCCAATGTAAACGTACATCACCGTTCCAGGGAGCATTCCAATCCAGCTGGCCAGGAAATAATCCTTAAGGGAGACCTGGGTAAGACCGAAAGCATAGTTGAGAAGGTTGAAAGGAAAAACGGGGGAGAGGCGAGTTAACCCCACGATTTTCCACCCCTCTTGTGCCACCGCCACATCGATGGCCTCGAATTTTTGGTTTCCCTGGATCTTCCCGGCTACCCACTCTCGGGCAAGATAGCGTCCAATGAGAAAGGCAAGGGTGGCTCCGGATATCGAAGAAATGGAAACCAGAAGGGTACCCTGAAGGACTCCAAACAGAAGCCCGGCCGCCATGGTGGGAATTAAGCCGGGGAGGAAAAGAACCGTAGCAAGGATATAAAGGACAATGAAAAAAACCGGGCCCCAGGGGCCCAGGTCGGAGATCCAGGCCAATGCCACTTTGAGCAATTCTTGGACGTCCAGAAAATAGACGACGCCCGACAGGCAGGCGACTGCTAAAAAGGCCAGTACCCATTTCCAGGGTGACGGAGATTGGCGCGCCATTGGTGGGCCTTACTAGTGGGCTAGTGGGTTCGGTAGTTCGTGAATTGCATGTCGATCCCGAAGTCCTTCTCACGCAGCAGGGTCATCACTTTCTGCAGAGTGTCACGATCCCGGCCGGAAACACGCAGCGAATCTGCCTGGATGGTGCTCTTGACCTTTAATTTGGTGTCCCGAATGAAGCGGTTGATTTCCTTGGCCTTCTCGGAAGAAATCCCTTGTTGAATCGAAACTCTCTGACGCACGGTGGCGCCGAGGGCGGATTCAATCTTTCCGTAGGAAAAGGCCTTCAGAGGGACTTTCCTTTTGACCAACTTCTGCTGCAGGATTTCCGTCAGACTTTGAAGCTTGTACTCATCATCCGATGTCAGGACGAGTTCACCTTCGTCCAATCGGACTTCACTTTTACTTCCTTTAAAGTCAAAGCGCTGTTTCACTTCCTTCATGGTCTGATGAACAGCATTGTTCACCTCGTCCAGGTCCACTTTAGAAGCGATGTCAAAGGAGTTCTCTTTTGCCATTTGTTTGCCTCGCTGGGGAGTTCGGGAATTCCCCATACATAATCCCGGCTAGAGTAGGGTACTAGAGGTGGCCGGAAGATGCCAATACCCATGAGTCGAGGAGTATGTGCTTGACTCCTGCTGACCCAACCATGACGATAAGATCGTGCGTTCCATTCTCAAAAACCTCAAGCAAATCGGGCCCGGCGCCATCGTGGCTTCGGCCACAATTGGAGCGGGAGAGACTGTCCTGGCTGTTCGGATGGGTGCCTGGGGCGGATACGAGTTACTGTGGCTGATTCTTCTGGCCGCCGTCTGCAAATCCTTCTTAACCCTTTATCTCCTGGGTCGCTATTCCGCCCTGAGTGGCGAAGCGGTCGCCGATCGACTGATCGAACTCCCGGGACCGCGAGGATGGTTGTTGTGGATCATCCTCGTACTGGAAGGCCTGGTGGCGCCCTTCGTTTTCGTGGTGATCGCGGTTCCCTGCGGCCAACTGATGAGCAACATCCTGGCTTCCATCGGAGTGGCGATTTCCTACAAATGGTTAGCCCTTGGCTTCGTCAGCCTGGCTATTGTCGTGGGTATGACCCAGCGCTATCAAACGTTGGAGAGATCTCAGATTGTGGTCTGCCTGATCTTGCTGGTGGGAACCGTTACGGCCACTATTTTAACGGGACCGGATGTGAAGGAAATCTTTCGAGGTCTTTTCCGATTCGGCCATTTCCCTCCTTATCCTGACTGGCTGCCCTCTGAAATCAGTGACCGCAGCCAGCTTCTTGAATTGGCCTCTGTCTTCGGTTATGCCGGAAGCATTCCTATGAACTACATTGTTTATTCCAACTGGGTGCTGCTCAAAGGGTGGACGGTGAGCCAGAACGGCAGTTCCAGGGCGGACTCCTCCCAGGCATTGGGACCTCTTCGATGGGATGTGGGATTCAATGCGGTGCTGGTTCTCCTGGTGACGGGGGCCTTCACAATCGCAGGGGCGGCCATTTTGAATCCTCTACATCGAATACCCAACGGCTTTGATCTTCTCACCGAACAAGCCCATATCTTCGCCCGGATTTCACCTGCCATGATCGGGCTGTACTACGTGACCATTCTCACGGCCCTGTGGGGGACCTTAAATGCGCTGCCCGACATCTATGCCCGTGGAGCCCACAGCTTTCTGCGCCAGCTTTTCTCAAAGGGAAAGGAACTGGAGTATCGAAAGGTCATGCATGTCTTCGGGGGAATCATGTTGGGATTGACCTGGGTGTTTATCTGGACCGAAACAACGCCTATCTTTATGATCGACCTGGTGGCGCTGTTTAGTACCAACATCGGAGTGGGGCTCGTTTGTCTTGCCGCCCTATGGCTGGATCGACAACTTCCTGCCCATAATCGTGTTTCACGGTGGATCTGGTGGGCCACCGTTGGAGCTGCCGCGGTGATCAACCTGATGTCGCTGATTTCGGCCCGAGGAATGATTGGGAAGTATGTTGGGTAGGATGTGATGCGCTATCGAAAGCTGGCTCGAACGGGATACGAAGTTTCAGAAATTGGGTATGGTGCCTGGGGAATCGGAAAGCACCTGTGGATCGGAGCGGAAGACTCCGAGTCATTGCGGGCCTTGCACCGGGCCGTTGACCAGGGCGTCAATTTCATCGATACGGCGCTCGCCTACGGCGATGGGCACAGTGAAAAGTTGGTCAGCCAGATTCTGAGAGAACGAGAAGAACGGATTTACGTTGCTACCAAGGTTCCTCCCAAGAACGGAAGATGGCCGGCTCGAGGCACCCTCGAGGAAGCTTTTCCAGCCCCTTACATTATTCAGTGTGCCGAAAGGAGTTTGCGGAACTTAGGCGTAGAAGCGATTGATCTTCTGCAGCTTCACGTTTGGGATCCCTCCTGGATTGAGGACAGCCAGTGGTACGATGCCCTCAAAGAGCTCCAGGCCAAGGGGGAAATTGTCCGCTTTGGGATTTCCATTAACGATCATCAACCCAACTCGGCTCTGGAACTGGTTCAGTCAGGAAAAATTGATACGGTTCAAGTGATCTACAATATCTTTGACCAGGCTTGTGAGGATCAGTTACTTTCCCTTTGCCTGGAGAAGGACGTTGGTGTGATTGCTCGTGTTCCTCTTGACGAGGGGGCCCTCACAGGAACCATCACTCCAGAAACGAAATTTCCTAAAAAAGACTGGCGCAATTTCTATTTCAAGGGGGATCGAAAACGCCGGGTTCACGATCGCGTCCAGGAGTTGAACAAACTCCTGGGAGAGGAAGTTCCTACCCTACCCAACCTGGCTTTGAGATTTTGTCTGCACCATGAAGCGGTGAGTACGGTCATTCCCGGGATGCGTTCTTTGGGGCATGTCGAGGCCAACGTGTCTGCCTCGGATCAATCGGCACTTTCCGGAGAGATGATCCGGAACCTCCGTAAGCAGCGCTGGAATAAGAATTTTTACGTGTAAGAACAGACGACAGACCGCTGCCTGCTGTCGGAAATCCCGAATCCAAAACTCCAAATCCGAAACAAATCCGAAATTCGAAGTGTATGGAGTTGACCCGTTTTCGTGGACACCTGATTCTTTAGGGAGAAAGGAGAACACAATGCCAAGAAATGGTCGAAGGTACCCACCTGAGTTTCGCCAGCAAATGGTGGAACTGGTGCGGTCAGGACGAAGTCCAGGATCATTGGCCCGGGAGTTCGAACCGTCTGATCAATCGATCCGCAACTGGGTTGCCCAGGTCGATCGGGATGAGGGCTGGCGCAAAGACGGGCTAACGACGCCGGAGCGAGAGGAGCTGGGGCGGCTGCGTCGGGAGAATCGCCGCCTGCGTGAAGAGCGGGAGATCTTAAAAAAGGCGGCAGCCTGGTTCGCTCGGGAGACCGAGTCCGGATCTTCGGGTTCGTCAAGATGAATCAGGCCAGCCATAAGATTACCACCCTGTGCCGGGTACTGGGAGTCTCCACCAGCGGCTACTACGGGTGGCGGGGCCGTGAGCCAAGTGTTCGGGCTCAGCAGGATGCCCTTTTGCTGGCCCGGATCCGAGCCCTTCATGAGCGCTCTCGGGGCACCTACGGGGTTCCTCGGATTCACGCCCAGCTGAGTGCAAACGGGATTCCCGTCGGTCGTAAGCGTATCGCTCGTCTGATGCACAAAGCGGGTTTGCAAGGAGTGAGCCGTCGCAAGAAATACAGGACCACGATCCGGAATGAAAAGGTTCGGCCCGCTGCTGATCTGGTTCAGCGCGACTTCTCGGTGCAGGGCCCCAATCAACTGTGGGTAGCGGACATCACCTACATCCGGACGGGCTCAGGATTTCTTTATCTGGCTGTGGTGCTCGATGCCTTCAGCCGCCGGGTGGTAGGCTGGGCCATGAAGACTCACCTGAGGACTCAGCTGGTGCTGGCCGCCCTGGAGATGGCTTTATGGCAGAGACGTCCACACAGCGTGATCCATCATTCGGACCAGGGCACTCAGTACACCTCGATTGCCTTTGGCCAGCGTTGTCGCCGAGCTGGGGTTCGACCCTCCATGGGATCGGGGGGGGGACTGCTATGACAATGCCCTGTGTGAGAGTTTCTTTGCCTCGCTGGAGTGTGAGTTGCTGGAGCGTCACCACTTCCTCACCCCGACTCAGGCCCGTAGTGCCCTCTTCGACTTTATCGAGGGCTTCTACAACCCCCATCGGTTACACTCGTCACTGGGGTATCATTCCCCGGCTGAGTTCGAAAGGAGATATGCTACGTTACCTGCAGTCCCAAACTAGAAACTGTCCACCAAAGCGGGGTAACTTCAGTAAGATAAAAGACAACCTAGAATCCAAAACCTGAAGCGTGGAACGTAAGCGAGGCGCCCTCCGCTTGCAACCGCATGCTTGGGGTCTTACTATGGAATAAGGAAGAAAAGAGCACAACATGGCATTTGATAAGAAATTCAATCCTGATGAGCTGAAGCAATTCCTTCAAAACAAATATGGATCGGGCGTCCAGGTGGAGATTTTTCCCAAGACTCAGCAGGAGCAGACCGATGAAGTTGACGAAGCCGCAGAGCGGCGCAGCCAGGCCCTTCGCTTTGACTACAAACCGAGTCAAATCAAAGCTTATCTGGATCGCTATGTGATCCAGCAGGATGATGCCAAGAAGGTGCTTGCCACGGCCATCTGTGATCATTACCACCACATCCAGAGTTGTGCGGGACAACAGGACTGCCGGGATTACAAGAAGCAAAACATCATTTTGATTGGGCCCACGGGAGTCGGTAAGACCTATCTGGTGCAGAACATCGCGGCTCTCATAGGAGTACCTTTCGTCAAGGCCGACGCCACCAAGTACAGTGAGACCGGCTATGTGGGTGGGGACGTCGAGGATCTGATCCGAGAACTGGTACACCAGGCGGATGGAGACATGCAGCTGGCCGAGTCGGGAATCGTGTACCTGGATGAAATCGACAAAATTGCCACACCAATGAATGGCCTGGGTCGGGACGTGAGTGGCCACGGTGTTCAGCGAGGACTCCTCAAGTTGATGGAGGAGACTGAAGTCCCCCTGCGTTCCCCGACCGACATCGCCAGTCAAATGCAGGCTTTCATGGAATTCCAGTCCAAGGGACAGGTGGAGAAAAAGACCATCAGCACCAAGCACATTCTATTCATCGTGAGCGGAGCGTTTACCGGGCTGACCGAAATGGTCAGGAAACGACTCGGTTCCAAACAGATCGGGTTCATGGGAAGTGGGAGATCCGCCGAAGAAGTGCAATACCTGCTGGAAAGGGTCAAGTCGGTGGACTTTATTGATTATGGGTTGGAGGCTGAATTTGTCGGGCGGCTACCGGTGGTGATGCACTGCAACTCTTTGTCGGTAGAGGATCTGTTCAAGATACTGAAGTATTCGGAAGGCTCCCTGATGAAGCAATACAAGAGGGATTTTCAGGCCTATGGTGTGGATGTCTACTTCACCGACCGGGGGATGCACGCGATTGCAGAAAAAGCAGCAACCGAGCAGATCGGAGCTCGTGGCCTCATCGCCGTTTGTGAAAGGGTCTTTCGTGAATACAAGTACCAATTGCCGGACCATGAAGTGAAAGAGTTCATTGTGGGCAGAGAAATGGTCCTCAACCCGGTTAGGAAGTTGCAGGAGCTCCTCGACAATCCTACCCTGTACCATGGGCAGGTTCTGGAATTTCAGTGGGGCAAGGTGGAGCAGGCATTCGGCGGCAAGTATGGCCTTGATATCAAGTTTACGCCGGAAGCTGCCCGATTGATCACTCAAAAGGCCGAGGAAATGGGCACGGATCTGTTCACCTACTGTGCAGGTTTGTTCGAAGACTACGAGCACGGGCTCAATTTGTTGCGCAAGACCTCAGGCAAGAAGCAGTTTCTTATCGATGAAGACGGCATACGCAATCTGGAAGAAGCCGTGGAACGTTGGATCAAGGACTCTTACCACTAGACACTATTCGCAGGCTGGCTCCGGTTAACGGGGCAATCGAGCCGTGAACCCCAGGCCGACAAACCAGTCGTCAGCGCCGTCCGAGAGTCCGACCCCGGTTGCGCCATCGATTTGGAGGTTGTCTCGAATCAGGTAGGTGAGCCCCCCATCGAAGGAATGCCTGGGTCCGCCTTGGGCATTAAAAGGGATATCCCCGAACGCCTCCACGAACAGACCTGCTCGTTCGCTCAGAGCTATACCCAGAACGGCGGTATAGTTAAATAGCGAGAGGGTGTCGCGATCGTTTGTCTCATCCAAGGTTGATTCCCAGGTCGCTCCCAGGTTATAGCCGAAAGAGAGACGATCGGAAAGCGTATGCGATAGACTGAACCGAAAGGAGGGGTCGGCTCTACCACTGGAAAATTGTTCCTTTCCCACAGGCAAAGAAATTCCTGCCAAAAGAGCGGCTTCCGGAAGCCAGTCCTGTTCCTCCCAGAAATAAAGTTTCGCACCGATTCCCATATCTCCCGAGCCACTTAAGTTGGTGTTCTGCCCAGCTTCTTGGGTTTGCTCCCAAAGGGCACCGCCGTAGCCCAGGCGAAGTTCCAATCGATCTAGAGCGCCGATGCGAAACAGGGTGCCTGGAAAGGCATGAGTGCTGGTGCGGATGCCGCCCTCTTGGTTATGTGATGAACTCCAGCCTGTTTCGATCTGGACATATCCAGGAGGCACGACGACGCTGGATTCCGTTTGGTCTGGCCGATCGGTCACCAGTTCGGGTTGGGGTGAGACATTCCCTTGGGCAAAACAAGGTATGACGGTGAAAATGATCGAGTAGAGTAGGCAAAGGCTCGCGTGAGTGACAAAGGAATAGAAATGGGGCTGTTTTGATGTAGAAAGCATAGGGTCCTCAGTGCTCCACCATTATTTAGGCTTAACTAAATATTTTATTAGGATTAATAAAATTTGTCAAAGAAGAGCGTATTCACCCGTGTGAGAGGGGTGTGTCCGGGCTGTTGACCGCGAACCTTGTTTATGGCCGCTCTATGAGCGGCCATAAATTGCTGATGGGGTTCGCTCACAGAGTGGAGGCTACAACGAATCTGCGACTCATCGGACGGGGAGCCTATCTTTTTTCTGGAGGCCAGGTTTGCAGCTGATAGGCCGATTCCCAAAACATCCACTCGTAACGGGCACTGTGGCGGAAATGCTCTCTCATTCTTTGGATTTCGCCCGGGCTGGAAGAACCGGACGATCGATTGACGATCTCAAGAATAGCCTTCACGGAATCGCCATACTCTTCTGAAGAGTAGGCGTCGATCCATCGTTGGTAGAGGGGATCCTTGGAACCCTTTTTTTTCAGTTCCTTGCCGACTTCCCAGTAAATCCAATAGCAGGGCAGCAATGCCGACAACGACTCGGCGAAGGGTCGGCTGTATGCGGTGACCACGAGGAAGTTCGTGTAAGCAAAGGCTGTCGGCGAAGGATCGGTGTGGGCCACCTGGTCCGTCGAAATGCCATACTCTCCGAAAACACTCTCGTGCAAGGCCTTCTCATATTGAAGGGTGTCCACGGCATGGCTATTGAGCAAGGCCGCCCACTCTTCACTCGGAGCCTTCGAAGCCGTAATGCTCAAAGCCCGGGCGAACTCACGCAGGTAGTGTGCATCCTGAATCATATAAAAGGAAAAAGCTTCTTGACGAAGTGTCCCCTCCGAAAGGCCTGTCAGAAAGGAATGATCGAGAATCTCCTCGTAAATGTCGAGATTCTCTTCCCAGAGCTCGTCGGTGAAATTTCGAGCTTGGGGTTCTACGAACAGCCCTAGAATTACCAGCGAAACCAGCCATCGGGACATGATCAACTCCTTCTTCAGATCATTATGGCAGGGTGTACCCGAATGTCACACGCTCTTCTGAAAGAAATTCAGCGTGACTTGCGGCGGTAGACGGTGGCGTAGACGCTTCGGAAAGGGGAGACACAGTACTCCTCGATGAGCTTTTTCCCTGAGACCGGATGAGCAGCCAGTTCTTCGGTGAAGCGGGCTTTTAGGCGGAAGGAAAGCCTCATAATGTCCGCTTTTTCCTCGCGCTTTTCGACACTGAAGGCTTCCTCCAGATTAGGTTCCGGCTGAAAAATCTCCTGATAGGAATGAGTGCGCAGTTGGTAGGGAGTGGGAACCTTTCGATTTCCTGTTGTTTTATAGTGGGAGACAAGACGTCGTTGAAAATCCAGATAGTCGAAATTTTCGACCTTATTGTTGACACTGATTTCAATCACGCAGTGTTCCTTTTCCCATTGGCTCTTCAGGCCGTAGGTGAAATCGAGCGCATCTTTGTTAAACTTGATGCGGTGCCCGCTCTTATCGTGGAAAAACTTTAATTCTTCCTCTCTTTCCTGGCCGTGGAAATCGACCGAGTGGGTGACATAGTGGGGGGATACCCGTTCGTACCACTCATCAATGATCTGACTCAGTAACTCGTCGATAGCTTTGTGGATCTGTGTGGCTTCGCTCTTTGTTTTGGTCATACAATTGTCTTCAAACGCGCATCATTGTAAACGAGGAGTCCATGTTGGGCAACGGAAGTCCATGGTAAAATGATACAAAAATGCGGTTCACACGTGCGTTGCTTTTGACGGTTGTGGTGTGGGTGGCCTGTGGCGGCCCGGAGCGGATTGTAAAGCTGCCCGTTCCACGAGAGGATGTCGTGCACGCCTATCGTTTAATGGCCGAAGGAGATGAAATGGTCCAGGCAGGACAGTTTCACTTCGCACTGCTCAAGTACTTGGAAGCCTCGCGTCTCAATCCCTACCAGGAAGTTATTTTCAATAGATTGGCCTTTGCTTATTCTCGCTTGCAGCAATTTCGTCAGGCTGAAAAGGCGGCAGAGCGGGCGATTCGACTCGAGCCCAATTACTCTTCTGCCCACAATATGAGAGGAATCATCCATCTGGCCAATCGATTGAACAAGAGTGCCATCCGTTCCTTTCAGGAGGCCATCAGATTAGAGCCGGAAGAAGCAAATTTCTACGTGAATCTGGGACAAGCCTATCTCAGGGACGAAAAGTACAAGGAGGGTCTTCGTACTTATCAGAAGGCACTGGAGCTTGACTCTGAAATTTTGGACAAAACGGATGTCATCGAGCTCACACCACAATCCCCCGAGGTAGCGAACCCGGAAAAGTTGTATCAGGTGGCTCGGATCTTTGCAGAGTTGGGAAACAAGGCATCGTGCTTGGAATATTTAGGAAAAGCACTTTCAGCGGGTTTCTCAGATGGGCGTAGGCTCATGAACGACAATGCCTTTGAGAAGTTCTACGAGGATGCGGAGTTTATGGGTTTAATCACCCTGTACGGGATTGAAGGCAATAATTCCTGAGTTTTGAGAGTGATTCAGGAAAGGCAGGCCAGGACTCAATTCATCAGACGGCGGATTTTCCGCTCAAGCTCAGCCCGGCTCATAAAATGCGAGCTCGTCAATTCCAACTCTTCGTCCAAAGTCGTACGTATTTCAAAGCTGGCACTTCCCCTGAGGATGTCCTGCACTTCTTTTGAAGTCAGGTCTGAAGGGTGGGGTCCTAAGGGAGAAATCCAAACTTCGTCCTCTCCACGTTTGCAGCCTATGACGAGGTGGTTCTGTTGGCAGAAGAACTCGAGATAATCTAACGTGATCCAATCCGTTTTTCTCATCCAAGGCTCCTTTAACCTGTCACTTCAGTATAACGGTCTGACGTAAAACGGTGCAAACGAGGAGCAAGCCCGGGCTAGTTGTGAACTCTCAACAGGTTGTTCAGTAAAAGGGGTTGTCCATCCGAGTCTTTTCGGCAATGCTGATTGGAAGATTAGACCATCAGCACCGAAAGGAGAACCCGAATGGACATCCACCAGAATGCCCGAACCTGCCCAAGAAGTCGAGAACTGATCATCCGACGAGTGAAAGAGCAAAGACAATCGGTCCAGGAGGTGGCTCAGTCGGTGGGGATCAGTGAGCGGACCGTCTACAAGTGGCTGGCTCGTTATCAAGCCCAAGGCCGAGCGGGTCTGGAAGACCGGTCTTCCAGACCCGCTCGGATTGCCCGGCAGACCCCGAGGCGGGATCGAGAGGCAATTTACCGTCTTCGCCGTCGTCGAATGGTGGCAGCCGAGATTGCCGCTCGTTTGGGTCTGGCCCGCTCCACCGTGGCCCGGATCCTGCAACAAGCCGGATGGGGACGCGTGAAGAGCCTGGAGCCTGCACAGCCCGCTCGTCGCTACGAGCGCGACCATCCTGGGCAGTTGTTGCACCTGGACATCAAAAAACTGGGCAGGATTGCTGGTGTGGGGCATCGCATCACTCGAGATAAACGGCGTCGAGCTCGGGGAGTGGGATGGGAGTTTGTCCATGTGTGTATCGACGATAACTCTCGATTGGCCTATGTCGAAGTTCTCCCGGACGAGCGCAAACAATCGGCTATGGCTTTTCTCGGCCGAGCCGTCCTCTGGTTCCAAAAGCTGGGTATCCGGGTAGAACAGGTCCTGACCGATAACGGTTCCTGTTATGTCTCCCACGCTTTCCAGGGTCTTTGCCAGCAACTGGGGCTTCGCCACCTCCGCACCCGTCCTTACCGGCCTCAAACCAACGGCAAAGCAGAACGCTTGATCCAGACTCTCCTCCGTGAGTGGGCCTACCGCTTCCCCTACCGCACTTCAGGCCACCGTTTTCGCTGGCTTCGCCCCTGGCTTCACTTCTATAATCATCACCGCCAACATCAGAGCCTGGGTGGTCTGTCTCCTATCAGCAGACTTCCCCTTATGAATAATGTCATGAGAATGCACAGCTAGTCCCCTCAGCAATCCCAAACGGGAAACAAAAGGTGAGACACTCATGAGAGACTATTGTAAGGAGAAGTCAAGCCCGGGATGATGCATCAATTCTCTACCACAGCGACGAAGTCATCCGCCCTGCCTGCGTTGCGGGTCACGCGCCCTGTCAGGCCGGCGCTTTCGTTACTTCGTGGACGAGAACCTGTGCGTAATACGGGCTAGGAAGGAGTCAGGGCGTGAATAAGTTCATTTTGATAGGCGTTGTTTTCTTCTCCAGTCTCACAGCCAAGGCGTCCGATCTCTCCCTGTTTGCGGGTTGGACGGACGTTGGATCACTCGGGACCGTTGCTGGCCAGGTCAATTTGAGCAACTTCAATGTCTTTGGAGTCCGCTGGGAAAAAGATTTCCTTGTCGTATTGGGCTTTGAGAACACCCTTAGTTTCTCATCGGGTTCAGTACTGGCCGCGGAAGGCGAAAATAATGGAGGCCTGAACTACAATGGCAATCTGGTCCTCAACCTTCCTGTGAGGCGAACACTCCCCTATTTCACCCTGGGAGTCGGGGTTCTGCACAGGTTTGGCACTTCCTTTCCCGATGTCGGGAGCCGCTTTACGTTCAATTTCGGAACGGGCCTGAAGTTGCGTGGGCTTCTGGGCCCCATGGGTGTGCGTATCGATTATAGGCGCGTTACGGTCTATGGCGTTTTAGACGAGAATGCCAAAACCCATGAGATTTCCGGCGGGGTGATGTTCACCTTTTGAAAAGCAGACCACAGACCGTAGACCGGCTGAAATTCATCTCTATTTTCTATTTTCTGCGGGCGAAGCCCGCCGGGCTAATGAATCACGGGGGGCAGATTACCGGGAAGCGTGCGTGGCTTTTGTGCTGAGGGTAACAGAAGTGCGGACAAAACTCCGGGTGAGGTCAGAAGAACGACACACAATAATATGGTCTGAAGCCCAAAGATGTCGCTGAAGAGCCCCACCGAGGGAAGAATAAACCCCAAAACCCCCCAGGCAAAACCCATCATCAGCGCGGCTACGGTGCTGCCGGCCTCCGGAATCAGTTCCTGGGCCATGACCACATTGACGGGATTTGGGAGGAGAAGGAACGCTCCAGCCAAAGTGCAAAAGAGTACTGAAATGGGACCGGTGGTCAAAAGAAATGCGAGTGCCAGCGGAGCGTAGCCGATCATGGAAACAACAAGAACCAGCTTTCCTCCAAAGCGATCGGCCAGGATTCCACCCCAAAATCCTGAGATGGCTCCAGTCAGCAGAAAAAGGGTCAGGCCCAGAGCTCCCTCCATTTCACTGTGGCCTCGCTGGGTCAGGTACAAGGGAAGAAAAGCCACAAATACGATGTGGTTGATCGAGCGGACGACCACCAGAGAGTAGTGGATCAGAAGTAGCCGGCGTTTTTCCTTGAAGCGTTCTCTGAGGTGAGTGTATCCGACCTTCCTTTTCACTGTTTGCGGTGAGGGTCCATACCTCAAAAGGTAGGCACTCATCAAGACCCCGGGCAGGGCGGCCCAGTAGCTGTTGTCGAGACCCGCCAAGGTAATGACACTGGTAATGTAGATCGGACCGATGGCATACCCAATCATTCCTCCGGTAATGAAGACGGCCATCTGATAGCCAGGACGGTGGCTTTCCACTTCAGCTGTGACTGCCGCCCCCTGGGGATGGAAGGTGGCGATCCCAACACCACCCAGGACGACCAAAAACAACAGAGTGGTGAAGCCGGGGGCGATTCCCAGGGAACAGATAAAAACACCTGCCACTGCCGGCCCCATCGCGGCAAACACCTTGTGTCGAAGGCGGTCTGCCAAATAACCATACAGAGGTTGCATGAGAGAGCTGGAAAAGACCAAGGCCCCTCCCAGGATCCCCGCCTGAGTCAACGAGAGATTGAGTTTGTCGTGAAGAAAGGGCAGGAAAGCGCCCAGCATGCCTGCGTAGGCGTCAATGAGAAAATGACCAGCGGAAAGTGTCAAAATGGATTTATGGACCTTCATGGCGACAAGAAGACGTCATTGTCACATATTGGTGCCGCTTTCCCAAAGTCAGTCAGAGCCGCCATAGCACGAGATTTACCTAGCCCGGATTATGCATAGTCCGGGCTGAGATAGAATACCTCCTGTGAAAATCTCTGATTTTGACTACCCTTTGCCTCCTGAGCTGATTGCCCAGCATCCGAGTGAGAATCGTGACCAGTCTCGGTTGATGGTCGTTGATCGAGCGGGTCAAAGTTGCGAGCACCATCGGTTTCGAGATCTGCCGCACTTCCTTTCATCGAGTGATTTGCTCATCTTGAACAACACCCGAGTGATTCCAGCTCGCCTCTCTGCTCATCGAGTTGACCGCCAGGAGAAGATAGAAGTGTTGTTGCTGGGTTCCGTTGAAGGGGATGTGTGGGAAGCACTGGTGAGGCCGGGTAAAAAGGCGCGCCCGGGCGACCGCTTGGTTTTCCGACCGGATCATTTCGAAGCCAGGGTTCTCGAGAGCCCCCCTTCAGCGGTGCGCCGGCTCCGCTTCGAATATCCAGGAGAGTTCTGGCACTGGATCGAGAAACTGGGTCGGACACCGCTTCCCCCTTATATCGCTCGTCCGTCCACGCCAGAGGATCGAGAGCGATATCAAACGATTTTCTCCAGTGTTCCCGGGTCGGTGGCAGCTCCAACGGCGGGACTTCATTTTACACAGGAATTGTTGGACCAAATCCCCCATTGCAAGATTACCCTGCACGTAGGTTATGGAACCTTCAGACCGGTTTCTGTGGAAACCGTGGGAGAGCATCACATGGATGCTGAATACTATGAGATTGATTCAGAGGCGGCTACTCGCATCGAACGGCAAGTGAGGGACGGCAACCGTGTGATCGCGGTTGGAACAACCACGACACGCGTCATGGAGCATGTCTTTTCCAAGCATCAGCAAATTGTATCGGAGGAAGGCTGGACGGATCTTTTTATCCACCCGGGATTCGATTTTGGCCTGATTCAGGGTCTCATCACCAACTTCCATCTCCCCAGATCGACGCTGCTGCTCCTGGTCTCAGCCTTTGCAGGAAGAGATCTGATCCAGGAGTGCTACCGTGAGGCTGTTGAGCGTGGATATCGCTTTTACAGCTATGGAGATGCCATGTTGATTCTATAAGAAGCCTAATCGTTCAGCGCAAACTCGAAGTCGGTGACGTTCTTAAAGGTTTCCTGCATGTGTTCTTTGATCTTGGCGATCAGAGCTTTTTGACTCAAACGGATGGCCTCCCGGCTGACCGCAAATTGATCTGCGATGTCCTGTAAGGTTCGCGGCGTCTCAGCGATGAGGCGGTCGTTCAGGATGATCTTCTCCCGTTCCGTCAACGCTCCAGAGAATTCTTCGATCTCTCGATTGAACAACGTTTTCAGTTCCTTTCGAGCCAGTTTCTCGTCGACCGGATCCTCGGCGGCCGCTAAAGTGTCGATGTATTGAACAGACTGATTGTCATCGACATAGGCGTTCAGACTCATATCGCTGGATTCAATGGCCTGTTCTACCGCTACCACTTCTTCGGGTCGGACATTCAAGCGTTGAGCAATCAAAGCGGGAGTGGGTTCGATTCCCCGCAATCGAAGCTTCTCTTTTTCCTTGCGTAAATTGAAAAGTAGCTTGCGCCTTTCGTTGGTTGTTCCCACACGTACGATTCTGAAATTATCCAGGATGAACTTGATGATATAGGCCTTGATCCACCAACTGGCATAGGTCGGCAAGCGCGCACCTTGATAAGGATCAAAGCGCTTCACAGCCTTCATCAGACCGATGTTGCCCTCCTGTATGAGGTCCATAATGTTGGTATAGACCCGGTTGTAGAGTCTGGCAATTTGGACCACCAATCGAAGGTTGGAAGTGATGAGTCGGTAGGCAGCTTCCTGGTCATCTTGCTCGCGGTAGAGTACCGCTAACCGTTCTTCCTCCTCGGCCGTGAGGGGTTCGAATCGGCTGATCTCGAGCAAGTATCTGCGCAGTGGATCCAGCTTGGCCAGCGACTCGGAGGACGGTTGTTGCGGTGAGGGTTCCTCGCCTTTCGGCTCAACCAGCGATTCGATGGTCTCTTCGCTGGGTCTTACCTTCTGCTTGGAACTCTTCTTGCTCGTCTTGCTCATCGGGGAGATGACCTCGCTGCATAGATTAGCATAAGCCCAGCTATAGGGGATGGGGTCTGTAGGGCGAGAGGTGATAAAGAGGATGGATTAGTGAACGGTTTTGGTCTTTTTGGTCATGAAATCCATCAAAATATAGTTGGCGAGGTTCAAGGTGGTGGCGAAGTAGGCTTTCCCGCGACAAATCTGGGAGACTTTTTTGACGAAATCCACGAGATAGTAGTCTCTAGCCAACATGAAGGTATTAATCAGAATGCCTGCTTTCCGGCAGTTGGTCACCTCCTGGTAGGTTTTCCGCAAGATCATGGGATCCAAGCCAAACGGATTATTGTAAATCCGGCCATTAGGAAGGCTGATCGCAGAAGGCTTGCCGTCGGTGATCATGATGATCTGGCGCATATCCTTCTTTTGGTTCATGAGAATACGACGCGACAAGCGTAAACCGTCGCAGGTATTGGTGTGGTAGGGACCTACTTTGACCGAGGCCAGCTTTGCCAAAGGTATTTCCTCTGCCGAGTCATGGAAAAGGACCACCTGGAGAGAGTCTCCGGGAAACTGACTACGGATGAGGTGGGCCAGCGCCAACGCCACTTTCTTTGCAGGAGTGAAGCGGTCCCCGCCATAAAGGATCATGCTGTGGCTGCAGTCCAGCAATAGAACCGTTGCACAAGAACTATGATAGTCGGTTTGGTAAACCATTAAGTCCTTATATTCCAGATTGAAGGGCAGCTTGAGTCCTTCCCGTTTGACCGCATTCAGTAGAGTGGCACTGACATCCAGATTCAGGGTGTCGCCAAATTCATAGGGTCGGCTGTGAGCGTCTGATTGTACCCCTGTGGAAAGCTGATGCGTTTCATGTCGACCAAAGCTGCTTCGGCCCAGGGAACTCATCAATTCGCGTAAGGTCTTGTAGCCCAGAAAATCCAGACTCTTGTCCGTGAGTTCGAAGCGGATGTTCTTGACTGGGTCCGCTTCGCTTGCCTCACCTTCACGAGGAGCCTCTTCCCCACCCTCTTCAGAGGCATGGATATAGTTTTCGTCCACCAAACGCTGGATCAATTGATCCAGGAAGTCCTGAACATCCTTGGGCAGCTGGCCTTCCGGGAAGTCGTCGACGTAGCGGTCAAGGGCGTCCCGCCATTCTGAAGGTAGGCGCTCATCCGTGGAGAGAATTTCCGCCAGAGCCTGATAGAGACTCTCCAAGGTCTGATCGAAAGGAGTGCCGCGATTGGAAGGAGAATAAAAACCGCTTTCCAGGAAAAAATCCTTGAGCTGGTTCACCAGCTTTTCCAGCTCGATCTCATCCAGGGGAAGGGGAATATATTTCGTGTAGCGAACTCGACTCATCGTTCTCGCCTACGTCGCGCTCGCCACAAACATCATCGTATTTATGGAGCGAGACACTTAATTGAACGACCTTTTAGAAGGAGCAGGGTCTCCCAAAAACTCTTCGTCCGATTGGGTCGCTTCTTTGAAGTAGCCGCGTTCCTCGTTGCGATTGAGTTTCTTCCCTGCGTAGAGGCCTTCCAGTATGAATTCAATGAGTGAGACAGCGGCTGGCAGGTCGTCTTGTGGGGAAACCCCCATCTCTTCCAAGGTTTCTTCCAGTCCCTGAATCGATGTGACCTTCTGGAGATATTCCTGAGCCGGGGTTAGGTCGCTGACTTGGACTTCGCCTCCCAGATCGAACCACTGCACAATCTGATCGAATTGCTGTTTCGGAAAATGTCGCTCAAAGGCTTTCAGAACAGAGGACTGGATGAGTTGTTTGGTGATGTTCACGGCCCCTTTGAGTTCTCCCTCGTATTCCAGTTCCAGTTTTCCGGTGATAGCCGGAATGGACGCATAAACGTCAGAAACACGGGGTACGACCTTCTCTTCCTGGGCCCTTAGTGCGCGCTGTTCGGCGTTGCTGACGGTGTTTTCAAGGCAGGAAATCGACAAACGTTGGCTGACACCGGAACGGTTGTCGATTCGCTGATCCTGACGACCCAGAAAAGCGATTCCTTCGATGATCTCGGTAATAAACTCGGGAGTCACGATCATTTTCGAAGAGTTCCGTTCGATCCAGGATTCCTGAAGGGTAATTCGAATTCCATCTTCGATGCGGTCAGGATAATGGGTTTTCACCTCTGATCCAATGCGATCCTTCAAGGGGGTAATGATCTTTCCTCTTGCGGTATAGTCCTCTGGGTTGGCTGAAAAGACCAGGAGAGTATCCAGCGGCAATCGGATAGGAAAGCCTTTGATCTGTACATCTCCCTCTTGCATGATGTTGAAAAGCCCTACTTGAATCTTGGGGGCCAGATCGGGAAGTTCGTTCATGGCGAAGATTCCGCGGTGAGCTCGAGGCAAAAGGCCGAAATGAATATTCTCGTGAGCGGAAAGTTCTCTGCCGTGTTTGGCAGCCTTGATGGGATCCAGGTCCCCAATGATGTCGGCGATGGTGACGTCAGGTGTGGCCAGTTTTTCTATATAACGCTGGTCTCGAGAAAGATAGGTGATGGGTAGATCACCACCTTCTTCCTGAACGCGTTTGCTGCAGACTCCGCAGATCGGAAAGAAGGGATCATCATTGATCTCACAGTCTGCAACACAGGGGATCTCTTCGTCCAGGAAGTCAGTGAGGGCACGCAGAATCCGGCTCTTAGCCTGTCCGCGTAGTCCCAGGACGATGAGATTATGCTTGGAAAGCAAGGCATTGATAATGCCTGGAATGACCGAATCATCGTACCCAATGATGCCCGGGAAGAGGGGTTCCTTGGCGGCGAGTTTCTGAATCAGATTGTGGCGGATTTCTTCTCTTATGGATCGATAGCAGGACGGCTTTCCTTCTTGCTGCTTTAATTCTCCGAGTGTTGTCGGTTTCATGTGCAGGGTGGAGAAGGGTAACACACAGCCTGGGACCCTGTCGAAGGGGGCTAGCCGGGATTATGCATAGTCTGGCTAAAGTTCCAACAAGCTGATAATTTTCTCTTTGTCAGGCTCAACCACGATGGGCTTGTTTGCGAAGGTGGAGTTCAGCTTTCCCGATTTCTCCACAATGCGGTTCTCGTAGGACGCATGTTGGTAAAGGTTGTTGAGATGGTAGTTGACGGTATACTCCGGATCCTTCAGTTGATGACCGGTTAAAATCGCCACCACGTCTTCGTCGGGGTCCATACTGACTTCGTGATCGTGGCTCTGGCTCAACTGCAGAAGTTTCTTAAGACCGGCGACTGTGGTGGCTGAAGCCGGCTCACACCCAATTCCATCACTTCCCAAAACGGCTTTGGCATCGGCAATCTCCTGCTCGCTCACCACATCACACCAGCCATCCGTGAACTCCAAAGCACGCAAAGCCTTTTTCCAACTGATGGGCCTCCCGATCTTGATGGCACTGGCAAGGGTCCAGGCATCTTGGACGGGGACCAATTGTCCGGAACTGGTGACCAAAGTTCGATGGAGAGGGGCAGCACCGCTGGCCTGGATGATGGTGAGCCGCGGGACCTTGTCGATAAAGCCCAGTTCCTTCAATTCCATCAGGACTTTTCCATAGGAAGAGCTGTTGCCCAGATTGCCGCCAGGCACCACAATTCGATCCGGAATTTTCCAGTCCAGTTGATCGAAAAGCTCGATCATCACGGTTTGCTGGCCTTCGAGTCGAAACGGATTGATGGAATTCATCAGATAAAGGTCCGTTTCTTTCGAAAGTTCCCGCACCAGGCCCATAGCGACGTCGAAATCTCCCTGGATCTGCAGGGTGAGCGAACCAAAATCCATGGTCTGAGACAATTTCCCGAAAGCGATCTGACCCTTGGGGATAAAGACAACGGCACGAAGATTGGCCCGGGCGCAGTAGGCTGCCATGGAAGCGGACGTATTGCCGGTAGAGGCGCAGGCCACCACCCGCGATCCCAGTTTCCTGGCTTGGGTAACCGCCACCGTCATGCCGTAGTCCTTAAAAGAGCCTGTCGGATTCCAGCCAAGGTGCTTGACCCGCAGGCGATCGAGACCGGCGTATTCAGCGGCGCGGGGTGTCTCCAGAACGGGATTGTTCCCCTCTCCCATGGTGACAACGTGGGTCAGGTCTTCCTCGCGAAAAGGCAGCAATTCTCGATAGCGCCAGACTCCACTGATATCCAGTGGATTGTTGGAGGCACGTCGCTGCCGAAACAGTTTTTTGAGCTTTTCAACGTCAAGATTTGAATGATTCTTGACGACGTCCAGAAGGTCAGAGCAGTCAGGACACTGGTAGAGCTTCCTGCCGATATCGAATTCACTTCGGCACGATTCATTGATGCAGCGAAAAAAGAAGGGATGATCGGACAGGCCGGATTCTTGGGGCTTAGTCATCAGCTAGGAACGACCGAAATTGTTCGATCATCGCTGGAGAATCCCAACTATAGGATCCAATCTGCCGGAGGGCAATGCGCCCCTGACGGTCGACAATGAATGTGGTGGGGAGCGCTATGACCTCCACACTCAGGGCATGAGTATCCTCAGGGTCCAGCAAAATAGTGAAGGGATACGGGTGCTCTTCTAGAAATTGAAGAACTACTTCAGGGTCTTCGCTTGAGACGGCCACCATGGCAAGCCCCTGATCCGAGAATTCCTGGTAAAGAGAGGCCATAGCAGGCATTTCCTCAAGGCAAGGTAAACACCACGTTGCCCACAGGTTGAGAAAAAGGACCTTGGATTCAAGATCGGAATCGATGAGAGAAACATCTCTTCCGTCAAGCGTCTTGAAGGTGCCCGACAGATCGATGGGTTCACGCTCCTCCACCGCCAACCACTCCCTCTTATGCGAGGGGAGCTCTGGGGGCTGGGCACATCCTAGAATGAGCAAAACTCCCAGGATAGGTGGTGCCAGCCTACGTAGAAAACTCACTTCATTCGTCAGTGTGATCTCCCCGATCCAATTCTAGCATAGTTGTTTCTCGGATTCTGTTTATCCTCAGACGTCTCCGAAGGAAATTCCGACGGCCTTGGCGGTACGCACATACTTCCCCTCAGGATCGACCAGGCGCTGACCGGAAATTGCATCTTTGATGGGCACCGATTCAACCTGGCCACATTTTCGAGCAACCATCTGTCCGAACCGCTCCTGGGCAGCGAGTTCCATGGCCACCAGGCCAAAACGGACCGAATAACGGCGTTCAATCCAGGGCAATCACCGCCACCGCTGAGGACACAAATTCTCTTTTTTGGTTTCCGGGCCATCTTAACCGGGCTCAATGTTATAAAAAGTTCCAAGTGAGCGCGCGAGCTCGGTACGCGCCTGGAGAAAGGAAAAAGAACGGGTCAGCTATCGATTGCCAGTTGTCAGTTGTCAGCGTCTGTGGTTTGTGGTCTATTGTCAGAGCGCGCTTCGCGCGCCGAAAATAGAAAATAGAAAAAAAGAATTCGTTTTGAATTTGGAATTTGAGATTTTGAATTTCAGCCGGTCTGCCGGCTGTGGCCAGGAGGTCAGCGCTCTTTCATGAAGGTCTCCTTGTTCATCACTTGTCTGGTGGATCAATTGTTCCCTCAAATCGGCATCAGCACGATGAAGGTTCTCAGGAAGTTGGGGGTGGAGGTGGAGTTCAACAACCGCCAAACCTGCTGTGGGCAGCCGGCATTCAACACCGGGTATGAGGCGGAAGCCCGGCAGGTCGCCCAGCATTTTTTAGAGGTGTATGGGGACTCGGATCATATTGTGGTCCCTTCCGGTTCCTGCAGTACCATGATCAAGGTTTGTTTCCCAAAGCTTTTTGCCGAGGATTCCTCACAAAGGCGTCTTGCCGAAGAGGTGGGACAACGAACCTTCGAGTTGTCGGAGTTCTTGAGTTCGGTTCTGGGGGTGGAGAGTACAGGAGCCCGTTTCCCGGAAGTGGTCACCTATCACGACTCTTGCCATCTTCTGCGTGAACTGGGCATTTCCAGTGAACCGCGCCAACTGATTCGCGCTGTGGATGAAATTGATTTGCGGGAGATGGAGTGCAGTGATCGCTGCTGTGGCTTTGGAGGTGCCTTTTCGGTGAAATTCCCAGACGTCTCGGCCGCCATGGGTGACGACAAAGTGGGGTGGATCCGAAGCTCCGGCGCTCGCTACGTCATCGCAAGCGACGTGGGCTGTTTGATGCATATCAACGGCTTGCTGGAGCGCAACCAGGTTCCCGTCCAGACCATGCATTTGGCTGAGTTGCTGGCCAAGTTTGATGATGATTAATCATGGTAAACCCGCGGTTCTCACACCAACTCGTCGCGAAGCGACGAAAGGGACGGCCTGAGTGCGTTGCGCCACGCGCGACAGAAGCCCCCGCAAACGTACTCACTGCAGTACGTTGAGGAGGCCGGGGGCACCCGCTTGCGGGTCGGGGGTACCCGCCTTGCGGGTCGCGCAGTAAGGCCGGATCATTTCGCCGATGCAGTAGAGGGGGTGTGAAAAGTGCGGGTTAAGATTAGTACCAATACCCAGAGCGCCTTAGCCGATGAGACCTTACGGGGGAACCTGCGCCGTGCCCTTGCAGAGACTCTCCACTCCCGGAATGAAGCTGTTTCGGAGGTCCCCAATTGGGAAGAATTGCGTCACTATGCCCGGGAGGTTAAAGCTCATACCTTGTCCAGATTGCCCGACTACTTGCAAGGTTTGGAAGAGAAGGTGTTGGAACGGGGTGGGAAGGTCATCTGGGCTGAAACCGGCCAGGAGGCCGTTCAGTTCATTTTGGATTTGAGCCACCAAAGGCACTTCCGTGAGGTGGTCAAGGGCAAGAGTATGCTGAGCGAAGAGATACACCTGAACGAATCACTGGAACGTGCACAGATTAAGCCGGTGGAAACGGATCTGGGTGAGTACGTGATCCAATTGGCCAGGGAAATGCCATCGCACCTTATTGCTCCGGCTCTCCACAAGTCGAGGGAGGAGATTGCCGATCTTTTCGTTCAAGAATTGGGTATGGTCCCTACTCAGGATGTGCTTGAGATCATCGCCACTGCTCGAAGGCTTCTGCGCCACCACTTTCTGACTGCCCGTATCGGAGTTACCGGAGTGAACTTCGCCGTAGCCGAAACCGGCACCATTGTGATTGTGGAAAATGAGGGTAATGTGGGATTGTCTGTTTCGGTCCCTGAAATTCACGTTGCCCTCATGGGAATAGAAAAAGTCATTCCTCGCAGCCGTGACCTGGCGGTCTTTCCTAAAACTTCTCACCCGCAGTGCCACCGGACAGAAAATGACCAGCTACGTGAATTGCCTGAATGGGCCTCGCCGCAGCGACGAGCTGGACGGCCCACAGGAATTTTATCTGGTGCTTATCGATAACGGGCGCAGTAAGATACTGGCGGATGGCTCGATGCGTCAGATTTTGTCCTGCATTCGCTGTGGAGCCTGCCTGAATGTTTGTCCTGTCTATCAGACGATCGGCGGGCATGCCTATGGTTCGACTTACCAGGGACCTATTGGGGCTATGTTGACTCCACTGCTGACGTCCGTTAGCGAAGCTCCCGAGCATGCCTTCGCGTCGTCCCTGTGCGGAGCCTGTCACGACATCTGTCCCGTAAAAATCCAAATTCCTGAAATCCTGTTAAAGCTTCGGGAGAGGGTCCAGAGTGAAAAGAATCGAAAAGCGGCTCGTTTCTCCCTGGAAAAGCTGGCCATGCAGATATGGGCCCGGGTCATGTGCTCTCCAATCCTTTATGCTCGCTTGGGACGCTGGGCTCGAATGCTACTCAAGGTCTTTAGGAAGAGTGGACTGGGAAGACTCCCGATTCCGCTTTTGAGTCGTTGGATGAAATATCGTGATCTGCCCGCCCTTCCGCCGCGGAGTTTTCGCGAACTTGTAAGTGTCTCGCTCCATAAATACGATGACGTTTGCTGATGGGTCTTGCGAGGGGAGATCAAGGAGAGAGGAGGAGGCGATGCAGGGACATCGGCGACGACGAGGGACAGAGATCGCCCGCAATCCCCATCAGCCCGAAGGGTGGCGGCGGGACGACATCGGTTTCTTTGTCGCTCCTCCTCCACGATGCCAGAGACATCGCGTCGTCGTCACTTCGCGAACTCGACGCCGTCGCGCTCGCCACAAACGTCATCGTATTTATGGAACGAGGCACTAAGGAGGCATCTTGAGCCGATCTGTGATGTTGCATAAAATCCGTCAAGCCTGTGCCGGGGCTGACTCTGTCGAATTGCCCACTGAAATGCCTGAGTTTCCTCACTATTCAGATCCGGTAGAGAAGTTCCGCCAGGAGTTGGAAAGGGTGGGAGGAGTTTTTTTGGACGGGCGAAAGTCCGATGAGCTCTCGGGCGTCCTCAGTCTCGTCCTGAAACAGAGCGATTCGACAGAAATTTATTGGGAAGGTGAGGAATTGTTTCAAAGGCACGGTATTTCCTTTACCTTGCGTGACCCTGAAGCCTTGGCCGAAGGTGCTCTGCTTTACAGTTTCCATTTTCGTGACCAAGTCAAATTTCCCATCATCTTGAACTCGAAACCCTACCAACGAACCGATCTAGCTGTGAACTCTCAACAGGTTGTTCAGTAAAAGGGGTTGTCCATCCGAGTCTTTTCGGCAATGCTGATTGGAAGATTAGACCATCAGCACCGAAAGGAGAACCCGAATGGACATCCACCAGAATGCCCGAACCTGCCCAAGAAGTCGAGAACTGATCATCCGACGAGTGAAAGAGCAAAGACAATCGGTCCAGGAGGTGGCTCAGTCGGTGGGGATCAGTGAGCGGACCGTCTACAAGTGGCTGGCTCGTTATCAAGCCCAAGGCCGAGCGGGTCTGGAAGACCGGTCTTCCAGACCCGCTCGGATTGCCCGGCAGACCCCGAGGCGGGATCGAGAGGCAATTTACCGTCTTCGCCGTCGTCGAATGGTGGCAGCCGAGATTGCCGCTCGTTTGGGTCTGGCCCGCTCCACCGTGGCCCGGATCCTGCAACAAGCCGGATGGGGACGCTTGAAGAGCCTGGAGCCTGCACAGCCCGCTCGTCGCTACGAGCGCGACCATCCTGGGCAGTTGTTGCACCTGGACATCAAAAAACTGGGCAGGATTGCTGGTGTGGGGCATCGCATCACTCGAGATAAACGGCGTCGAGCTCGGGGAGTGGGATGGGAGTTTGTCCATGTGTGTATCGACGATAACTCTCGATTGGCCTATGTCGAAGTTCTCCCGAACGAGCGCAAACAATCGGCTATGGCTTTTCTCGGCCGAGCCGTCCTCTGGTTCCAAAAGCTGGGTATCCGGGTAGAACAGGTCCTGACCGATAACGGTTCCTGTTATGTCTCCCACGCTTTCCAGGGTCTTTGCCAGCAACTGGGGCTTCGCCACCTCCGCACCCGTCCTTACCGGCCTCAAACCAACGGCAAAGCAGAACGCTTGATCCAGACTCTCCTCCGTGAGTGGGCCTACCGCTTCCCCTACCGCACTTCAGGCCACCGTTTTCGCTGGCTTCGCCCCTGGCTTCACTTCTATAATCATCACCGCCAACATCAGAGCCTGGGTGGTCTGTCTCCTATCAGCAGACTTCCCCTTATGAATAATGTCATGAGAATGCACAGCTAGCCCGCATTTCACTCTCGGCGAGTGGAGCTCGATTTGGAGTTGCAGAAACTGGAACCGTTGTTCATGAGGTCAAGGCTGGAAGGGGGCGTTTGCTCTCGCTTTTGCCCCCAGCACATCTGATGTTTTTATCGGAACGAGATCTGTTGATGAACCAGGCAATGCTTTTTCTTTCCATGCCTCAGGGGCAGGGTAGTGCCTTAACATTGGTCACCGGTCCCAGCCGCACCGCCGACATTGAAAAGACTTTGGTCGTTGGTGTCCACGGTCCTCAACAATTGTTCGTTATTTTAACTTCCTGAAGCTAGTGTCTCGTCCCAGGAATACGATGACGTTTGCTGATGGGTCTTGCGAGGAGAGGTCAAGGAGCGAGGAGGAGGTGATGTCAGGGATATCAGCGACGACGAGCGACACAGAGATTGCCCGCAACACCCATCAGCCCGAAGGGTGGCGGCGGAACGGCATCGATTTCTTTCTCCCTCCTCCTCCGCGATGCACACGACATCGCGTTGTCGTTGCTTCGCGAACTCGACGCCGTTGCGCTCGCCACAAACATCATGGTATTCCTGGGACGAGACACTGGTTACTATGAAGCATCACATCGTTAAAAGACTGTACTTTAGTTACGGCCATCGCTTGATGGATTACGACGGCAAGTGTGCTCATGCTCATGGGCACAATGGGGTACTTGACGTTGAGTTGTGCAGTGAAAAGCTGGATCCTCGAGGGATGGTGTACGATTTCAGTGATGTCAAGAAGCGCCTGATGGGATTTATCGATCGCGAATTGGATCACCGCATGTTGCTGCGGGAGGACGACCCGATGGTGGCGGCATTGGAAGGTATTGGTGAACGGGTATTCGTCATGAAGGAGAATCCCACTGCCGAAAATATCGCCAGGCTGATCTTCCAGGAAGCCAAGGCCGGGCAACTCCCCGTTGTGGCGATTCGACTCTGGGAAACTCCGGATGCCTTTGCTGAATATCGGGAAGATAGCCCAGATTCCCCCTGATCTCCCCTGATGGGCTGGTCAACGGCCTGGAAAAGACCGAATTCCCCCAGGAATCCCACTAATCCTGCTGGATGAGCTGGTCAACGGCCTTAAAGAGACGGTCGTTGAAAGCATCGTATGTTTCTTCTTCAGAGGGGGGATCGAGTGGATCACCAAAACAGACCTGCACGGGATGTAAGCGAATTTTGGCCACCCCTCTTGGCCAGGCCTCATAAGTGCCCTCAATAGCCGTTGGCACCACAGGCACTCCCATTTCCTTGGCCAGGATCGCAGGTCCCTTCCGGAAGGGTTTGAGGGTGCCGTCGATGGAGCGCTCCCCTTCCGGAAAGACGCAGAGAATGAAACCCTTGCGTAGTCCTTCAGCACCCAGACGCAGCGCCTGTCGAAGGTGCCGGTCAGCATCGACGGGCACAACTCTGATGAGTTTTCCCAGAAAAGAGAGCAGGGGACGATTGAAATAATCGGCATACCCCAGGAAAAAGATCCTCTTGATGATTCGATAGGGGAAGGGGCTCACCAGCACAAAAGCGTCCAGGAAGCTCAAATGATTGGGGCAGATCAAATAAGGATAGTCATGAGGTAGATTTTTTCTCCCCTTCACCTTCAGGCGGAAAAAGACCCGAGACAGAATGTAAACGGTTTTTGCGGTGAGATAAAAAGCGAATTCCGTCAGGGGTTGAGGCTCCAGGAGCTGTTGCACCCGACGGCGGTCTTCAGGTTGAAGAGGTTCCCTCAGAATGGTTTCCCAGGAAAGCCGAACGTCTCTTTCAGAAGTCTCTTTGCCAAGTCTCGTCTCTACAGCTTCAACGAGCTCTTCTACGGTGAAGATCTGAGCCGCCGATTCGTCCGAGATCTGGATCTGAAAGGTCTCCTGGACCGTGGAGAGGAGTTCGACTCGTTGCAGGGAATCGAATCCCAAATCCAACTCCAGATTCGCTTGCGGATGGATGTCCGCATGGGCCTTCACTTCCTGGATGATTCTGAAGACTGTTTCTTCCGTCGCCGTTCGAGGTTGGGTGGTCTTTGCCCCTTGAGGGGAGGTGGGAGTCGGAGGTTTCTCTTTCAGTTCCTGTTGCACCTGAAAACGTTTGATCTTGCGGGTTGTGGTGCGTGGCAAAGGTTCCCGCCGAATCTCAAAGCTGTGCACTCGTTTGTGGGGTGCGATTTGCTGGGAGAGACTCTCCAGCATGTAGCGAATCATGCGATAAGTATTGACCGTCTGCTGACTCTTCATATAGTCGAAGTCTGGAACCACAACGGCGTGGAGCTTCTCCTGTTCCTGGGCGGAGGTGCGATCACGTATACCCAGAACACATAACTCTTTGATGTAAGGACAGCTGCTCTGATAAAAATGCTCCACCTCCTCCGGGAAAATGTTCTTTCCTGAGCTGAGGACGATGACATCTTTCTTGCGCCCGGTGATATAGAGCTCTCCCTGGGAATTCAAGTAACCGAGATCACCGCTCTGGAGCCAGCCGTTTTTCAGGACCTCCGTCGTGGCCTCGGGATTTTTCCAGTAACCTTGCATGACGTTGTCACCACGAATGAGAACCTCGCCTACACCCTCTGGATCGGGCTGCTCAATTTGAATCTCCACGTGAGGCAGAGGCGGTCCCACCGACCCCAGGGTCCTGGAGGGGATGGGAGTGATGGACGCCAGCGCGGCTGTTTCCGTCATGCCATAGGCCTGCACCAGGGTAAATCCGAGACCTCGCAGGTATCGGGCAACCTCTCCGTTAAAATGAGCTCCGCCCACGCCGAAGATTCTAAACCGGGATCCGAAGCGTTTGTGGATGGCTGAAAAGAACCATTTCCCCGGGTTCCAGTCCAAACGCTCATTGCAGAAATGAGAAAAAGCCAGCAATCGGTGGAAGAGAAACCTCTTGAGAAAAAATTGTCGTTTGACTTCTTGAAGGATGCGGTGATGGAGAAGGTAATAGAATTGGGGGACACAGACGAAAATGGTCACTCCCTCATCTTGAAAGCTTTTGAGAATGCGCTGAGCGTCCAGGGAGTCCAAATAGGTTACTCGGGCGCCCACGGAGAAAGGAACGATAAAGTTCACCATCAGCGCCAGGACGTGGTACAGGGGCAGCACCGACAGCACATGATCACCAGAGGTCACTCGGACGATCTTCAGGAGCTCCTCAACGTTTCGATAAACGTTGCGCCGCGAGAGGACCACTCCCTTGGGATTCCCCGTTGTTCCACTGGTGTAAAGGAGTACGAACGCTTCGTCGGGATCACCTTCCACCCAAGCAACAGGACTCGTTTCCTCACCCTGAGTGAGGAGGGTTCCCCAGTGGAAATACCCTTCGACGGGCGGACCCGTGACTAGAGCGGGGAGAGGAGCAGGCAGCAGTTCCTGGATTTTTTTGATTTCGGGTAAGAATTTCTCGGATGAGATGAGGAACTTGCACTCGGCGTGTTGGACCAACTCGGCCAGCGTCTTGCTGTCGTGCAGGATGTCGAAGGGAGCGATTCGGGCACCTGTGCTTTGAGCTGCCAGAAAGGCGATGGCCCAGTAGGGATGGTTTTCCATAAGGATGCCCACCGTGTTTCCCGGTCCGATGGACTGACTTTTCAGAAAAAGACCGATTTGGGCAACCTCTTGACCGATCCTGCCGTAGGTAAAGGACTCTTTCGTTTCCTGGGTAATGTACTGAAGCGCGACTCTTTCGGATAGCCTTTCCAAGTTGTCCTGAAATCGCTTGGAAAAATCGAAAGTCATGTCTTTTGTCTGGAGCAGTGCTGAGCGGGCTCAATGCTAACATATGCGGCTCGTATGCGGGGAGAATTTGGGGACAGTCCTAAGAATTCTCCGAATTCGGGGACTGTCCCCAAATTCTCTCGATATAATGAAGATGCAGCGGCGTGTGACGCAGGGGTTAATCGTGACGACTAAGACGTTGGATGAGTGTCAATCCTGGGAAGAGGTCCTGGATCTGATCAGGAGGTCTGAGCAGGAGATCCAGTTGGGTGGTGGTGAGCAAGCCGTCGAAAGGCAGCACAAAAAGGGTCGCCTGACAGCTCGCGAGCGCATTGAAAAGCTCATCGATCCCGGGAGTACCTTCTTTGAGCTGGGGTTGTTTGCGGCCTTTGAGATGTATGAAGAGTGGGGCGGCGCTTCTGCTGCCGGTGTCATCATCGGCATTGGAAAAGTTCAAAACCGGCATTTCATGATCGTTGCCAACGATGCTACCGTCAAGGCGGGTGCCTTCTTTCCCACCACGGTCAAAAAGGTCCTGCGGGCTCAGCGTATCTCGCTGGACAATCGTCTTCCCCTGATTTATCTGGTCGATTCTTCCGGCGTGTTCTTGCCCCTGCAGGATGAGATCTTTCCGGATGAGGACGATTTTGGCCGAATCTTTCGTCACAATGCTCGCATCTCGGCCCAGGGAATTCCCCAGATCGCGGCTATCATGGGACCTTGCGTGGCGGGTGGAGCTTATCTTCCCGTCATGTGCGACAAGATCTTAATGACCGAAGGCAGTGGTCTTTACATCGCCGGACCGTCTTTGGTGAAAGCGGCCATTGGTCAGGACCTGGACAGCGAGGATTTGGGAGGGGCGAAACTTCATTCTGGACTGAGCGGGACCATCGATTTTCGGGAGAAAACAGACAACAGCTGTCTCAATCGTATTGGCCGCCTTGTGGGGACACTGTCAGAACCTCTCCAGGCTCCCTTTCAACGAGTGGAGGCCAAACCTTCTGGCCGTTCTCCAGAAGAAATTTACAATCTCATGCCTCTGGATCCCAGCCAGGAATACGACTTGCTCAAAATCTTTCAGTGCATCTTCGACAACGGTGAGTTCACGGAATATAAGGCGGAGTACGGGAAGACCCTTATCTGCGGATATGCCCGCCTGGCGGGATGGTCCGTAGGGGTGGTTGCCAATCGTAAACAACACATCAAGAGGCCGGATGGGCCGTTTGAGGTGGGAGGAGTAATCTACAGGGAAAGTGCCGATAAAGCGGCGCGTTTTGTGATGGATTGCAACCAGGCCCGTACGCCACTGCTCTTCTTCCAGGACGTGAGCGGCTTCATGGTGGGCAGGGAGGCCGAGATTTCCGGGATCATCAAGTCGGGGGCCAAGCTCGTCAATGTGGTGGCGAACAGCGTGGTACCCAAGATCACGGTGATTATGGGGGGGAGTTATGGGGCGGGCAACTACGCTCTTTGCGGCAAGGCTTACGACCCTCGTTTTATTTTTGCTTGGCCGACTTGCCGCTATGCTGTGATGGGCGGTGAGCAGGCGGCCAAGACCCTACTCGATTTGAAGGTGCGTCAGTTGGAAAAGAAAGGCCAAAAGATCACTGAGGAAACCCGACAGCAACTGCTCGAGAGCACCCAGGCAACCTATGATCATCAACTCGACCCCCGTTATGGGGCCGCCCGGCTGTGGGTGGACAGGATCATCCAGCCCCACCAGACTCGGGAGGCTTTAGAGCTGAGTTTGGAAGTTGCAGCCCTCAACCCGCACATCCCGGAATTCAAAACGGGTGTGCTCCAGGTATAGAGAGAAAGGATTATGGATCAGGTTAAACTGGACTTCGATCCTCCCGCAGTTTTGATTACCCTCAATCGCCCCCAAGTGCGCAATGCCCTCTCTCCGGACCTGGTGACCGAGTTTCACACTGCCTTGGATCGAGTGGAAGCACGCGACGATGTGGCTGCCCTCATTGTCACGGGAGAAGGGAAGGCTTTTTGTGGAGGGGCCGATCTCACAGTTCTTCGAGAAATGACGGCTCAGTCAGTGGAAGAAGCTCGCCAGGACTCGCAAGGGATGATGAATTTGTTCCGCAGAATCTACGAGTTTCCCAAGCCGGTAATCGCTGCCGTGAATGGACCGGCTATGGCGGGAGGCTGTGGATTGGCAAGCGTCTGCGATATCGTTTTGGCAGCCGAAGATGCCGTTTTCGGATACCCGGAAGTCAGGGTGGGCTTTGTACCTGCTTTGGCTGCTGTTTTCCTGGTGCGGATTTGCGGGGAGAAAAAGGCCCGGGAGTTGTTGTTGACTGGCCGCGTTTTTTCGGCTCAAGAGGCTCAGGAGATGGGTTTGGCCAATCATGTCGTGGCCAAGGATTCCCTGCTGGAGAAGGCCCGAGAGCTGGCCCGGGAGATTTCCCAAAATAGCCCCACTGCTGTCCGGTTGACCAAGGAGTTAATGAAAGATCTCCAAGGCTTGAGCCTGGACAAGGGATTAATGGCGGCTCTCCACCTGAACACCTTAGTTCGGACCACCGAGGATTTCAAAGAAGGAGTTTCCAGTTTCCTGGAGAAAAGACGGGCGAAATGGAAGCGAAGATAAAATGTCGGAAGGATTTGCTATCGTACCCGAGATACTTCCAGGATGTCCCGCCATCAGTCCTGGAAAGTAACGGAGAGAAGGGCGTTGTGAGTACTGTCCAGCCTCTCTGAAGTAGTCCAGAGCGCCCTTCTCGTTTTTCTCCTGCCGTCCCAGTACAAATTCATCTCAAGAAGCAGTCAGAGCCGTGGGCTAAGTGCCTCTTCGGCCCACGGGCCAGGCCCAAGTGGACAAGAGCAGCCTAGTTGATAAAATAGGCGCTCCCGTAGCCCGGATTATTCATAGGCTGTGGTCGCGAAGCGGCGGGAGCGCCGGCGGGACAAGGCATCGCGACCGAGACCCCCGCAGGCGTACTCGTGCAGTACGCCGAGGCGGTCGAGGGAGGGGGCACCCGCTTTGCGGGTCACGCAGTCCGGACGGATGATCCCGGCGTTGGAGCAGGTAGTTTATGAATAGTTCGGGCTAGGGAGGATCATAAATGGACAGCCGATATCACCAAGGTCTGCATTACTTTGCGCTGGTTACTGCCGGTGCGACTTTTCTGTTGGTGATTGCAGGGGCTTTGGTCACCAGCAATGATGCGGGCCTGTCTGTGCCGGACTGGCCACTTTCTCACGGACAATGGATGCCCGAAATGGTGGGCGGCGTCTTTTACGAACATGGGCATCGGATGGTGGCTACTACTGTCGGTCTTTTAACCATCGTCCTCAATATCTTTCTTTGGAAAGTCCCCTCCTACCCATGGGTGCGGGCTCTGGGTCTGATTGCGTTGGCGGCGGTGATCACTCAGGGAGTCCTGGGGGGAGTGACGGTTCTTTTCTTTCTTCCTACTCCCATCTCCGTTCTGCATGCCTCCATTGCTCCCCTGTTTTTCTGTATGGTCATCACGCTTTCTGTGGTCACCTCACCCAATTGGGTTCATTTGTCCCGCTTCCTTAGGGACGGATGGCGCAAGGTTGTAGGGGGCACTGACCGGGAGCTGAAGCTGGCCATCTTGACGACCATGGCTCTCTACTTCCAGCATGTCCTGGGCGCCACCGTGCGCCATTCAGGTACGGTCAACGGCACCAAGGCAGCGGTGCTGGTGGCGTGGGCTCTGCTGGCCCATTTGGTGGGAGCCCTTGCGGTGACGGGTTTGATCCTTTGTGTGGCGCGAGTCTTCATCGAACGAGTCCACGATCGGGGAATCCTTCGACTGGTGTACCTGCAGCTCAGCTTGCTTTTTGCCCAACTGTTGCTGGGATGGGGAGCTTATCTCGTTCGAGTCGATCCGGCCAACCAGGTGCAGCCGACCGTATCGAGAATATGGATCACCACCTCCCATCTCACCATCGGCGTGCTTCTTTTGGCCACTAGTCTCGTGGTGTGCCTAAAACTGATGAGAGACCGGGAGTCCGTTCCTGAGCCCACTTTGGCTGGATCAATCTCATGAAAATGGAATCCACTGCTGCGGAGAGTCCTTTTGTGTGGAAGCTTGCTGCATTTTTTGAGCTGACCAGGCCACGGGTCACTCGTTCAGTGGTCTTGACGTCGGCAGCGGGCTTTTATCTGGCTTCTTCGGGCAAGTTCGATTTTTTGCTCTTGATTCACACGTTAGTCGGAACGGCTTTTTTAAGCGGCGGTGCGGCGGCACTCAATCAGTTCATCGAGCGTGAAGCGGATGGCAAGATGAACCGAACCTCTATGCGTCCTTTGCCCTCGGGTCGAATCAGTGAGAATGACTCTGTCATAGCGGGCGGTCTTCTGATCGTCGTCGGAAGCCTCTACTTGGCTTTTCTGACCAATATTTTGGCCGCCTTTTTGGGATGTTTCGCCTCAGTTGTTTACCTGTTTGTGTACACTCCTTTGAAGATGAAGACTCCGATTTGCACGACCATCGGTGCAGTTCCAGGAGCTATTCCCCCTTTGATCGGTTGGGCAGCTGCAAGTGGCCAATTGGATGGGAATGCCTTTCTGCTCTTTGCCATCCTCTTTGCCTGGCAGTTTCCCCATTTCTTGGCCATTTCCTGGGTTTACAAAGAGGACTACAAGCGGGCTGGATTCGCCATGTTGTCTTCCTTTGATCCGGACGGTAGAAGGACGGGCCGGCGCATCCTCATCTTCACGGTGATCTTGCTTGGATTGAGTGTCGTCCCGGTGACCTCGGGTTTGACGGGAATGATCTACCTTGTGGGGGCTCTTGTGCTGGGTTCCGTATTGCTGTGGTTTGGATTTGGGGCGGCCCTGGCTCGAACAAAGACCGCTGCTCGCCATGTCCTGCTGACTTCGGTGGTCTACCTTCCTCTCCTTCTGATGCTCATGGTCATTGACAAGAATGGCTGAATTGCGTCGTTCGCCCTTGTCTCCCTCGGCAGCTGACTCTCAGCCCACAGCGGTTGTTCAGGTAGCGAATGTGAGCTTCCGCTATGGGCAGCACGAGGCACTGAAAGACGTCACCCTTTCCGTTGAAAGGAACCAGATCTTCGGGCTTTTGGGGCCCAATGGTGGGGGCAAGACGACCCTGCTTCGCATCCTTTGCACGCTTCTCGTTCCTCAACAGGGAAAAGCGAGCGTGGTGGGGGTGGATGTGAAGGCAGATCCCCATAAGGTCCGTCGCCTGATTGGGGTTGTCTTTCAATCCAATAGCCTGGACCTGGAATTGAGCAGCCAGGAAAACCTCCTCCATCAGGGCCGTCTCTATGGACTCCGGGGGGGGGAGTTGAAGGAGCGTGTGAGGCATTTGTTGATCCGTTTCGGATTGGAGCAGCGGAGCAAAGATCGGGTCCGGACGCTTTCCGGCGGTCTGAGCCGCCGTGTGGAGTTGGCGAAGAGCCTCCTCCATCGGCCTCAGATTCTGATGCTGGATGAACCTACTCAGGGGTTGGATCCAGGAGCCCGGCTCGACTTTTGGAGATACTTGAGGATTCTGCGTGATGAAGAGGGAAACACCATTCTCTTCACCACTCACCTGATGGAGGAAACCGAGCAATGTGATCACCTGGTGATTCTAAGCAAAGGCGAGGTGGTGGCCAGTGGTAGCCCGGAAGCCCTGAAAGAAAAAGTGGGTGGGGATGTGATTGTGATACGCACTCCCGACCCGGAATGTCTCGGTGATTTGATCCGGGAGCGGTTCTCCTGTGAGACCAAAGTGGTCGATGGGACGGTTCGGGTGGAACGCCATCGTGGGTTTGAACTGGCGGCGAAACTCATGGAAAGCTATTCCGACCAGATTGAAGCGGTCACGGTGGGGAAACCGACTCTGGAAGATGTTTTTGTTCACGAAACCGGGCATCGTTTTGAGGAGGGCAGTTAGGTGACACGCACGTAGTTCCCGAAATTGTCCCCATAAATCAAGGAGTTAAGAGGAGTCTGGCACCGAATTAAGCTAGGAAGGGAAAGCCGAAAATGCAGGACTTTGGGCTTTAGGGGTTCAAGACCTGCCGGAGTCAGTGCCATTCGGTACCAGACTCCTCTCAACTTGTTGATTGACAGGAGTCCTTTTGCTAATTACGAGCGTGTCACCGATTCTCACCTGTCACCGATTCTCACCGATTCTCGCTACGGCTGGATCCGAACGTAGGCACCACGGTAGAAAAGGAGAGGCTTTTTGTCAGGCTGGAGGATTTCCGCCCCTTTGACTTCACCCAAGACAAGGATGTGGTCCCCTCCCGGGTAGAGGGTAGTGATCTCACATTCCATTCTGGCCAGGACGCCTTCCAGCAGGGGAACTCCGGTCTTACCCGTCACGTAGGGACCGGCGGAACGATCCGTTCCGGCTCGGGAAAAATGATCGGATAGATCCGACTGATCCTCTGCCAGAATGTTCACCCCGAATTTTCCACTCTCCTTGAAGGAGGTGAGTCCACTCAACTGATTATCCAGGCAGACCACAACCAGCAGTGGATCCATAGAGACGGAAGTGAAAGAGTTTACGGTCAGGCCATAAGGGGTGCCCTCGTTGTTTGCGGTCGTGACAATGGTTACACCGGTTGCGAACTGGCCCATCACCTTTCGAAGCTCTTCCGGAGTCACAGTCATCGACAGGCTTCCTCCAGGGCAGGGGTAAAGGCCTCGAGTGTGCGGTCCATATGAGACTCGTCGTGAACGGCGCTGACAAACCAGGATTCCAGTGCTGAAGGAGGCAAGTAGACTCCTCGACGAAGCAGGGCATGAAACAGACGTCCGTATAAGATACGATCAGTGGAGAACGCGGTCTGCGAATCGTTCACAGGCTGCTCACCAAAAAAGAGGCTCAGCATCGAGCCCACCCGGTTTACCTGTCCGGCCACGCCGCAATGATCCACGGCCTCCAGGACGCCCTGTTCCAGAACCGCGCTTTTTCTCTCCAGTTCAGAATAGAGATCCGAGGTCAGTTTCTCCACTGTTGCCCGCCCAGCTGCCATGGCAACAGGGTTGCCTGAGAGAGTTCCCGCCTGGTAGACAGGACCCAGAGGTGCCACCTGTTCCATCAACTCTCGACGGCCTCCGTAGGCTCCTACCGGCAGGCCACCACCGATGATTTTCCCAAGACAGACCAGATCGGGTTGGACATCGTACAAACCAGCTGCCCCGCTTGGACCTACCCGGAAACCGGTCATGACTTCGTCTAGGATCAGAAGAGACCCGTGGCGTTGAGTCACCTCACGCAGTCCCGTCAGAAAGCCCTCGGCGGGAGGAACCACCCCCATGTTGCCGGCCACCGGTTCGACGATAACTGCGGCGATGTCCTTGCCGTCTTTCTGGAACAATTCCTCAACATCATCCAGGTGGTTAAACGGAACGACCATCGTGTCCCGGGCCATTTCCTCGGGGACACCCGAGCTATCGGGCAGCCCAAAGGTGGCGAGGCCTGAGCCCGCCTTGACCAGCAGATAATCGACGTGCCCGTGATAGTTGCCCTCAAATTTCACAATCTTATTGCGCCCCGTGGCGGCACGGGACAAGCGAACGGCGCTCATCCCGGCTTCGGTTCCTGAGTTGACGAAGCGGAGCATCTCAATCCAGGGCATGGCCTGGGTAATGGCTTCAGCGAGAAGGAGCTCTCCCTCGTGGGGAGCACCGTAACTCATTCCCCTACCGACCGCTTTCTCTACCGCCCGGACCACGTCAGGGTGACAGTGGCCGAGGATGAGCGGACCCCATGAGCCGACGTAGTCGATGTAGGAATTCCCGTCGACATCGGTCAGGATCGGTCCCTCTGCCTGGGCGATCCAGACAGGATCTCCTCCTACGGCTTGAAAGGCCCGCACCGGGCTGTTCACGCCCGCAGGCATCAGTCTCCGGGCTCGCTCCATCAACTTTCTGGATCGGCTCAATTGCATAAGCAGTCATGCCCAACTGGACAAGATCTCGTCCTGTGCTCGGTAGATGGCCGTATAGATGGGGGTATCTCGCAACGTATATTTTCTGCCTTCTGTACTGCGGAGTACGGTGACCAGCTCAGAGAAGTGAGCCAGATCGTCCGTTTCGTAAACGACCACGAATTCCTGATCCTGAAGGCCGGTTGAATAGAGAAGAAGCTGGGAGATTTCAGGATATTGGCGACCCACTTTAATGTGCTCGTTCATCATTTGCTGTCGAGTCTCCCTGCTCATCAAATACCATTCGGCGGTCTTGATAAAGGGATAAACGACAAGATAGGGTCTGCGATCGGCCACAAACGGATCCAGTTCCTGAGAGGACTTTCCCGTCGAGTAGACGGAGGGCCGCGTGAATCCCCACAGGGTGTTCAGTGGCTTAAGATACGGTCTCCAGGAGGCGGTCGTGGACGAGAATTGGGTGAAGAAGCTGGCTGTTTTCTGAGGATCATCCACTTGAACAGCGCTCCAGATCATCAGGTCGCCTTCAGATCGGGTGGGAAAGATATGATAGAGGTAAACGTGTTCGGCGAGTTGGGGAATCTGTTTGCTGAGCTGTTTGAGGAAGGCTTGCTGCTGCTTGGACGGTTGCTGCCAAAAGAAATCCGTGAAGCTGAACATGGTGTAGTGGTTCAGTTGCCTGCTCGATGTTGCTTTGCTCATGAGTCGTCGTTGTCCTCCTGCTCGATGGGGGACGATATCATAGTGTCGCGGGCGATTGAAGATATTTGGACCAGGCAGTTCTTGAATTTAATGGGACGAGACACTAGGGTTAGGTAAATGAAGACCTCCCGTTGGCGATCACCTTTGCTGCCGATAGCGCTTCTACTGGTGTTTTCATTCCAGATCGCTTCCGTTGCTCAAGTGCCACAGAGTCGCCTTCTCTCCGGTATTCGTCAACTGAGCTTTGAAGGTCTTCGAGCCGGGGAAGGATACTTTAATCCAGACGGGTCGATGCTCATTTTCCAGAGTGAACGCGAGCCGGAAAACCCCTTTTTCCAGATTTATTTGATGGACCTGGAAACGGGCGATACGCGTCGCGTCAGCCCGGGTTTCGGCAAAACCACCTGCGGCTGGATCCATCCCAACCAGCCCAGGCTGCTTTTTGCATCGACCCATGATGATCCGGAAGCACGCCTCAAGCAGGAAGAAGAGTATAGGCTGCGGGCTTCCGGAAATGTCGGCCGTTATTCGTGGGATTACGACGAATATTTTGACATTTTCGAAGGCAATTTCGAGGGGGGGAATCTCAGGAATCTGACCCAGGCTAGGGGTTACGACGCCGAGGGTTCCTGGTCGCCCGATGGAAATCTGATTGTCTTTTCCTCAAATCGTCACGCCTACACCGAAAAACTTTCTCCTCAGGATCAGAGCATCTTTGAGACCGACAAGTCTTACCTGGTGGATTTGTACCTGATGAATGCCGATGGCACCGAGGTCAGGCGCCTGACCCATACCCCGGGCTATGATGGGGGGCCCTTCTTCAGTCCGGATGGTCAAGAGATTGTGTGGCGGCGATTCTCCGAAGATGGCACCACGGCTGAGATTTTCACCAGGAAATTGGATGGCTCACCGGAAAGGCAAATGTCCCGTCTGGGGGCCATGTCCTGGGCGCCCTATTTTCATCCTTCGGGGGACTACTTGATCTTTGCCACCAACCTGCACGGATTTGAGAACTTTGAGCTTTACCTGGTGGATCGGGAGGGGAGAAGTGAACCGGTTCGAGTGACTTCCCGGGAGGGCTTCGATGGTCTGCCCGTGTTCCATCCCGATGGGAGGCAGCTGGTTTGGACCAGCACGGCCACGGGGAATCGGCGATCGCAGTTGTTTATCGCCCAGTGGGATGACGGTGAGGCTCGCCGGCTTTTAGGCTTGGATGAAGTCGTGCAGGTTGCAGGGATCCGGCGTGATGAGATAAGCACCCGGGACACTTTCCCCGACGTTGAAGCCACTCAACCGGAAATCAGTCCTCAGGATCTGCGTCTCCATGTGAGCTACCTGGCCTCGGATCAGACGGAAGGACGTCTCACGGGGACGCAAGGGGCAAAACGAGCAACGGAGTATGTGGCTTCGACCTTCCAGTTCCTCGGGCTGGAGCCGGCGGGTGACGACGGAACCTATTTTCAAAGCTTTGAGTTTACGTCCGGAGTTTCTCTGGGGCCTGAAAATCACTTGAGGGAAAAGGGAAAGAGCTCCGGGGGTGATCTTGTGGTTGATCAGGATTGGCGGCCCCTGGCTTTTTCAAAGAGTGGCGGCATCGACCCGGCGGGAATCGTGTTTGCCGGTTACGGCATTGTTGCGCCAGCAACACAGGAGCACGACGAGTATGATTCCTACGCTCATTTGGATATTACCGACAAATGGGTGCTGGTCTTTCGCTACCTGCCTGAAGAAATTTCTCCGGAATTTCGGCAACATCTGAGCCGCTACTCGAGTCTGCGATTTAAAGCGATGGTGGCGCGAGATCGAGGGGCGCGCGGAGTCATGGTCGTCAGTGGGCCCAATTCCCAGGTGAAGGAGGAGCTGGTCGGCCTCTCTTTCGATAGTTCGCAGGCCGGGACCAGCATCGGCGTGATTTCGGTGACCGATACCGTTGGCCAACGGTTGCTTGAATCTGCTGGGAAAGATCTGAAGGTTATCCAGGACCAGCTGGACACAGGACAATCGGTCATGGGATTTGGAATTTCCGGTCTTGAGCTGGAGGGGGAAATCGATATTCAGAAAGAGAAGCGGATGGGTCGCAATGTGCTGGCCCGTCTCAAGAGTGGTGGGCAGCCGAACAATGCGGTTGTTGTGGGTGCTCACGTGGACCATCTGGGTTATGGTCGAGGTGCCGGTTCTCTGGCTCGAGAAGAAGAGCGCGGCCTGATTCACTACGGAGCCGATGACAACGCCTCGGGTGTGGGCGCGGTGTTGGAGATCGCTCAATACCTCGTGAATCGACAGGCCCAGGGCCAGCTCCCCATGAAAAGGGATCTGCTCTTTGCCGCCTGGTCAGGGGAGGAACTGGGTTTGCTGGGCTCCAGCCATTTTGTGCAAAATTTGTTGGAGCAAAGTCGGTCCTCCTCATTGACTTCGCAGATCGCGGCTTACTTGAATATGGACATGATCGGCCGTTTGAGGGAGAGTCTTGTTTTGCAGGGAGTGGGCTCAAGCTCTGTCTGGCCGGGAGAGGCGGAGAGGCGCAACGTTCCCATCGGACTCCCAATCGTCATCCAAAATGACAGCTACCTGCCTACCGATGCGACCAGCTTCTATCTCAAGGGCGTTCCACTTCTGAGTGCCTTCACAGGCGTACACCAGGATTATCACACTCCTCGGGATACGGCTGACAAGATCAACTATAAAGGTGCGGAAAAGATCGCACGCTTCATGGCGCTGATCACGAGTTCCCTGCTCACGAGCGAGAGTGCACCCGACTATGTCGAGATGGAGCGGCCCGGGAGCTCCACGGGACGGGCCGCTTTGCGTGCTTACCTGGGGACGATCCCTGACTATTCTCAAGGCGATGTCGCGGGTGGCAAACTTTCCGGGGTGATGAAAGGAGCGCCGGCCGAACAGGCGGGGCTCCAGGCCGGAGACGTGGTCATTGAGCTGGCAGGTCAGAAAATCGAGAACATTTACGACTACACCTATGCCATCGATGCTCTGAAGGTAGGGACTGCTGTGAAGATCGTGGTGTTGAGAGGGAACCCGCCGAGTGACCGTGACGGTGACGCCGACTTCAAGAGAGTAGGGGTCGGCCGGAGGCCTTCGCCATCCGCACGAGCTCGCCCCTACGAAGCTTCCTTGACCCTGTTCTCCACCACATCTGCCAGCATGGCCACCAGGAGCGGGTCGTCGTTGGGCATCTCGGTTCGTGTCAGGACGATGCCCATTTCTTTGGCCTCCTCCTGGGCTTTCAAGTCGAGGTCGTAAAGAATTTCCAGGTGATCCATCAGGAATCCGATCGGTACAGCCAGAAAGGTCTCTTCTCCCTGATCTCGCAATTCCTGTAAAAGGTCGGTCAAATCGGGTCCCAGCCAGGGTTGACCACCGCCTCCCTTACTCTGGTAAGCGGTTGTCCATCGGGATAGACGGCACTTCTTGGCCAAGGCCTCTGCGGCCGTCTCAAACTGTTCGCTGTAAGGATCGTTCCATTCCTGGATGCGAGCAGGCAGACTGTGATTGGTGAAGACAACGGTGGGAGTTTTCTCTTGCCGATGCAGAACGTCCTCGATTCGGCTTCCCCACAGCTCCAAGAAAAGAGGGTGGAGGTTCCAGTCCTCAGCATAGGACCACTGGATCGGATCGTCCAAGGGACTGTTGGATTCCTCAACAAGCCGATAATATCCTTCAGTACTCATGCGAGAGCGAAAGGGGGCCAGAGCCACGGCTATGGCCTCTTTTATCCCGGCCTCTGCCATTTGAGACACCACATCCTCGATCAAGGGAGGAGAATGTTTCATGCCCCAGTAAACTTGAAAACGCTCAGGAGATTGTTGGTCGAGGATGTTCTGGAGAGCCTGGGCGATACTTTCCGTGATGGGGTACAAAGGAGAACCCCCGACAGCCTGGTAGCGCTCCTTCAGGTCTCGACATTCCTCCTCGGTGGGTTCGGTCTTGCGATAGTACTGAAGAATGTGTCTCAGGTAGTCCGATATGGCTTGATCATCCAGTGAGGGCGCACTGCCGTAGGCCATGATCAGAACACCCACTGGACCGGATTTCATTTTAGCCCAGAGCCAGCATTCTTTCCACAGCCCGCCGGGCCGGTTCAGCAACCTGCAAGTCGACCTCAACCCGGTGTTCCAGGTTCTGGAGGGTGTTGAGGATTTTGGGCAAGGTGATTCTTTTCATGTGAGGGCAAAGATTGCAGGGGCGTATAAATTCAATTTCGGGGAATTCCACCGCCACATTGTCACTCATGGAGCACTCCGTGATCAGTACGACTCGCGCAGGCCGGTGTTTCCCAACGTGCCCGATCATGGCTGAGGTCGAGCCCACAAAGTCGGCTTCTGCCAGAACGTCGGGGGGACACTCGGGATGAGCCAGGATTTGGATATCCGAGAACTGTCGTCGATAACCGGAAAGATCCTCTTGGCTAAAACGTTCGTGCACCTCGCAATGACCCTTCCAAATGATCACATCGACGTCGGTTTTGGAAGCAACGTGTCGAGCCAGAAACTCGTCGGGAAGGAAGATGACTCGCTCACTGCCCAGTGATTCCACTACCTCGACTGCGTTGGCCGAGGTGCAGCAGATATCGGATTCGGCTTTCACGGCAGCCGAAGTATTCACGTAGGTCACCACCGGGACTGAGGGGTATCGTTCACGCAAGAGTCGAACATCTTCGGCCGTGATTGATGCTGCCAGTGAGCAGCCCGCTTCTAGGTCAGGGATCAAAACGGTCTTTTCCGGGTTCAGTAACTTGGCGGTCTCAGCCATGAAATGAACCCCGCAAAGAACGATCACGTCGGCGTCGGTTTCCACCGCCTGCCGAGCCAGAGCCAGAGAGTCACCGGCAAGATCGGCAACCCCGTGAAAGATCTCCGGGGTCTGATAGTTGTGGGCCAGAATAATGGCGTTGCGCCGCTTTTTCAGTTCGTTGATGGCAACAATTTGAGGGGCGTGAACAGGCCACTCGATTGCAGGAATCACATGGCGCAAGCGTTCATAGGTCAGCGCGGTTGCCTGAGCCACCTCTGGCGTATAAGGAAGATCGGTCACTCCAGGTTCAGTCGCCCGTGTCGCTGTCATCGAAAAACTCCTTATGCTAATCTTGAGTATAACTAAGTTGTCTTTCGTGATCAAGCCGGCCGGGATTATGGATAGGTTTTACTTCGTCAGGGCTCCAGGAAGGCCGATACCCGGGGCCGGGCGTTCGCGAAGCACCTCGCGCCGAAAGCGAAAAAGCTCGGCGGGTCGGCCGCCGGTTTTCGGAGCCAACTGGCCGGTACCTTCCACCAACCCTCCCTTTTCCACCAGGCGCCGAAAGTTTTGTTTGTGTAAACGGTCTCCCGCTAGAGCTTCCACAACCCGCTGAAGCTGCAGCAAGGTAAAAGTGGGCGAAAGCAGTTCGAAGACCACGGGACGATATTTGATTTTGCCCCTGAGCCGCCCCAGTGCAGTAGCCAGAATCCGGCGGTGATCCAGTGCCATCGGTGGGCCTAGTGGGCTCGTTTTGGGTTGCGGAGAAGACCCTTTAGAAATCTTTTGAGATTCTTGTCGATTTCTTTTGGCTACAATTTTGTCCAGTGCCTGTTCGACAACCAGACCAGCCTCGTAAAGAAGCTCATAACGTTCCAACACTCGCTCCTGGTCCCAGGGAGCTCCTTCCAGACCAAAGGCGATCTCAATCCTTTCCTGCCGGTGGCTGCGAATAGTAGCATCGGCAGCCGCTTGAACCCACCGGGCCAGAGCTGGGGCGATGTGCTCATCGATCCTGGATGGGCGCTTCCACAGCCAATTCTCCCAGGGAAAGTACTCGTACCAGTCTCGCCAGTGTGCCTCTCCTCGAACGGAAAGCTGTTCCTCCCTCACCAAGGCCAGATAGGGTATGGAAATGACCCGCGGTCCTCCTTGACGAACCCCTGGCTCTCGATTGCGGTCCCCGAAAGTGTAGAGTTGCTCGACATACCCCAACTCAATCCCGGTTTGTTCTCGTACCCAGTCCCTCAGGCTCAACTCGAGCGTGCGGTCGGCAGCCGGGTCAAGAGGTCCAAAAGGGAGTGCGTCCGGTGGGGACCGGTCTCCAAGACCCGCCTCCCCGGGCACGGTGAGAAAGTAGCCCGGGTGTTTTACGGTCAAGATCCGCGGTATGTCATCCGTGACCGCCACGATCACTCCGTTGAGTACAATCACAAGCGGAGTGGTCATTTATATTGCGTGCTTCCCTTCAATCCAGATGTCGAAGAGTCGCCGCAAGAGCACTAGCTGTCCCAAGTGGTAGGCGTTATGGTCTGCAACGAGTAGGGCTTCTCTGAGGATCGTCTGTCCGCTGCTGTGGGGAATTGGAGTATAAAGATCGGTGGAGGGATCAGCTACAAGATCCGCCATGGCCTGAAGATCGGCACCAAACGAAGTCACGCTCTTTTGCCAAGCGCTGTTATCAGGGGGAGCTTCGCTATCCGGCCAGTAGCCCTCCGGAAATTTCGGGGATACATGCTTGGGGTCGCGGCTGAACTCCAGTATGTCCCACTGGGCAATTCGCATGTGCTCCAGGAGTTGCCAGGCAGTGTGGGGTGCTCCTTCCGGCTTCTTCCCTTGAAACTCTTCAGGTAGGTTGGCAACGACGGTCTCGAAGTCCACATGGCCCTGACGCCCTTTCAGGAGCTTCAGAACGTGATCTCGAATAACCTTATCATCGGGCATAGTTCCAATCCTCCTTTATTCCAGAATGGCTGGTAGAATTGCGGCTTATTGTAGTTTTAAGTGGTTGGGATGTCTATCCACTCAGACAGGCTTCCAAATCTACATTGCCGCCGGAAAGAATGATTCCCACCCGGTGGCCGCTCAGGTCAATCTTTTGCTCTAACAATACGGCCAGGGGAACCACGGCGGAGGGCTCCACCACGATTTTCATCCGCTCCAAGACCAGCTGCATGGCTTTCATAATGGCTTCCTCGCTGGTCAGGGCGATGGCATCCACCAGCTCCATGATGATGGGGAAGGTCTCTTCTCCAAGACTTGTGCGTAGTCCGTCAGCGATCGTATTGGCTTGTTCCAGCAAAATCCGCTTACCCGCTTTCCAGGAGCGATAGGCATCGTCTGCCCCGGCCGGCTCGGCACCCATCACCTGGATATCGGGTTTGAGTCCCTTGGCTGCTATGAGAGTCCCACTCAAGAGACCACCGCCGCCCGTGGGTGTCATGAGGACCTCCAACTCCGGCACCTCCTCGAGCAATTCGAATGCCGCCGTTCCGTATCCGCAGATGTTGCGATGGTCGTTAAAGGGGTGAATCAGATTGGCTCCGGTTCGCTTGTGAATCTCCGCGGCCGTTGTTTCCCTGGCCGACAGGGTCGGCTCACAGAAGGTGATCTCTCCACCGTAATCGTTGACCGCCGCTTGTTTGACCGCGGGTGCATTGGAGGGCATGACAATATAAGCGGGAATGCCTCGGTTGTGGGCGGCCAATGCCAGGGCCGCAGCATAATTACCGGAAGAATGAGTCAGGACGCCACGGCTTGCCTGGGCCTCATCCAGCGACAACACGGTGTGCGAGGCACCACGAAATTTGAAGGAACCGCTCTTCTGGAAATTCTCACACTTGAAGAACAACTGGGCACCGACCTTTTGATCGATGGTGCTGCAAGTGAGGACCGGAGTGCGGTGAATGGACCCTCGGATGTGCTGGAGTGCCTGGTCAATGGCTTCAAGGTCGGGGCGTTGATTCATGCTCTAGATGTGCTGTAAAGACCACTCCCCCGTCGGAACCCAGAAGTGGTCTTTACAGCACCTCACTGACCAAATCACCGACTTTGCTTGTGGTGTAACTCATCCGGCCCGCCGACATGCTTTTCATCTTTGGAGTGGTCTTGGAGATGGCCTCCTCGATTCGATTAGCGGCCGCCACCACGTTCGGTGCTTTCTTCTGATCACCCACCAGGTTCAGCAGCATGCCCATGGCGGCGATGGCTGCGATCGGGTTGATGACCTCTTGTCCGGTATACTTTGGGGCTGAGCCTCCCATGGGCTCAAACATACTGCAGCCGCTGGGGTCAGGATTGATGTTGCCACCGGCCGCCACACCCAGGCCTCCTTGAATCATGGCCCCCAGGTCGGTGATGATGTCCCCGAACATGTTGGATACGACTATCGTGTCATAATACTCAGGATTCTTCACGAACCACATGCAGGCTGCGTCGATGTGATTGTAGTCGCGTTTGACGTCGGGATAGTCAGCCTCACCAATTTCCTCAAAGGCACGGAACCAAAGATCTCCCGCGTAGGTGAGGACGTTGGTTTTGTGCACAAGCGTGAGTTGGTTACGATCTTTGCGCCGCCGGCAGTGCTCAAAGGCCCAGCGCAGGCATCGTTCAACGCCGAAACGGGTGGCGATCATCTCCTGGGTGGCCACTTCCTGTGCGGTGTTCTTTCGCAGAAAACCACCCGCCCCACAGTAAAGGTCCTCCGTATTCTCACGAACCACCTCAAAGCGGATGTCCTCCGGACCTTTGTCCTTGAGGGGGCAGTCGACGCCCGGATAAAGCTTGACCGGGCGAAGGTTGATGTATTGATCCAGCTGGAAGCGGATCTCCAGCAGCAGGCCCTTCTCCAAGATGCCCGGGGGCACCTCCGGGTGGCCTACAGCGCCTAGGTAGATAGCATCAAATTGCCGAAACTCATCGATCTGCTCTTCGGTGATGACTTCGCCTGTTTTCAGGTACCGATCGCCGCCGTAATCAAACTCGGTCGTCTCGTATTTGAAACCCTCCAGGGTCGCTACGGCGTTGAGCACCTTGCATGCCTCCCGGGTCACTTCCGGCCCGGTTCCATCACCACCAATTACAGCAATTTTGAGTGTATCTACCATCAGATTATCCTTCTTGAATCATGTCCATTACAAGAGAGGGCAATGTAGCAAAACTTTGCCCCTCCTACAAGGAACTTCGTGCAGTCGTGCTGTTGTGTGTCTGTGGCACCCAGAGTTTTTCTGGAACCAGACTCTCACAACTCACAAATCCCATTTAAGGTACTATAAGTGGGAATTAAAGGGGGATGAGTCCAGTGCTAAAATAGGTGATGCTCCGGATTCCACTTTTGAACCTGATTCTCAGAGGAGGACTGCCTTCCTTCTACCACCTGTTGGGAGCTCTGGTTGTGGTGGGCCTGGGGATCGGGCTCATCGCTCCAAGCGAGCCGGAAGCCTACCTACCTCAAACTCAGGAGCAGGTCATCACGGCAGCGGAGTTCTCTCGTATGCTAAGAGAGTTCTCCGAGGAGGGGGGCTACTTCCTCTCAGACAACTTTGTTTCCAACGAGACTTCCTATCTGCATGTTCTGGACAAGTTGGAGGAACTTGCGGCTACGGGTGAGGGAGCTTACATCGGAGTTGGACCGGAACAGAACTTCACTTATATTGCGAAGATCCGTCCCCAAATTGCTTTCATCGTCGACATTCGCCGCCAGGCCATGATCCAGCAGCTCATGTACAAGGCGATCTTCCATCTCTCCGAGAACCGGGCCCAGTTTCTGTCGTTGTTGTTCAGCAAGCCTATGGGGGAAGAGAACCCTCCAGGATCCGATACCTCTTTGCCCGACCTGGTCGGCTACTTCGAGCGGACACCGGGAGCGGAAGAGACCTTCAGAGGGAACCTCGGCATCATTGAAAAGACCATCCAAACAGATTTCCAGTTTCCGCTTTCCCCGGATGACCGATCTGCGTTGGAGTACGTCTATGCTGTTTTCTGGGAGGAAAATCTCGATATCCGTTTTTGGTTTCGGGGGAGATGGAGTTGGGGGCGTTTCCCAACGCTGAGAGGCATGATTCTGGAGAGGGACCTTCAAGGCCAGTTAGGCAATTTCCTGGCTCAGGAGAAAGACTACCAGTTTGTTCGAGAGCTTCACCTGCGCAATCGGATTATTCCCGTGGTGGGAGATTTTTCCGGAAACAAAGCGCTCGCGACCGTGGGAGATTATCTTAAAAAGAACGGGTATTCCGTCAGCGTATTCTACACCTCCAATGTGGAGCAATATCTGTTTCGCAGCGGAATCTTTGGTGCCTTTGCTGAAAATATCCGAAAGTTACCGATCGACGACAAGAGCCTCTTCATACGTGCTTTTACGGGTATGGGAGGACTCCATCCTGCCCGGGTTCCCGGTCATCGCTTGAGCACCATCCTTCAGAAAATGACCGTCTTCCTGGAAGATTACGACCAGAACCTCTATCCCGATTATTGGGCTCTGCTCACCACCAATTTTATCGCCGGCAACCAACCCTGAAAGAGCTTTAGACATGGGAGAAGAAGAGAGCAGCGCTCAAAAAGCCACCCCAGAGGTGGTCAAGTCCACCAACGCAGTGGCGAAGAACGAGGTGGCGGCGGGTTCTGCTACCCAAACCCAGGTGTTGATCGGTGAGAAGGACGGCGCGCCCAACTTTTTTTTGCGGCGGTTCATCATGGGAGAGGGAGGGGGTATGCCACGGCACACGAACACGGTTGAGCACGAACAGTACGTTTTGACCGGCAGGGCTCGGGTGGGTATTGGTGAAAAAGTTTATGAGGTGACGGCCAACGACGTTCTCTACATCCCCGCAGGCAGGCCTCACTTTTATGAAGTCCTGGAGGCCCCTTTCGAGTTTCTGTGCGTGGTGCCCAATACTCCCGACCGCCTGGAGATTCTGGACGACTGCTAGGAATTCCGGGACAGGCCCAAAATTGTGGTGTAAGGCCCTGAATTCAAAGAAGAATTTTTGGGGCTGGCACCTAATTCCCCGAATTCCCCTTAACCCCAGCTGAGATCGTGGTGCTTAAAGGGGATCGACCGAATGCGCTTGCCCGTCGCCCTGAAGATAGCGTTGGCTACTGCAGGGGGAGCCGCCGGCAGGGCAGTCTCGCCGATTCCACCCCACTTGTCACCGCCGCTGAGGGCAAAGTGGGTTTCCACTTCCGGCATCTCAGCCAACCGCATTAAGGGGTAGTCGTCAAAATTGCTCTGTACGACCCTCCCCTCTTCAAGGGTGATCTCGCCATATAACGCCGCGCTCAGACCATAGGCAATACAGCTTTCCACCTGATGTTCGATGATGAGCGGATTGATGGTGTTTCCGCAGTCCAGTGCACAAACCACCTTCTCCACGGTCACTTCTCCCCGTTTGCTGACCGAAACCTGGGCGACTTCGGCGACGATGGTTCCGAAGCTGTCGCTGATGGCAAAGCCCTGTGCGGTTCCCTCAGGTAAAGACTTGCCCCAATCGGCTTTCTCCGCCACCTTGTCAAGCACATTCAACAAGTGAGGAGAGCCACTGAGCAGGGCGCGCCGGAACTCGATGGGGTCCTTGCCACTGGCGTGTGCCACCTCGTCCATAAAAGATTCGAGCATGAAGATGTTATGGTTGACTCCGGGAGCACGCCAGAAGGACACGGGAATGTGCTTGTTCCTCATGATGAACTCAACCCGCTTGTTGGGGATGCTGTAGGCCATGTTGGCCAGCCCGCTAACGGCGATCCGATCGATGCCGTTTCCGACCATCTCCCGCCGCAGCCAGTAGAAGATGGAATCGCTGGTAATCCGGTTGAACCACGCCACCGGCATGCCGTCTGCCCCCAGTCCGGCCTGGAATTTGGCCATCGGGCTCGGGTTGTAGTAGTCGTTGTTCATGTCCTCTTCGCGGGTCCAGAGCAGATTGACAGGACGTCCCCCCAGGGTCTTGGCGATCTCAACGGCCTGGCGAACCTCGCTGCGGGATCCCCGGCCTCCAAAGCCGCCGCCCAGAAAGCAGTTGTGAACGTGCACATTTTCCGGTGCCAGGCCTGATTGCCTGGCCGCCTCCTGTAAGGCACCCTCGGGACTCTGGGTTCCCAGCCAAAGATCGACCCGGTTGTCCTTGACCTGGGCTGTACACCCCAAAGGCTCCATGGTGGCATGGGCCTGGTGGGGTGCGGAATAAACCGCTTCCACTACCTGGGCAGCATTTTTCATGGTACCCAGGGCATCGCCTTCGTCGAGCGCGATGGCCCCCGTTTTTTCATTCAGTACCTGAAGGTCCCCTTGGGCGACATCCTTGGAGTTGACATGGGTGTTGGGACCGTAGTCCCACTCGACGGGCAGAAGTTCCAGTGCCGTCTTGGCCCGCCACCAGGTGTCGGCGACCACGGCCACTCCGCTTCTCAAACCTCTCCCGGTGTTGTCGCCTTGAAATTCCACCACGGAATGCACCCCGGGACGGTTCTTGATGGCGTTAAAGTCGTAGCTCTTCACCGTGGCCCCCACGAGGGGGGAGGTTTTGGATGTGGCGAACAGCATGTCGGGCAGCCGGACGTCGGCACCAAAGGTGGCGCTGCCGTTCACCTTTAAGGGCGTGTCCAGTCTGGCCAGCGGTTTTCCCATCAGAGTGAACTGATCAGGCGTCTTGATGGCCGGTTCCTGAGGCAACTGGATACTGGCTGCTGCCGTGGCCAGCTCACCGTACTTAAGCGTTCGGCCTGTCCTTGTGTGAGTGACCACGCTGTCCTTGGCCGTGCAGGAGGATGCAGATACCCTCCACTGGTTGGCTGCCGCCTGAATCAGTCGCTCTCGGGCGCTCGCGCCCGCCTGCTGCAGGTATTCACGGGATCGCCGTACGGCGCCGCTGCCATTGGTGGCCATGCGCTTGTAGACCCCTCCTTCCTGCAGGCTCCGGTTAGCGGATGCGTATTCCGCCTTCACCTTATTCCAGTCGCACTGGAGCTCTTCGGCCACGATCATAGGCATCGAAGTGAAAACGCCCTCGCCCATTTCCGACTGAGCGACGCGGATGGTCACGGTGTCATCCGGAGAAATGAGCAACCAGGCGTTGACCTCTGCGCCTGCTCCATCTGTGGGAGGTGTCCACGGTTTTCCCGCTATAGCGCCTTCCAGGTCAGTGGTCGCAGCCAAAACCTGGGCCCCAGGCAGGTAAAAACCCAGTACCATGCCGCCGCCCCCAGCGGCGGTGGTGACGATGAAACTTCTGCGAGTCAATTCTCGATTGAGTGTCATGATGGTTCCTCCCTCCTATGCCGAGGCGATTTCGACCGCCCGGTGGATGGCCCGTCGGATCCGCACGTAGGTACCGCAGCGACAGAGATTGGTCATCTCCCGATCAATGTCGGCGTCGCTCGGGTTGGGATTCTTGTCGAGGAAGGCTGCGGCTGCCATGATCTGCCCGGACTGGCAGTAGCCGCACTGGGGAACATCCTCCTGGGTCCAGGCCACCTGGACCGGATGGCTGCTGTCCTGTGACAGTCCCTCGATGGTGGTGATGTCCTTGCCGATCACGGTGCTGGCTGGGGTCACGCAGGAGCGAACGGCCCGCCCATTCACGTGCACGGTACAGGCACCACATGCGGAGATGCCGCACCCGTACTTGGTACCGGTCAGACCCATGGTGTCCCGGAGCACCCAAAGCAGGGGTGTCTCGGGCTCGATATCCACGCTATGAGATCGCCCGTTAATGTTGAGTTTGAAAGCCATATTCAGCACCTCCGTTGGATCAATGAAGGTCGTCGACGCTCCCTGGACTCGGATGCGCCGATACAACTGGCATTAATTTAAAACTTGGCAATGAAGCTCATATTAGCACAAGTCGCCCACAACCCCCAACATAAGTAACAGTCGGATAGTGGCCAACCTTAGCGAAAATTCCGGGCCCAGAGGTCGATGTCGATTCCGGAGATGGGCTTGAATCTTCGGGCCCGGATCGAGGTCACGTTGTTTCTGTTTTGCAGGGTCCCTTCCACCCATATAAAAGGCTCGCTGATTAGCAAGAGTCGGTTCTGCTCGAACAAGTCCGGGTGAACCACAATGTTGGATATTCCACTCTCATCCTCCAGACTCATGAAGAGAAACCCGCGAGCCGTTTGGGGCCGCTGGCGAGCGATAACGCCTCCCACCACTCGCACTCGTTTTCCGTCAGATAAAGAAGGGAGTTGTGAAGCGCGAAGGATCCCCAGGCGGGTCAGCTTTTGACGCTGAAGGGCCATGGGGTGAGGCCCTAGAGTCACACCTGTGCCACAGTAATCTGCCAGCAGGCGTTCCTGAGCGTGCATGTCCCTCAGCGGAGATTCCGCTTCTTCCTGGGAGGAATCCTGCCGGGCAAAAAGCGGCCCTCCCGGACGACAGGCTTTTTCCACTTGCCAGAGGGCCTGGCGCCGTTTCATCCCAAAGCCATTGAGGGCCCCGATCTCGGCCAATGTTGTCATTTCCGTTTTTCGTAAACCAATCCTCTGGCGCAGATCATCCATGGAGCTGAACAAACATTTGCGCCTCTCCTTTTCAAGGGTCTTTCCCGCTTCTTCTCGTAGTCCTGCCACATACATCAACCCCAGCCGAACCGATCCATCTTCTTCAAGGCTGCAAAACCAGTCGGATTGGAAAACATCGACGGGCTTGATGCGCTGGCCGTGGCGCTGGGCGTCTTTGACCAGGGTGGACGGATGATAAAAGCCCATGGGCTGGTTGTTCAAAAGGGCCGCACAAAAAGCGGCAGGGTAGTGGACTTTGATGTAGGCACTGGCATAAGCCAGCAGGGCAAAACTCGCCGAGTGCGATTCGGGAAATCCATAGAGGGCAAAAGAGCTAATGTAGTGAATGATCGTTTCAGCGGCCTCTCCGGTGATCCCGTTGCGTTGGAGACCCTGGTGCAGCTTGAGTTCGATTTCTTTCATGCGGATGTTGGCCCGTTTGAAGCCTAAGGCCCGCCTCAACTCTTCGGCTTCACCTCCCGTAAATCCGGCCGCCACCATGGCAATGCGCAGCAGTTGTTCCTGAAACAGAGGAATTCCCAGGGTGCGCTCCAGGATGGGCTTAAGGGAAGGGTGCGGGTAGGTCACCGGTTCCTCTCCTGTCCGGCGCCTGATGTAGGGATGAACCATCTGTCCCACGATGGGACCGGGCCGGATGATGGCAATTTCCACTACCAGGTCATAAAAACAGCGAGGCTTCAGGCGGGGTAAAGTGGCCATCTGAGCCCGGCTCTCGACTTGGAAGACCCCGATCGTATCGGCTTTCTGCAGCATGGCGTAGACCTGGGGATCATCGGCAGGAAGGTGAGCCAGGTCCAGTTCCTCCCCCGATTGGTGAATGAGCTGAAGAGAATCTTGAAGGGCCGCCATCATTCCTAGTCCCAACAGATCCACTTTGATGATTCCTAAATCGGCGCAGTCTTCTTTGTCCCATTGGATCACTCTTCTTCCGGGCATGGTGGCATTTTCCAGTGGAACCACTTTGTCCAGATGTCCCTGAGCGATGACCATCCCTCCCGAGTGTTGTCCCAAATGGCGAGGGAGGTCCTGGATTTGTGCCCACAGCTGCACAAGGTTTTGTACTCGTGAATGAGAAAGATCCAATCCCGCTTCCTTGAAGCGCTGGGGCAATTCCTCTTCGAGGCCTTCCCCTCTCCAGGTCCTCATGAGGTGGGAGAGGCGATCCAGCGTTTCTTGAGGAAACCCCAGGGCTTTCCCCACCTCGCGGACGGCACTCTTGGCCCGGTAGGTGATCACGTTGGCGGTCATGGCCGCTCCTTTTTCGCCGTAGCGCTCGTAAACGTATTGAAGGACGCGTTCTCGCCGTTCGCCACTGGGAAGATCCAGGTCGATATCCGGCCATTCCCCTCGTTCTTCAGAGAGGAACCGCTCAAAGAGCAGGTCCATGCCGACCGGGTCAACGGCTGTGATCCCCAGGCTGTAGCAAACGGCGCTGTTGGCCGCTGATCCACGTCCCTGCACCAGGATATCGTGCTGACGGCAGAAGCAAACGATTTCCCAGACAATCAAAAAGTAACCGGCCAGATCCAGTTTTTCGATCAGATCCAACTCCCGTGCAATTTGTCGCTGAGCTCGTTTGTGGTAAGGACGATAACGCTGGCGCGCACCTTCATCAGCCAGTTTTCGCAAATAATGGATCATGCTCTCTCCGGAGGGAACAGGATATTCCGGGAAGCGATAACCCAAGTCCTCCAAAGTAAAGGTGAGTCGTTGTGAGAGTTCCACGGTGTGAGCCAGAGCTTCGGGAAGATCTACAAAGAGTTGCTCCATCTGGGCAGGTGTTTTCAGATGACACTCCGCATTGCGATTCAGTAACCTCCCCGCTTTGTCCAACGTGGTCTTGTGACGGATGCAGGTGAGAATATCCAGCAGAGGACGGCCCTGGGTTCGGGCATAACGAACGCCGTTGGTCGCCAGCAGGGGGAGATGGTGGCGGCGGCTCAAGTCGGCCAAGGCCTGATTGGCTGCCTCTTGTCGCCGGTCGAAGTGACGCTGCAGTTCGATGTAGACTCGATTGGGACCGTAAATTCCCCGAAGTTGCTGAAGACAGCGAAGAGCTCCTTGGAGACCGCTTTTTCCCAATGCCAGTCTCAAGGGTCCTTGAGGTCCGCCCGTCAAGCAGACCAGTCCGGAGGCGAATTCCTCTAGCTCATGGGGAGCGGCCACTCCTTCCCCCTTCCTGGAGCGCAGCTTCATGCAGGTGATGAGACGGCACAGGTTTTGGTAACCGACTTGGCTTTCAACGAGCAGAGGAAGTTGAGCGGTTTGCTCACATCCGTTGTGCAGAGTGATTTCAGCTCCTACGATCGGTTGCAGTCCTGCTTCGCGACAGGCTTTGTAAAAACGGGGTGCCCCATAGACTCCGTCACGATCCAGTAAAGCCAAGGCAGGATAGTTCAGGCGAGCCGCCTCTTTCACCAATTCTTCGGGAAGTGAAGACCCCTCTAAAAAACTAAAAGCACTGCAGGTATGAAGTTCGATGTAGGACATGGCTGACAACTGACAACTGACAGCTGACACAAAGAACTGACAACAGATAACAGACCAGCTGAAATCCGAAAATTCGAAATCCGGAACCTGGAATCTTCTGTGTTAATCAGCTGTTTTTTTTGAATGTCAGCTGTCAGCTCTTCAATCGTAAATTCCTTCCAAAAACCAAGCCCTCTTACAGCGATCCCAATAGATCCGACAAATCGATCCATCCAGTAGTTCCACATCCCACTCATCGCGAGCCCACTCATGATTCGTCCCGGTCCACCAATCTCCGGAAGAGCGCCAGGGTCCGGCAGAGGTCACAATCTGGTGGGATCGAATGTGTGTGGGTCGGGGAGGACGAAATCTCCGTAGGGAAAGTTGAGCGGTAGCTGCTGCTCTCTTTTTTCTCTCTCTTTCTCTCTTTCTCTCTTTCTCTCGGCACGCGAAGCGTGCCTCCATCTCGATGGCATCGGGACGATGAGTATCCCGTAAAACAGGAGACCCGATATTGCTTTTCCCATGCAGGGCGGTGAGCCGGCCCAAAGTATGGGACACCTTCTCAGGATTGGGGAGAGAAGGTTCAAGCAACGAGTACTGGATGAATCTTGGAGGAGCCGGGATGGCTTGAAGCGAAACACCCACAATCCCTGAGTTGGGCGGATGGGATTGAAGATCTAACCGCAGCAGTGAGAGGAGAAGTTTGGGATACCGCGTGGGGAAAGCTACGGGGAGAGTCCGTTCGTAGACCGTACGGTTGTCCAATCGCAAAACAAGGTGGAGAGCGCGAACGGCTAATCCGTAGTTTCGAAGGCGAACACAGAGTTGCTCCAGGATTCTTCCCAGAATAAAGGTGAGTGACTCGAGTGAATCCAGCGCCCATTCCAGTTCCTGACTTTCTTCAAAATGGGGTTCTTTCACAGGGGATGGAAAAGATTCAACGTCCTGGCCCCGCGCCATTTTCTGCAGACGCAGTCCTGCTTGTCCCAGACGGGCGACCAATTCCTCTTCCGGCAGGGCCGCCAGTTCGCCTAGAGTACGGATTCCCCACTGGGACAAGGTCGAAAGAAGTTTGCAGTCGGACTCCTGTAAAACCAGGGAGAGCAGGTGGACCGGCAAAGATGCCAGGAAATCCCGTTCCTTGCCGGGAGCAACAACGGTACCCGATTGAGTTTGAGCCGCAAGAATAGCCGTGATCCGCGTGGAAGAGATTCCGACTTTGAGCGGATGAATGTGTTGGAGTAGTTTCTTAAGGGCCTTTCTTTCAGATCTTGCTGTCACTTCCAGAAGGAGTCCGTCCGGAGGGCAAATCTCGATCCGGGGAGAGAGTCGCTGAGCGATGTCCAGGCGGGACGGACTGGAGCTAAAAATGGCTATAAAACGTGGCATGGTTGGGATTCTTTCCCCGTAGCAATTCAATTTCTGTGCAAATACCCCGTAAGAGACAGGCGTGCCGCAGAGGAACTTCCCTGCTCGTGAAACCCCACTGAGCTTTGCGCCGTCGGAGCGAGATCACCACCGATGCTGCACTGCCCGCCGTAGTCTCATCCCCCAATATCAGTAAAATCGTGGGTGTTCCCTGAACAGCCCGTTTCAGCCTGAACCCACAACGAAAGGGGATTTTGTGAAGGGTTTCCCCTGCATCGAGCACGACGATTCCAAATCCGCCTGCTTGAGCCAGAATGTCGACTGCTTTTAAGGCCCCACCGCGGACCCAAAGTAAGCGCTGCAGGTCAATTCCTGCTTTTCGAGCAAAAGCCGGATCCAGTGAAGAGAAGGAATCCACGTAAGCAACCACTTCTCCTCGTTGGGTTGCTTGAGACAGGATGGAGAGAAGAAGACTGGTTTTCCCACTGGAAGAAGGTCCTACGATCTCCGTGATTTGGCCGCGTGGGATGCCTCCTGAAAGCAGAAGATCCAGATGCTTCATTCCGGTAGATAAAAATGTTCTCTGCGTCCTTTCCTTGAATTGTGATCCACGAAGAGGGAGCGCATGCAGCATAATTTCACCTTTTGTTCACCTATGGTAATGTGACGAATTCTTGCTGTCAATAGGAAAATTCGGGGTGTTCGGTGCCAGACTCAAAAATTCTCCAGGAATCATAGGGCGTTAGCAAAGAATTCCGAGCGTGTCACCATTGACAGGGCAAGGTTTTCCGTGTATTCCGTTTGGGATGAGCTTTCTTTTGCCTATGGGGACGCTATGGTGGCGGGAACTGGTGCGATTTTACAGGCAACGCAGCCGTGTGGTGGGTGCTTTGGGGACTCCTCTGGTTTTCTGGCTTCTCATTGGGTCGGGAATTGGTGCTTCTTTTCACCCTCCTTCAGCATCGGCCGGTATGAACTACCTGGAATACTTTTACCCGGGAACCATGGTTCTGATTATTTTCTTCACAGCCATTTTTTCCACTATCTCCGTCATTGAGGATCGCAAAGAGGGGTTTCTGCTCTCTGTTTTGGTTGCTCCTGTCTCCCGCTCCGGATTGGCTCTGGGCAAAATTCTGGGTGGAGCCACACTGGCTTTTTTTCAAGGGTTTCTCTTTATTCTAGTGGCTCCCCTGGTGGGTATCGCTTTGAGCTGGGGGAAGGTCGTACTCCTGGCCGGAGTCCTGTTTCTTACCGCTTTTTCACTGACTGCTCTGGGCTTCGCCCTTGCCTGGAAGATGGATTCCACCCAAGGTTTTCACGCCATCATGAATCTCCTGCTTTTTCCCATGTGGTTGCTCTCCGGTGCCGTTTTTCCCCCCTCCGGAGCCTCCACCTGGGTAGGGTGGTTGATGAAAGTCAATCCGCTGACCTATGAGGTGGCAGTGGTGCGTTACCTGCTGGATCAACAGAGTTCCATGTTGGAGTTGGAGTTTCCTTCGTTGCCCCTCAGTGTTCTGGTGACGGTCCTGTTCAGCTTTGGGGCCTTTCTGGTTGCCTTTTTGGTCGTCCAGCAGCGCGGCGTGTCCACTCTGGAATGATTTCCATTTTAGACCTACCCACCCTCAATGCAACACTCAATGGGACGAGTGCTGTTTTGCTCACTCTCGGGTATTTCTTTATTCGGCGAAAGAAGGTGGATTTGCACAAGGCCTGTATGGCGAGTGCCTTTGTGACTTCAACCCTGTTCCTTGTTTCCTATCTGATCTATCACTACCATGCCGGCTCAAAGTCCTTTTCGGGCGAGGGCTGGACTCGTCCCGTCTACTTCACCATTCTGATTTCCCACATCATACTGGCCACGGTCACCTTGCCTCTGGCCATCGTCACACTGGTGCGTGCCTTGAGAGGACGCTTTGAAAAGCATCGCCGCATCGCTCGCTGGGCTCTTCCCCTGTGGCTCTATGTCTCGGTCACCGGGGTGGTGGTGTACCTGATGCTGTATTATTGAGAGACCCCCGCCACTGCTAGCTTTCAATAACTTAGAGTGGAGAGACGCGGCGGGACGCGGGAAATAACCGCACTTTCTGCACCCTATACGCACCTAGGCTCAGAGTTGCACAGAGCGGAATAACACGGAAGAAAGCCGCAACTTCCGCAACCTATACGCAACCTGCAACAGCAGGCCGGGAGAAGGTTATAAGAACAGTAATCCCTCAATCGATTTTCTCAAGATCCTTCTCTTCCGCCATGAAAAAGAAATCCTCATCTTTGTCAACGCGGTAGTAACCTTATACGGTCCTGGCATTTCGCCTTGGAAAAAACCTTCCCGTATATGCGCGGGATCCTCCCGATAGGGGATTGAGGGGCAAGCCCGTCAGCGGGTTCGAAATTAGGTCTCGCAAGGACCGCTACATTCAAGCAGGTCATCCGCTTACGTGATCGTTGCTAGCACGGACCACCTCCCGTATGAACCTGTCCAGAATTGCCTGCGTTTCCGGAATGTGGGGCGTGGCTTCCTCGAACTCGTCCATGGTCTTGGATTCCGTGAGCGGCAGGTACTCCGGATAGGACCGAATACGAGCCACCAGATCGTCCCGCCCGAGCTCTGGGTGGAACTGCGTGCAGTAGATCGGCTTCCCCTCGAAGCGGAACGCTTCGTTCGCCACCCGATCGCTCGAGGCCAGCAGTGTCGCGCCCTCGGGCAGCCGGATGACGATATCCTGATGGCCGATGTGTACCCGGAAGCGCTCGCCCAACGGCCCGAACACGGGATCCTGCCGGCCCTCGGGCGTCGGCTCGAGCCAGATCGTCCCCACCTCGGCCAGCGAGTGGTCCGTGACGACTTCGCCTCCCATCGCCCTAGCCATCGCCTGGAATCCCCAGCACGAGGCGAACGTCGGCTTGGACGCCTCGATGAGGCCTCGCATCGTCTCGAGCGCAGCCTCCAGCCACGGGCCGCCCTTCGCCACGGAGTAGTCCCCGCTACCTCCGAGGAGAACCACGTCGGCAGCGTCGAGGTCGTCCGCGGTGGGGACGCTGCCGATCAAGTCGAACACGCGGATCGACTCTCGCGGGCTATGGAGCGCCCGTGAGAAGCACTGAACCTCGTTCTCGCGCATGTTGTCGTCCGGATTCCGAACCTGCAACAGCAGGTAGCGGATCGAGTGAGTCACTCGGTTCCCTCAACCGAAACATAGAACACAAAGCACCGATTCATTTTCATGAGGTCTTCGGTGAATTCTATCACGAGGCTCCCCACCAAACCGTTAAGCTACAGACCTCACCACCAAGCTGCTCTTCTGATTCGGATCGCAGTCCGGGCCAGCCTCACGATTTCTATTTCCAGTGCGTCGATTTGCTTGCGTCTGGCTTCTGGACTCAAGGAGGTCTTTTGAGCTGGCACGGGTCAGAAATGGGTTCGGGTTCGGTTACAGTCTGTAGACTTTTTAGGGTAGGTCTAGGTCAGTTCGTCGGCATCAGGCGTTTGAGTTCTTCAAACCAGTTGAGGACGACGTTGATTTGGCCTGCTGCCGTCTGTTCTTCCTTGATCATCAAGAATTGCTGTCCGTCTGGGGAGATATCGTAGTACTGAAGAAATCCAGGATTTGTTGCGCTGACGGTATATGATCCCTCGAACAACTCCTCCGGCTTACCAACCCTTAGGGCAGGTTCTGTGTCAATACGAACCACCATCATCTTGTCCCTACTGCGATAATAAAGCTGAATGCCATCGGGCGACCAAACCGGCTCACCACCGCCTTCCTCGCCCGAGACCAACCATTTGACGTTAGGTTCAGGGTAAGGACTCACATATACATGAACCTGACCCTTCTCGCTCGAAACATAGGCAAGCCATTTGCCATCAGGGGAGAACACAGCGCAGCAGTTAGTATTTGGCGAAGTGATCAAACTTCGAGGCTCTTGGTCGCCTTCCATGGGAAGAATCCAAATGTCCCGCATACCTCCTGTGCCATTCATATGAAAGGCAAACACACTCCCATCGGGTGACCAGGAATTAGGAGTTGCTGCTCTTGGGTTTGTTGTGATGAGGGGCTCAGCCGGACCACTGCCATCGGCTAACCGTCGGAACACGTGCCGTGTACCGTCCCGGTCTGAATCGAAGATGATCCACTTTCCGTCCGGAGTCCAGATCTGTGTACCGTTTCGGTTCCCCTCGAACGTCAAACGACTCAACAGAGTTTGTTCTAAATCGTAGATCCACACGTTACGGCTTCCATCGTCTGCAAAAATGGAGACCGCCACTCGCTTTCCATCCGGTGAAATTCGAGGCATGGCATAGTTCCGTTTCTCTTGCGTTATGATCTGTTCCATTCCCGTTCGATCCACCCAAACCAGGTTGCCCTTTTGCCTTTCACCCCCAGGCACGTAAACAAGCGTTCCCTCGTCGGATAAGGCGTAGTCAACAGCGCCTGGAGTTCCCTGTCTGACCCCCTGAAGGACAGGGACTCGATCACTCATCACTTCAAGCGTGGCAATATCAAACAGTACAGCTATCAGGTTTCCCGTTCTTCCCTGCTCGTAGATCAGATGTCCAGTGTTTATGTACTTAGCCTGCCTCCCATCTTCGATTAAGATCTTCTGTTCGCCCGTCTCCAGCAACAACACAGCTATTTGAGGGGAGCTTAGGGCCCCTCGGTTGATGGTGAAGAGCACCGCCTTTCCGCTGGCTAGGATCTGTGGAGTCCGGTAATTAATTTCTCCCTTATCGGAGTCTGGAGTGGCCAGAATCTCCCGTTCGCCTCCAGAGGCCGACACACGGTAGAGCTGTGAACCAAAGTCGGAGCCAGACGAGAAGACTATCGTGTCGTCGGAACCCCAACTTCCAGACATAGATGGGGAGGCCACACAAAGCACCATGGATGATCCCCCCGAGAGCGAAACCCTGTGGAGTCTCCCTTGCCTAAAGAAGGCTACAGACTTACCATCGGGCGAGAAAAAGGGACTCCCTAGAGGGGTGTCCTCCGTCCCAGAGATCGGCCTGTCCACCAAGTCATCCATTGAATGAAGATAGAGTTGTTGGGATCCTCTTTCGCTTGAAGCTCTGTAGAGAACTTGTCTTCCGTCCGCTGAGATTGCTAGGTCATTATCCTGAGCGTCTCCCAAAGGCGTTGTCAGTAAGGGGGTGATTGCGAGTTTTGTCAAAAGGGGCAGTACCCGTGGCGGCATCAGACTCCAGATTGCCAGACCTGTCACCACGGCTGTCAGAACGACTAAACCCACTACCATCGTCCACCGCTGTTGTGCAGGCTTGGTTGCGCTGGTTATTCCTTTTGGCGAGTCTGTTGCAGGTTCTTCGCGAGCCTTCTTGATCTGAATCCGTGCTTCTCCGATATGAAGCAGGCGGTCATCGGGATCCTTAGAGAGACACCGTTGTAGTAGCTCTTTGATTCTCCAAGGTGTGTTCTTGGGTAAAGTCTTCCAATTCGGCACACCTTCCAGCACCTTAGCCAGGGTGTCTGTGACTGTCTTTCCATCGAAGGTTCTTCTACCCGTCAACAGTTCATATAGAACACACCCAAAAGCAAAAATATCCGTTCTCTTGTCAACTTCTTCACCACGGGCCTGCTCCGGACTCATATATGCCGCCGTCCCCAGAATCACCCCAGCTCTCGTCATTTCCTCAGTCAGAGTTGGTGACTGGGAAATATCAGCAGCAGGAATCTCGTCTTCAAACGCCTTAGCCAAACCAAAATCTAGGATCTTGACCTTGCCCTCTGGGGTGACCTTCACGTTGGCAGGTTTCAGGTCACGGTGGATGACGCCTTTCTCATGGGCGGCCTCTACGCCTTCAGCAATCTGGCGGCAAATTTCCAGGGCTTCTTTGACAGGGACTGGACCCTTGGCAACCTTCTCAGCCAGGGTTTCGCCTGGGACCAGTTCCATGCTGAGGAACCGAACACCATCCGCCTCTTCCAGGCCATAGATGGCAGCGATGTTGGGGTGGTTCAATGAGGCCAGGAGTTTGGCTTCCCGTTCAAAACGAGCCAGCCGCTGCGGATCCTTGGTGAACTGCTCTGGCAGCACCTTGATCGCCACGTCACGGCTCAGGTTGGTGTCCTCGGCACGGTACACCTCTCCCATACCACCCTGGCCGATCTTTTCGATGACTTTGAAATGGCTGATCGTTGTGCCGACCATTGAACCCCCACTCAGTGCAATGCAGTTGGCCCAATGTTACGACATGAGAGGGTTAATGGCAAAGGGAAATAACCGCACTTTCTGCACCCTATACGCACCCTGGGCCTTTTGGGCTGGACCTTGGTGTTTTTGCTGTTCGGCTAACTATCTGGAATTACAGTAGTTTATATGGATTTAGTGAAGGAAATAGCGTACTTGTTCCTCTGATGCTGTATCAGTGGTAATGAGAATCCGGAATGAGCTCGCCTGGTGGAGGCGAGTGGTGGGGGCGAGTGGTGGGGGTGGCTGGTTTTCGGGGTCAGGCGACCTCGATTTCCCGTTGTTCGCGTTCAAACTGCTTGAGCTCCCTGTCGGAGAGCTTGGGCCGGGACTTCGTCTTGTAGTAGTGAGGGTGCTGGGCCTTTACCGCACTCCTCTGGTTGGTGGCTGGTTTTCGGGGTCAGGCGACCTCGATTTCCCGTTGTTCGCGTTCAAACTGCTTGAGCTCCCTGTTGGAGAGCTTGGGCCGGGACTTCGTCTTGTAGTAGTGAGGGTGCTGGGCCTTTACCGCATTGTAGACCTCGTCCCAGCACTCAGGACAATGGTCAAGATGGGAAAAAAAGACTAATTTATCATCCAGGTCCAACTTATCGGACAAATAGTGAGCGATCAGTTCTCGGGGGCATTTTTTCATCATTTTCTACTCTCCTCCAATCAATTGCACTGTTTAAAGAAGGTTCTTGTGGCAAAAAGTTTCAAAGATTTTTAATTTGATGGGTCGAGTGCTATCTTATCCGCCTATGATTTCAGCCACTCAAATCCGCAAGGGAATGATCCTGATCCACAAAGATCAGCCTCACCGCGTTCTGGACTTTCACCATCGAAATCCGGGCAAAGGACCGGCCTTTGTGCGGGTTCTCATGAGAAATCTCCGCACCGGAGCTTCCTATGAACACCGGTTCAGCTCGAGCGAGAGCGTAGAACGTGCGGTTCTGGAACAGCAGGAAATGGAGTTTCTCTATAAGGAAAGCCCTCTCTACCACTTTATGAACACTGAGAACTTCGAACAGTTTCCCATCGGGGGAGAGCTTTTGGGAGAGTTCAAGGACTATCTACAGGAGGGGTCCAAGGTTCAGGTTGAGTTCTTTGAAGGGCAGCCCATTGCCGTGGAGATGCCGTCCTTCGTAGAGTTGAAGGTGGTGGAGACCGAACCCGAGCTCAAGGGAGCTACTGCCAGCAATTCCCCAAAACCTGCCACTCTGGAGACTGGAGCAGTCATTCAGGTTCCTGCCTTTATTCGTCCGGGCGAGATCGTGCGGGTGGATCCCAGCGAGGGCCGTTACCTGGAACGGGCGAAAGGCTGACAACTTACAGCTGACAAAGAGCGCTCACATATTCTTGTAATCGGGTCCGCCTCCACCCTCGGGTGGAGTCCAGACGATGATCTGATAGGGGTCCATAATGTCGCAGGTCTTGCAGTGAACGCAGTTGCTGAAATTAAGCTGTAGGCGGGGTTGGTTGCCCTGCTCCACCATTTCGTAAACGTTGGCCGGGCAAAAGTGCTGACAAGGATTCCCGTACTCGTTGACGCACCGGTTGTTGCAGATGTCGAAATCCAGGATCTTCAGGTGGCACGGCTGGTCTTCCTCGTGGGCCGTGTTCGAGTAATAAACATCGGTCAGCTTGTCAAAGGTGAGTCGGCCATCAAAGGCCATCTTCTCCGGCGTCCCATCCGTTTCTCGAAAATGGTCCTTGAGTGGTTTCATTCGAGTATGACCCGGCAACGTGGGAAACGGATCCTTGATTCCCCGGCCGTTGGTCAGAAATTGCAAACCCGCATGGACCATTCCTGACCAGAAGCCTCTCTGGAAAGCCTGTCGAAAATTGCGGACTCCCCAAAGTTCCTTCTTGGCCCAGCTTTTCTCAAAACGGTCTGCGTAACCTTTCAGCATGGCTTGAGAGTAATTTTCCTGAAGAAGAACTTCGAAGAGGGTCTCTGCCGCCAGCATTCCTGATTTGACGGCCAGATGGATCCCTTTCAGGCGCTGCGCATTCAGGAATCCGCCCGAGTCACCCACGATGAGCAGGCCGTCGGCATAAACTCGCGGCATCGAGTAATATCCTCCTTCAGGGATGGCTTTGGCACCGTAAGAAAGGACCTCTCCTCCTTCCAGCATTTCCCGGACGAAGGGATGGGTTTTGAATTGTTGGAAGATCTGATGCCCATCCAGGCGGGGATTCTCGTAGTCGAGGCCGACGACGAAACCCAGGTCGATGAGATTGTCTTTCATGGTGTAGATGAACCCGCCGCCGAATTCCTGAGTGCCGAGCGGAAACCCGAGGGTGTGGTAGACCATCCCGGGTTGGACCTCCCGAGCGGCCCGCCAAATTTCCTTGACGCCAATAGCGTAGATCTGAGGATGTCTTCCCTCGCTGAGACCGAAGCGGCGTTCAGCCTGAAGAGTCAGTGTTCCTCGCGGACCCTCACCCAGCACGGTCAGCTTGGCCAGCACATCCATTCCCGGCTCGACATTCGGTTTGGGATTCCCATCTTTGTCGATCCCCTTGTCGCCCATCCGTACTCCCACCACCGAATCACCTTCATAGAGCAGCTCGACGGCAGGGAATTGGGGGTACACGTCGATGCCGTTCTTTTCGCACAACCCGGCCAGCCATTTCACAACTTTGCCCAGCGAAGCCACATAGTAACCATGGTTCCTCAAGGGAGGCGGAGTGATGGGCGAGCGGAAGCTTTTGTTTTTGCTGAGGATGTACAGGGCGTCATCATCTACAGGCGCGTCATAAGGGGGCTCCTCGCCATCGAATCCTTCGAGCAGTTCATCAAAGGCACGAGGATCGATCACGGCTCCGCTCAAAGCGTGAGAACCAATCTCCCTGCCCTTTTCGATAACCAGAAGGGTCGGATCACTCAACTTGTCGCCCGACTTTGCTCCTGATTCAACGGCCTCATTGTGTTCCCGAATCAACCGAGACAAATGCAGAGCACTGGCCAAACTGGCAGGACCGGCGCCCACGAAAAGAACGTCCACTTCGAGCGTTTCACGCTGCATCGGTTGTATGGTAGCCCTTATTATGGATAACTTCTCTACTGCATCGCCGAAATCACTCATCCTGACTGTGTTGCGCGACCCGCAAGCGGGTGCCCCCGGCCTCCTCAGCGTACCATACAGTACGCTTGCGGGGGCCTCGGTCGCGCGTGGCGCAACGCACTCAGGCCGGCGCTTTCGGCGCTTCGTGACGAGAACCTATCCACAATAAGGGCTAGCACAAGGGTCAGGCGGTCAGGAGGTCAGTGGGTCAGCGCGCTCTTTGTGGGCCCTCACTCGCAAAACGGCTTCCAGTCCCAACCAGAGAGAGAGCAGAAAGATCCCTCCGCCCAGGATCAGCAACAGATAGGTTCCATCGTTCCAGAAGTCTCGTATCTTGATCACCATGGCCGTTAGGGTGGTGATCAGCATAAACACCATGGGAACACCTGTGTACCAGTAGGGACGACCTCGCTGCATCAGATAGAGGGTGATGGCCAGAAGAGTGAGGCCGCCCAGGACCTGATTGGTTGTCCCGAAAAGTTGCCACAGGGCCAGGCCGGCAGCTTGTCCGTTCACCTTGTAAAAGGCAAAAAACCCGATTACGGTCACCGCCAACAGTGAGGCAATATAGCGATTGGCTAGGAATGGGAGCCGCAGAGTCTCGCTCATTTCCGAGATGTTGAAGCGCAACAGTCTTGTTGCTGAATCGAGTGTGGTCAGGGCAAACGAGATCGCCACCAGTGCTATAAAGGCTTTTCCCACCTCCAGAGGGAGCCCGAGCTGATTCAAGAAGAGTGCCGAGCCGTCAATAAAGGCCTGCATGTTGGGTCCCAAACCGTCAGCCAATTCCCAGGAGTTGTAATGTGCCATCCACAGATCCCTGCTCAGAAATCCCGCCGTACAGGCCAGAACCGAGGCCAGACCCAGCAGCGATTCTCCAATCATCCCTCCATAGCCGATTAAAGTAGCGTCGCTTTCCTTGTTGATCTGTTTTGCGGTGGTGCCCGAGGACACCAAGCCATGAAAACCGGAGATGGCTCCGCAGGCAACGACAATGAAGACGAAAGGGAAAAGAGGCGGTGCGCCTGGAGGGTGAGTTTGAATTGCGGGGGCGGCGAACTCAGGTCGCAGGACAAAAAAGCCGGCAAAGATGGAAGCCAGCCCCAGATACAGAAGTAGGGAATTGAGGTAATCGCGGGGCTGCAATAGGATCCAGACCGGAAGGACCGAAGCCCCCAAACTGTAAAGCAGTAGCAGAATGCTCCAGGTGCCCAGGGTGAGATCGAGGGTGGGTAATCGAATGCCCAGCCAGACACTGCACAAGGTAATCACCAGGGCAACCCCCGTGATTCGCCAGATCGAAATATTCTTCCTGTAAACCAGCCAGCCAACCACCAGGGCAAGAACCATGAGGGTGGCACTGGGATAAACCGCTTCCGGGTTGTAGGCGGTGGTGAGCAGGGTGGAGCAAACGCTGACGAAAACACCCATGGCCAGGGCAATCAGGAAAAAGATGATGATGTGAAAAAGAGTTTTGGCTCTCTTGCTCACGATCGATTCAGCAACCTTGCCGATCGACATTCCGCGGGCCCTCACGGAAACGACCAAGGCTCCAAAGTCGTGGACGGCTCCGATAAAGAGTGTTCCGAAAACGACCCAGAGCATGGCTGGAATCCAACCCCAGATCACGGCAATAGCGGGTCCCAGCATGGGAGAGAGCCCCGCAATGGAAGCGTAGTGGTGTCCAAAGAGAACGTATTTGTTGGTGGGGACGTAGTCGATGCCATCCTGAAGATCATGGGCAGGCGTGAGGGCTTGGGAATCCAGTTGAAAGATCCGATGCCCCAGATGTTTGGCATAGAGGTGGTACCCGGCCAGATAGAGGGCGAAACAGACAAGAGTTGCCAGAATGGGAAGCATAACTCCTATCTACTCACAGGAAAAAAGGTATTCCTTGAAACCATTCCTCAGCAGGAAGGAATTGCTGACACGGAAATGGGGTATCAGCTGATTGAGATCAGTTTGCTGATATCGGGGACACGGGCGCAGGACCGTAGAGTTAGTCTGATAAAGTAGGTGGTCGTGATCCATAATTTGAAAGGTAGTGGTTTTTTCGGGAACATATTTTGAGGTAGAGATGAGTGCGAACAACAACGTTCCCTTGTGACAGAAATGACCCAAGTGGAGAATCAGAGATTGCAGCTCGTCACGCTCTAAATAGTTGAAAAGGTCCCAGCCCAGGATGATGTCGAAACGAGTGTTCTTCTTGTAGGGCAAAAGATACTCAAAAACCGCTTGGTAGGAGAGTTTGTCTTCAGAAAGATAATCGAAGGAGGTCAGGGTCCGGTAGAAATCTTCAATGTAAACCTTGCAGGAGAACTGGGAAAAGAAGTCAACGTTGGCCCCCAAAGCAGGTCCCAGGTCAAGAACATGGTACTTTCGCTGGTGACGGAGCTGGTCGTACAGGACCTTAAGTGCAAGAGAAGCACTGACTTCAGGTTCAAGCGGAGAATCCTCAATGGGCTCCTCTTTGGACTTCAAACCCAGCGCAGAGAACCACTGCTTCATGCTCGGGGTATGTCGGCCTTGACACCGACACGGCGTTCCTTATTCTTTGGAGTGTCTTTCGCGGGCCCCTCTTCTGGCGCGGAATCCGCTTTGAGTTGAGAAGGGGCCGATCTTGGCCCAATCGGAGCTTTCGTCAAGGGGACCTTTTCTTTACCGCCCTTGGACTCCATGTCGATACTTCCCTTGAACTTCGCGCCGTCCTCCAGGTTGACCCGCGGCGCTGTCATATTTCCGCGAACTGTCCCCGACTGCCGGACGACGATCTTCTCTTCTCCGAAGAGATCCCCCTCGACCTCTCCCTCGACGGAGATGATCTTTCCATAGATGTTGGCTTGAACGTTTCCGCTTTTTCTCACTGTGACGTTGTTTTTCTTCAACTCGATTCTACCTTCGACTCGGCCCTGGATCATCAAATCTTCTTCTCCAGTGAGTTCCCCTTTGATATTGATGGAAGGACCGATGACTGCCTTCTCTTTTAACTGTTCGATTGGATTCTTTTTGAACCTCTGGGCCGGGAGTTCGGAATTCTCCTCTTCTGGCTTTTTCCACATGGTGGCACACTCCTGACGTGTGAGTCTTTTCTACAATTAAACGCGCTTGAAGTCAAGTCGACGGATTCCTGGCAACTCTTGTGAAATGGAGGGAATAGGGGTGGTTAGAAGGGCCAGAAAAGAGGAATGAGAAAGGAGGCTAGAATCCAAAACAGGATGTTCAGAGGGCCACCCACCTTTAGAAAATCGGAGAATTTATATCCTCCCGGACCGAAGATGAAGAGATTGGTTTGATAGCCGATCGGTGTCATAAAGCTGGCAGAAGCCGCAAACAACACAGCCATGACGAAAGGCTCAGGATTCACCTGCAGGTGCTGGGCGGTGGAAATGCTGATGGGGATCATGAGAATGGCCGTAGCGTTGTTCGTCATAACGGAGGTGAGAAACGAGGTCAGCAGATACACGCCTGAAAGAACCGCGAAGGGGCCCCACACGTCCAGTTTATCCACCAGTGTTGTGGCAATGAGGCTGGCTAATCCCGTGTTTTCCATTGCCGAACCCAGGGGAATCAAACAGGCCAACATCACGATGGTTTGCCAGGAGAGGTGGCTGTAGAGGTCTTGAAGCCGCAAACAACCTGTCAGGAGCATCAGCCCCGTACCGATCACCGACGCTTCTATGATGGACAGAATGTTCAAGGACACCAGCGCGATGATTCCCAGGAAGATGCCGACCGCATAGTAGATCTTATCCTTGCGCAAGAAAGTTCGACGGACTTCTTCCAGGACTAGAAAATCTGGTGATTGTCTCAGCACTTCCATTTGTTCCCGGCTGGTCAGGATCAGGAGCGAATCTCCATACTCCAGCCGGATCTTTCCGATCTTCTCCCGAATGGTACGCCCGTGACTGCGAATCGCCAGGGTGTTGGCTTTGTAGGTCTGGCGAAAATTGACCTCTTTCAAAGTACTATCCACTAACCCGGAAACAGGAGAGATGAAGGCTTCGACCAGTATGATGTTTTCGTCTTGTAGATCCTGATCCTCAACCGTCAAAGCCTTGATGTCCACCCCCTGTGAGTCCTGAATCTTCAGCAGGGTTTGAGGATCCCCCTGGACCAACAGAATGTCACCTTCCTGCAGCAGGGTTTCCTTGGCTGAGGGAAGCAGTTTACTCTTGCCTCTGAGAATCTCGATCACTTCCAGGTCATAACCTTCCCTGAAGTTGGTATCGGCGATCGACTTTCCGACTAAGGGAGAGTCCGCATGGACGATCAGCTCAGTAACGAAGTGGCGTAAACGGTATTCCTCGGTGAGGCTATCGCGGGTTCTTCGTGAAGGAACAAGATACCGGCCGATGAAAAGAAGGTAGCAGGTTCCTACTGCGAAGAAGATCAAGCCCACCTGTGAGAACTCGAACATTCCAATTTGCCAGTTCAGGTGGTCCAGGACCAGGGAGTAAACGAGGAGATTGGTGGAAGACCCGATCAAGGTGCAGGTCCCGGCAGACATGGCCGCAAAGGACATGGGCATCAGAAACTTGCTGGGATCCAGATGTTGTTCGCCAGCAACGGCGATGGTGAGGGGGAGAAAGAGGGCCACTGCTGCCGTGTTGTTGATGAAAGCCGACAGGACACCGACTGCCACCACGATGGAAAAGAGAAGCCTGAACTCGCTCTTTTGCGCCAAATCGACCAGCTTGTTGGACACGTAATTGAGTGCGCCCGTGGTTTGAATCCCATAGCTTAGGGCCAGCATACAGGCAACGACCACCGTTGCAGGATTCCCAAAACCTGCAATGGCCTGCTGAGGGGAAACGAGATCAAAAGCGACCAGGCTGCCCAGAACGAGAACGCTTACTTTGTCGACGGGAAACACTTCCAGAGCAAATAAGAGTACGGCGGCGACGACGATCGCACTGAGCAGTAGCATTTCAACGGTCATGGTTCAACTTTCTAGCGCAAGGAACACGGAGGTGTACCACAGGTTAACCGTTCAGCTGTCCGTTTTCAACAAGCTCATCTTCCAACAAGGAAAGGACGGCATCATTCCAACCCTCGGGTCCGGGAATATCCGCTCGATGGGCGCCTGGTAGTTCGTTCCCCAGGGCCGCGATACTGTGCGGGTTTGGGATGATGACGGGAATATCGACTTCTCCCAGCATACTCAAGTCATTCCTACTGTCTCCTAAACCAATGGATTGAACCGTATCTTCTCGATTCGCTTGATAGAGCCCGATGAGTTGGGCCACGGCTCCTCCCTTTTCACTTTCGCTGCTCAGGTGAAGGAATCTTCCCCCTTGAGTCAATGCCAGGCCGATTTGTTCCACCTTCTCTTCCAGTTGGCTTTGATCGGGGCGGGGACTCACAATGCTGAAGGGGAGGTCAAACTCTCGCTGAAGTGAGCGCTGAGCTTGTTCCATAGAAAGTCCCGAGCTCTCAGCCAGCTCCAAGGCCGTCAGTTGATCAAAGCTCCGGATGGTCAAACCACACTCTCCACCGATTCGGGTGAGAATCTTTTGGAGCTGGGTATAGGGAAGTCCTCGTGAGATGACGAGAAAGGAATCGCTTTCTCGGATCTCCCCTGGAAGCTTGGAGAAGTAGCCTTTGGGGATGTAAATCCCTCCCCCATTTTCCACGATGAAGGGGTCCCTGTTCCCGACTTCCGTTCGGAACGGGATCACTTCAGCAGCCGTTTTACTGGTACAAAAAACAAGGGGAATCTGCTTTTCCTGCAACTTAACCAGAGCCGGGAGGGCAGGAGAATAGTCGTAGGTGTCGTGGTCGAGCAGAGTCCCATCCAGATCAGTAAAAACGATTTTCAACATCGAAACGCTGCCGTCATTCTCCTGAGACCCGAGTGGGGACTTTGTAGGGCAGTGTATCGTGAAGCCCTGCCTGCTGGAAGCCGCGAAGCCGTAAAAGACAACTGTCGCAATGTCCACAGGCAATCTCGTCTCCCCTGTAGCAGGACCAGGTGAGGTGAAAAGGGACTTCTAATTCGACTCCCTTTTCAACGATTTCCTTCTTGCTCAGATGAATGAGGGGCGTGATGATTTCGATCGAAGTGTCCGGTTTCGTCCCTTCTGCGATGACCGCATTAAAGGCTTCAAAAAAAGACTCCCGACAATCTGGATATCCTGAGCTGTCCTCCTGGACTGCTCCCATATAGATAAACCGTGCCTTCAAAACTTCGGCCCAACTGGTGGCAATGGAGAGCAGATTCGCGTTGCGAAAGGGAACATAGGAAACGGGGATTCCTTCACGATCCAGTTCTCCCGCGGGTAGAGCTATGGAGCGATCGGTCAGGGCTGAGCCTCCAATTTTGCTGAGATGCGTAGGGTCGGCTACAAACCGCTCCGAGACTTGGTAGTGATCAGCGATCTCATTGAAAGCTCTTACTTCTCGGGCCGCTGTGAGTTGGCCATAACTGACGTGCAGAAAGGCGAGAGACAATCCTCGGGAGTGAGCGACAGCGGCAGTCACACAACTGTCCAAGCCACCACTGACCATGCAGACTGCATCGGACATCCTCTCGATTCTAGCATGAGTCAGTAGAGAGTTTATGAATAATCTCGGCCGGGTTTGCTGGTAGAATGAGCATTCGATGGGGAGCGAGGAAGAAAGGCTTCGAACGTTAACATACGAGTTTTTCCAGGCCTATCCAGACTATATCTTTTGCAGGACCCTGGCTACGAACGTCATCGATTATGTCACGACCTATGAGAGTGCCACCGCAATTTTGGCGAAGAGAGCACGAGCAGCTGAGCAAAATCGCCAACAGATTGATGAGAAGCTAGATCACTACAGCATCAACATCCGTGGGCAGCCGGGTCGAGTGAAAGATCTCTCATTGAGAAAAATCATCCTGCAGGAGGATGCGGTGCTCCAGGAGATTACGAATTTCTACTTCAAACATCCCTATGCCCATAGACGGACCAAGAAGAGTCGTCTCTTGCCACGCTGGATTCGCACTTTCTTTCTAAGTGCCCTGCTGGGGAACGCCAAGAAGCGTGAGTTGGATCTTGACTATGAAGCCTATTTCGACATGCTCAGGCTACTCTAATCATGCTGGAGACCGTAAAAAAAGCCACCATTATCATCGTAGTGATTCTGCTCTCGATCTTTGCAGGTTCCATGCTTCTCCTGCGTTACTATGAGGTGGACCTGGTTCACACGATCGTACTCAATGCGGTCATCCAAAAGGCGCCTGAGGGGTATCCCAGGCAGGAGATATCGCAGGCTTTTGCCGTAGCTCGACAGAGGGCCGAAGAGGAGAATCGGGAAGGGGCCTATCTGGAGGAGCTCTTTTCCTTTTCCCGGCGACTGGAGAAGATCCAGTTGCTGAGTCGGGACGAGCTGGAGGAATTGCTTAACGAAGTGGGGAGACAGGGAGATTAGGGCCTATCCCTAATCTCCCTGTCTCCTTCCTTTGCTAACATTGCCCGGTGCAGTGCCCTCTTTGTCGAATCCAGATTTCCGGGAAGAGTTGTCCTCAATGCGGGATTGAGATTACCTCTACGGCAACAGAGGCACCGAAAGAAGCAACGGTAGGGTCCCCTGCCCTCCGGGAATCGGAAACTCCCGATTGGCGTTTGCAGGTCAAGCATAAGGTCGTCCAGCACACTGAGAGAAAGGACAAGCAGGATCAAACAGGCCGTGAGGTGCCTCAGAAGAGAGTCACCAAGACTGAAAGTAAACGTCCTCTCTTTGACTACAGCTTAGGAGACCCAGCCCAGGGACTTCAGGAGCAAAGAGTCGTCACCTTTGCCAGGAGCGCTCGCGTGTCTCAACCTGTGGTGGAGAAGCCCTTGATTCGAACTCCCCTGGGTACCAGCACCAGGCTTCGTTCTCACCTTCCCAAACAGCAGGCGCTGATGCTGGAGGCCCCTGCGGCACCAGCACCTGCAGATTCCTCTGTTTCCACCGGTGAAGAGACGACTACCAGCCCGATCGGACTCTCGCATGAAGTCCTATTTTCTCGCATGTTGGCCGGGATCATTGATCTTTTTCTGCCTGTCTTGATTGCCGTTGTTTTCAGTTTTTCGGCGGCGAAGATTCTGAACTTCGACTTCTTTTCTCCAAATTCGCTACGTCTGGGAGTGCTCGTTGCTCTCTCTTTTTTCTTTCTCAATTCATTTTACTTTCTTGTCCTGAGTGGCCAGACACCAGGAATGTATCTGACTGATTTGCAGTTGGTGGGAGAAGAGTCAGAGAGGGTTCCGTTTCGGTCTCTTGTGATTAGAATCTGTCTTTTTCTGCCTGTGGTCGCGACTGTAGTGGGTCTGCTCTGGAGTATCCTTGACCCATGGTGCAGGGGGGTGCACGACCTTATTTCCGGGACGCGCGTCGTTCCTATCCCTCAGGTTTCGTCCGGTGAGATCTCCACCTCTCGCAAGAATTGATCGACCAGAACCTTCAAGTGGGGACGGCACCGGTATTCCACATCAGGATCCCTGACAAAGGTGTTGACGATCACACACATCGTCGAGACCAACTCTTGTGGGTTCGATGACTGAAAAACGGACTTCCGAAGCGAGATAAGGGCTTCCTGGAAATCGTTCTCTTCAAGAAAGCGTCCGAGAGGAAAACTCTCTAAAACCAGTCGAATAATATTTCCAAAAGCAGGATAGTCCTCTTCGTAAGTGACAAGCGGAACAAGATACTCCTGGTCCAGTTCAAGCTCCAGTTCCTGTTCGGCAAGACTTTCCTGCTCCAGAAGACTCTGAATTCCCGTAGGTTTCAATTGCCACGGTCTTCGCAGGAGGAACTGGGCCAATATGAATAACAGGGCGCCCGTGAAGGCCAACAAAAGATGAAGATAAGAAATCGACATGAGTGCAATTCGAGTCGCACTAGCCCGGATTATGCATAGTCCGGACGAGACACTAGCGTCCCTCAGCGGTCAATCGGGCCGGGGGCTCGATCAGGTAGATTCCATCGGAAATCGTCCCAGCCAGCAACTCGCCCGATGCGTTGAAGCCAAGTGAGGCAATCCTGGAATTGTGGAGTCCCCGCTGGATGACATTCCACTCGTTGCCTCCATTGTTCGTGTAGAAGAGATGACCCGATACCAGGTCAGTGGCGAAGATTTGGTGGCCCGCCCTGGGATTGGCATGAATGGCGATGATATCAATCGGATAAACACCTTCGGCCTTGGACCACCGCTCACCGTCGTCGTCGCTGAAAAAAAGGCCATCACGAGTACCGGAAAAGAGACGTTGCCCACTCTTCTCCAAAACGTGAATGGGAGCATCGGGAAGTCCCTCCACTTTCCTGCTCCAAGTCTGTCCGCCATCGTCGGACCGAAAGACTCCCTTGTCTGTAGCGGCAAAGAGCTGACCCGTACTTTGATCATAAAAGACCGCATTCACCTTACCCTCATGGGCAGAAATCTCCAGCCGGGTCAAACTGTTCTCTGCCAAGTCCAGATGAAAGGCCCCATCTTCGGTGGCCAGGAAGATCCCCTTTTCACGTGCATCGGCGAAAGTGAGGTCGAGAACAGCCAATTTACTGGTGGTGTCGATGCTCTGCCACGGTTCACGTGAGGGTATCCCTGCAAGTATCCCTTGCCGGGTTCCCACATAGACTCGCTGGGTAAGACCCGCAGGTAAGATCGTCCTGATATCTGCCAGGAGAGTATCCTCCAGTCCCTCATTGTAAGTTTTCCAAGTCATTCCCCGATCATGTGAGGAGAAGAACCCCCCATAGGATCCGTCGGAGGAGACACTGGCGTAGTAGTGGTCCTGGTGATGGGGATCGGAGGTGACCGCGACCACTTGGCGATGGACAAATCCGTTGTTAGCCGGATGAAAGGTTAAGCCTCCATCTTTGCTCTTGAGAACTCCCGCATCATCGGTGCCCACCAGGATCACCTGATGGTCTTCCGGGTTGGTGGCGACTGTATTGATCACAACGTCGGGAAGCAGTTTCTTCCAAATGCCGCCGGCATCATGGGAGACAAAAAGCCCCACCGTGGTGCCCGCATAGATGGTGTCGGAGTTGTAAGGGTCGAGATGGAGGGTTCGGGTTCTTTTTGCTTCCTTGGGTAATCCGTTCTTGAGTTTCTTCCAGTTAAGTCCGCCATTTTCAGACTTGTAGATCCCGGTACAGGCGCTGGAAAAGAGGACTTCAGGTTTTTGGGGATCGACGAGCAGGGAGAACATATCGCTGTCGGAGATCATTCCGCTGTGAATGGCCGTCCATTTCTTTCCCAGATTGGTCGTCTTAAATCCCAGATGCCAGGTTCCGACGTAAAGAGTATCGGGCTCTCTGGGATCGAAAGCCAGCGACTCCACATTGTACATGCTGCGGTAGCCTCGAGTGATCCGATTCCAGGTCTGTCCACCGTCCAAACTGAGGAGGACACCTTCGGAAATGCCCAAAGCGATCCTTTGGGGATCGGACGGGGCGACAGCAATGGCTCGGATGGCGCTATTGAAGCGTTTCAATGAAATTTCCTGCCAGGTCTGTCCACCGTCTCGGGTCCGGAAAAGCCACCCTTTGTCACTCTTCAACTCCCAGGTGGCTGCATAGAGGGTGTCGGGATCGAGGGGGTCGAAAGCCAGGTTATCGATGACGAGGTTGCGCCGGTTGAGCCCCGGGGCCAACTTGTTCCAGCTCCCTCCACTATCTTCAGAGACAAAGATCTGTCCATCGGATGTCCCCAGAAAAAAGACTTGGGGGCGCTCGGGATGTACCGCTAAAGATCGTACGTCGCCGCCATAGAGGCCAAGAGGGGTCACCACCTGGGACCCACCCCAGGCACTGAAGGCTACGAAAAACAAGTAGAAGAACAAACCCACAACTCGCATGTTATCCATTCATTTTACCGAATTTGCCTGTCCCTGTCTTCATTCAGCACGACAGAACGGTATTCATCGGGGACGACTCTCAACAATGATGTCAGTCGAACAGGAAGCCGTGCGGTCTCCGTCGCCTACCTCCGCTGTCACGGTGTATTCTCCAACCTGAAGCCCGGTGGAGTCAAAAAAGACCCGGGTGCCTTGCTGGGAAATTCGTCCGGCGCTGGCTCTCCATGTAAGAGAGAGTAAACTGTTATCCGAATCTACGATCACCGCCTGAATGTTGGCTAAATCTCCCTTCTCGATGACCGCGCGATTTGGGTTACACCGGATGGTCGGAGCCCGATTAATCTTTCGCTGGAAAGCCACTTGAAGAAACCAACTCGATCGGCCTGTGGAAGGAATACCGTAAATCGGTAGATCCGGATTAATCGTGTTGAGGTTGATGTTGTAGGCGGCGGAGATGGAGATCCAGCGGGAGAGGGAGACTCGTAGGCCCAGGTAGAGATCTACCGGCGATTTGGGATTTGCTCCCTGAGTTCTCTCTCCGAAGAAACGACTCCCCACCAATTCTCCAATGGCTCGGACTCCTCCTGCACCAATCGGCATCTCAAAACCAAGCCCATAGTTCATCCGGTGTTGTAAAGCGATACCCTGTGAGTCCCCAGCAAAAAGATGGCCATAGTTTCCGGTGACCGTTCCTCCACCGGACAAATTCTTGGTGAGGATGAAGTCAAATCCGGCTTCGAGGGTGCCGTTTGTCAAACCCTGCAATAGGCGGGTTCGACTGTTGGATAGAGGAAATTTGATGATGGGCTGAATGGCCAGACTCAAAGGCCTACCCTTTACCTGCTGGGAAAGAAGATTGAATTTGATCCCGCTCCTGAGTGCACCTGGGCCGTTGCCAGAGCTGACGTCCAGAAAAGGTGCGTCATTGAAAAAGCCCACACTACCCATACTGTTGTCCAGACGGGCGGGGACGATGAGATCTCCCGGCCCGACCTTGTTGATTCTTATGGCATTCGCATTGACCCGTCGGTGAGCTTCCCAGGAAACAAAAAGCTCGGCGCGATCGTGCAAGCCCACGGTGATGGAGATGGGAAACAGAGTGAAGTCTAGATCTCCCGGTTCTCGATTGAAATGGGTGGTATTTAGGCCAAGACTGATTTCGCCCCGGCGCAGGGTATCGGCCAGGTAGAGATTGAATAGGCCCGTGGAACCCTGAGCGCTCGGCGCCAGTTGCTTGATCTTTTCTTTATCCTGGGCAATACCTGTTGCGATTAAGGAGAGAGCGATGGCCGAGATCGTTAAAAAGCGCCGAGTTTCCAGCATACACTCTTCCTTAAGATCAATGCAGGGCACATTATACCTGGATTCCTCATAGGTTCTCGTCTATGGGTCCAACTGGAGACAGGAGTGACAAACCACACCGCCCAGGCCCGAAGCCAGTCTTACTTCCTCTTTTATCATGCAGTTGTCGTAAACTGTTTGCTCCATGGAACCACCACAGCCCCTGCCCACCACCGGGACAGGCGAAGATTTTATTCGTCGGGTTCTGGCCCTCTTTGAAGTCTTGTTGGTGGCTCTTGCCGGACCCGTTCTAGTCCAGATCGGATTCATTCTCTTTAATGTCGGGCGTGCTGGGCTTTTAAGTGATACTCGGATTCTCTTTCTGTTTATGGCTTCAGAGGCTTGTATCACCCTGTTTTTCATCGTCCTTTTCTTGCGATCCCGAGGAGAAAGCCTTCGCAACATCGGCTGGATTTGGAATAAAGCTGGCTGGGAAGTCTTGCTGGGCATCGGTTGTGTCCCCTTGCTTTTCGGGTCCACCCTTTTGGTGAGCATCTTCTTCAACGTCTTTTTGCCCGAATATGTCTCCACCAGTAACCCTCTGCTGGAGTTAATCAAAAGCAATGGTGACCTGCTGCTGTTTCTGATCAGCAGTATTTACGTAGGAGGCATCAAGGAGGAGATCCAGCGAGCCTTTGTCCTGGATCGGTTTGAGCGTTATGTGGGAGCACTCCTTCTCAGACCTTTCTTGGGAATCTTGGGTCGCTCTGCGGGTGATCAGGATGGTCGTCGGGTGGGAATTATTGTGGGACTCATCCTATGGAGTCTCTTTTTTGCTTTTGGGCATGCTCTGCAGGGGATCGATAACGCGGCCGGAGCGGGCATTCTTGGCGTTTGTTTTGGGCTTCTTTACATCTGGCGGCGGAATCTGGTGGCCCCCATGGTTGCACATGCTCTTTATGATGTAGCCACCTTGCTTATTTTTTGGTTCTTCATGACCCAGCCGGTCTAGCCGTGACCGTCAGGACTGTAAAGACTCCGGAATGTGGGAGGCACCTCAGGTGCCTCCCACATTCCGGAGGTTCTCTGCCGCTGCAGTAGAGAACTTATGAATGATCCCGGCTAAGGAGGTCTTCCAATCCTTCGAGAGCCTTTGCGGCCGCTCTTTGCTGCGCTTCTTTTTTGGATCTACCGCTGGCTTGACCCAGAAGTTTATCGTCAATATGAACTTCTACGACAAACTGTTTGCTGTGATCCGGGCCGAGTTCCTCCACCACTCGATAAGTCGGTTCGGTGAATCCTCGGGCGTGCAGTTGTTCCTGGAGAAGCGATTTGCTGTCTTGAAAGTCCAGTTGCTCCCCGGCGATTTCTTCAAGCCGGGAGCTAAACTGTGAGAAAACGAAACGACGAGTGGGCTCCAAGCCCCCATCCAGATAGATGGCCGCAATGAGGCTTTCAAAAAGATCTGCCAGAAGGGCTTTTTTTCCCCTCCCTCCTGTTTTCTCTTCCCCGTGACCCAGCCTGAGGAAGGCTCCCAAATTCAGCTTCTCAGAAAGAGTGGCCAAATGGGTGGCTGAGACAAGAAACGATCGGATTTTCGAGAGTTCTCCCTCGCTCCGGGATGGATGGCTCAAAAAAAGGTGTTCGCTGATAAGAAAGCCGAGGATGGTGTCACCCAAAAATTCCATCGACTCGTAATCCTCTGCAACTTCCCCTTCTAAACCAGACTTCACTTCATAGGCAAATGAACTGTGGGTCAATGCCCGCTCCAGCAGAGCCGGGTCCTTGAAGGAATAGTCGAGGAGCCTCTCCAGCTCCTGCAAATCCTTGTGCCCATCTTCACCAGGATAGCTCTGTTCCATTGGGGAGCGTGTTGAAGAGCCCTCTCAGTCGTTCACGGTGCAGGCAGATAGCCAGTCTTTAGCGGTTCTGAGGGGACTGCTGCTGCGGCTGTGGCTGCTGCGGCTGTAGTTGTTGCTGCAGTAGTTGCTCCTGTTTCTCCAGTTGTTGTTGCAGCCTCAGCCGTTCCTCCTCTTCCAGCTGCTGAATTTGTGCCTCTTTTTCGGCGGCCTTCCCGTCGATATATGCGAGCTGCTCTTGAGTGAACAGCGGGATGCCGGCGGGATCCTTCTTGAGAAAATCGTAGAGTACTTGAAGCTGCTGAAGAGCCATTTCTGAAGCGATTCCGTCGATGGCCGCTGTTCGCGCGTAACTCTCAATGGCCTTATCGGCATTGTTCAACCGGGTATAGGTGTAGCCGAGCCGGAAATAGGCAGCATCGTATCTGGGATCGGATTCAACGGCCTTATCGAGATATTCAACGGAGCGGTTCAGAATCACGGTACTGTCTCCTGCCATTGCCAGTGATTTCTTCAAAAAGGCCAGTCCTTGAGCATAATTGGCGTCGGCCACAATGCGGTCCCTAAACATGATCCATTGTCGAATAGGGGTGTCGGCGGGTTTCTCCATGGCCTCTAAGATTCGTAGTCCCTCTACGGCGTAATCAATGGCTCGATTATTTTCACCTCGCTCGGCGAAGGCCATGGCCAAAGAAGGACGTATATCTGGATCCTCGGGGCGCAATTCGATCGTTTTCTCACCGTGAAAGACGAGATTGTCGTGATCGTTCAGTTGCAGGTAAGCAAGTGCCAAACGCTTGTGAACGAAAGCGGCGAGGTCGCTTTCAGGAAACAGGTCCAGGAATTTCTTCCCCAGCTGAATCCCTTCCTCAGGCTGAGTGGACTGGAGGATTGCGTCGTATGCATTAAATTCAGCGTCAAAAAAGTTTATGCCTTCCAGTGATTCCAACACCTCATCGATATCATCTTCGGATTCTCCTCGAACCCCAAAGCCAATGATCTTGCGATCGATCAGGGCAACTACCATAGACTGATATATTCTGTTCTGGCGCCCGCGGCTGCGGAAGTTAAGACGGTAAAACTCGAGGTTGCCATAAAGGACTGGACGGATGTTGCCCCTTACCTCAAAATTCTGCTCCTCCATCTCTTCCTCATGGACACCTAACCATTCCCCTCCGGTTGAGACCCCCGGCGTCGTAGCTGAAGGGTCGGGTAAGTTCGCAGAAAACGCGAACAGCATAAGATCGGAGTTGCTGGCTTTGAACACGACCGTGCTGTCGCCTACGGTAGTGACATCCCGGGCATCCGCTTGCTGCACGTCCCAGCCTGAGGGGAATAAAAACGAGAAGCCCAGACGTATATTGGTGTAAAGATTTCCCTCGATCTGGGATTCTTCAGTCTGCACGACGGCGGCTGAGAGCCACAATCCTGAGGCAACGGCTACTACCAGGCCCACAGATAAAGAATACTTCATCTTATCCTCCAAAATTGAGTTTTTTTGCAATCGTTGACTGTACGGTCTTTTTTTGTCCGACAGATTGTGACACAAAAAAGAAAACGAGAAAAGCCTAGAGATCTTATCGGCGTCGCTGCAGTAGAGAATTTATGCATAATCCGGGCTAGGGCAACCGCTCAATGGATTTTCGAGTCTCTTCCTTTGCCCCGCGCAGATCGCCTTCCATTTCCAGAACTCGATCGAAATAAGTGCGAGCCCTTCGAAAGTCGCCCTGGAAGGCCTGGTAATTACCGATCCGGAGCAGGGACCAACCTTGAACCCATTCGGGCACACCCGGAGACTCGGTAGCCCGTGTATAGTACTGGATGGCTTCCTCGTACTGCTCCTGCTGAGAAGCAATTTGGGCAAGATAGAAGTAAGCATTTCCGTTTTTAGGGTCCTCTCTCAGGAGGTTCTGGAGCTGTTCTCCGGCAGAAAGATACTCTCTTTTTGAAAGTAAGACCACTGCTTGATTCAATAAGGAATTCAGCCGGTTGCGCCGATCGACTTCCTCCTGACTGCTCTGTTGGGACTGAGCCTCTTTTTCCCGTGCGATCCTCAGATCGCTTTCGAGAGCTGCGATGACCTTCTCATCTTCCTCAATCTGTGATTCTTCAAGATCTTTAAGGAGGTCTTCCACATAAGAGGGAAATGAAATGAGCTCTGTTTTTTCATACCGTTTGAGACCCCGCTGAAAATAGGGAACGAATATGAAACCCTGACGAAACAGGCTAACCCGCTCACGGTCGGGATCCTCCGGTACGTGAATCTTCCATAGGATCGTTTCGATCAGGGATTCTGCTACCAGCAGAAAATACTTGTTCTGATACTGTGCGTCCAGTTGCGGTTGCCTGTGGGCCAGCTCCATAAGATTGCTGTGTTTCAGCAATTGAAGTCCGAACTTTTCCACCAGGGGATCGATCAGATAGTGGAGGTAACCATGTTGAAGCTGGCGATGATTTTCGGCCGCATTATCTGTGGGACCCACCACAATGTAGTAGACCGGATCCAGACTGCGCGCGTTGACGATGTTCTTGGCATTGAGGAGATCGGGAATGAGGACGATTCGTCGACCCAGCACAGATCTTGGCGGAATGCGAAAATATTCCAGGGTCTGCTCGATCATCTCTGTCAGAACCGGCCGATAGATTTCCAATTCCTCGGTATAGGCTGATTGATAGCGCTGCCACAGGTATGGGATAGCGGCCCTTTGGTAAAACTCCTGGACAAGCGGCACAAATCCGAGCAGTCTACGGGCGTCGGCGGGGACTTCCTCCTCCTCAACGGTGAGCTTGAACTGAGGGGGGCCTGAGAGCAACAGGGCCAGGGAAACATAGGCCACCTGGCTGTCGATTCCATCGCTTCCCTGCCGCTGCTCCTTGTAGAAAGTTTGCAGCTGCTCGAGAAGTCCGGGATCGGTCTTTTGCAACTCTTGACGTATACCCTGGCGGACCTCGGACATCTCCTTTCCCGGGGTCTCATAGTCAAAACCCGCTGCGTTCAACGCTGCCATGACGGTGAAGATGCGAACGTCAACGGTGAGATTCATGTTGACGAGAGCCTCCACGGAGTCCGCCGACTGGCCCATTAGGATGGACGACGGACCGCTGATCATCAAGCACAGCAAGCTGACCAGAAGAAGTGGCATAATTCGGGCTGGAACTTTCTTCATTGCAAAATAGGTGCCTATTCTAGCACGAACTGAAGTGGTCAAACCCTTTCGGTTCATACCTTTCCCTTTTTTCTCCTTGCTTAAGGTACACACAGGGTTCGCCGCGGGACAGGTGGCCAATGACCCTGTAAGGTGGAAAGTCAGTCCGGTAGTCTGAGTTCAGCCGATCCAGCTGTTTTGCGGATGCTGCAAGCAGCAGGGCATAGTCTTCTCCGCCATCGAGTGCCGCCTCCAGCAGATCGATCTCACCGATGTCCTGCTCGGGTAAAGGCAACTGGCCCACCTCGATTTCTGCTGTCAATTGACTTTGACGGGCGATCTGCAGCAGATCGGAACAGAGCCCATCGCTAACGTCGATCATGGCATTCCCAACGCGATTTTCGCACAGCCAGTTTCCCACATGACCCAGAGATTGGGGTAAAAAATGGGCTTTGAGGCACCGATACCGAAAATCATCTCCCGCCCACCGGGCCAGAGAATCTTCACTTTCGATCTTCCAAAGCTCAGAAAAGTCTTCACTGCGGAGGATTTCAAGGCCCAGGCGAGACAGTCCGATTTCACCGATGAGCACCAGGGTGTCCCCATCCTGGGCGTCCGACCGGTAAAGAGGACGACCGGTCTCGAATGAACCCCAGGCAGTCACGCTCACGAAAATACTTGCACTTTGAGACAAATCTCCCCCAACCAGTGGTGCATCCCATCGCGCTCCTTCCTCAAGAAAACCCTTCATGAAGGAGTTAAAGTAACTCTCCGTGAGATCCCGGGGCAGAGCCAAGGCCAGCAGGCAGGCATAAGGTTGGGCACCCATAGCCGCCAGATCACTCAGATTGACCAGGAGAGACTTGCGGCCGAGAAAGTAGGGGCTGATCCAGCGGCGACGGAAATGGACGTCCTCCAGGAGCATATCTGCCGTGACGGCCAGTTTGGAGTGAGAACGGGAATCGAATACCGCGCAGTCATCGCCAATGTGCTTAATCATCGAAGAGGGAAGGTCTTGAGAGCGCTTCCGAATCCAATGGATGAGATCCTGCTCACGTGGTTTCGTCAAATTCCTGGGACGAGACACTAAGCACCCCCTTACTCAAGGATTTGATTGATCTCCTTGGTAAACTCTCTGACGTCTTCGAACTCCAGATAGACTGAAGCGAACCTGACGTAGGCGACCCTGTCAATCTCCTTCAGACGCTCCATGACAAACTCACCGATTTCCTGTGAGGTGAGCTCGCGATCGGGAGCTTCCAGGAAACGCTTTTCGACGGCCTCCACGAGTTCCTCCAACTGATGAGCAGCAACGGATCTCTTTTCACAGGCCCTCAATAGGCCCTGAGCGAGCTTGGAACGGTCAAACCTCTCTCGGCTCCCTCCTTTCTTGACGACCATGTAGGGGATGTCTTCCATTCTTTCGTAGGTGGTAAAGCGATGCTTGCAGTCGAGACACTCTCGTCGCCGGCGAATCACATTCCCCTCTTTACCTTCACGTGAATCGACCACTCGATCTTTCTGATGATGACAAAATGGGCAGCGCATGACAGATAGATACCACTGGAGCTGCCAGTGATGCTATAAAATTCAGCTCGAATTGTGAAAAAATATCTATTCTGGATCTCTTGAGTCGGATGATAGGAAACAAATTACTGATCGCTTGTGCCTTAAAACAGGAGTCCACTGCCTTGCAGGAGCGCCTTCAGGTCGATTGCCGCTTTTTAGTTACCGGGTTAGGTGCCCATCGAACCCGGAAAAGCCTGGAAGTAACTCTGCAATCTGAACTTCCGTCTTTGCTAATCTTTACCGGAACTGCCGGGCAGTTGGATCCCATCCTGAGAATCGGCCAGGTGGTTTTCCCTCAAGAATGGTGTCTAGAGGATGGCTCTTGTTTTCCAGCCGATGCGGAGTTGACGTCTATATTGAGAGACGGAGACGGCTGGGAAATTGAAGGTCGCGGCCTGACCGTCGCCACCGCCGTCGTGCGAGCCAGGTCAAGACGGGCCCTTTATGGGAAATCCGGGGCGCGAATATGCGATATGGAAAGTGCCATTGCTCTGCAGGTAGCCTCCCGGCACGGTGTTCCCTGTTTAGCTCCCAAGATTGTCTCCGACACAGCTCAATCGGGTATCAGTGCCTTCTGGAGGGAGTTTGACAGCAACATGGATCAACTCGCGAAGTATTTGGACCGGCTGATTGCCTCTCTTGGGGATTAGCCCTGTAGGGGCGAGCCGGCGGCTGACCCGAACAACATGAGTGGTAAGAATTCTCCGGAATGTGGGAGGCACCGGCTGCCCCCTACACATTCTTTAAATAGAGAAAGTATTCCTGGTTCCCTTTCCGTCCTTCCAGTGCGGAGGCCGTTTCCCCGATAAGGTGGAATCCTTCGCTGGCCGCAAAACCCTTCACTCTGTCAACGATTTCTTCCTGGAGTTCTTTGTCGTGAAGGATCCCCCCGGCTGGGACCTCCTCTCGACGAGCCTCGAACTGAGGCTTCACCAAAGCGATGATTTCGGCAGAAGGGAATTGTTTGAGACACGGAAAGATCAGACGCAGAGAAATAAAGGCCAAGTCGACGGTAATCAGATCAACCGGATCGTCGACCATCGCCTGGGTGAGACGCCGAACATTGATGGAATCGCGAACAACCACCCGAGCATCCTGTTGTAGATCCCAGTGAAGTTGTCCTCGACCCACGTCAAAAGCATAGACTTTTTCAGCCCCTTGTTGGAGTAGACAGTCCGTAAAACCACCGGTTGAAGCACCCAGATCAACACAAACCTTCCCCTGGACCTGAATGGCGAATTGCCGTAAGGCCACCTCGAGTTTGAAGCCTGCTCGGGAGACATACGGCTGATCTGTCCTTTTGATCCGGATCTCAGAAGCGGTGTTGATCAGGATGCCCGGTTTGTCGACTCTTTGTTCATCAACCAGAACCACTCCACTCAGGATGAGTGCAGTTGCCTGTTGGGTGTCTTCAGCAATGCCCCGATCCACGAGAAGCGTATCGAGCCTTTTCTTGGAGTTGGGTAGTTTTGCGGTCATCCACTCAGAATCTTCGCACCGAGATGAATCGGGCCAATTCCGTGAGTGTCTCCCCTCGAGATCCTAGAGGCTCGATGTCCTGAGTAGCTTGTTCCACCAACTCGATGGCTATCTCGCGACTGTTCTGGAGACCGTATGTCGCAGGATAAGTCGCGGGCGGCTTGCTCGAATCTTGCGAACAGTCGAGAACATCGTCCACAATCTGAAAAGCAAGTCCTACCCTTCGGCCAAAGGAGCTGAGCCTCTTGTAGGCTTCCTCTGAAGCTCCCGACAACAAGGCGGCGCAGCACACCGAAGCCTGGATCAAAGCGCCCGTTTTGGCTGAGTGGATCTGCTCCAGTTGCTGGGCGGAGAAGGGTTTACCCCGCTTCTCCAGGTCCATCACCTGACCAGCCAACATTCCCTCGGTGGTTCCGGTGGCCCGACAAATCTGATCGAGGACAGCGGGAAATTCCGCAAGCAACTGGAAGGCCCGGATCAGGAGCCCATTTCCAGCCAACAGGGCGATCGCCTCTCCAAACTTCTTGTGTGTGCTCGGTTGGCCTCTACGATAATCATCATCATCCATGGCAGGGAGGTCATCATGGATGAGCGAGTAGGTGTGGATCATCTCCAGTGCAGCAGCCAGAGTGATCAATTTCTGAAAGTCACCCCCTAAAGCTTTCCCTGTGGATAGGGCCAGGATGGGCCGAATTCTCTTTCCCCCTGGAAAGACACTGTAACGCATCGCTTCATGAATGATTTCCGGTGGGGTGTGCAGGGGGGGTAGGCAATGATCCAGCTGTTCGTCTACGATCCCCTTTTGCCGATCCAGGTACTCTTGGAAGGTCGAGTCGTCTTTCAGGACAGGGGTCGTTTCTCTTTTCAAGCTGAGCGCTCTCCCGGCGGGAAGGCTTCTTCGGTCAGTTCTCCCTTCTCGTCTTTCAGCAGGATTTCTACCTTTCTCTCCGCTTCATCGAGCTTGGTACTGCAAAATCGGGAGATCTTAACGCCCTCCTCAAAAAGCTTCAGAGCTTTTTCCAGTGCAAGTTCTCCTTTTTCCAGTTCCCCGACGATATTTTCCAGTCGGGCCAACGCCTTTTCAAAGTCCTTATACTCCATCCGCTCTCTCTCTTTCCTTATATCTTTTTTGCTCGGAAGTCGCCCCGTTCCACTCGAATTCCAATCTCGTCTCCCTCTTTTACATGATCGGGGTCCCGGACGATTTCCCTGTTTGTCCCGGTAACGATAGCATAGCCTCGCTCCAAAACCGCCAGCGGAGAGAAGGCCTGAAGCTGGGCACTAAGAGTCGTGAACGCATGTTTCCTGGTCTGCAGGTAAAAACGAATCTGCTGGCTTAAGCCTTGTTCCTGTTGAGTGAACCTTTGGCGAGTCCCACTTAACAGGGAAGGAAGGGATTGAACCAGTCGGGCCTGAAGTTCATCCAGACGTTGTAGGAAGAATCGCAATTTGCTCTCAGCGTCCACGAAAGCACGACTGGTGGCTAGTCTACGGAGCTCTTCGCGCTTGTGCTTGAGGCAGAGATGAATCGCTTGGGCGGACCGCTGATGAAAGCCTTCCACGCGGGCGCACAAATCCTCCCGTGCTCCTGAGACAATCTCGGCAGCCGCTGATGGAGTAGGTGCCCTGAGGTCGGCGACAAAATCAGCAATGGTGAAGTCGACCTGGTGACCCACAGCCGAGATGACAGGAAGGTCCGAATCAAAAATGGCGCGGGCGACCTCCTCTTCGTTGAAGGCCCAAAGATCCTCCATCGATCCACCGCCCCGAGTCACGATGATCACATCAATGTCCCCTCTTGTGTTGAAATAATGGATTCCCCGGGCCACTTGCTTAGCGGCTCCCGTTCCTTGCACCTTGGTTGGAAAGATCAGGATGTTCACCCGGTCATTACGCCGTGAGAGCACCCGCAAGACATCCTGAATCGCGGCTCCCGTGGGTGAAGTCACGACCCCGATCTTTCTAGGCAAAAGCGGTAGACTCTTCTTATGGGCCTCCTCAAAGAGACCTTCAGATTGGAGGTTGCCTTTCAGTTGCTCAAAGGCGAGTTGCAGAGCTCCAGGGCCCACCGGTTCCATGAACTCGACGACCAACTGAAACTCGCCGCGGGGAGGGTAGACGGAGAGCGAACCGTGAGCGATCACATCCATCCCATCCTGGGGCTCAAATTTCAGAAGACGCCTCTGCATTCTAAAGCAGACCCCTCTGACCTGAGCATCGCTGTCTTTGAGGGTGAAGTAACTGTGACCGGAGCTGGGCGTTGTAAAGTTAGAGATTTCTCCCCGAACCCAAATGTCCTGAAATCGGGTTTCCAGTTGCACTTTCACATCGTGGACAAGCTGCGACACTGAAAGGATTTGCCGTTCCTCAAACAGCTTGAATTCTTGCTGTCTCATCGGTGTTTCGGGTTCCTTGAAGCGTCAGTGAGAGGTCTTCATGGGTGAAAAAAGTATATCGTTCCCGACCTTACCTGTCAAAACCCTTCAAGTGGCGTCTTCGTCCGTGACCGGAGGGTTGTTCCTTCTTGTTCTTTTCCACTATCATGAGCAAATGGCTTGGTTTAAGAGGGACAAATCCGCGCTCCAATCCCCTGCTCAACAGGAGAAGCGGGTCCAGACTGAGGGCCTTTTCACCAAGTGTCCGAACTGCGGAAACGTGATTTGGAACAAGGACCTGGAAAGCAGTCTTCATGTTTGTCCAAAGTGTGACCATCACTTTAAGATCAACGCCCGCCAGCGTCTGAAATTTCTACTGGATGACGGTCGATACGAGGAATTCGACGCCCACCTGAAATCCTCCGATCCACTTCATTTTGTGGATAAAAAAAACTACAGGGAGCGTCTTGCCAAGGCCGTGAAGTCGACGGGAAACAATGAAGCCGTGGTGAATGCTCAAGGCACCATCCACGGTCACCCTGTGGTCTGTGCTGCCATGGACTACAGCTTTATCGGGGGCAGTATGGGTTCAGTAGTGGGTGAGAAGATCACGAGAACCATAGAAAGTGCCCTGGATACCCGAAAGCCCTTGATTATTGTCTCTGCAAGCGGCGGAGCACGCATGATGGAGGGTGTTCTTTCACTGATGCAAATGGCTAAAATTAGTGTTGCCCTAGCTGAACTGGACGAGCAGCGTGTTCCCTACATTTCCTTGCTCACCGATCCCACCACAGGAGGCGTGACCGCCAGTTTTGCCATGTTAGGGGATCTGAACATCGCAGAGCCACGGGCCCTGATTGGATTCGCCGGTCCGCGGGTGATCGAACAAACCATCCGCCAGAAACTGCCCGAGGGTTTCCAGCGGAGCGAATTCTTGGTGGAGCATGGGATGCTGGATGCCGTGCTGTCACGAAAAGATCTTCCCAAATTCATTGCCGACTGGCTGGTCTTTATGGGGACAGACCGGCTGAACAGCTGACAGCTGACAGCTGACAACTCAACGCAGACCTGACCCCTGACCGGCTGACTCCCTGACCCGTTGACAACTGACCTTTGGGAAGGAAATGGACGGTCAGGAGTTCATATATCCGTGGAAATCTGTTTAAATCCCCGTGATCCGCGATGCCATGAATTACGCCCAGTGTCTGGCCTACCTGGAAAAGCTTGGTGATGAAGTGATGACCATGAAGTTCGGATTGAAGACGATCCGAGCACTTCTTGAGGCACTCGGTAATCCCCATTTGGAGTACCCTTCTGTTCTCATTGGCGGGACCAATGGGAAGGGTTCGATCGCCCGCTTCCTCAATTCAATCTGCACGGCCTGTGGGATTCGCAATGGGCTCTATACCTCGCCCCATCTCATGCGTGTAGAAGAACGTTTTGCAGTGGATCATTATTCTATTGACCCCGAGACATTTGCTTCCCATTTGACTCGTGTTGTGGGTGCGATAGCGGGACTGAAGAGCTCCTTTCACCCGACCTACTTCGAGACTCTAACGGCTGTCGCTTTCCTCTATTTTTTGGAACAAGAAGTGGAGCTCGCCATCCTGGAGGTGGGTATGGGAGGACGCCTGGACAGTACCAATGTAGTGGATCCCCTGCTGGCCATTTTGACTCCGGTGGGACTCGATCACCAAGGATTTCTAGGCGAGACTTTGGAAGAAGTGGCTTTTGAAAAAGCGGGCATTCTGGGCCAGGCCAAATCTGCGCTGATGGCTCCTCAACGATCTCAGGTACAGCGGGTTTTCCTGAGCGAGGCAGCCAAAAACAAGGTCACACTCCAGGAATTGGACTCCCCGGGAATTCAATGCTCGGAGTCTTCTGACGGGAGGTATGCCTTTCGCTTCCACGAGATCAAGAGCAAACTCCCACTCTACGGTCAGCACCAGGTGGAAAATGCTGCTTTGGCCCTGCAGGCCGCCGAGATCCTGGGCCAATCCGGGTTTTCGGTGTCCAGCCGCTGTATGCGAAAAGGGATTGAAGAAACCCATTGGAGAGGAAGAATTCAGGTCTTCGGTACGGATCCCCAAGTGGTTCTGGACGGAGCCCATAACTTGGACGCTGCCAGGGCCCTGGTGAATTTTCTGGATCATCATACTCGAGCTCCCCGCGCGCTGGTGTTCGCCATGATGAGCGACAAGGACATCGCCTCAGTCTTGGAGATTCTGGAAGCTTCCTTCGAGCGGGTCTATCTCACCCGGGTGAACTCCCGGCGGGCGGCAAGTATTGAGAAGCTCAAGATGCAGTGTCCCTCAGGCATTGCGGTGGCGGATCCCTTAACTGCTTACCGTCAAGCTCTGGCTTCTCCCGTTGCAACCTTGGTGGCAGCCGGTTCCTTATACCTGGTAGGGGAGATTTTGAAGCACGAGAGTAAGGCGGTCGTTTCTTGACGAGAACCTATTCATAATCCCGTCTAGCCCAAGTTCCGCGGTCCGCTGAGCACAATCCTTTGTTGGTAAGGGGTTATGATTTTTTCAGTCACTACAAATGGGCCGCCGCGTGCCAGGTCTTAACCGGTTTCATGACTTGCGAAGGAACCCTGAGGACGTTGTAGATGTTTCGCTGCTGGCCATCCGGCGTGGTTCCCTTCCGGATGCGGAGAAGGGGGCCCTTCGCTGTGGGCAGGACCACCGTCACAACTTGGTGGGTGCTGAGCTGCTGACGGATGGTCGACCAGGAGGTGTGGATTCCCTCATCCAGGAAGTACTTTTCGATGGAGACCAGCAGGTGGTAGGCCAGCACGCAGAGAAAGATGTGGGCCTGGGTACGGTGCTTCAGTTGGTGGAAAATGGGACGCTCCATCAGCGGGGTCTTCATATCCCGGAAGGCCTGTTCCACACGCGTCAGCAGAAGGTAGGTGCGCCAGATCTCATCGGCGGTCAGATCCTGCCGATCCGTCTTCAGCACGTAGCTGCCGTCGAGCTTCTCCGCGATCGCTTTCTTCTCTGCCTTCTCTTGCCAAACCAGGTTCCGCTTCTGTGCGTCGTATTCGATTCCGAAGTAGCGGGCCACACGGGGATAGCGTTCCTTGAGACGACCGATGGCCTGGTGAATCTTCTCCGTCTTCTTCAGGTGCCCCCGTTGCACCCGGGCCTGGAGCTTCTCTAAGTCGCGGATCAGCCTCTGTTGCTGCTTCTCCCGGATCGCTCGGTCCTTCTGTTCACGACCTTCGCTGCGACAAAGAATGTAGACCTCATCGCCTTTCTTGCGCCGTTTGATCTCGACCCGGCTCTTCTTCTGAAACGGATTCCGGGGGGAAGGGATCCGAATGATCTCTTCCCAGTCGTCTTCCTTCTCCAGCTCCTCTATCCACTCATTTCGCTCCGACTGTCGTCCCGCCACAATGTAGTGATACTGACGCTGCCGGATCTGCTCGAGGTTCTCCTCATAAGCCATGCCGCGATCCACCACCACCGTCGAGCCTACTTTGTGGCCCGTTCGTTTCTCTAACCTATCCAACATCTGATCAACGGTGGCGCGGTCCTGCACGTTTCCGTCAAACACGTCGTGGGCCTTGGGAAAACCCTCCTCATCGAGCACCAGCCCGACCACCACCTGCTTGCAGTCCGGACGTTTATCGCGCGAGTAGCCCCGCTTGGCCTGGGGGTTGGCTTCCGCCTGACCCTCAAAGTAGGTCGACGTCAGGTCGTAGAGATAGACCGTCTCTTCCAGGTTGAAAAGCCTTCTCTCCCGCTCCGCCAGCTCCCGCTCGATCGGCTCCCGATTTGGATGCAGCCGATCCAGGTTCCGATACAGCGCATCCTCCTGCAGCGTCGAGAAGTCCTCTCCCAGAATGTCCCCCATCGCCGTGCGGCGGATCCAGTCGGGCATGGCCCGTTCCGAAAGCGGACAGATCAGCCGGTTAAGCGTCATCGCTTCGCTCAACAGACACCCACGTTGCGACAAGCCCGCACGCCTGAGAATCTCGTCCACCCCCAAGCGCCGCCACATCTGATGTCCAACGTGCACGGGCCCGGCTTCCCGTGCCTCGTCCAATTCAATCCGCTCCACATCGACGGTGACCAGTTCTGCCCCAGGCTCGGGCTCTCGCCGGCGCCGGCCCCGCCGAGCCCTTTGCAGCAGAGTTTGGGTTTTTTCATCGGGAGCTTCCAGCGAAAGCTGGCCGCGCAAAGCCGACTCCAGCTTGTGGGCCAGGGTCAGCCATTCTTCTGGGGGTGCCGGGGCGAGATTGCCCAGAGAGCAAATCGTTCTTTGGCGGGGTCCCTGGGGAGTCTGAACCGACTTCACCAGCAGGTAGTTCGTGTACTCCTTGCCCTTGTAGATGCGACTGGTTTTTCGGATGTACATTAATCACTATATATATCATACCCACCTGACTCAAACAGGACTGTACTTAGTTACGTTAGTCACTATTTTGCCAATCTATCAAGGCGCTCGTTGAAAATAAAGGACTTGCCAACGTCGACCAGGCAAAGTAGGTGAAAATCGTTCAGCGGACCGCGGAAGTTAGGCTAGTCAATTTCGAACAGGAGATCTCCCGTGTTCACGGTCTCTCCTTCACGGATGTTGCAGGAGGTCACGATGCCGGACTTGGGAGACTTGAGCTCATTTTGCATCTTCATGGCTTCGATGATGGCCAGACCCTGTCCCATTTCGACCTCTTCACCCTTACCCGCCAGAACTGAGATGACCTTTCCTGTCATTTGAGCTGTGAGGGATGCGATCCGCGGTGTTTCAGTGGGGACTGAGCCGGTGGATAGCTTCTCCAAAGGTCGGTCAATCTGTACAGCGAAGGTTCGATTCTTCCAGTCGATCAGCACCTTCTCCCTCTTTTTGGAAATCAAGACGTCCTCGATTTGACCGTCAATTTCTAATGTCCAGCGGTCCTGGCTGCGGCTCACCACGCAAACCTGCAATACCTGTTCTCCACCCCGCCTTTTGATCTTGATTTCAAAATGGGATCCTTGCTCGGAACTCTTTTTCTCTTCAAGTTCGATGGGATAAGTCCGATTGTTATACCTGGCCTCGAGCTTCACCATGGGCAGTCGAACTGGATCGTGGCAGGAATTTTTCCGCCAATGGAGATCACCTCCACCGTGGGTAATAGATTCTAACTGGCAAGGAAAGAGAGGACAAGTGGGGCGAGTTGCTGGCTCTGGATCCAAATCTAGAATCCAGAAATCAGAAATTGCTGGCCTGACTCTGACGGCTCCTGGAGCCCACTACGTCATGCAGGGTCGACTCGACGATGTGGGTTTCCTGCTTTGGTTCTGGAATGTGCTCTATTTCACCAGTGGCATTTTTTACGTCAAGATGCGCGTTGGCTGTTTTGCCGGAAAGCCGGACGCTCACCTCCTGTTGTGGCAATGCGCTCTTTACCATCTTTTACTACTCTGTTTGATTGTCGCTTGGGTCCGGTGGGGCTGGCTGCCCAAACTGTTTCTTATTGCCTTTTTGCCCGTTGTCGTGCGGGCTATTGCGGGGATGCTGATCCGACGGAAGGGGCTCAATCTGAAAAAAATAGGCTACACGAAAATCGGCCTGACAGCGATTTTTGTGATCTTTTTGGTGTTGGAAATTTAGGGACAGGCCCAAGAATTCTCCGAATTCGGGGCCTGTCCCTAATTTCCCCCTCCCCATTTTCGGAAGGGATCGGAATAGTGCTGGGAGTTTTTCCAAAGGCTGCGTTTCCTGTAAGCCTCGGGTTTTGGTTTCTGGGTTTCGTAAAAATGGTTGAGTGCCGCAGCGATCAGGGGAACGGTGTCACTCTTTTCCGACTCCTCTTCCAGACCTTTGATGAGTTGGTTCTCATCTATGAAATGGGTGTGCAGGTTCCCTTCAATAAAGGCCGGATGAGAGAGAAGCACCTGGAAAAAAGGGAGAGTGGTTCGTACCCCTCCGATCTTGTATTCGCCCAGTGCTCTTTGCATGCGGAGGATCGCTTGTTGGCGGTTTTCGCCATAGGCGATGACCTTGGAAATGAGCGGATCATATTCCACCGGGATCGTGGATCCGGAACCCACGCCGCTGTCGGTGCGGATGCCGGGCCCCGAGGGCTCAACGTAGTTGGTGAGGGTCCCCGGCGAAGGGAAAAAATGATTGTAGGGATCTTCGGCGTAAACACGACATTCAATCGCTGCCCCTCGAGAGCGGATCTCTTCCTGTCTGCAGCCGAGTTGTGATCCTGCCGCAATCCGAATTTGCTCGGCTACCAGATCAATGCCCGTGACCAGTTCCGTGACCGGATGCTCTACCTGAATGCGGGTGTTCATTTCCAGGAAATAAAATTTGTTTTCCCCTACTGCCGCGGGCTCAACGATAAACTCGACCGTACCTGCATTGTGATAGTTGGCCGTCTTGGCCACGGCCACGGCCGCTTCTCCGATTTTTCTTTGCAACTCCACGTCCTCCAGAGGCGACGGGCTTTCTTCCACCAGTTTTTGATGGCGTCGCTGGATGGAGCATTCCCTTTCGCCGAGGTGGATCACATTGCCCTTCAGATCACCGAGTACCTGAATCTCGATGTGGCGGGGTTTCATCAAATACTTTTCGATCAGGAGGGTCGAATCGTTAAAAGATGCCCGGGCCTCGCTGCCTGCTGTTTCATACAGGGAGGTGAGTTCCTCCCGGCTTGAAACCAGCCGCAAGCCCTTACCCCCGCCGCCGGCACTGGCTTTGAGCATGACGGGGTAGCCGATTTCAGCAGCCGCCTTCAACGCGTCTTCCCTGGATCGAAGAGACCTTGTGGTACCAGGAACGATGGGCACACCAGCCTTTTGGACTGCCGCCCGGCTGGCGATTTTGCTGCCCATGAGTTTCATGGACGCCGCCGAGGGACCGATGAACACCAATTTGGAGTCCTCACAGGCTTGAGCAAAGGGTTCGCTCTCTGACAGAAACCCATAGCCAGGGTGAATGGCCTCTGCCCCTGACTTGCGAGCCGCATCGATGATCTTTTCGATGACCAGGTAGCTCTCCAAAGAGGGAGAGGGTCCGATGAAATGCGCCTCATCACAGAGCCTAATGTGCAGGGCTTCCCGGTCCGCCTCAGAAAAGACCACGACCGGGGAGACGCCGAGATCCCGACAGGCCCGAATGATCCGGACCGCGATCTCCCCGCGATTGGCGATAAGAATTTTTTTAAACATGAAAACCCCTGACCCCTGACCCCTGACCCCTGACCTTCCTGACCCTCCTATGGTCTGCGGTCAGGTGGTCAGCTGGTCAGGGGGTCAGGTTTTTCACAACGGTATATTGCCGTGTTTCCTGGGCGGATTGGTATCGCGCTTGTTGGCGGTCATTTCCAGGGCACGGATCAATTTCGTTCGTGTCTGACGAGGCTCAATGATCTCATCCACATAGCCTCGCTCCGCGGCAATATAAGGATTGGCAAATGTCTTTCGAAACTCTTCGACTTTTTCCTGTTTGAATTTCTCCGGATCAGAGCTCTCCTCGAGTTCTCTTCGGTACAAGATTTCGACAGCCCCTACTGGCCCCATCACCGCAATTTCGGCGGTGGGAAAGGCATAATTCATGTCGGTTCGGATGTGTTTGGAAGCCATGACACAGTAGGCTCCACCGTAGGCTTTGCGTGTGATGACGGTAATCTTGGGGACCGTCGCCTCGGCAAAGGCGTAGAGAAGCTTGGCGCCAGATCGGATGATACCCCCATGTTCCTGCCTGATTCCCGGCAAAAAGCCGGGTACGTCTTCAAAGGTAATCAGAGGAATGTTGAAAGCGTCACAAAAGCGAACGAAGCGGGCCGCCTTCACGGAAGAGTTAATGTCCAGGGTTCCAGCTAGAACGGCAGGTTGGTTGGCAACGATTCCCACCGGGAATCCATTCAATCGAGCGAATCCGACAACGATGTTTTCAGCAAATTGAGGATGAACTTCAAAGAATTGGTGCTCGTCCACAACCGAAACGATGAGCTCTTTTATGTCATAAGGTTGATTGGGGTCGGTTGGAACCAGCTCGTCCAACTGGGGATCGACTCGGTCAGGATCGTCCACAGGCTCTTGATAAGGTGGGTCTTCCATATTGTTTGGGGGAAGAAAGGAGAGCAATTCACGAATTTGCCCCAGACATTCTTCCTCATTCTGGGCGGCAAAGTGGGCCACTCCGCTGATGGTAGTGTGAGTGGTTGCTCCCCCCAATTCCGATTTGGTCACTTCCTCCTGGGTGACCGTCTTGATGACGTCGGGTCCCGTAATAAACATGTAACTGGTTTTGTGCACCATAAAGGTGAAGTCCGTGATGGCAGGAGAATAAACCGCTCCGCCGGCACAGGGGCCCATAATGGCGGAAACTTGTGGAATAACACCGCTGGCCAGGGTGTTGCGCAGGAAAATATCGGCATAGCCGGCCAGGCTGACCACCCCTTCCTGAATACGGGCTCCGCCGCTGTCATTGAAACCAATGACGGGAACACCCATCTTCATAGCCAGGTCCAGGATTTTGCAGATCTTGGCGGCGTAGGTCTCAGAGAGGCTGCCGCCAAAAACGGTGAAGTCCTGAGCAAAAAGATAGACCGGGCGGCCACCAACTTTGCCGTAGCCGGTAATCACGCCGTCCCCTGGGATCTTTTTCTTTTCCATTCCCAGGTGAGTGCATCGATGCACGACGAACTTATCCATTTCCTCAAAAGTGTTTTCGTCGAGGAGTCGATGGATTCGTTCTCGAGCGGTCAGCTTACCCGCTTTGTGTTGACGCTCAATTCGCTCCTGACCGCCGGCCTCTTCCGCCTCAAGGTGGCGACGTTGGAGTTCCTTTCGCTTGTTGTCAGCATCCATATCCCGTGTGGGTGTCTTCAGCTGCTTACCAGTTGCTTCTGTTTTTCCCAGTCGGCCAGGAACTTCGCCAGTCCGATGTCGGTCAGGGGATGCTTGAGGAGTTGCTCCATGACTTTTAAAGGCATCGTGGCGATGTGGGCTCCCATCCTGGCCGTCTCCAGAATGTGTACCGGATGGCGAACCGAGGCCACTAAAACTTCGGTGGGAAACTCGTAGTTGTCGTAGATGGTCAGGATGTCGGAGATCAGATCCATGCCATCGGTGCTGATGTCGTCCAGGCGTCCTACGAAAGGGCTGACGATGGCTGCTCCGTTTTTAGCCGCCAGAAGTGCCTGGGTGGCACTGAAAATTAAGGTGACATTGACCGAAATGCCTTCTTGGGCGACCACGTGCAAAGCTTTCAGGCCTTCAGAGATCATCGGGATCTTGACCATGACGTTCTCATGGATCTTTGCCAGTTGCCGAGCTTCCGTGATGATTTCATCGGATTCCGTGGACACCACTTCCAGGCTCACCGGACCATCGACCAGGTCGCAAATCTCTCTCGCCACTTCTTCCAGGGGTCTTCCCTCTTTGGCGAGCAGGGAAGGATTCGTGGTAATGCCATCCACGATTCCCAGAGACACCCCTTTGCGAATGTCCTCAATATTGGCGGTGTCCAGAAAGAATTTCATAGTGCCTCTCCTTTCTTATTTTTCATTGTACAGCAACACTTACCGGTTCAGACTTGGAACCTTCGTTTCCAACCTGGTCCACCGCGCTGATCTGATAGTAATAGGTCTGACCGGGGAGGACGGATTCATCCACGTACCTGTTGATCGTAATCGATGACGATGACCTTTCGAGACGGTTCACATCCGTACCGGAATAGAGGAAGTAACCTTCCAGATCGGCTTCCTTATTTTCATCCCAGAGAATGTGGACCTTCCCCTCTAAAACAAAGGCGGAGATATCTATAGGTGTCGCCGGGGGGAACTCATCTCTGGGAATAATGCTCAGCGTATTACTGAATGGACTCAAGATCAAGGGGTTTGCATCCCGATTAATGCTCTGCACGCGGTAAGACTGCACCTCTCCGAACTGAAATTCAAGCTGTGCATATTCTGCGGTGCTGACTCGATGTTTCGAGTTCACGAGATAGCCCACAATTTTGGGCGGCCGGGAGCCATCGATGTTCTCTGTTGGGGGATCCCAGTTCAGCACGATCTGATCCTGGTGAACCTGATACCTGAGAGCAGTCGGCGGCCGTGCCGAAGGGAGCGGTATTGTTTGTACGAAGTTTGAAAAAGGGGAACGACGGTTCTGGCTGTTGGCAAACCGAAGGCCGTAGATACAGGTCTGGTTTAACCCGGGGTTGTCCTCGAAAACGAACTCATTTCCCTCATGGTAGGGCGAGAGTTGGTCGCGTTGTAAACGGGCCGTCGCTTCAGCCTCTTCAGTGAGGGAAGGATCGATTCCGCACTGCCGGTAAACTTCCACCCGCTCAATTTCCTCAGGGGGAAGAGAAAACACGATCTGGACCTGATCTCCGACTTGGACGACCCTCAGGTCGTCAACCGTTTCCGGATGTCGAACCAGTGGAGGAAGCGGGTCCCCTACCTTGGCACAGGAGGCGAGGAGGAGGCAGGAGAGACAGAAGATCCTGACCCGCTGACCCGCTGACCTCCTGACCGGTGACACTCTAGCAACTTCGAATCGTGGAAGCTCAAAAGGGGTGGATTGCACTATTGAATATTGACTATTCAACATTCGTCGTTTCTCTAACGGGTCAGGTGGTCAGCCGGTCAGGTGGTCAGGCACTTCTACAGAATGTAGCGCGACAGATCTCGATCCGTGACGATGCTCGCCAATTTCTTCTTCACGTAGTTTGCGTCGATAGTCACTTGTTTCTTTCGTAGATCAGGAGCGTCGAAGGAGACGTCTTCCAGAAGTGCTTCCATGATCGTGTGTAACCGACGGGCACCGATGTTCTCGGTCGTCTCATTGACTACGCCGGCAAAATGGGCGATTTTATCAATGCCGGACTTCATGAATCTCAAGCGTACACCTTCTGTAGCCAGGAGATCCCGATATTGTTTGACCAGCGCATTTTGCGGTTCCTGAAGAATTCGAACAAAGTCCTCCTTACCCAGCGAGTTCATCTCCACTCTGACGGGAAATCTCCCTTGCAGTTCGGGAATCATGTCGGAGGGTTTCGCAACATGGAAAGCACCGGCCGCAATAAACAGGATGTGATCGGTGCGAACCATTCCGTAGCGGGTACTCACGGTGGTTCCCTCAATGATGGGTAAAATGTCTCTTTGTACTCCCTCTCGGCTGATCTCGGGTCCTTGACCCGCTTCTCTTCCAGCGATCTTGTCAATTTCGTCGACAAAAACGATGCCCGACTCTTCAACTCGGTCCATGGCTTCCCGGGTCACCTGTTCCATATCAATGAGTCTGGATTCCTCCTCCATAATGAGGTGCTCGATGGCTTCCTCGACGTGCATCTTGCGCTTTCGCTTCCGCGTCCCCAGGATACCGGGCAACAAGTCTTTAATGTTGATGTCCATTTCCTCGATGCCTTGACCGGCAATGATCTCGAAGGAAGGAAAGCCACGCTCTGGAACTTCCAACTCGACGTTCCTACGGTCTAACTTACCTTCTCGAAGCTGACGGCGCAGTTTTTCACGAGTCTTGTTGAATTTTTCCACTGCAACCAGTTGTGGGGTGGTCTCCTGGCCCTTTGGAGCTTTGCGCTGCTTTTTTGGGGAAGGGGGAAGCAGCAGATCAAGCAACCGCTCCTCGGCGTTCTGCTCTGCTTTCTTTGCCACCGAGGCCATCTTTTCCTGGCGCAGCATGTCCACTGCAATATCCACCAGGTCACGGATAATGGACTCCACGTCCCGGCCCACATAACCCACTTCGGTAAACTTACTGGCCTCTACCTTCAGGAAGGGAGAATTGGCCAGCCGAGCCAGCCGCCGGGCGATTTCTGTCTTACCCACACCTGTCGATCCAATCATGAGGATGTTCTTGGGTTGGATCTCTTCGGCCATTTGAGGCTGCAGTTTTTGTCTTCGAATTCGATTTCTCAGAGCCACCGCCACTGCGCGCTTGGCTTTGCGTTGACCGACGACGTGTCTATCCAGCTCATCCACAATCTGGCGAGGTGTCATCTCATCCAGGTTGAGGTGGCTGTCCTCGAGTTCTTTTTCCAAGTGTCGAAGGGACGTGGTGGAAGCAGTCATGATCAGAGGGTTTCAACAGTGATAGAGGAATTGGTATAGATACAAATTTCCCCGGCAATGTTCAGAGACTCTAGGGCAACTTTTTGGGCTGATATTTTGGTGAATCTCAGCAGAGCCTGAGCAGCTGCCAAGGCATAGGGACCTCCCGAGCCAATGGCAATCACCCCATTATCTGGCTCGATTAAGTCGCCCTCTCCGGAAACTAAAAAAGAGTTCTTTTTGTCACTAACGATCAGTTGGGCATGCAGGTGTCGCAAGACTTTGTCGGTGCGCCATTCCTTGGCAAGTTCTACAGCGGCTCGCGGGAGGTTCCCTTGAAATTGTTCCAGTTTGCTCTCGAAGCGAGCAAAAAGAGAAAAAGCATCAGCTGTTGATCCGGCAAAACCAGCCAGAACCTGATTATCGTGGAGTCGACGGATTTTTTTCGCTGTACTCTTGATGACGGTGTCTCCCAGACTGACTTGGCCGTCCCCTGCCAGGGCCACCTGTTTGCCCCGCCTGACCAGGAGTATCGTTGTCCCTCGGAGCGCTGCCATCATTCGCTGCCAGTATAGTACAAGACTCATGAGCCGAGCAAAACGGGCCGAACGTGTAGAACTTCTTGATCGGAAGTGCATCTCAGTAAATAGATGCGTTGATTATGGGAAGGGGTCAGTCCTTCTCTCCTCCGAAGTCCCAGAAAAGGACACACCCCAAAGTGACTGACCCCTTCCCGCCTTCAAGGACTTTCAAATCAAACTGAGTTGAGCAGCCTCCATCCCGAATTCCTTGCGAAAGCGGTAGACCTGGCCGTTGACTTCACCTCCGATGAGCAGGAAGAAGCTGGAGAGGTATAACCAGATCATCAGCAAAATGAGCGTCCCTAGCAGCCCGTGGTGGAAGTACATTTTCTGAGCTCAGGTGGTACCCACCGGTGGAAGCAGCGAAGGGATCGCTGAGTTGGGTTTTTCGGGCCAAGCAGCCGGAATCAGTCCGAACAGGCCCTTAAGACGCTTGAACAGCGACAAAATCAGTAGCATCAGGGCGCAAATCCGCCCCTGCAGACCCCGCGGCGTTCCCACACCCAGGCTCTGACGCATCAGCATCCCCAGATTGAAGGCGCTCACCTGGATCAGCAGTCGCTTCAACACATTCTCATGTCCCCGGACATGCAGCCGTCTCATCCCTCCGCTCCCGTACAGATGCGCACAGGGTCGCTCCAGCTGCTCTCCTCGTTGCCGCAGCAGCCGCTGCCCTCGCTCTCCCCGGATGCGCCGCCGATTCGCATACACCGCTTCCTGCCCCTGCCGGTCTCCTCGCCAGCGTCGCTTCCCTCGCCTCGGTTCGCTCACATAGCTGCGCAGTCCCACCGCATCCAGGTCCACCATCCGCTGCGTGCTGTGATACCCCTTGTCGGCCACCACCTCTTCGATGCCTCGTCCCTCCGGCAGCGCTTGTTCCACCTTCTCGGCCGCTTCCGTCAGGGTCTTCACCATGGTCTGCGTGTCCCCTTGATCGGCTCCCTGTACCGTCACCGAGACAATCGCTCCGGTCTCCAGATCCACTGCATGCTCCGCCTTGTGCGCCAGGTGCGTCCGCCCGTCCTTCATTCTGGTAATCCGCGCATCCGCATCATGCGGGTGCTTCCAAACCCGGTTCGATCCTTTGCCCGTGCGCTTGCGGTCCAGTTTGGCCAGATCTTCCCGTCGCGGCGTCTCAATCCCGGAGGCTTTCGCCAGCTCCATCAAAAACTCTTCATACCCCTGCTCGCTGTCCCGGCGCACGATGCTGCGCAGCGCTGCATTCGCTTCCAGCGTAGTGGCATCGATGCCGATCGTCTTGCCCCGCAGCAGGCCGCTCGCCCCGATCCGCTTCAGTACCCAGTCAAAGACTGCTTCGTGGGTAGCCACATCGATCAGTCGTCGGGTTCGGGAGATCGTGGAGTGATCAGACGGCGACTCGCTCAGTTTCAATCCCAGAAACTCTCGCAGTGCCAGAGAATCAGCTGCTCTCCAGGCTATTCCTCGTTCCGATCCGATCCCTTCGAAATACCCCACCAGCAGCAGCCGAAAGTACACTCCCGGAGCCAGGCTCGGTCGCCCCATCTTGTCTGCATAGAACTTCGCACACAGTCCCTCCACGAAGTCGTCAAAGCCGTGTTCGTTGAAAAGGCCATTCAGTCTTTCGTAGAAGGGATGGCCGGCGGTGCGGGGCAGCTCACTGGTGGCGACCCACAGGTCTTCTTGCTGTCGACGTTTCTTTTTCCCCATTGCCATGGGGTCACTCTAGTGTCGCTGTGTGACCCCTTATCCTCGACTTTCACCACGGACTGCTAGACTTCCGTAGAGCTTCTGATAGATCCCGTAATCGACGAATCGATTCACGAAAAACGCGAAGCCGATCGATCCCAGGATCCAACACAAACTAAAGATCGCGCTACCTGGCGTTAGAAGAGTCCAGGGCAGGGGCCGGGCGGGCAGAGCGGAATAAACGATCTGCATTCCGACATTGAGAAAAGCAAAGATCAGAACCCAGCGAGTGGCAGTGTAAATCGTCGCCAGATGATTCTGGAATGAAGGATAGGGCTGGACGGTGATGTGTCGAATAGACAGTTGAATAAGCCAGTCGCCAAAGAAAAGAAGAATACCTGAAGTGATGACAAAAAGGGACACCAGGATGGTCACACCCATGGCCAACAGTCGTATCTTTACATAAGAGCGAGTCTCCTTAATGGCGAGAGCTCGATTCAGGTCCGCCACCATTCCGCTGAAGCCCACCGATGCCCACCAAAGCGCCAACAAGATACCCAGCGAGACCACCCCCCTATTTTGGGAACTGATCAGGTCCAGGGTGAACGTGTGCACCCAGGCGTAGGTCCGCTCGGGCAGAAATTGATTCATTTCCACCAGAATCTTGTCCAGCAAACCGGGTTCGATAGGAATGGACCCAATAATCGCGCTGAGAAAAATGAGAAAGGGGAAAAAGGCCAGTAAGAAGTAGAAGCTCAGTCGGGCGGCCATTCCCCAGCAATCGTCACTACTGATCTCCTTCCACAAAGCGATCCAGAACCGCCTTTTGGAGAGGTAATAGAAGGCTTGCAAATCTAGCTTAATGGGGTTGGATGGCATGAGAGCTGATCGGACTAGAGGGATGCCTGGCAGGACGTTCTGATAAAACGATATTGCTCAAAGCAGCGCTGGCATCCGAAAAGGTGTTCGATCGTATCGATGACTTCTGTATCGGTGAGCTGATGTTCTGCGAGAGATCGAAGTTTCATGGGATGGACATGGGTGGGCCGACTGTCAGCCGGGAAAGTGATTGTGAAGATGATTTTGGTAATCAGCGGAGTACGCATAGGACAAGGTTCATGATAACAAATTTGGGGGACGGGTCAAAGGTAGCGTATGCTATATTCCTCCCGTCGCGCTTGCCACAAACGTTACCGTATTTGTGAAACGAGGCACTTAGTGGGCAGGGACATCGATTGGGCCACACAACGAATCTCCGAGCTGCGGCAAGAGATAGAACACCACAACTATAGATACTGTGTTTTGGATGATCCCGTCATTAGTGACGAGGAATACGATCGCATGTTTCGGGAATTGGTTGCTTTGGAGCAGGAGTATCCGGAGCTTGCTTCCTCAGAGTCTCCGACCCAGCGGGTTGGCGCCCAACCTCAAGAACAATTCCTAAAGGTAGAACATCATGCGCCCATGTTGAGCCTGGGCAATGCCTTTAGCGAAGAGGAACTGAGTGCCTTTTACAAGCGAATCAGTAACCTTCTGGGTACGGATAAGATTGACTTGGTAACAGAACTAAAGATTGACGGTGTGGCCGTGGCCCTGACCTTTCAGGATGGAATCTTTGTTCGGGGAGCGACCCGAGGCAATGGCTTAATTGGAGAGGATATCACTGCTAATCTGAAAACGATCCGGGCCATTCCTTTGAGATTGCGCAAGGGTATGCCAAGGCCTGAAACGGTGGAGGTGCGGGGAGAGGTTTATCTCCCCATTACTGCCTTTAATCGGATGAACGAAGCGCGCGCTAAAGCCGAACAAAGTCCTTTTGCCAATCCACGAAATGCAGCTGCCGGAGCTCTTCGCCAGCTCGATCCGAGTATGACCGCATCGCGGCCTTTAGCCTTCTTTGCCTACTCCATTGGCTCAGTTGAAGGCATGAGTTTCAAGACCCAGATCCAGGTTCTCAAGCAGCTGCGGGAATGGGGCTTTCCCGTGAATGCGCACCATCGTCATCAGCACTCCATCGATCGAGCTTTCAAGTTTTGTTCCGAATGGGAAAGCAAAAGGGAATCCCTGGATTATCAGATTGATGGCGTTGTCGTAAAGGTTAATCGTCTGGACTATCAGGATCGCCTGGGAGTGGTGAGCCGGGATCCCCGTTGGGCAGTTTCCTATAAGTTTCCGGGCCAGCTGGCAACAACACGTCTTCTCGAGATCAGAATCAGCGTAGGACGCAGTGGGGCCCTGAATCCCTATGCAGTTCTGGAGCCGGTTCAGTTTGCAGGAGTGACCATAAGCACGGCAACCCTCCACAATGAAGACGACATACGTCGCAAGGATATCCGGGAAGGGGATGTGGTCGTGGTCAAGCGGGCGGGGGACGTGATTCCTCAGGTGGTCGGAGCCGTTCGCGAGAAAAGAACCGGTCAGGAACGAGAATTTACCTATCCGGATCGTTGTCCCGTTTGCCAGAAGCCGGTGGTACGTAAAGCGGGGGAAGCCAGGGCATACTGTGCCAATCCCAAGTGTCCGGCCCAGGTTCTGGAGGCACTCAAGCACTTCGTCAGTCAGGGGGCCATGGACGTTCGTGGACTAGGTGGACAGACTTTGGAAAAGCTCGCTGCTCTGGATTTGATTGAAGATCCTGCGGACCTCTATTTTCTCTCCCAGGAGGGGGTCGCCCAGCTTTCCAACTTCAAGGAGAAGTCCGTTGACAATTTGCTCCAGAGTATCGAGCAAAGCAAGTCTCAGCCTTTTCAGCGCGTCTTGTTTGCACTCGGGATTCGCCATGTGGGAGAGAGCATCGCGGTTCTTCTGGCGACTCATTTTTCTGACGTGGACTCTTTGATGAACGCGTCTGAGGAGGAGATTTCCTCCATTGATGGCATCGGACCTGAAATTGCCCGTAGTGTCCGCGACTACTTCCAGAAGAGGAAGAATGGTCGTCTGATTAAAAAGCTCAAGAAAGCCGGACTCCAGTTTCGGGCTGCCAGGGGATCGGTGAAGGATGAAGCGCCTCTAAAAGGAAAGACATTTGTCGTTAGTGGCTCCCTGCCTACCTTAAGCCGTGCCCAAGCCACTGAGTTCATTAGAAATCATGGCGGCAAAGTGACCTCCTCCCTATCCTCGAAGACCGATTTCCTGGTGGTGGGTGACTCACCCGGATCGAAACTTCAAAAGGCCAGGAAGCTGGAGGTGCCACAGGTTCTCGAAGAAGAATTGAGGAAGATGGTTAAGTAGGCCCGGATTACGCATAAATTCTCTACTACAGCAACGAAATCATCCGACCTGCCTGTGTTGCACTCAGGTCGGCGCTTTCGTTGCTTCGTAACGAGAACCTATGCATAATTCGGGCCATGAGACTCAGAGTCCAGGCACCCACTCGCATCACTCTAGGTGGAGCTACCCTCGATATCTACCCGCTCTACCTGTTTGAGAAGGGTGGACTTACACTTAACGCTGCAATAGACCTGTGCAGTGAGGTCGAGCTTGAAGAACAGTCGGAGGATCGGATTCGCATCGAGGCCACCGATCTGGGACTGGTCTTGGAAGGCCCCGATCTGGAAGGGCTGCAGAGCAATGGAGAATTTGCTCCTCTGGACCTGGTCTTGAGAGTTCTGAAATTCTACAGACCCGGAAACGGTCTGATCGTACGGACCAAAAACAACGTTCCGCCCGGGTCCGGTCTGGGAGGCTCCTCTTCTCTATTGGTTTGTCTGAGCACGGCTTTGCTTCAGTGGGAAAACCGCCCTGTAAACAAAGAGCGGATGATTGATTTTGGAGCCAATATCGAAGCCCAGTCCATTCGTATCCCCACGGGCAAACAGGACTATTTCCCCCCCGCCTACGGAGGGTTTCATGCTCTGTGGTTTGAGATTCAAGGGATCCGCCGCGAGCGACTCATCTTTTCCGCCCCATTTGAGAACCAGCTCCAGGACCGGATTTTATTAGGGTATTCTGGCGTATCGCGTTTTTCGGGTAGCAGTAATTGGAACATCATGAGAAAGTACATTAACAACGAAGGTGCTACGGTCGTTGGGTTGAGCAAGGTCAAAGAAATCGCCTTGGCCGCCTATCAGAGCCTGAAGGAGGAAGATCTGGACAAGTTTGCCGAATGTTTGGCCACCGACTGGGAAAACCAGAAGGGATTGGCTGAAGGGGTGACCACCCCGGAAATCGACAGGATTTTTGATGCGGCCCGGCAGGCGGGAGCCCAGGCGAGTAAAATCTGTGGCGCCGGAGGTGGAGGATGTTTCTTGACTGTGGTGGGTGAAGGTCGTCAGCAGGACGTCAAGAAGGCCATCCAGGGTGCAGGAGGAGAGGTTCTGGACTATCATTTTTCGAAATCGGGCGTGCAAGTGGTCCAGTAATGTCTCCGATAGAACTGGAAAGTTGTCCTAATTGTCGCTATACACTCATTGAAAGGAGCACCTACTGTCCCTATTGCGGAGCCCAGCTGACCCAGCCTCTGTGGAAGAAGGCGGGTGCCTGGATTTTGCTTGTTCTAATCGGCTACGGTCTGGTGAGGTGTCATGTTCGGATGCTCGATGGGTTGGAAGGGTTTTAGCATAGTCCGGGCTAAATAGAGAAAGAATCAACAATGGGTTCAGAAACGTACCAGAAAGGCTCACTCCAGTATGTATACCAGGCTCGATCCGATGTGGGGCAGGTAAGAAGCAATAACGAAGACGCTTTGATTGAAGAACCCGCCATTGGATTGTTTGGAGTGTGCGATGGACTTGGAGGCCACGCTGCAGGAGAGGTCGCCAGTTCAATCGCGGCGGAAACGTTAAGGGAATTCGCCCAGGACACGTCCGAGTCTCCTGATGAGACTCTTGAGTCAGGTATCCAGGAGGCCAACAGAAGAATTCTAAGTGACCAAGCTGCCAATCCTGAGCGCCGAGGAATGGGAACCACTGTCACTTCTCTCTGGCTGATGCCCGAAAACTCGGGATCCGGTTGGATTGGGCATGTGGGAGACAGTCGAATGTATTTGCAGCGGGGAGATACGTTCAAGCAGTTGACGGAGGACCACTCTCCCGTTTTTCGCCTTTTCAAGCAAGGGGTACTCACCAAAGATCAGATGCAACAGCATCCCCAGAAGAATTTGTTGGACCGGTCGCTGGGTGTGTTCCCCCAGGTGAAAGCGGACGTGCTCTCGGTCCCTTTGATCTCAGAAGACATCTTTTTGATTTGCACGGATGGATTGACTGACGCTCTTTCTGACCAGGAAATTCATTCTACTCTGACGACTTGTTCCATCAAGGACGCTGGTGACCAACTGACAGCGATGGCCAACGAAAAAGGGGGGCCGGATAATATCACCTTGGTGCTGGTACAGATTCTGGAGATCTGACAACACCGGCAGGGCGGATGATTTCGCTGCTGCAGTAGAGAATTTATGAATAGTCCCGGCTCTAGTTAGGACGGATTCCACAGGACCGGAGAAAGGCCTCATCCTCTTCAGTTAGCTTCCATCCTGCAGGGGGCTTCTTTTCATCCTCAGCTGCTTTGGTACGGCTGTTTTTCCTAGGTTCTTGGTTCATATCGTACCCTCATCGGGTTCTCCCCGATCGCTTCCATAGTTAATGATGCCAGGAGCCTCTGAAAGTTTTTAAAAATATAACCGGGATTATGCATAGGTTTTCGTGACGAAGTGCCGCAGGCGCCGCGATGACAAGGCGTGCGACGAGGAGCCCAAGGAAGGGGGTACCCGCTTGCGGGTCGCGCAGTCAGCGTGGATGATTGCGGCACTGTAGTAGACAATTCATGCATATTCCCGGGCTAGGACAGACACTCACTCAAGAACTGACAAGCCTCATCGTAGATGCCTGGGCTGCCACTCTCTCTTGTCCCCGCAACATTCAAAGTTCGAATTTCGTACCGCTTCACCCAATCCAGCAGTATCCCAGGCAAGGAATCTTCACTCAGGTCGATGACCAGGCAGGGTTTGTGGGTTTTTTTGGCGAGTTCTACCGTTAAGGCACTGCCCCCTGAAAGGGAACCTCTATAGAGAACCAGCGTTCCATCCGAGTCTCGCACGTTCCATTGAGTTCGCTGTGTGTAATCGGATGAGGGGGTCTCTTGGAGAGGATAGATTTCCTTCAGTGGTCCATCCTCGGCCCGCCGTTCGCGGGGACACCACCCACCGCAAGGAACTGCCAGCTTCAGAGCGACGTCCAGAGCAGCTCTGTCCACGCCTGTCTGTCCACCCGAGACCACCTTCTCGATCATTCTTCTGTCGTGATCGATCGCAGTGAAAAGGGAATGACGGGGATGGTTCCGCCTCTGGACAAAAGCGAAATTTCCTCCTGAAAATCGGAGACGGTCTTTTCCTGGAGGCTCCCGGGCAGGTGAGCACTGCTGGCGAAATAGACTTGCTGTCCACCAACGGGTTGTGCCTGAACGTCTTTCTCTTTAAGAGCCTGGGCCACGATGATGCAGCTTGCCCTTTCCGCGTACGATTGGAGAATCCTGCTTCCCTGGGAGCTGAGCTCACCGATGAGGTAAACGCCGTGTAGAAGGCTCGAGAACTCTTCGAAAAGTCCGGAGAGGAGATTTTGTGTTTCCGACCACACGGCTTCAGAAGTGAGCTGTCGGGCTACCTGCATGTAAAAGGTTCTGGCTCCCTCAGCTATTGTGGAGGCGAGAACGAGATCTTGAGCGGCAGATTTTTCTCCAGCTTCCAGGAGACGTTGTTCCGTCTTTCCCATTCCTGCCACCAGAAGAAGAGGTTCATCCTGCCGGGAGTTCACGACAGATTCTACGGCTGCAGAGACTCCTGCCTCATCTTGAATAGCGGAACCTTCAAACTCCAGGATGACCATATGGGTTGATCATGCCACAATTCAACTGGAGTGACCAGGAGCGGGGCTCTGACCCATCGGCGGCGCATGAATCCTGCTCAAGATGGAGAGATTGGAAATTCGGAACGACTGGCATGCCCGGGACTACCCGCCCGCCCGCCCGACAGCCCGACAGTACAAACTCTATCGGGGACCCATTCGCAACGCCCCGTCCAGACGAATGGTCTCACCATTGAGGGTGACGTTTTCGACGATGTGCTGGACAAGAGCCGCATACTCATCGGGGCGGCCCAATCGAGGGGGAAAGGGAACTTGTTCCCCGAGCGAGATCCGCGCCCGTTCTGGGAGTCCGGCTAGTAGAGGGGTGTCAAAAATGCCGGGAGCAATACTGATGACGCGGATGCCCTGACGGGAGAGTTCTCGGGCCGCTGGCAAGGTCAGGGACACAATCCCGCCCTTTGAGGCGGAATAGGCCGCCTGACCGATCTGTCCTTCAAAAGCTGCCACGGAAGCGGTGTTGACGATGACCCCCCGTTCCCCCTCTTTAGTTGGCTGATTTTGTCCCATGCCTGCAGCGGTCAAGCGAAGAGCGTTAAAAGTGCCGATGAGGTTGACCTGAATGACCCGGTTAAAGTGCTCCAAATCGTGGGGTCCGGTTCGGCCCAGGATCTTTTCGGCGATGGCAATGCCCGCGCAGTTGACCAGAATGTGAACGCCACCGTGCTGGTTGACTGCGCCCTCAACCGCCCTTTTGACGGATGCGTCCTGGGTGACATCGGTTTCGATAAACAGTGCTCTTTCACCCAACTCGCCTTTCAATGCTTCCCCCGCCTCCTGGTTCAAGTCGGCGATGAGCACCTTGGCGCCCAGGGAGTGAAGCTTTCGCACCGTGGCTGAGCCCAATCCTGAGGCTCCTCCTGTAACCATTGCGCTATTTCCATCGATGAGCATGAGAAAGGTTATAAGAGAGAAAATGTGGAAACTCAATAAATACTTGTGTAATGGGCACTCTTTAGAGATGATTTACTCAATGTCGGACAAGATATCGAAAACTGAACAAGAATGGAAACAACAGCTGACGCCTGAAGAGTTTGAAGTTTGCCGCAATAAGGGTACAGAAGCGCCCTTCTCTGGGAAATATTGGGATTGTAAAGAAGAGGGGATTTATCGTTGCGCCGGTTGTGGCAACGAGCTGTTCAGTGCAGACACTAAGTTTGATTCCGGCACAGGTTGGCCGAGCTTCTGGGCGCCCATCTCAGAAGAGGGCGTGAGTACGGAAATGGATGACAGTCTCCACATGCGTAGAACCGAAGCGCTGTGCAGCAAATGTGATGCTCACCTCGGTCACGTGTTCCCCGATGGACCTCAACCGACCGGACAGCGCTACTGTATCAACTCCGTCAGCCTCAAGCTGGACAAGGATTAGCGCGCGAAGCGCGCTTCGCGCTCCCGTGCTGTTGTGCTGTCGGCAGAGCGGCAGGCCTGTAGACTGTCTCAGGTGCCGAATTCGCTTCGGATGTACCTGGGTTCGACCATCGGCAGCAAGGAAGGCTTGGCCCATCTCATGCTGGCCAGGAGGCCCACGTGGCGGTGGCGCCCGGAATCGGATTCGGTGACCTGAGAGAGGGCTATGTGCGAATAGCCATGGTGGAGAATGAGCACCGGCTGCGTCAGGCCGTGCGAAATATTCGCCGCTGCTTGGACAAACTCCAGCCCAGCGATCCACAGCTGGAACTGCAACAGATTAGGTTGGAGAGTTAATCCGAACTCCACCCACCGGATTTCAGGAAACAACTTCCCCTTCAGATACCCCATAACCTTGTTTGTGGCCCACAACCGGCGCCCGGCGGGTTTGCCAAATGGGATTGAAACCTAGTAACATGGGTCCCGTGAGGAGCAGGAGTCCGGAGGCTGGGCGTAGGCAGTATGTGGGCAAGGAGGATACCCAACCTCTGTAAGCTGTGCTCAATCAATCGCGTACCAGAGAAGTAAAATTGGCCCGGAGCGGAGCTTATCCTCGAGCCAAAAGAGGAGAGACTTTATGACCTCAGAAAAGTTTGGTTTGGTCCTCAGTATTGGAGGTGCGGCCGGACAGGGGATCGCAACCCCCGGCAATATTCTTGCCCGAATAGTCGTTCGCCGTGGTTTGCACCTTTATGCCTACAACGCCTATCAATCGATTATCCGTGGCGGGCACATTTTTCTCACTGTGCGGGTCAGCGACCAGAAAATTCACAGCCACGGGGATAAACTGGACCTGTTGTTGTGCCTGAATCAGGACACCATGAATCGGCACCTGGGGCTGATGGGGTCGGGCAGCCGGGTGGTCTTTAACAGCGATACCATCCAGCCCGGTCAAGCCCAAAAAGGTGCCCACTTGTGCCCGATACCGGTTACCGAGTTGAGCGGTGGGGGAAGGCTGGTTCAGAACACCGTTGCCCTGGGGACCATCGTCTCTTTACTGGGGCTGGATTTCCAGGTTCTTGAGGATGCCCTGACCCTTCAATTCAAGCGAAAGGGCCAGGAACTGGTCGACCAGAACGTCACTGCAGCCCGCGCCGGATTTGATCACGCACAGGAGAACTTCGAGCCTTTCGCCGAGCCCCTCCCCACGGGCCCCAAACCGCAGGCTGTCTGGACAGGTAATGAGGCTCTGGCGATGGGGGGAGCCGCCGCAGGGGTCAAATTTTACTGTGCTTATCCGATGAGTCCTGCCACCGGAGTACTCCATTGGATGGCCAAGAATGCCCGCGATCTGGGAATCATGGTTCGACAGGTGGAGGACGAAATCGGTGTGGCCAATATGGCCGTGGGAGCAGGGCATGCGGGTTGCCGGAGCATGTGTGCGACTTCCGGCGGCGGGTTCGCATTGATGACCGAAGCCATCGGCATGGCGGGAATGATGGAGGTTCCCGTGGTCTTTATCGACGTTCAGCGTGCCGGTCCCTCCACGGGTGTGCCCACCAAAACCGAGCAGGGGGATTTGTGGCAGGTGCTGGGCGCCAGCCAGGGAGACTTCGAGCGTTTCATCGTGGCCCCCAAAAATGCTCTGGATGCCTTTAATACGATTCCTGAGCTTTTTAACCTGGTGGACAAATATCAGTGCCCCGGTATTGTCATTTCCGATCTGCTGATCTCAGAAGGTACGTTTAGCGTTGATCCAGACGATATGGACCTGCATCCGGAGATCGATCGAGGTGAGTTGATTGATACCCCCTCCCAGGGCAACGGCTACATGCGCTACAAGAATACGGAAAGCGGGATCTCTCCACGCGCCTTGCCCGGCCTGGAGGGTTACGTCCACGTCGTGGCCACGGACGAGCACGACGAAGACAGTATCTTGATCAGCGACGAGTTTACCAATCCCCACAAGCGCCGGATGATGGTTGAAAAACGGGCCCGAAAGTTCAAAGACATCGAGAAAGCCATTGCAACGCCGCAGTTAGAGGGTCCGGAGGATGCCCAGGTCACACTCATCGGATGGGGATCCACTCACGGTGTCATCAAAGAGGCAGTGGAGCAGCTAAACCTCCAGGGGATTGCCGCCAATCAGCTTACCATCAAATGGATCGTTCCCCTTCACGCTCAGGCGGTGAGCGAGATCGTGTCCCGCTCGAAAAAGACGATTATTGTCGAGAACAATTACTCCGGCCAATTCTATCGCTATCTGCGCAGTGAGACCGGACTAAGCGTCGACGGACACATCCGCAAATACGATGGTGAGCCCTTTATGCCCCACCACATTGTTGAAGGTGTGATGGAGCAGCTGGCCGGGACGGTCGATCATTCCGTGCCCATTCAGGAAATTATGGTTTAGTGTCTCGTCCCAGGAATACCATGACATTTTCACACTTGAAAGAGGTGAGGATATGACGATTGGAGATACGACACAGGATAGACCGGACCAGCCGGCTGCCTCATTGCAGGCGAAGGATTTTAAGGGGCCCGTTGATCCTGACTGGTGCCCGGGCTGTGGCGATTTTGGAGTCCTGAAGGGCCTTCAGAAAGCCTGTGCGGAGTTGGGCCTCCTGCCCCACCAGATTGTGACCGTGAGTGGGATCGGCTGCTCCTCTAATCTCCCCGGTTACATCAATGCTTATGGGATGCATACCCTTCATGGCCGGGCATTGGCCGTGGCCACCGGTGTTCAGATGGCGAACCACGAGCTCACCGTTATCGCGACGGGTGGAGATGGGGATGGATACGGCATTGGGGGAAACCATTTTGTGCACACCGCTCGTCGAAACGTGGACTTGACCTATATCGTCATGAACAATCAGATTTATGGCCTGACCACCGGACAGATCTCTCCTACCAGCTCCGCGAATATGAAGACCAAAAGTACCCCTTTCGGCAGCGTGGAGATGCCGGTTAATCCGATCACCTCGGCCATCATGAACGGAGCGACTTTCGTGGCTCGCGGCTTCAGCGGAGATGGCAAGCATCTGGTGGAGCTCATGAAGAAGGCAATCCAGCATAAGGGTTTTTCGCTGGTCGACATCTTCAGTCCGTGTGTCACCTTCAACCATGACAACGACTACAAATTTTTCAAACCACGCGTCAAGAAACTCGAAGACGAAGGCCACGACACCAGCGATTGGAAAGGCGCCTGCGAGAAAGCCCTGATGTGGGGAGATACCATCTACACGGGACTGTTCCTGCAAAAGGAGGCACCGACTCTGAGCCAATTGGAACCTGTTCTGGATGAGGGGGGAGCCCTGGCCTATCGACCTTTGGGGCTTACCCAGGAGCAAAGTCAGAAGATCATCAAAGGGATGATGTAGCGCGTTCTACATTCAGCATTTTTCCTGATTCGCCCGCCTGAACGTCATTATGTTAGCTCGGTCTTGGCGTGATCCCATTTGGGCATGCCGTGGAAGAAACAGCACCCCATAACATAATTATGTTATGGGCGATTTTGCCCGCTTTTCTTGTCTCTTGTCAGCTGTCAGTGGCTTCTGCCAGTCTATCTTGTCTGCGGTCTGTTCTTCCTACAGCATTCCCTTGAATCGTTTCGCATCGACTTTGAAACCCGGAAAGATGCCGTCTGTATGGGTACAGCCAAGATGGCGGGCCAACACTTCTGCGAACACATCACGAAAATCTGTGGTTAGGGCGAGATCCCGTCCCTGATAAAGCTGCTCAGAGGCAAGACCCGGCCACTGCCCGTAGATCCTGCCACCCTTGACCGGGCCACCCAGGGCAAACATCACGTTGGCGTGGCCATGATCGGTGCCGGAATTACCGTTTTCGCGAACCGTGCGTCCGAACTCCGACATGGTAAGAATCAGTATGTCTTCCATCCGATCTCCCAGATCTTGATAGAGGGCCGCCACACCCTGACTCAACTCTCTCAGCCGGTTGCCGAGTTGGCCGGTGATGCCCCCCTCGTTAACGTGATGATCCCAGCCGCCGATATCCAGGAATGCCACCTCTAATCCGATGTCGGCTTTGATCAACTGAGCGACCTGTCTGAGACTCTGGCTGAAACGACCTGGCGGATATTGGACTCCCGCGGCAGGACGGTACTGAGCTGGGTTGGCCTCCTTGAGAAAATCAATGGCTTGGAACATTTCTTGAGCCGTGCCCGATAGCAGAGAGTTGGTCTCTTGATCGTAGAGGGTCTCGTAGGCGGAACGAGCCTGTTGTTGGAGAGAACCCCCTCTCAGGTCAAAGGAATCGATGTTCCCCAATGCGATAGCCGGAGCCTCACCTTTGAGAGAACGAGGAAGCGTTGTTCCCATGGCAACGCTTCGAAAGGAGGTCGCTTCCGGGTCCGGATTGTGTTGCAGGTAACGATTCAACCATCCGTCAGAAGTGTTCTTGGCACCTGGAGCGGCCGACTCCATAAAATCCTGAGCATCGAAATGTGAGCGCGTGGAGTTTGGGGAACCGGCAGCATGTATGACGGCAAGTCGCTGATCTTTGTAGAGACCGTGAAGAGGCTTAAGGGAGGGGTGGAGCCCGAAAAATCCGTTCAGGTCGAGCGCAGATTCCCGGCCAGTGGTGGGAGCCGGGATAGCGATGGTGGGACGACTTGCATAGTATTCCTTCTCGCCAAACGGCACAACGGTGTTGAGCCCGTCCATTCCCCCTCGTTGAAATACGGTGATGAGAACCTTTTTACGCCGGTTGTCCCCGGGAGCTGCCAGGATGGTACGAAAGACAAAACTGGGCACTGCTCCCATTCCTACAAGGGCCAGCCCGCTGTTCTTGAGAAAGATCCTTCGAGTAATCATCGTTGTCTCCTAGGTGTCTCCTATCTCTTCCCGAACCCGACGACTGGAATTGAGGTGAGCCCAGCATAAAGGCGGAGGCGATCACCTGTTGGGGAAAGCGAGTGGATCGGAGCTGGCCTCGCTGGTTCCCCTCTTCACCGACCTGACTCAGGAGTGAACGGGTTTGCTCGAGTTGCTGGGCGCTGGGTTCAGGCAGTCGGAGCTGCTGAAACAGCGGCCAGGCCAATGCCAGATCCACCCGAATCTGAGGAATCCGATCAGAAGCTAGAGCAAGGGCAAAGTTGAGACGCTTCAACAGCGAGTTGGTATTGATCCAGGCAGAGGCCACATCCGGGTAACCGGTCGGCTCCTGGCACAGGTAAAGGGCCTCCCCCATTTCAGCCAGCATACGCATCAGATGAGGTGCCGGCTTCAACTCAGCTCCCGAAGCGCGCAACGAGCTTGCCACCAATTCAAGGGGCTTTTTGACCTTGGCTTGATAGACTTCCTGGGAGAAGAAGTGGGGATGATTAAAGAGGGTCCGCAAGACTTCTCGGATGTCTCCACCCGTTCTCTCGAAGGTGAGGCTTGCCGCATCCACCAGGTCGGCGGGAGGATCATCGGCGACGAAGCGCCGAACCAGCTTGGTGGAAATAAAGCGGGCCGTGGACGGATGGTGAGCTAACATCCTGATGACCTGCTCTCCTTCTTCAATGCCGCCGGATCGAATACGGCGTCCCAGCACGACTTTGTTCCCATCCTCGTGCAGAAAAGGTCGAAACCGAAAGGAACCACCCTGTCGGGGAGCCGTAATGGTCCAGCCCGTTAAACACTTGGCGACCTGGATGACATCTTCCTGGCTATATCCTCCGTCGACCCCGAGAGTATGGAGTTCCATGAGCTCCCGGGCATAGTTTTCATTCAGTCCTTTGGCACGTTGTAAGAGCCGCAGAAGTGCCCTCTCTGCCTGCCCGCCCGTGCCCTGGCGCCTTTGGGAACGCAGGCTACTTCTTAGGGCGGCTATTCGCTTCTCCATGACTTCAGCCGGTGCCGTACTGATCCAGTTGTCCAGGTAGAAAAGCATAGCCGGGCTCTTGGCGGTCGCCATCAAGAGATCTTCGAATTTTCCCAGGGCTAACGGACGCACCACCTTTTCCTCGAAATCGGTGGTGTAAACGCGATCCAAACCCTTGGCCAGAAAGACATTGAAATGATTCATCCAGAAGTCGGACATCACCTCCTGAAGCTGGCGCTCACTGTACACAGCGCGCATGATCTTGGCTTCGGAAAGCTCGAATCGAATCCTCTGCATGCCGGCTCGCATCTGCCGGCGAGCCTCTTGCATTTCCCTCGTGGCTTCGGCGGATTCACCCTCCATCTCCCCGTTGTTCTCTGCCCCGTCGCGCTGCCTTCTCTGTTGATTGGGATTCGGATAAAATTCAGCCAACTCCTGCGGCGTCATCGTTAGTGTCTTGAAAGGGGAGAGTTTTTTCTCCATAACAGGATCGGGAATCTCCTGAGGGTGGAGCTGCTCTTCGATATAGGCTTCCAGTCCCATGGCTGCCACTTTCTCAATGTCTCTCGGTCGGGGTCCGAAGCCCAGGCGGTTGAGCACGTGAATAATCTTTTCCCGTTCCGTCAGGGCTTTGGACTCGTCACCAGCCCTCGAATAGGTAGACGACCCGGGAACCATCAACAAAAGGCAAAGAAGTAAAACCCCCATCGATTGCCTTGTTTTTCCGGATTCCGAACTGTGCATGACGACCTCCGAACTCGAAAACTTTTCTTGATCTTGCTCCTGATAGTACGATCCCGACTCAGAAATGTTTCCCCCTCAGGTTATACTAATCGGGCAATGATCGGAGGCACTAAGGCGGTCTTCTTGGATGTTGGCGGGACCCTGGTGGATTTTGGAGACCAAGAGTCGGCCTATGGGGATATCTTGCGCCGACATGGCTATCCTTCTACCAAAGAGCAGATTCGCGCTTGGATCAGAAAAGCACAAGAGGAGACGGGTCCGGTTGTCTCCAGAGGGTCTCCCCCAGAGTTCAAAGTTTCCGCCAGTAAAGAGCAAGCACGGCGTGAGGCACTGATTGCTGTTTTTCTCCGTGAAGCGGGGGTCAAGCACTTGGACAGCTGCCGGAAGGGAATCTGGCACTCGTGGGTGAATGCACCCGTTTTCCGCCTCTTCCCGGAAACCATTCCCCTGTTGAACGGGCTCAAGGAATCCGGGCTTCTTGTGGGAGCGGTTTCTAACTGGGAGCCCAGGCTACTCGAGTTGTGTGAGAACCTGGGAATTGCCCATTATTTCGATTTTATGGTGGTTTCCGAGGTCCAGGGATACGCCAAGCCGGGGGTGCGCCTGTTCGAGCTGGCATTGGAGAGAGCCGCAACCCGACCTGAAGAAGTCATCCACGTGGGGAATGATCCGGTGGAAGACATCGAGCCTGCGGAGTCGCTGGGTATTCGCGCCGTTCTGGTTCAGCGTGATGGCTCCGGGAGAATCCGTCACTCCCCGCGGATTCCTTCGTTGAATGAAGTTCTGCCTCTTGCCAGGGCTTTTGCCTGGTTGCGCGGGCGGGTCGTGAGCGGAAAGGGTGAGGCAACGGCCTTTACCCGGCTTCCATGGGTTCGGAAGCAGGTGGCCGGGGAGTTTCACTTCGAGCCCTACCCCGGTACACTCAATCTTCGGCTGGAAAGGACTCAAGACAGAGCAATGTGGGAGCAACTCCGCAGCCATCCCGGAAAGACCCTGGAGCCGGAGACCGGTTACTGTGCGGCACGTTGTTATCCAGTCAGCGTGGAAGGGCAGAGTTCGGGTGTCATTGTGCTGCCTGAGGTCCCCTCTTATCCCACCGATGTCGTTGAGTTGTTGGCCCCTGTGAACCTGCGGGATGCTCTGAAGCTTAACGATGGCGAGGCCGTCACCATCGCCCTTTTCTCTGCGGTCGTGTAAGGAGTAAGATTATGGACAGCTTTGAGATGGACGAGAGGGAACAAGCATTGAAAATTTACTCTTTTCGAAAGCGCATCGTTCAGGAGCAGGGCATGACCAACGCAGGGTGCCTTCTCGGTATTCTGGCCATCATTATCGTCGCCTACGGAGGTTACAAATTTGGTCCTCCCTCGGTGGACGATTACCAACTGCGGAATGCAGCGGTTCGAATTGCCGATTATGGAGCAGCCGGAATACTTTCTGAGACCATATATGGGACCGGCAGAGGGCTGGGGGAGATTGAGGAAATTAGGGAGGCCCTTCTAGGTGAGGCCATAGAGCTGCAAATACCTTTGATCAGGGACAATATCATCGTGGAGAAGGAAGCCGGCTATGTTTTCATTACCGTGAAATACAGTGTCCCCATCAGCCTACCGTGGGGAGAGGTTAACTGGAATTTTGAATACACCGTAAACAACTGATACCTCTCGGGATGACGATTCACGAATTGGAAACACCCGCCTTAATCGTCGATCTCGACAGGATGGAAGGCAACCTGCAACGGATGGCCGACTATTGCCATGAGCACGGCTTCAATCTTCGACCAACACTAAAACCCATAAAATCCCTCAGCTTGCCCAAAAGCAAATGGCCCTTGGAGCCTCTGGAATTACGGTGGCCAAGGTGGGTGAAGCGGAAGTCATGAGCCAGGAAGGCCTTGACGATCTCTTGCTGGCCTATCCTCTCTTTGGAGATGCGAAAGCTCTTCGCTTGGGTGCAGTGCTGGAAAGGGCCCGCATCACTGTCTCTCTCGATTCGGAGGAATCTCTTAGTTGGGTTGCTCGCGCCGCTGACGGCAAGTCGATCGATGTGTTGGTGGAGATCGATATGGGCATGAGGCGCTGTGGCTTGGAGCCGGGACCTGGTGCAGTTCAACTGGCGCAGTTGATCGATTCTACGGCCGGACTTCGCTTTGAGGGACTCATGTTTTACCCGGGGCATATTTACCCCGATTGGGAAGACAGCACTCGAAAATTGGAGCAGCTCAACTCGGACCTCCAGCGACAGTTGGAGTTCTTTGAGAAACAGAAAGTCCCGGTTCACCGGGTAAGTGGTGGAAGCACTCCATCGGCATTTTACTCGCACCAGATCCCCTCTCTAACCGAAATCCGTCCCGGCACCTATATTTTTAACGACCGTCATTCCCTGGAATGGAAGACCTGTAGCGAGGACCAATGTGCGGCCTCCGTTATGACGACGGTGGTGAGTCGGGCTGTTAGGGGACAGGCCATCATTGATGGGGGTTCAAAGACCTTCTCCAGTGACCCGCTCAGAGTGGGAAAAAAGGGAGGATTCGGTTTGATGAAAGGCTTCCCGGAGGTCCAGTTTGTGAAGATGAATGAAGAACATGGCTATTTAAAGGTTCCTGATGAGGTCAACCTGAAGGTCGGCCAGACGGTGCAAGTCATTCCCAATCATATCTGCGCTACGGTCAACATGCACGATGTCGTTTTCGGCTATCGGGGCGAAGAAATTGTAGAATCGTGGGTCGTTAAGGCACGTGGCAAGATCCGTTAATAGGGGGACGACCCACACGTTTAACTGGTTTTTGCAAGGGCGAATGGTGCGGCCATCAGCAACTCGTTAAGCGTGTGGGTTGTTCTCCTATTTCACTGTTGCTATTTGTCCTTTGATTGGAGACCATTAGCTTGATGTTTCGGGCCCGTCCGATGATCAATGAATTATTAAGGAGAGAAAGATGCGCATAGCCGTTGGGGCCGATCATGCGGGTTTTCCCCTGAAAGACCAAGTCCTGAGATTGCTCGAAAAGGAGGGACATAAGGTTTTGGACCTCGGGACTCACAGCACAGATCCTGTGGATTATCCGGACTATGCGGAAGCCGTGGGTGGGGCCGTGGTGAAGGGAGAGGCCGAAGTGGGAATTCTTCTTTGTGGGAGCGGTGTGGGGGCCAGTATTGCGGCCAACAAGGTGCCGGGTATTCGGGCTGCCCTCTGTCACGATGTGTTCTCGGCCCGCCAGAGTCGCGAGGATGATGATGCCAATGTCCTCTGCCTGGGTCCCAGGGTCATCGGCCCATCGCTGGCGGATGACTTGATCCGTACTTTCCTGGCGGCGCGTTTTTCCAAGGCTGAGCGGCATCAGCGGCGGCTGGAAAAGGTGATCAAGTTGGAGACACGACTCACCGGGTAAGAAGAGATTGCTCAGCGCTGCGGGAGAGGGGGTTGCCTTCTCCGCAGACCCCTTTCGTGTGAATCAGGAGTTGCCAGATGTCGAGGGTTAAGATCCCAACAGCTCAGTTTGGCCTGCTCGGACTGGGGGTCATGGGACAGAACCTGGCCCTCAATATTGAGCGCAACGGTTATGCGATTGCCGTATGGAACCGAGAGCCGGAGAAGGTGGAGAAATTCATACAGGATCAGGCTCGAGACAAGCAGATCCTGGGTGCCCGATCCCTCGAAGAATTAGTCGACTCGCTGGAAAGGCCACGCAAAATCATGATGATGATCAAAGCGGGTGAGCCGGTCGACTGGACCATCGATTTGTTGAAACCCCTCTTGCAGGAGGGAGACATCATCATCGATGGAGGGAATTCCCGTTTTCAAGACAGCCGGAGGAGGGAAGAAGAGCTGGCAGGCGAGAAGCTGCGTTTCGTCGGCACCGGCGTCTCCGGGGGTGAGAGCGGAGCCCTGTTGGGTCCCTCATTGATGCCGGGAGGACAGCTTGAAGCTTACCAGGAGCTCAAACCCATCTTTGAAGCCATCGCGGCCAAGGTCGATGACGGGCCTTGCGTGACCTACTGCGGACCGGATGGCGCCGGCCATTTCGTGAAGATGGTGCACAACGGTATTGAGTATGGCGATATGCAACTGATCGCCGAGGCTTACCACATCCTCAAATATGCTCTTGCCTTGGAGAACAGCGAGTTGGCCGAGATCTTTGCGGAATGGAACGAGGGAGTGCTTGATTCCTATCTCATCGATATTACCGCCAAAATTTTCACGGTGGTTGACCCGGAGAGTGAGCGGTCATTGGTGGATCTCGTTTTGGACAAGGCTGGGCAGAAAGGCACCGGTCAATGGACCTCACAGGTGGCCCTGGACCTTGGTGTTGCCATTCCCACCATTCACGCGGCAATAGAGGCCCGTTTCCTCTCCGCCCTCAAGGATGAACGTGTGAAGGCCAGCCAGTCCCTTTCAGGACCTCCGGAAAAATCCTACGGACCAGAGAAAGGGGAGATCATCGACTCGGTGCATGACGCTCTTTACGCCAGTAAGATCTGCTCCTATGCCCAGGGATTCGGTCTGATCCGGGCTGGTTCAGACCAGTACCAGTGGGACATTAACCTGAGTGAGATAAGTCGCATTTGGAAAGGAGGCTGCATCATCCGAGCCCGATTTCTGGATGAGATCAAACGAGCCTATCAACAGCAGCCCGACTTGCCGAATCTGCTCCTGGATCCGAGCTTCCGGGACTGGGTGAACGAAGCCCAACCGCGCTGGAGAAAGACGGTTGCCATGGGCCAGGACCTGGGGGTCCCGGTGATGGCCATGGCCAGTAGCCTGGCTTATCTGGATAGCTATCGTACGGCAAACCTGCCTCAGAATCTCACCCAGGCTCAGCGCGACTTTTTCGGTTCGCACCTGTACGAGCGCGTGGACAAACCTGAGTCGGGCCCGGTTCATACGGACTGGGTGAGCATCACGGCAGACTCAGAAAGAGAGGGAAATTCTTGAGTTTGTGCACTCGTGCAGTCGTCATTTCATGGCTTCTACGTCGTGCATTCCTATTTTGTGATGGCACGATTAGACGCGACAGCACGACAGCACGACAGCACAACAGCACGAAACAGCAGGGCGATCCATCATGCAACCGTCTGAGTTCGAGAATCCTCTGCGGGAAGGTTTGCGTTTAGAGCGCACGCCTGAACCCTGCACCATGGTCATTTTCGGAGCTTCGGGTGATCTGACCAGGCGCAAGCTCGTTCCAGCACTCTACAGCCTGACTCAGCAAAGTCTTCTGCCCGGCGATTTCTCCATTGTGGGAGCGGCCCGCACCCCCATGAGCGGTGAGGACTTTCGCGCCAGAATGAAGGAGGCCGTCCATCACTTTCTCGACCAGGGTCAGATCGACAGCCGCGTCTGGGAGCATTGCGCAGCCGGCATGTTTTACACGCTCACCGATGTGGAGGATCCGGGCAGCTTCGAGAGACTCAGTGAGCTGCTCTCTCAGATGGATCAGGAGCGTGGAACTTCCGGTAACCGCCTGTTTTACTTCTCGACACCTCCCGGTCTCTACGCTCCCCTCACTCGACGACTGGGATCGGTTGGTCTGAACCGCTCCGACGGCTGGACCCGGGTCATTATCGAGAAACCGTTTGGACATGACCTGGAAAGCATGCAGGCACTCAACAAGCAAGTTCTGGAGGTGTTCAGGGAAGACCAGGTGTACCGCATCGATCACTACCTGGGGAAGGAGACCGTTCAAAACATTCTGGTCCTTCGCTTCGCTAACGGGATTTTTGAGCCTCTGTGGAATCGTCGCTATATTGATCACATCCAAATCACGGCCGCTGAAAGTCTGGGCGTGGAAAATCGTGGAGGATACTATGACCAGGCCGGAGTTCTAAGGGATATGATCCAAAACCACCTGTTTCAGATTTTTGCTCTGGTGGCCATGGAACCTCCGGTTTCTTTGGAAGCGGACGCCATACGGGATGAGAAGACCAAAGTGATGCGCGCCATCCGACCCATCGAGTCCCAGGACATGGATCAGTACGCGGTACGCGGCCAGTACGCGGCCGGTGTTGTGAATGGTCAGCCCGTCCAAGGCTACCGAGAAGAGAAGAATGTCAGCCCTGATTCGAGCACGGAGACCTACGCTGCCCTTAAGCTCCTGGTAGACAACTGGCGCTGGGCCGATGTTCCCTTTTACCTCCGTTCGGCCAAGCGCTTGCCCAAGCAAGTCACCGAAGTTGCCGTCCAGTTCCGGAGCGCACCTCATCTACTTTTCAAAGGCAGCGAGCCCTTGCAGCCGAATTCTCTCACCTTGCGCATTCAACCCGATGCCGGCATCACCCTGAGGTTTGGTGCCAAGCTGCCGGGCCAGGCCGTTAAGGTTCGGACCGTCGATATGGATTTTCGATATGGGACCTCTTTTGGAAAGAAATCTCCTGATGCTTATGAGAGACTTCTTGTGGATGCCATGCTGGGAGATTCCACTCTATTTGCAAGAGGCGATATGGTGGAGACCGCCTGGCGGCTGTTGATGCCTGTGATCGACGCATGGAAAAAACCGGCAGATCATTTCCCCAACCACGAATCAGGCAGTTGGGGCCCCGGCGAAAGTGATGCATTCATGCAGAGGGAGGGCCGGCGCTGGAGACGGCTATGAGAAACCTGCCCCGAAAAGCTGTGGATGTGCCCGCCATTGAGCATGAGTTGAAGGAACTGTGGGAACAGATGACGGAGGTGTCCGCAGAGGAGGATCAGCAGGCCATTATGAGAGCCTGCGTGGCGAACCTGATTGTCTATAACTCCGCTGGCGAGCGCGCTGGAGAGGTGAGCCCGATCATTGCTGAGGTCACCAACCAACATCCCAGTCGTGTGATCGTCCTACTTCCGGAACCCGATTCTTCTAAACCCTCCCTCGATGCCATGGTGACCGTCCAGTGTCATCCCTTCGAGCGCGGCCGCAAGCAGATTTGCTGTGAACAAGTTGTCGTTCAAGCGGCTGGTGAAGAGGTTCGCCACTTGCCGAGTCTTGTCCGAACCCTGGTGATTCCTGACCTTCCGGTGTTTTTGTGGTGGCGTGACCTACCCGACTTTCAGAATGATTTGTTCACTGAATTCATACAGGGCTCCGACCGTGTGATCCTGGATTCGACGGATCTGGTAGATGCCGAAGAAGGGCTGCGAACTCTGGCTGCCCTCATGGATGAAACGGCTCAGACGACGGCTTTCAGCGACCTGAGCTGGTGCCGCCTCACCCCCTGGCGGGTCCTGGTGGCGGGTTTTTTCGATGTTCCGAAATGCAGGTCCTACCTGGCCCGACTCAACCGTGTGCGGATTGAGTCTGTAAGCGGAGGCTCCGCCAAAGGCTCTATCCCGGTACACGGTCTACTTCTGGCCGCCTGGTTGGCCAGTCGTTTGAATTGGAAAGCCACCTCAAGTCCACGCTGGATCGATGAGCATACCTGTGAATGGAAGCTGGAGGCGAAGGATCGAACGGTCACCGTGCACATCCAAGTGACCTCATCCGAGGGTGCCGCTCGCCCTGGCCTGAACTCGCTTCAGCTTTTTGTGGAGGGTGAGCCCTCCGCACAATGGGTTGCCTCCATTGCGGCAGATGGCAAACACCTGGAGGGTCATGTGAGGTTGGAGGGGAGAAACGAGGGGGCAAGAATCATCCCTTTGGATGACGATGGTGAAGCCCAGCTTGCGGGTAGAGAATTGGAGATTCTAGCCCACGATCAAGTGTATGAACAAGGACTGAAGTGGTTGGCGTCCCGATGAAAGAGTTCGTCGTCTGCTCTGACGCTGAGGAGCTGAGCCGGCGAACCGCAGAGCGATTTGTACGACTGGCTAGGGAGTCCATTGGCGCCAGCGGTAGGTTCACCGTGGCTCTCTCAGGAGGCTCTACTCCGAAAGCACTCTACTCCTTGTTGGCCGGCGAGACGTTTCTCCCGTTGGTGCCCTGGTCCGGGGTGTACTTTTTCTGGGGCGACGAGCGTTGCGTTCCTCCTGATCACTCCGAAAGCAATTATGGGATGGCACGAGTGACGATGCTGGCAAAGGCACCTGTTCCCAAAGAGAACGTGTACCGCGTGCCAACCGAAAAAGGGGATGCCCAGAGCGTGGCCGCTGAGTATGAGAGAATTCTGAGAACGTTTTTCGGTTTCAACGAGGGCCAGCAACCGCGCTTCGATCTGATCTTGCTGGGTATGGGAGAGGATGGACATACCGCCTCTCTTTTCCCGGGTACGGCCGCTCTCGAGGAGACGGGAACCGTGACTGCGAATGACATCCAGAAATTGGGGACCCATCGAATCACACTCACCATTCCTGCCATTAATCAGGCAGCCCATATTGTGTTCTTGGTCTCAGGATCGTCCAAGGCCTCGGTGTTGAAAGAGGTGTTGGAGGGTCAGGACCAGCAGACACGTCTGCCCTCACAAAGCATCCAACCGGTCGAAGGCAAGCTTCTCTTTCTGGTGGATCGTGCCGCAGCAAGTGAGCTCACTCTCTCAGGAGATCAACAGGAATGATTCTGGCCGGGGACCTGGGTGGAACCAAAAGCCAGGTGGCGCTTTTTGCCGTTGAGAAGAAGCACCCCCAGCTTCTCATCGAGGAGACTTACAAAAGCGAGGAGTATTCCGGGCTTGAAGAAGTTCTTCACAAGTTTCTGGGGGACAAGGCTGACCTGATCCGCAACAAGCCGATCGTGGCGGCCTGTTTGGGAGTGGCCGGGCCGGTGGTCGGCGAACGTTCCAAGACCCCTAACCTGCCATGGACCATTAGCACTAAAGCCATCCGGGAGACGGTTGGCTGCCAGAAGGTAAAGCTCATCAATGACCTGGAGGCCAATGGTTACGGCATTTCACTGCTGGAGGACGATGAGTTGGAGACGCTCCAGGAGGGATCTCTACAGAAGGGAGGGCATGGGGCACTGATTTCTGCCGGCACGGGCCTGGGGGAGGCCCTTCTCTACACAGAGGGGGAGGGGTTCAAGCCGGTTGCTTCCGAAGGAGGTCACGCGGATTTTGCCCCCCGCAATGAGCTGGAGATCGAACTCCTGCGTTATCTGCTGAAGCGTTTCCAGCATGTGAGTTACGAACGGGTTCTCTCAGGTTCGGGGCTGTCCAACATCTACAGTTTTCTCAGGGACTCGGGCCGCGGCCAGGAGCCGAGTTGGTTGGCGGAACAGCTGGAGCAGGAGGACCCGGGTGCCGCCATATCGAGAGCGGCACTGCGTGGTGAAGCTGAATTGTCTGTCCAGGCACTGGACCTGTTCGTTTCCATCTATGGAGCTGAGGCGGGTAATCTTGCCCTCAAGGCGAAGGCAGTGGGAGGCTTGTACGTCGGTGGTGGAATTGCTCCCAAGATCATCAGCAAGCTCCGTGAAGAAACGTTCTTAAAGGCGTTTAGGGACAAAGGCCGACTCTCTTCGCTCATGAAAGACATTCCCGTTCGGGTCATCTTGAAACCGAATACAGCGCTCTATGGAGCTGCCCATCGCGCCACCCTCATGATCGCCCTCGTTGCCTCACTAAGAATCTATCCGAAAGGGATTGCAAAAAGTGGTGGTAAAAAGCACCAACCAGAGGAGTGGCAACCCCTTGCCCAACACCCGCAGCCTGCAGCAAGAGAAAGATTTTCACATCCAGCCCGCTTCCCATCGTTTCTTCTGCTCAGGAGTCGGTTTGAGCAAAAGGCAATTCTGAAGCCAGCCGATCTGCCGTGCCAGCTGGGCCGGATTGAGCTTCTCATACTCTCGGGCCAGTTCCCGCTTGATCTTGTCCGCCACCTCAGGGGACTCGCAGATCCTCCGGTAGGGAGTTTTCGGCACATCATACTTTTTCCAGATCCGAGACCCTCGACGTTGCTTGGCCACCATCTTCATGACCGGCTTGAAAAAGTTGATCTGCAGTCGCAGCCGATCGTACAACTCGTTCACCAGCTCCTGTTCTCGCTCTCCCTCGTAGCGAGCATAACCCACGGCCCGCCGAACCACCGAATAGTTTTTCTGCTCCACATAAGGGTTGTCATTCTTGCGCGAGGGGCGGGTTCGGCTGAAGCTGATCTTTTCCTGCTCACAAAAACGAATCAAGTGCTTGTTGCATGAACTCGCTGCCGTTGTCCGAAGCCATCCCCAGCCAAGGGAAGGGCGAGCGCTTCTGAAGCAGCTTCATCGCTTCCAGGACCCACACCTGGGCCTTATTGCGCACCGCTCGGACCTCTGTCCAGCCCGTGTACACGTCCGTCACATCCAGGGTTTGAAGGTAGTCCCCCCGACCCTGGCCTCCCTCATGGCCCACCAGGTCCACTTCCACAAAACCGGGGCGATCCTCCTGCCAGTCGGCGAAGACGCTTGATCGGAATCTGGTGTTTGAGCAGCGTTCCCGGCTTGGTTCCGGATCGTCCTTTGAGACGGTGCTTGCACCTTTCGGGCTCCAGCAGCCGATCGATGGTGGCGGCGCTGATCTGCATCAACCGCTCATGGGTGCTGGCATCCACTTTCAGTTCCCCATGTCTTTGTAAAATGGGTACCACTTCCGGCAAAATCGCGACCAGACGTTTGCCACACAAATAGTCCAGTATCTCCCAGATCATCGTCAGCGCCTTTAGAATCAGGCATTGGCGAAGCAGATAGGGCTCGTAAACTCCGATCTTGCGCCCTAACCTCATTGGTGCCCTCCACAGGACACTTCTATTCCCCTGCTCAGGGCCAGGTCGAATAGATTTTTTAATGAGGCAATTCGTCTTCTTGATCCGCTTGCCCTGAAGCATCCACACGACCCTCTGGACACCCCGACCTTTTAACCGTGGGAAGCTCGGTGGAAGAGCTTGTGAATTATTCCCAAGGGAGCATTAACCTCAGAAGGCTCTCCGCCCCAGGCCGTTAGTGCCAATGAAAGTGAACGCAGAGAGTTCCTTCAGGAGGAATCTACAGATATAATGCTATTGATTGCCGCTCTCAGGAGTGAAGATTCCTGGGAACGGGAGGAGGCGGTAGAGGCCCTGGGAGAAATCGGAGGACCGGAATCCGCACAATTTCTGGGTGTGGCCCTCAAGGACGAGGATGACGATGTGCGACAGGCAGCGATTGCCGCTCTTGCCCAAGTCGGAGGAGATCAGGCCGCCCGGGTCCTGGCCGTCGCCTTGGAGGACGAGGATGAGTGGTTTCGTGAGGAGGCGGTAGAGGCGCTGGGTGAGATTGGCGGCGACAATGCCATCCGGCTCCTGGAGGAAGCCCTTTCCGATGAGTACGAAGGAGTCCGGGACAGCGCTGAAGAGTTGCTGGAGGAGCTCAGAGAGGACTTCTCGGAAACGCCTTAGTCCATGGGGCCAGATTGAATCATTTCCAGCAAGAGGCGCGAATCCTTCTCTCGGGGAAAATCCAAGCCCAGCAGTTGAGCCAGGGTGGGAGCGATGTCCTGGGGCCCGCAGGGATCTGGATAGGTTCCCGCTTCAATTTCGGATCCCATAAAGACGATGGGAACATGCCGGTCATAGTCGTATGCCGTTCCGTGACCGGTACCTCCAGAGTACGGCTCGAGGTAAGTATATTTTTTGGCTAAGACGGTTAGGTGAGGGCTTCTCGGTTGAAAGAAGGAGTTCCGAAAGAGCTCGATGTAAGGATCGTCTGAAGGCTCATTGCTCAAGAGTTGGGAATGGGTGTAGACCGCTTCTACAAGGCCGGTCGATAGGAGCGCATTGATGATGGTGGTTTCCACCTCCTGGCGTTCCAGCTGGTGCCGCTGCATCACCTCTTCATCAAGATAGATATCTGTGGCAAAGTGAGCGATCAGACCGTCAAAACCTGGAAACCGATTCTCCAGCGCCTGCTCCACTGCATCCTCCAGAACCTCGGGATAGACTCGGCGAGCCTCGATGCCCTTGGCCTGCAAGCTTTCAACCAGAGGGAGAACCCCGTGATCTGACGTCAACACCACTAGAGTGTGGGCCAACCCAACGTTGGCCTCTACTTCCTGAAACAGATCTTCCAGAATCAGGTCCAGTCGAAGAAGCTGGTCCATGACTTCCTGGCTCTCAGCTCCATAGAGATGGCCCACAGTGTCGGTTGCGGAAAATCCAATGGCCAGAATATCGGTGGAGTTGTCCTCACCGAGTTGGTGGGCCCTCATCGCTCGAAGACTCAGGGAGAGTACCATGTCGTCTGCAAAGGGAGTGCGGTTAAGATCTTCATAAAATTCCTCTTGTGGGGATGTTCCCCGGATGGAATGGGGAAAAACGATATCCTTGAGATCCGACTCCCCTTCAATGGCGTCCGGACCCGCATACTGCTCATAAAGTTTTTTGTCTTCCAGCAGGCGTGTCCAATCTTTCCCGGCATACCGGTCGGGTAAACGCAGGCTGTTCCAGTTCTCCAGCCAGGCGGGAGCTTTGCTCATATAGTAAGTGCTGGTGATAAAGTTGCCCCCTGAGGTTTCGTACCAGTAGGCCGCATCCCCTCGATGACCCGCCATGAGGATGGCTGAATTGTCCTTTAGAGAAACTGCTACCACGCGGGATTCTGGATTTTGCTGCTTCAGCACATCACCCAGAGTAAAACCGATCAGGTTGGCCGGAGAAGCTCGAAGACCCTCGCCCCCCAGCGGAAAGTGTACCGGATCTTCCACCACATCGACGACTCTTCTTAAAGATGGATCGTACCATTCGTTGGCAATGATTCCGGAGTGGCTGGGATGACGACCCGAAAGGATCACCGCATGACCCGGACCTGTCCAAGTCATGGCATGTCGGAAGTTGGCGTTACTGAAGATAGCGCCCTGATCCAGAAGGGTGCGAAAACCTCCTTTGTAAAGGTCACTAAAGCGCGTCAGGTAGTCAAAGCGCATCTGGTCGATGGAAAGAACCAGAATCAATTTGGGCTTTTGGGTACTCTGCTCTCCGCAGGCAAAGGACCAGAGGATCGTCCCGATGAACAGGGCAACTGCCGCACCCGTCCTTTTCATGGCTCCCACATCTGCCCTCTCCATGCGGCCTATGATCTCACAAAATAAGCTCGTCGGTGGGGGATTGTACCCTGGGAAAAAAAGGGGGAGCAAGGGTAGCTGGTTCACCTTCCGACTGAAAGGGGGCCCACAGTTGCTTGAGAATTAGTGATTCATCATAATTAGGTCCAAATATATCCGCGGGAATCCGTTTGCATCCGCGTGATCCGCGATCCTGGAACTTGAAACTTGGAACGCGCGCAACGCGCGCACTGACCGGGAGCAACTCATGAAAAAAGCATTTCTGCTAGCGATGATCCTAGCGCTTGGATTCACTTTTTGCGGTTCGGGTGAGCAAGAGGTCGCCAGCAGTCAACAACAGGTGTCGGGAAATTCGTTCCAGTACTATGTGGCTTCTCAGGAAGCTCTGGCCGTCGACGATTACAGTGAGGCTGGGGCTGCTCTTGAAAAGTTGGCCAGTGAGAGCACGGGTGATTTGAAACTTCTGGCCCAGGAGGCTGCCCAGGCCCTCGATATTGAAAGCATGCGCCTTGCCTTTATACCCCTTTCTGATGAGGTGGCGAAGGCGGATCTCCCCGGGGGTTACGTTATGGCCTTTTGCCCCATGGCCAATAACAATCAGGGTGCAAACTGGATTCAAAAAGATGGGAACCTTATGAATCCCTATTTCGGTACGGACATGCAGGATTGTGGTGCCATCGTCAAATAGAGGAGCGCAGGAACTGAACGGTTCACTCCCAGTTGTGATCTTGTCCTAACCCCAATCAGTGGATTGGACATGCGAAGCTGAGGTGGCCATTTCGTGGGGCCGGACTTTCATTCTCCCCTCGGCCGGCTTGCCTCCCAGCCATAATCAATGTATTCCCACTCTACTCGATCCTCGGACAGCGTCACCACGCCGAATCCCTCTTCGGTTCCGTGATAGGGGCCCCTCCACCATCCTGCGCAGACCGCACCACCTGTGATCAATGTAGTTTCTCGCCAACGCATCAATTCATTGACATGGAGGTGTCCCTGCAATACCAAAATGAGATTGTGTTCCTTGAATAGCTCTAGAACTTCAACGTTATTCACCACGACACGGCTCCTCAAAGAAGCGGTAGTAGCACCTTCAGTGGCCGCGAAAAATGTGGTGAGGAGGGGGATGTGAGTACACAGGACAATGGGGGTTCCCTTTGGAGTTTTCGCCAAATCCTCCTTGAGCCATTCCATCTGCTCAAGCCAGATCCGACCTTCGTAGTTGAGCTTGTCGTAAGTAACGTGGATTGAATCCAGGATAATCAAATGATGTCCCAGCGCATCAAAGGAGTAGTGAGTTTGAGCAAGTCCCATTTTGTCGCGATAGATGGCCTTTGGGTCCTTGCTAGCGGTTGAGCCATCATGCGGAATAGCAGCCACCAGGTCGTGGTTGCCGATGACCGGATGGACCTCGCCACCAATGCCCCGGTGGAGCTTCATGTAGGCGTCCCAACGGTGTGCCACTGTTTGGGCAGAGTTTTGAAATCCATCGGTGATTAAATCACCGCCGGCGATAATCACATCCGCCTTTTGGGCGTTGATTGCGGCTGTGGCCCGGTCCAACGCCAGCGGGGTATCCCACTCGACCCTGGTATGGATGTCGGTGTAAAACAACACCCGCAGCGTGCCCTTCGTCGAACTCTGAGCAGCCCATGTCAGTTGACTGAAAGGGCCTGCGCCAAGGACAATCCCGCCAGCGGCTAGGTTTCTTAGGAAGAGGCGTCGACTGTATGATGCTTTGTTTCTCATATGGAACCTCATCAGTGAAAATCGATTATTTCAACCTTTCGGAGTCCACCCATTTTAAACGAATTGAACCTTTCTTTTCTTTCCAAAGTGCCGATACACAATCGTCAACCCAAGAAGTATCACAGCGAGTCCCACCATGATTTGCTGTTCACTGATCTTGGTGACCAAGTCATAGCTCACTCTGCTGGTAAACGAGGCATCTGGCGATTGATTCTCTTTGAGAAATGCGATTTGACCAGGGGCCAAAATATAGTCTGACCGGCTCAAGGTCTCTGAGAAGTATTTTCCCATGATCAGGTTCTCGCGGTAGGCTATCGCAAGATATTCCCGGTAGGTGTCCTCGTCCACTTCTTCTTCCTCAGCTCTTTGTATGTGACGATCTCTACGGAAGAGATGAACGCGGGCTTCGTGTACGAATGGGCTACTGACCGGCGTATATTTTTCGAGGAAATCACTGTAAGCAGAATCGCTACGGTATTGATTCAGAATTGCTGCCGATACGACAGCCAAGTCCTCATCGGCTTGGCTGAGCTCTTGGGGTGAGAGACGAGATGTAAAACTGCCGATCTCAGGATCTTCATAAAAGTAACCATATTCGAACATCGCGCTCTCATTCGTGGTCAAGAACTTGAGAATCGGGATTTGCTCTGCATACCAAGCGATACGAGTGGGTGTATTGAGCAAGCTGGCGGCTAGGAATAATACTGCCGCTACCGTTAGAAGACACAAACGTTGAATATTTTGTGCTCCGGGCCGCCCTGAAATCAGAGAGGGTCTGAGTCCCTTGGCAATAGCGACCTGAGTCAGCCCCACAGCCAGGAAATTCAACCATATATCACCGAGGTCCCAAAATCTCTTCGGGGTCACCCATTGAATGGCTTCATCCATCGTTCCGACCATTGCTCCAATCATGAGCGCCATAAAATAGATACTCCCGTCCTTGACTCGATGAGTCAGCGCGCGATAAATCAGTGAACCAAGAACTGCATATTCAAGAAAGTGCACGGCCTCTTCGGGAGCTGCACTCAGTCTGACCGTGTATCCGATAAAGACCATCGAAACAAAGGCGAGCCAGATATAGCTGTGGTGTGACACCGATAGCCGAATGCGGTAGATGATGGCCGCGACAGCAACCAGGGTAACAACGGCGATGACGACGTAAGTGAACGTTTGGCGGCCTAGATGTTGTTCGACAAATTCCCCCACGGTCCTGGCCAGGGGGATGGTCACAAAAATGACCAGTGACCATAGAGCAAATAACAGCCAGCTGACCCATTCCTTTTCTTTTGGTGGGCTGTGGAACATTTCGATCGCAACGGCTCAGGCGGAATCGTCATAAATGAAACGGTGGATATGCATGGCGATAGGCCTGAAGGGTTTAGAGGTCGACGGTGCTACCCAAATTACGGTTCTGATCTGCTCTAAATCTTACGATTGTTGGAGGTTGAAAGCAACTTCCACTATCTTGTGCGAAAATGCGCGAGAAGGACGGCTAGCGGAGATGTATGTGACCCATCTGGAGTGTCCCAAATGCAAACTCACTTATGAGAGTGAGCAGCCGATCCAACTCTGCACTTGCGGGGCACCTCTGCTTGTCGGTTATGAGCTGGAGCGGGTCCGGGATTCCTTGAGCAGGGAGGTGCTCGCATCCAGAAAGCCTACCCTCTGGCGTTATCGTGAGCTGCTTCCCGTCAGGAAAGATGAAAATATCCTGTCGTTGGGCGAGCCCATGACCCCTGTCCTACCTTTGGAAAGGCTCGGTCCTGAAGTGGGTATGCCTCATCTCTTTATGAAGGATGAAGGTCTCCTTCCCACCGGAACCTTCAAGGCCCGCGGAGCCGCTGTTGGAGTTTCACGAGCCAAGGAGCTGGGCGTCAGAGTTCTGGCCATGCCCACCAACGGCAATGCAGGGGCTGCCTGGGCTGCCTACTGTGCGGCTGCCGGCATCCGGATCGTCATTGTGATGCCCGCCGATTCCCCTGCCATCCATCGAAAAGAGTGCATCATCGCCGGAGCATCACTCTATCTGGTGAATGGCCGGCTCAGTGACGCCGGGCAGATCATCAGACATGCGGTAGAAGAGTTCGGCTGGTACGACGCCTCTACCCTGAAGGAGCCTTACCGTATTGAGGGCAAAAAAACCATGGGACTGGAACTGCTCGAGCAGTTCAACTGGCAGGCCCCGGATGTGGTTGTCTACCCCACAGGGGGAGGCGTCGGGATCATCGGCATCTATAAGGCTCTAAGGGAACTCCGGACAATGGGATGGATCGGCGAAAAATTTCCCCGACTCGTGGTCGTGCAGTCGACCGGATGCGCCCCCATTGTGAAAGCCTGGCAGGAAAACCAAAAGGAATCCCAATTTTGGGAGAATGCCCACACCATCGCCTTTGGCCTCACCGTTCCTCATGCGCTCGGCGACTTCCTGGTCTTGGAGGCGGTTCGGGAAACGACCGGGTGTGCTGTGGCCGTGGCCGATGAAGACATTCTCAAAGCCCAGCAGATGCTGGCCGAAAAAGAGGGCACCTTCGTCTGTCCGGAAGGAGCGGCAACCTTAAGCGCTGCCATGAAACTGGCGAAGGAGGGATGGATCACGCCACAGGAGCAGATTGTCTTACTCAACACGGGAACGGGACTCAAATATGCCGAGACCGTTCACAGCGCGCCCCCCCTGCTTCAGCCCGATGATAAGCTACCCGAAGGATGAAACAACCCGTCAACAGTTACGGACTAAGACGGAGTGTGTCTAAAAAGGAATTGAAACTCTCTTCGAAATGATCCACGGTGGTTTGAGGCCCGGTGAGTTTGAAGAAATTGGGCCCACCCGGTCCTTCGGCTACGGCAGCCAGCATCCGGTAATTTTCTTTGGCCGTGGTCTGCGCCATCATAGGCCCTTGGGCCTGGTGGTAAGTACCCCTCACATCAACGACGGTCAAGGGGATTCCGTCAACATCTTTTTCGGTAACCTGGGGATTGGTGACCGGAGAACCATCAGGGTTCGAGAATTGTCCGATCCAGCGGTCCACATTGGCCTGTACCGATCCTCCCTGTCCTCCAAAATAAAAGACCGCCAGCTCCGCATCTTCAGGATCCCCTTCCAGACGAGGGAGTCGATATTGAGCCAGGCGCATGGATGAAGAAGGAGCTTCACTGATCCACGTGGAAGGGGCCTCAAATTCCAGGCCGGCACCAGAAGACCCTGCGGGTCCAGAGGAAACTGCCGGTCCGGGAGTAGGCTCTGTTTCGGCTGGGCTGCCATCAGAGCACCCGGTCAACATTGCAGTGAGCAACACAACAGCAGCCAGTTCGAATCTTAAGTGATCGTGCTTCATCGAATTTCCTCTCCGAAATGCTACGCTGGTAGGGAGTTGAAAGCAAATGGATTGTCCAGAGACTTCGGGGGATGTAGGCTTGGGCTGGATGAGCTTATTCTGTCCCCAATGTGGCGCTGAATATCGGGAGGGCTCCCGCGAGTGTTCAGATTGCCAGTTGCCCTTGGTTGCGGAACTTCCACCCCAGCCAAAGCCAGAGCCGGACCTGGAGCTGGTTACGGTGCTGGCGACTGGAAATCCGGCACTGATTGCGGTTGCCAAATCACTTCTGGAGGATTCCGGCATCGAGTACCTGACTCAAAATGAGGGGTTTCATGACCTCTTTCCTGTCAACAGGTTCAGGATTCATATCCAGGTCAGGCGAGAGGATGAGGAAGAAGCCGCGGCGCTACTGGCCGATTTGGCGGAAGAGTAACCCCTACCATGATCCACAACACTTCATGTCGAGCATCACCGAAGTGTCCATGGATCCCCATCCACGATGATGAGAACTGCCGAGCTTCCGGGCTACGCCCAGGTGCTGTGCCGCATTGCGGGTTGCCGCCTGGATCACCAGGGGCATCTTTGACAGCTCAGAACGGAGCACCCATAATGGCCCCGTAGCGAGCCGCCTCCATGCTCGAGAGCCTGAAAAGACAGTACCGGCAAAAGACTTTCCTAGCCTACCTGGCTATTGTCCGGATTTTCGTTGGCTACCACTTTATCCGTGTGGCTTGGAGGAAGGTCTCCGGTGCTTTTCTAAGCGGCCAAGCGCTGCCTCGAACGTTGGCAGATGTTACGGGTGACCCGTTTTTGTGGCATCAGGATTTCCTCTTAGGTGTAGTGATCCCCCACTCGGTTTTTTTCAGCTATCTGGTCGCCTTTGGGGAGCTGGCCATCGGAATCTCCCTGGTGCTGGGGTGCCTGGTGAGGGTCTCATCGCTGTTTGGGGCCTTCCATATGATCAACATCTATCTGGCCATCGGCATCCCCCGGGGTGGCGCCACACTTGGCCTGAATCGCACCTTCATCGTGTGCCTGCTGGTCTTTGCGGTGGCTGGCGCCGGTAGAGCATTGGGTCTGGACGCGATCTTGAAAAGGAAGTTTTTCCGCAGCTGGCTATTCTGACATCGTCTCGTCAATCAGCTGCAGAGTTCACTTTAATGGTGACATAGAACATAAGAAGTGGTGTGTCACCCTCGGCCACGAAATCATGCGGGGTGTTTGCCGAAATGTGGCAAATGACCCCCGGGGCCACCGTGGATTCTTCCTCCTGGAGTCGCAAACGCCCCTGGCCTTCCAAAACGTAGCCAATGACTTCCGCATCCGTATGGGTGATCCACTTCTCATCCAGCCCCTGGCGCGGTTGGAAAAGTGCCAGTCCCGCCTGGTAGTTCCGAAAACTCAATGGAGTCACCGCACTGATCTCATCGTTGATGGGTACCAGCTCTTTCCGGAGGGTGTCGGTTGTTGCGATCATTTCACCGAGGTCTTACTCTCGCCTTCTAACTTCTACTCCAGATCGATCACCTGAATCGGTGCGGTCAGTTGAAAGTTTCCCCAAGCCACTTTGAGAGTGACATCGGTGAGATCGTCTTCTGTGTTCAGGGATATGGCCAGTTTTTCTATGGTTTCCTCTGCTTCGGCAAAGGTCACGGGCACCGTAAAGTCTATAGTCGCTTTTGCGATCTCCGAGGCGTCCAGCCGAGCCCGCCGAATTTTCACCGGATCCATAAAAGCGAGACTCCAGGTGTCACCATCCTCGGATCGATGAGCTCCCAGATAATAGGCTCCAACGGCGATGTCCTTGCCAGCGATTCTCAAGGGCAGGTTGGTATCCAGGACAGTCCAGAAGTTATTCCCCATTCGCCACACCCGTCCTTTGGTCATTTGATCAAAGGTGGCGGGGTCTTCATACTCGGATCTCCATTCGGGCTGTCCGTAACTGATAGACAACTGGCCTGGAAAGGTATTGTCGGCTCGGTTGGAATAAAGAACCCGGGCGGATGCACGCTGAGCAACTCTTCCTCCACCCAGTGCAACCAATTCAGAGCTTTGTTGGGCGTAAAGTAGGGTCCCGGCTACTACCATAAATGCCAAAGTGCAGTTCGCTCTTTTCATATTCAGACCTCCTTAGTACTCTCCATCTTGCCGTTACGGACCTCTATACTACATTCATCCTTCCGCTACAGTCGAGTCATGGGATCGGCCCCGAAATGGCTTTCAATCTTTGATCCCACTTAATTGCCAGCTCCTGAGGAGGGGGATCAACCCGTCGTCGGTTGTATCCAATTGCAGCGGTGTCACGGAAATATAACCCTCCAGAAGAGCGGATAAGTCGGTGTCGGGTTCCCCACTCACCAAAGGCCGGTAACTGGGCCAGAAATAGTCCCCCCCGTCGGGCAGGGTTCCCTTGACGTAAAAAGAAGGAGAAGCTTTCCTGCTCAAGGATCCAATCTTCACTCCTTTGACTTGGTCTTTGGGCAGCGCCGGGTAGTTGACGTTGATGAAGGTTTGGGGTGGGAGTTTCTCTTTCAAAGACCTTTCCACCAGGTGGGCGGTGAACTCCGCCGCCGCTTCGAAGTCCATCGGGGAACCGGTTTGAAGGGAAACGGCGATCGAGGGGATTCCCTTGAAGGCGGCCTCACGGGCTGCCCCCACCGTGCCAGAGTAATAAGTCGCCAAGCCCAGGTTTGCCCCATGGTTGCTTCCTGAAACCACAATATCCGGTGGGTCGGACAGTAGGTTCTGCAGTGCCAAACTGACACAAGTGGCTGGCCGTGCCGTGATGGCATGCCAAATAGAACCCCCATCATCGGTCCAGGTCGTCACAAGAATGGGATTGCGTCCCGTGGTCAGCCCATGGCCGGTAGCACTCTGATTCGTAGCGGGAGCTGCTACGGTGACCTTGCCTACTCGACTGAGAGCCCTGTGCATGGCCAACAATCCCGGAGCGTCGATTCCATCGTCATTGGTGAGAAGAATGCGGGGCGGATTCTGAGATAGACCGCAGATAAAGAAAGGTAGTGTGACCAGAACGAAGAGCGATTTTCTCATGAAATCACCTCCAGGCTATACTAAGTCGTGATGACCGGCAAACTCAAGTTGATGTGTGTTCTAGCCCATCCCGATGACGAATCTCTGGGCATGGGTGGCACACTAGCCAAATACGCTGCTGAAGGTATCGAGACGTATCTAGTCACAGCGACGCGGGGAGAACGCGGCCGCTTTGGAGAGGGTGAGGTCTCCCCGGGACTTGATGTGGTGGGCCAGATGCGGGAAGCGGAGCTCCTGGCGGCTGCGGAAGAACTGGGCATCCGGGAAGTCCGCTTTCTGGACTACCTCGACGGCGATTTGGATCAGGCCGATCCAACGGAAGCCATGGCACGAATTGCTGGGCACTTGCGACGGGTGAAGCCGCAGGTTGTCATCACTTTTGGACCCGAGGGCGCCTACGGTCATCCTGATCATATCGCCATCTCCCAGTTCGCAACGGCAGCCGTCGTTTGTGCCGCTGATCCAAACTACACCACCCAGGGGGAGCGGCCGACGCCGGCAGAGGTTCATCGGGTATCCAAGTTTTACTATTTGGCCTGGTCCAAAGATAAATGGGCGGCCTACCAGGCGGCTTTCCGCGATTTGAAAATAAAGGTGGATGGCACAGAGCGGCGAGCCACACCTTGGCCCGATTGGGCAGTCACGACGGTTATTGATACGAGTTCCTACTGGGAAACGGTGTGGCGAGCCGTGTCCTGCCATAAAACTCAAATGGCGATATTCAGCCAACTGGAGCATTTGCCCGATGAACACCATCAAGCTCTGTGGGGAACTCAGGAGTACTATCGTACTTTCAGCTCGGTCAATGGCGGGCGAACACGCGAGATCGATCTGTTTGAGGGATTACGCCATCACCCGAACCCGGGGGAATGCCCGGATTATGCATAGGTTCTTGTAACGAAGCGACGAAAGCGCCGACCTGAAAAGGCGCGCTCGAGGATATCGAGGCCTTACCTGAAATCGTGACGCGGCTTGGCCGGCAAGTGGATGCCGCTCTCAGGCCGGATGTCGGGGGACATTCCTAAAATGGAACAGAAGAGGAGGTTTGCCTCAAAATCGGAGTAGGCGTGCAGCTGTGAAATCCCAGGGCAATAGGGAAGTTGTGAAAAGACCGTGGGAGGTTTTGGACCAGGAGATCTTTCCCTATCTCACTGTTGAGAGATTGTTCGCAGATCTTCGAGCGCTAAGATCCTACGGTCGGTCTTGGCATGCTTCCTGCCCCATTCACGAAGACCACCAAGGTGCCTTCTCGATCGATCCGCAAAGACTGGAATGGAGTTGTTCCCTGGGGTGCGGTGGAGGCGGCCCGGTCCAGTACCTGCAGAAAGTTCGGGGACTGTCCTGGATGGCTGCTGCGCGAGAACTGGCTCTTCTGGCCGGAGTGGATCCCGCCGTCTTGGATCCCTGGCAAGGCCATTGGACCGAAGAAGACTTTGTCCTGCACGAGAAGTTAGAACGCCGCTCCAGCCTGCTGGGACTGTTTATGACCTATACCCAGTCGTTTTTTCGGTCACAGGCCGGTCAGACAGTCCGTCGTTATCTCGTCAACCGACAAGGTTTTCCCGAGGACAAGCTCGATGAGCTGGATCTTGGATTGTATACCGCTCCGGAAGACGTGTGGCACTGCCTCAAGAAGACGGGCCGTGATCTGGCGGAGGTCCGTTCCTGGGGTTTGTTTGAGTCGAAATGGAGCGGTCGCGTTATCGGGTGCTGGAAAGACGTTCATGGCAGATGCGTGAATATCTGGGGTTGGCAGCCCAAGGAAACATCCACCGGGCAGGCCAGATCGGAGGGATGTACCCTTTTCGAACAAGGCGATGCTTTAGCCGGGAAAAGTGTCCCTTTCAACCTGGACGTTGCTGCTCGCTCGGACAAGACTGATTTGCTGTTGTTGGAGGGCCCGATCAAAGCCCTTTTGACCCGGTCCTTGGGTCTTGAAGACCCCTTTCCCGTGGCTGCAGGAGGAGACCTGAACAGCCAGCAAATCGAGGCGATGCAGGATCACCTTCGCTTTTGGGGCAAGCTGACTCTCTGCTGGGATTATGATCCGGATACCCAGGGAAGTAAAAAGGACAGAGCCTTCACCACCCTGCAACGACTGAAGAAAGCTAACTTTCCCGTTTACGTCGTGGATCCGACCTTGATGGCAGATCCGGGTAAGCCCAAGGAAGAGGTTACCGTCAACGACTTTATCCGAAGACACGGAGGAGGCGAGAAGGGACTTCAAGCCTTACAAGAGCTTTTGGAGAAGCCGGAAAAGTACGAAGCTCAAATTGTTGTCCAGGAAGCAGATTCGGAAAACCAGAGTTGGGATTGGCCAGGGGTCTTTGACGTTTTTCACAGCCTCTCCTCCCGAAAGCCGGGAGCCGGCACAAAGGGGGCGGGAGACGAGATCGTCTTCGACAACCTTCCCGTATTGGAGCCTTTCTTCAGGGCAGCTGAAGAGCTGGGACGCCGTGTTGCCAAAGGATTCTTAAGAGGGCTCCCCAGAGGTTTGGCCAATGGATTTTCGGCCGAGACCCTCACCACGTTGCAACTGACCTCTCAATCCAACGGAGAATGGGCTAGCCTCCCGGCTCCAATTTCCATTCCACCCACTTTTTCGGTGAATCGTCTGGAGCAGGAAACGCGTGTCGCCCCACTGGTCCAACTTTCGGGTTGGCAGGCCGTGGATCGTCTCGAGGCGCGGTTCAACCCGGGAGAGTTGGCCGTTTTGGGGGGGCGGACAGGTCATGGGAAAACCTCGATGCTCCTGGGCCTGCTTCTGCAGTGGCTTGACCAGGCCAGTGAAGAGGGGACGGACAAGCTTTTTCTCTTCTATTCTGTGGAGGAACCGGAAGTCCGCATCTATCACCGCCTCCTCAGTCTGTTGACGGCCAGAGACGGGAAGGGCTGGACTATTCATCAAGTCGAGGACTATCTCAAAGAGAAAGAGGATCGGCCCGTTGAATATGGATCGCCTGATCCGGAAACCTTGGAGGCTGCTGAAAAACGCCTCTGCCGTTGGGAAGAGTGCCTTCAGATTCTGTATCAGCCAACCTGGACGATTACAGAGCTGGAGGCCTACACTCGGAATCTGGCCGAGGACCGCACGATGGGGGCAATCCTTGTTGATCATTTACAGCGCATTTCGCCCCCAAGGGGAACGCGTGGACGTCGGGATGTTGAGATTTCCACCGTCGCTCATCGCCTGAAGACTTTGTCAGTTGACTTGTCCTGCCCCATCGTCACAACCGCTCAAATCAGTCGACAGGCTGTTCAGCGAGCCCGCAAAATCCCTCGAGACAAACCGCTTGGGGATGCCCATGTGTTGGGGGCCATCAAAATGCGTCGTCCACAGCTCCAACACCTGAGAGAAGGTGGCATTGAGCAAGAGGCGGACCTGGTACTTGGATTGCTGAATTATGCTGCCGACTACCAGGCTGAGGTGGGAGAAGCAGACCCCATCACGAGCACGACACCTTTCGAAGTGGGAACGCTCAAGAACCGGTATGGGCCTGTGGGCTCCTGGGCTTCGCTTGTGTTCGAAGGACGATTTGGCTTTTTACAAGATCCCAATGGGGCAGCCTCGAAGTAGGGGTTGCTCCCCAAAAACGTGGCAGCGTGTTCCATTTGTAGACTTGAGTCACTATAGTAAGGAACCACAGGCATCATTATGAATGAAAATGAGAAAAGGACAGCAACTCGGCTTGAGGTACCCTTCGTAGGAATCATGACCTTTGAGGCGAAAGGAGAAGGGCTAAAGGTCGTTGAAGTCTCGGCTAAAGAGTCCAGCGAAGATGGTGCTTATCTGTGGGCGGATGAGCCCCCAGTCTGCCCTGAGGTGGGTGACCAGATCTCACTCAACTTGGGCTGTACTTCTGAACGCAAGAGCTTGAGAATCTCGCTGGAGGCGACGGGTACCGTCGTAAGGGTGGATGAGCCGGAAAACAAGAAGCAGGGAATTGCCGTCGAGTTTGAGGCAATCTCTGATTCGTGATCTGCCTTCCATAGTCGGGGAATGAACCCAAGATCAAAACCCCCAGTTGCTTTCTTGGGTACGGGGCTCATGGGTCTACCCATGGCCAAAAGGCTCCTGGCCCAGGACTATCCTGTTCTGGCATACAATCGCACTCAAGAGAAATCTGAGAGTCTGAAACCCTCCGGAGCAAAGATCGCCCTAAGTCCTCTGGAGGCCATCCGCCATGCCGACTGTGTGATCTTAATGCTGGCCCATGCGCTGGCAATCCGAGAGGTACTTTTGTCTGGGGAAACACGCTCCCAGTTATCGGGACGCACGGTGATTCAGATGGGAACCATTGGGCCCTCCGAGAGCCGGCAGATTGAGCAGGAGGTGAAGGCTGCCGGGGGTGATTATTTTGAAGCCCCTGTGTTGGGAAGTATTCCACAGGCTCAAGAAGGCAGTTTGATGGTCATGGTGGGTGCCTCTTCGAAGCAGTTCGAAGAGGGGTCAAAGCTGCTGAAGTGTTTTGGTCCCCATCCTGTTCTGATTGGTCCGGTGGGGAAGGCGGCGGCTCTCAAGCTTGCTCTCAATCAGCTGATTGCCTCGCTGACGACCAGTTTTGCCCTCAGCTTGGGCATGGTTCAGAGGGAAGAGATCCCGGTTGAGACTTTCATGCAGATTCTCCGTGGCAGCGCCCTTTATACCCCTACCTTTGACAAGAAACTTTCGCGCATGGAGAAGAGAGATTATGAAAATCCGAACTTTCCCACCCGTCATCTTTTAAAGGACGTTGATCTGATTCTTGAAACTGCGGCCCACCTCGAGCTGGACACATCGAGTTTGATGGGGACACGTGTGGTGCTGGAAAAGGCGCTTAGGCAGGGCAGGGCGGACGCTGATTATTCAGCACTCTTCGAGGCCGTCCTGTCCCCCTAAGGGAATTAGTCTGCCGTCGCTCGGTACAAAGCATATCCGATCAGGCCGCCAACGATCGGCGCCACGATGAACACCCAGAGATTGCCCAAGGCACTTCCGCCCTCCAGGATCGCCGGCCCGATGCTGCGAGCAGGATTCAAAGAGGAGTCTCCCAAAGGCACGCCAATCAGGTGGGCCACAAAGAGATATCCCCCGATGGTCAAGCCCGCGGCCTGAGGCTGGGCCTTTGAAGAAGTGGCATTGAAGATCACAAAAAGAAACAGAGCAGTCAGAACGACTTCCAGAAGGAAGGCCGAGCCCACGGAAAAGAAGGCCGGGACATTGTTGGCTCCCAGACCATGAGTGGCGGTGGAATATTCGGACACTCCGGACAAAACACCGAGGAGAACTAGGCTGGCCAGGAATCCTCCAATCACTTGTGCCACCATATAGGAAATGGCTTGCCCCGGGCTGATGTTCTTGGCCACAAGCATGGCCACACTCACCGCCGGATTAATGTGGCAGCCCGAGATGGGTCCGATGGAGTACACCAGTACCATCAGGGTAAAGCCGAAGGCAAAGGCGATAGCCAGGAGGCCCATGCCGCCTCCCGCTCCCAGTACGCCTGAACCGGCGAAGACGGCCGTAGCTGTCCCGATAAATACCAGGGTAAAAGTTCCGATGAGTTCCGCTGTGATTGCTTTCATGTCGGTTAGTCCTCCCCTCAGTGAATGAATTGTGTTCCCCAGGGGATTGTATTCCAAGAACAGAAGAGGTCAAAAGTAAAAACGAGTAAAAACTGGAGAATAGGCGTGTTAGGATAGAGGCATGTCTTTGAACCGGATCGTTGCCTTCGTTCTTATTCTGGGCATCATGATCTCGCCCCTCTCAGCGGGTGATGTGGACGATCTCAAGGCCGCCTTTGACCAGGCCCTTGAGTACTTGAGCCAAAAGGATCTCGATGCCTTTTTGAGCATCTGGCACCCTGAGGCGGTCCTCTTTTCCCGAAATGCGATTCACCCCATTGATCGGTCCAAACTGGAAGACCGAGTCTGGGCCAATCAGTTTGAGGACTTCTTCGCCAGAATCATCAGCGCAGGCTATACCCAGCAGGCGGTCGAATGGCGTGTCATTGGCGATACGGGCCTGGTTTGGGGTTTGACTCGATTCGCGGTGGATCCGCGCTACCAGGCCAGCTTTGAGCAGGACACCCGCTTGACCGCTGTATTTGTCAAAGTGGACGGCGAGTGGCTCATCCTCCTCTGGAATAATGCGCCTTTGCCGGAGGACAGAATCCGCTTGTTCCCTAAATTCGATCAAGTCCACTTTCCAACCTTAAGGAGTATTCCCATGAGTCGAAATCAATTCGTTGTGACCCTTTCTCTTGCCGCCCTCTTCGGTATGCTGGGGGGAATGCTGGGAGTCGGGCTTTTCCTGCCCCAGGAGGTATCCGCACAGAGCTCTGATCCCAGCACACAGGTCATCACGGCCGGAATGTTCCGAGTGATGGACGGGGACGGTAAGATTCGGGCCAGTCTCGGAGTGGGACCGACGGGTGCCGCTTACCTGGCCATCAGTGACAAGGCTGCCCAGCTCCGTACCGGGCTCGCTGTTTATCAAGGGAATCCCAGTCTCGTTTTTTATCACAAGTGTATCCCGTCAGCGAAAGTGGGACACATAGGGCCGAGAGTTAAGAGAGAGTTGGAAGGTTTGAGGGGGTGAGATCTCACCCCCTCAAAGGGCTGATCTTGACAGCCCATCAGAGCAAGCCGATGCTGGTCATGGCACAACCAAAAGGAGAACGCTATGACCACAGACGTCGTCAAACAGATCCGTAGGGCCACCCGCCGGAGATTCACGGCCGAAGAAAAGATCCACATCGTTTTGGAGGGGCTCCGCGGAGAGATTCCCGTCACCGAACTGTGCCGCAAAGAAGGGATTCAACCTTCGATCTACTACAAGTGGTCCAAGGCCTTCCTGGATTCGGGCAAAAACGGTCTAACCCGGGAGACCCAACGGAATGCGACTTCCGGTGAGGTGCGTCGCTTGAAGGAGGAGAATGAGGCCTTGAAGAAGGCGGTGGCCGAGACGGTAGTGGAGAACCAAAAGCTAAAAAAAAGTTTGGGCCTGTAAGGCGAAGGAGGTATCAGAGGATGCTCAGCGAGCACAAGCTGGAAGTTTTAAGGACAGTGGAGGCCTCCGAGTTACCGGTCCGGGAGGTGCTGGATCAACTCGAGATCCCCCGCTCGACCTACTATCGCTGGAGACACCACTTTCGAAAGAGGGGGTTGGCAGGCTTGCGGGACCGTCCCCCAGGATCAGGACGGGTTTGGAATCAGATCCTGCCCAAAGAACGGGACCGAATCCTGGAGATGGCGCTGCTGTTTCCAGAGTGGTCCTCACGAG
>CBDCMH010000002.1:0-393104 GCA_965218935.1 Acidobacteriota bacterium
TCTGCCTCTGCAAAGAGCAAGTCCGCGAAGAGTCCGGCAAAGTCAAAACCCCGTAAAAAGACTGTTTCTGCCGCCTCCAACTCTTCCAGTTAATAGTGACAGGCTTCTAGTCGTTCATCATTCCGCGAGGGAGGATACTCATGGCTATTGCTGCAGAACAAGTCAAAGCACTGCGAGATCAAACGGGCGCTGGGATGATGGAATGTAAGAAGGCCCTGTTGGAAGCCGACGGGGATTTCGAGAGAGCAGTCACTTTACTTCGGGAGAGAGGTCTTGCCGCTGCGGCAAAGAGAGCGGATCGTGAGACTCGGGAAGGGATCATCGGTCATTATATTCACGCCGGGGGGAGGTTGGGTGTTCTGGCCGAGGTAAACTGCGAGACTGATTTTGTGGCCTCCACTGAAGAATTTCAGGAATTGGTTCGCGATGTCGCCATGCAGATCGCCGCTTCTAATCCCTCCTACGTGCGGCGCGAAGATGTCCCTCAAGAAGAAATCGAACGGGAAAAGGAGATCTACCATAACCAGGCGCAATCAGCCGGAAAGCCTGAAAAAGTTATGGAGAGAATAGTTGAAGGAAAGCTCAATAAATATTATTCTGAGGTTTGTCTCTACGAGCAGCCGTTCATTAAAGATCCCGAACTGGCCGTCGAGGAGCTCATCAAGGCCAAAATTGCGGTGCTCAAAGAGAATATCGCGGTAAAGCGGTTCGCTCGTTTTAAGGTCGGGGAGTAGACCTCCACCTTCACGAAAGAGAAAGGGGAGTATGACAGGGGAGGCGGTTCAGAAAAAGCAAACGGCTGCAGCAGAACCTGTCGAAATCGAAAAGCCGCGCTATCAACGCGTCCTCATCAAGCTCAGCGGAGAAGCCCTGATGGGCTTCCAGTCTTTCGGGGTGGACCCCGCAATGATGGCGACTATCGCCAGCGAGATCGTGGAAGTTCATCAGCTGGGCGTTGAAATTGCGATCGTCGTCGGGGGCGGGAATATCATCCGTGGCGTCAAGGTCAGCGAGGCTGGTTTTGATCGAGCTACCGGGGACTACATGGGCATGCTGGCCACCGTCATTAACTCCCTTGCTCTCCAGAGCGCTCTGGAGAAAGATGGCGTGTATACTCGAGTCCTGAGCGCGATCCAAATGTCCGAGGTAGCTGAGCCCTTTATTCGACGCAGAGCCATTCGTCACCTGGAGAAAAAGAGAGTGGTCATCTTGGCGGCGGGGACGGGTAACCCTTATTTTTCCACCGATACAGCCGCTGTTTTGAGGGCCATGGAGATCAATGCGGAAGTTATCTTAAAGGCCACTAAGGTGGATGGAGTCTATGACTGCGACCCCTCAGAAAATGAGAACGCTAAGCTTGTTAAGAAGCTTACTCATTTTCAAGTGTTGGAGAAGGGTCTCAAGGTGATGGATACCACTGCCATTTCTCTGTGTATGGACAATGGGCTTCCGATCATCGTTTTCAACCTGCGCCAGGGAGGCAATATCAAGGAGGCGGTGATGGGGCGAGACGTGGGCTCAATCATTGCGGGTTAGCCGGGATTATGCATACACGCAGTCAGCGTGGATGATTGCGGCACTGCAGCAGACAATTTATGCATAATCCCGTATTAGTGCCCCTTCTTTCTTTTCAGGGTGTCTTATGAAAGAGATTCTCTCAGAGACAAAGAAGCGCATGAAAAAGACTCTTGAAGACCTGACCGGAGATCTGGCCACGATTCGAACCGGACGAGCCTCGGTCCACCTGCTGGACCAGGTGAGTGTGGATTACTATGGGAATCCAACTCCGGTCAACCAGTTGGCTACCCTGCATGCTCCAGAACCCAGCCTCATTACCGTTCAGCCCTATGATACTTCCCAAATTGATCAGCTTGAAAAGGCCATTCTCACGGCCGATTTGGGTCTCAACCCTTCCAACGATGGCAGGCTGATACGAATCCCGATTCCTGCTCTGACCCAGGAAAGAAGGGAGTCCCTGGCCAAACAGGTTGGAAAAATCGCTGAGGAACACCGCACAGCGATTCGAAATATTCGTCGAGACGCCAATGACAAGCTCAAGAAGTTGCTGAGAACGAAAGAACTCTCCGAGGACATGGAACACACGGGCATGGACCATGTCCAGGAAATTACCGACCAACGCATCAAGGAGATCGACGAACTCGCCAAGCAAAAGGAAAAGGAAATCGTCGAGGTCTAATTGGTGACACGCTCGGAATTCTGAGTTAAACCCCTGATTTCAAAAGATAATTTCTGGGTCTGGCACCTAATTCCCCAAACTCCTACTCCATGATGAGGACGGCTGCAGCCACAACGGTCGTCCACAATCTGCTTTTGTTGCCGACTGCGGACTGAGTTATGTTGGTTGTTCTGACGATCCGACCGGAAATTTTCCAGAGTTCCCTTTTCGCATCCCAGTCTTGATCGGGATCAAAATCCACCCCCAGGGTGGTGGCCAGCATCTCAGCAGCCAGATCTTCCGAATAATCTCCGGCTACTCTTTCCGTTTGGCCGTGACTGTGATGTTCACTGAGGTAGCCGTATAGGCTGGGGTCCCTGGGGATGGCTGCCCCGACGCCTGCTGCAACCAGCCGGTTGGCTTCATCGGTCGCTGCTTCGCTCATCACAGTAAAAACGATTTGGCCCTGTTGAAGCTTCGCTAATCCCTTGCTTTTCGATATGAGCTTGCAGTGAGGCGGAAAAATACTGGAAACTCGGACGATATTGAAGGCAGCGATGCCGGCATCTCTCAGCGCCATCTCAAAACTGGTTAACTTTTCCCGGTGTTGACCCTTGCCCTTGGTCAAGAACATTTCCTTGGCAATCGACAACATGGACACTTCCTCCCTGTGGTAATCTCTCGAGCCTTAGGGCATCCAAACCGGGCTATTGTCACTCATCGGTGGGCTGTGGACAAGGGGGCGAATTGCCTCATCAAAAATCTATTCGAAATGGATACGTTGCCTCATTAAAAAATCTATTCGAAATTGCCTGGCCCTGAGCAGGGGAATAGAAGTGTCCTCCATGAAGGAATGGAGGGCACCAATGAGGTTAACGATGGCAGAAAAGCGTGTATTGATCAAAAGTTTTGCCCCCCGCTACCGGAAGAAGGGCAAGAAGGTGAAGGGGGAAGTGTTGACGGAGTTTACCCAAATGACGGGCTACAACCGCTGCTATGGAGCCTATCTGCTTCGCCACCAGGGCAAGCGGATCCGGTTGAGCCCCAAGCTGGTGGCGGTAGGGGATATCGGCAAGAGAGTACGGCGAGAGCGGGCCCGCAAATACGACCAGAAAGTTCTAAAGGCGCTGACGATGATCTGGGAGATACTGGACTATTTGTGTGGCAAACGTCTGGTCGCGATTTTGCCGGAAGTGGTACCCATTTTACAAAGACATGGGGAACTGAAAGTGGATGCCAGCACCCATGAGCGGTTGATGCAGATCAGCGCCGCCACCATCGATCGGCTGCTGGAGCCCGAAAGGTGCAAGCACCGTCTCAAAGGACGATCCGGAACCAAGCCGGGAACGCTGCTCAAACACCAGATTCCGATCAAGCGTTTCGCCGACTGGCAGGAGGATCGCCCCGGTTTTGTGGAAGTGGACCTGGTGGGCCATGAGGGAGGCCAGGGTCGGGGGGACTACCTTCAAACCCTGGATGTGACGGACGTGTACACGGGCTGGACAGAGGTCCGAGCGGTGCGCAATAAGGCCCAGGTGTGGGTCCTGGAAGCGATGAAGCTGCTTCAGAAGCGCTCGCCCTTCCCTTGGCTGGGGATGGCTTCGGACAACGGCAGCGAGTTCATCAACAAGCACTTGATTCGTTTTTGTGAGCAGGAAAAGATCAGCTTCAGCCGAACCCGCCCCTCGCGCAAGAATGACAACCCTTATGTGGAGCAGAAAAACTATTCGGTGGTTCGGCGGGCCGTGGGTTATGCTCGCTACGAGGGAGAGCGAGAACAGGAGCTGGTGAACGAGTTGTACGATCGGCTGCGACTGCAGATCAACTTTTTCAAGCCGGTCATGAAGATGGTGGCCAAGCAACGTCGAGGGTCTCGGATCTGGAAAAAGTATGATGTGCCGAAAACTCCCTACCGGAGGATCTGCGAGTCCCCTGAGGTGGCGGACAAGATCAAGCGGGAACTGGCCCGAGAGTATGAGAAGCTCAATCCGGCCCAGCTGGCACGGCAGATCGGCTGGCTTCAGAATTGCCTTTTGCTCAAACCGACTCCTGAGCAGAAGAAACGATGGGAAGCGGGCTGGATGTGAAAATCTTTCTCTTGCTGCAGGCTGCGGGTGTTGGGCAAGGGGTTGCCACTCCTCTGGTTGGTGCTTTTTACCACCACTTTTTGCAATCCCTTTCGGATAGATTCTTAGTGAGGCAACGAATACCCTTTGGAATAGATTTTTACGTGAGGCAACGGGGAAGAAGAATAGAAGACGGGAGTTTCAGGTTCCAAGTTCCAAGTTCAAACTTGGGATTTTGGATTGGTTTGGGATTTGAAATTTTGAATTTGGAATTTCCTCTGCCCGCGGCTAGCGGTCAGGGGTATATCTTCTCTCTTCTGGATTCGCTATTCTGATGAACTCTGATGAGGGACTTCGTAGTTCTATTCTCTGTTTATCTCTCTATGGGCCCCTTGCTGGGCGGGCAGGAGCTCAGTGGGCTGGACCGGCGTGTGCGAGAGGGCCAGGATGCCCTCTACCGTCTAGACTATGCCCAAGCCGAGAATATTTTCCGACAGCTCATCGAAGAAAATCCGGACAGCCCTGTGGGATATGGAATGTTATCCATTGCCACCTGGAAGCAGCTTTTGTTTGCCGCTTCCAATCTGGCGCTGGACGATTATGCAAGCCCCACTCCTTTTACGAAGGATCCTACCTACAAGAACGTTGAGCAGGAAACCAAACGCTTCCGTGAGGCCAACGACAACCTTTTGACTCTGTGCAAAACACTTCTGGAAAACAACCCGCAGGATGCTTTGGCACTCTATTTCGAGGGTCTTGCCTACGAGAACTTAGCGGCCGAAGCCATTGTTATTACTAAAAGTAAGGGAACTGCGTTCAATTACGGCAGAAAGGCCAATAGCGTTCACACCAAGGTTTTGGAGCTCGACCCTGATCTTATTGATGCTCAGGTCAGCATCGCCGGCAATGAATTTGCCAAGGCAACCCTTCCCTGGAGTATCAGGTGGTTGGCCTTTTTAGTGGGAATTCGGGGAGACAAGGAGCAAGCCTTCGAAAGGCTCGAGAGGGTCGCCCAGAAAGGAAAGTATCGACAGCTTGACGCCCAAATGCTCTTGGCTGTACTCCATTCCTGGAAAGGCGATCCCCTTAAGCCGGTTGCCATTTTCCAGGATCTGAGAGAGAAATATCCTCAGAATTTCGTTTTTGATATCAACTTGGCTGCCATCCATCAGTTTAATCTGAGCGATGCCGAATCCGCGCTGGGCATCTATCAGCAATTGCTCGAGGACCTGTCCACTAAAGCTCCCGGTCTTCTTGCCGGAGAGGTCTACTTGCGAATCGGACTGGCTTATATCCAGTTAGCTCAACACAGCTTGGCCCTTCAAGCCTTCACCCAAGTCCTGAAGGAACCCAAAGGGGAGCTGGAGACCAACCCCCTGGCCTACTTCCACATGGCTCAAATTCACGAGCAGCGGGGAGAAAAGGATCAAGCCATCGAGTACTACCAACAGGTCGTGAAGGATTCAGTTCCCCAGGACACGCTGAAGGATACTCTCAAAGAAACCCGGCGCAGATTGAACCGGCTCAAGTAGCGAATTCGGTGCCAGCCTCAAGAATTCTCTAGGAATAGCAGGGCTTTACGGAAGAATTCCGAGCGTGTCCCCTATTTCCTTGACAATTGTTTTTCGCTTCTTTAGGGTGTCCTTGACGTTTTATTAACTCGTCACGGTCGGATGAACGGGAAGTTCGGTGAGAAACCGACGCAGCCCTCGCTACTGTGAGCAGGGACGAAATCCACAGAAAGTCACCGTCCATTAGAAAGGATGGGAAGGCGTGGAGAGTAGGTTGGTACCTGTGAGCCAGGAGACCGATCGGATCGTGGCCTCTCAATGCTTCCGATGGGGAAGTTAGGAGGTACCATGCATTACATCCCTTCCACTTTTTCAATTCTCTTTTCTGCGGGTCGCTCCAACCAGGATGGCGGTTCCAGTTCTCGAGACTGATCGGGAACAACCCAACCACTGAATTCATTCTGGTCCCGAAGGTTTTTGTCTAGGACCCTTACGTGGACTGCCCTGTCTACGGGAAAGGAATAACCAATGCAGATTAGACCAAATCAGTTTTTTGCCCTCATCTTAATACTCACAGCCACAGCTGTGACCAGCGCCCAAACTTCTCCCCAGACCGGAGAACGCGATCAGGATTCAAATACGCCGGTCCCGGAACAAAAGTCTGGAGAGAAACTCCTCCCCATTCATCATGAAGTCACCGTGACCGCCACTCGCACTCCAACCGCGACTCGGGAGATCGGCCAGACTACCACCCTGATTACGGCCGAAGACATTGAGGCTCAAGGCGCCCGAGATGTCCTCCAGGTTTTGGAAACCGTGCCTGGATTTAACGTCGTGCGTGCAGGCTCTTTCGGAGCAACAAGCTCCGTCTTTGCGCGAGGAGGGGAGAGCGATTTCAATCTGGTTCTGATTGATGGAATACAGGTGAACCAACCGGGTGGAACCTTCGACTTTGCCGACCTGACCACCACCAACATTGAGCGAATCGAAATCGTTCGAGGTCCTTCCTCGGTTCTCTATGGAGCAGATGCGATGACTTCAACCATCCACATCATCACCCGCAAAGGAGATGGAAAGCCTTCGGGAAACCTCAGGTTCGAAGGAGGCAGCTTCGACAGCTACCTTTTCCAGGGAGGCGTTCAAGGGAAGGCTCAAAGACTCCACTACTCGCTGGGCGGTCACTACTCCCAATCGGATGGCGTATATGAGCTTAACAATCAGTACGATAAGGTCGACCTTTCAGCCAACACCGCCTTCCAACTGAACGCCGTTTCCTCCATCGGAGCAAATGCTCGTTACCTGGACAGTGAGTATCACAATCCCAACGATGACTCGGGGGCGGTCGTTGATCCCAACGACTTTCGAACCACCCAGGAAAGTCTTTTTTCAGCCTTCTACGAAAATCAGTTGACGAACCGATACAGCACCAAGGTTCTCTATGGCTATCACAAAAGAGTCGGCCGGAGCTTTACGCTCGTAGACTCGATGGATCTTTCCGACGACACATTTGAAACCACCGAGAACAGGAATTACCTCGATTGGCAAAACAACCTTCAGCTGGACGCCCGCAATCTGATCACGGCAGGAGTTTCTTATAAGAGAGAGGAATTAGAAACGAACAACCTGAATCGGCGCAGTGTGGGCGTTTACCTTCAGGAACAGTTCTCCTGGGCCGACCGGTTCTTTCTGACCGTGGGCGGGCGCTACGACAACAACAACCGCTTTAAGAGCTTTGCCACCGGCAGTGTCTCGGCGGGTTATCTGATCGATGACCAATTCAAGGTTCGGGCCAGTCTGGGGAACGGCTTTCGGGCCCCCAATTTCATCGAGATCGGGGGGTTCCCCTCCTTCGGCATTGTGGGAAATGAAGACCTGAACCCCGAGAAAAACTTGGCCACCGATTTTGGCCTGGACTATGTCTCCAGAGACCTCGGTGCAGGAGTATCGGGAACCGTTTTCTTCAACCGATTCAGCGATCTCATTGAGTTCGCTTTCTTCGTGGACCCGGGAACTCCCAACTACCTGAATGTGGAAAGGGCGAAAAGCCAGGGAATGGAACTGGAAGGTTTCTTATCGCCCACAGGAGAGCTTCGCCTGGGTGGCCAATATACCTTCACCCACACCGAGGTGACGGACGCGGGCTCCGTTGCAGGTGGAAGCTTCGCGGAAGGAGAGCAACTGCTGAGACGCCCCCGCCACATTGGAGGAATCTACACGGAGTTTCGAAGAAACCGATACAAACTCCGGATCGATTTCAAGTACAAAGGCGAGCGGGATGACTTCCAGTTCTTCCCCGACTTTTCCAGCGCCCGTGTGGTCTTGCCCTCCTACTGGAAGGTGGACTTCGGTGTGGTCATACCCATTATCCAGCTTTCGGATTCAGGAAGCGACGTCGCGCTGGTGTTTCGGGGTGAAAACATTTTCAACACGAAGTACACGGAAATTGCGGGGTTCGAGTCACCGGGAAGAAGCTTATTAGCCGGTCTTGACCTCAGCTTTTAGGGAAGAAAAGGAGATCCACTATGACAAGAGAACATAGCAACGATAAGCAGGGTAGGCGACCTCTGGCTCTGGGCCTGACCCTGATGAGTGCGCTGCTTCGGCTGATTCCCCATTTGCCCAACCTGAGTTCAGTGGGCGGGTTTAGCCTCTTTGCGGGAGCTCGGCTGCGCGGTTGGCAAGCCTATGCCCTGCCCTTGATTATCATCGTGGTGACCGATCCCATCATGGGAGGAATCATAGGCTATCCTGCCTATACCCTGGTCACACCCTTTGTTTGTGGCAGCTTTCTGATCTATGTCTGGATCGGCTGCCATCTGCGAACAACCGAGAACCCCTGGCGAATTGGAGGGGCTGCTTTGCTGGGGAGTGGGCAGTTTTTCCTGATCAGCAACTTCGGAATGTGGCTGTCGGGAATCTCGACCTATCCGCTCACTCCATCCGGACTCATGGCCTGTTACCTTGGAGGGATTCCTTACTTTGGCCGTACCCTTGCCAGCGATCTCGCTTATGCCGGCTTACTGTTTGGCCTGCATTCCTGGCTCACCCGTGTGGCCCTTCCTCAGGAGCGAGTGAGAGAGAATGCTGGAGTGTCGCTCTCGTGAAAAAAGTCTGGCTCTCCTGGAGCAGTGGTAAAGACAGCGCCTGGGCTCTGCACCAGTTACGAGATCAAGGGAGGTGGGACGTTTGCGGTCTGTTCACGACACTCAACGAAACCTTCGATCGGGTGGCCATGCACGCCGTGCGCCGTGTCTTGCTGGAGGCCCAGGCCAGGGCCGCCGGCTTGCCTTTACGCATCATTCCCCTGCCCTGGCCCTGTTCAAATACCGATTATGAACGGATCATGGCAAGAATCTGGATCGAGGCGACACAAAGCGGAGTGGAGGCCATTGCCTTCGGAGACTTGTTCCTGGAAGACGTTCGGCAGTACCGCCTCAACCAGCTGCAGGATACCGGCCTGGAGGCCATCTTCCCTCTTTGGCATCGTCCCACTGGCCCACTGGCCCGGCAGATGATCGACTCGGGACTGCAGGCCAAACTGACCTGTATCAATCCAAAGCAACTCAGTGGCACTTTTGCAGGAAGAGATTTTGATCCGCAGCTGCTGGAAGAACTGCCGTCTGATGTCGACCCATGCGGTGAGAACGGAGAGTTTCATTCCTTTGTTTATGCAGGCCCTATGTTTCACTACCCGCTTGAAATCTCTGTGGGAGAGATCACCGAGAGAGAGGGCTTTGTTTTTGCGGATGTCCTAGGGCAGATTGAACAAGGAGAAGATTCGTGACCCGAATTGTATCGCTCATCGCCAGTGCCACCGAGATTGTTCACGCTCTGGGAATGGGAACTCATCAGGTGGGGCGGTCCCATGAATGCGATTTCCCGGACTCGGTCCTTTCCCTTCCCATCTGCACCGCTCCCACCTTCCCTATTTCCGGAAGCAGCCAGGAAATCGACAACCGGGTCAAAGAAACCCTGCGCAAGGCGCTCTCGGTCTATGACGTTTTCGAAGAAGTACTGGAGCAGTTACAGCCGACCCACATCATTACTCAATCCCAATGCGACGTGTGTGCCGTCAGTTTGAGGGAGGTGGAAGAGGCGGTTGGGAAAAAACTGTCCTGTCAGCCCACAGTTGTTTCCCTGCAGCCCGATGGACTGAAGGAGGTCTGGCAGGACATGGGTTTGGTGGCAGACAGCTTGGGCATCGAGGCCAAGGGCGAGGAGTTGATTGAAAGCCTCAGGCAGCAGATGGATCGAATCTCAGGCCGGGCTCAGGCGACGTCCGAACGGCCTCGAGTGGCCTGTGTGGAGTGGCTGGAACCCCTGATGGCGGCGGGAAACTGGATGCCGGAACTGGTGGAAAGGGCTGGGGGAGAGAATTTATTGGGAGAATCCGGAAAGCATTCGTCATGGATGAGTTGGGAGGAACTGTCCCAGAGCGATCCGGATATCCTGGTGGTCTTACCCTGCGGCTTCGATATGAAGCGTACCCGGGAGGAAATGTACTGGCTCACCGATCGATCGGAGTGGAGTTCCTTAAAAGCCGTACAAAAGGGCCATGTCTATGTCACCGACGGGCATCAATACTTCAACCGGCCCGGCCCCCGTCTCATGGAGTCGCTGCAGATCCTCGCCGAGATCATTCATCCTGAGGTGTTTAATGCCGATTTCGAGGGTATCGGTTGGCAACGGTTCTAGAGGGCGGCTTTAAGGGAAGGCATGATCCTCTCGGCCAAGTGCAGGGTTTGTTCCTCTTCCTCACCCACCAGATAGACGAAGTAGCCGGGCGTCTCCAGACCGGCCAGCGTCACCAGATTCTGCTCTTGGGGAAGAAGGATGACTCTCACACCGTCCAGCGTTCTCTCCGGCTCATTCCCTTGAAGAGCCAAGTGCTCCAGATTCGACTTTCCTTCCAGAATCACCGAGATCTGCCCGCCTCGACCCGCAAATACATAGTGAATGATGTCCACTCCACCCACTCGGCACAAGCGGGTCTCCAGGAGACGATAGGAATCACCCATTGCCTGGAGAGCTGTTTCAATACGGGTCCGAACAGAATCCAGTGGTAGAACGGCTTCTGGAGGAATCTGACGGCCGGCACAGTTCAAATGGTCACCGACAATACCATCATAGTGGGTTTGCGCAATCAGGGTTCCTGAGTTGGGGCCGAGCCAGAACAACAGCAAGACCCCTAGACCAACGGTCATGAGAATGAGCGCTGCCACCCGCAGAAGGAACGCAGGTACAATGCTGGCTCTTGTTTCCAGCCCATCCATAATTTTCTCTTGGAGATCAGACGGCACCGGCTGGGAACTCCAGCCTTCGTTCAAGGCCCGGCGCGCTCTCAGTCGTGACTTCTCTTCTTGGCGGCAGGTCGAACAACTCTCCAGATGCAACAAGATTTCCTGGCTGCTTTCAACCGTCAACTCCCCTGCCAGAAAGTGATCCATAAGCTTTTGAACAGGCCCACAGTCTTTGGACTTGAATCCACTCACCTGTTTCATATTAGGCACTCTCCCTCGATTCTTCCAAGAACTTCTCACGAAAAAGGCTTCGTGCCCGGTTCAAACGCGACATGATGGTTCCAATCGGCAGATTGAGCATTCCAGCGATCTCACGATACCGAAACTCTTCGATGTCCGCCAAGACAAGTACCATTTGATAATGCTCCGGAAGTGACTGGAGGATTCTCAAAACCTCTTCGTTCTCAATGCTATCCTGAAAATCAGGTTGCACCGCCAATTGTCCTTCGGGAACCTCATCAATATCCACGGCTTTCCACCAACGTGCCTGCCGTAATTGTTTATTGCGCAGTCGAAACAAGATCCGGAAAAGCCAGGCCTTACAGTCGGTACCCGGTGTATAGCCCTGAAAGGATTTCCAGGCTTGCTGGTAGGTTTCCTGTACCAGATCTTCGGCTAAATCACCTTGCTTAGTCATGCTCAAAGAAACTCGATAAAGAGACTGCATATGGGGCACCGCTTCCTCAAGAAATACGGCCTTCTCTTTTCGACTCCGATTCAGCTTCACGCTTCCGTCATTGAGGAGATGGAACACTGTTATCGGGAGCTTGCAGCAAACCTGCCATCTTTTCCCGATGGATCAGGAGCTTTCGTCCCTGGTAATGGATCCACTCCTTCCTCTTAAATTTTGACATAATCATGGATACATGGGGTCGATTTCCCCCCACCAACTGAGCCAGGTGCTCATGGGAGAGTGAAATCTTAAGTTTCATCGTATCCCCATCGCCCAAAAGTGGCTTGCCATGTCTCTTAGCCAAGTTGAGAAGCACCGTTGCCAGTCGAGACTCCGTGTCCAGAAAACTGTGGGACTTGATGTCTTCTCGAGCTTCATGCAATCTCTGACCTAAAATCCTTGCATAGTTGAGGGCAATGGTCACCCTCTGCTGAATCAGAATCATAAACTGCCCCCGCGAGATCATTGATACCCAGGATTCGTCGTGTGCGGTAGCCCGAGCGTCGAAATGTTCTTCGGACCCCAGCAGGTTTTCTCCCAGGATGCCACTGGTATAGATACCCAGTATCTTCTCTCGATCATCGGGGTTTACAGCAGAAATCCTGATGCATCCACGATTGAGAATAAAGAGTGAATCGGCAGGATCCCCTTGATCGAAGATGATTTCTCCTTTCGAGTAGATTCGGTCGACACAAGCAGACAGGACAGCATTGAGATCAGAGAGTGGGAGTCCGTCCATGAGGCCCGTTCGCTTCAAGTGCCAAACACGGTCCACACTCAACAACTCCTCACATCGAATCTGCGCCGTACTCATAAAACCCCCCTCCTTTCACTAAGTAAATGTCCCAAAGAGGGGGTGGTCTCAACCCATCGACGCAACACTTTGCCTTGAAAGGAGGAGGTGGAGTGTATGCGAATGAAGCAAAGAGCTCGTCGCGGTTACACGTTGGCGGAACTGGAGGAGGTGTGGGACCGGTGGAAACGAGGGGAGTCGCTAAAGTCGATTGGACGCGTGTTTGGTAAACAGCCATCGTCTGTTTACCATCAGCTTGCTCCGTACGGAGGCATCCGTCCTCGGCCACCCCGCCGTTCATGTTTGGCACTGACTTTGTCGGAGCGCGAAGAGATCTCTCGAGGCATTGCGGCACATCAATCGATACGATCCATCGCCGGGTTGCTGGGTCGCTCACCATCGACGGTGAGCCGGGAGATTCTCCGGAATGGCGGCGATGATGACTATCGAGCAGCGGAGGCCGATGAGCGAGCCTGGGAGAGGGCCCGCCGTCCGAAGCGGTGTCAGCTGGTCAAGCATCCACAACTACGGCGGGTAGTGGCCAGAAAGCTCAGCATAAACGGGTCGCCTGAGCAGATCGCCAACTGGCTGAAACGAGCCTATCCGAAGGATCCGTCCTATCACGTGTCTCACGAGACCATCTACCGCAGCCTGTTTGTTCAAGCCCGTGGTGCGCTGAAGGCAGAGCTGATGCAACATCTACGGTCAAAGCGGACGATTCGTCGATCCCGGCATGCAAGTCTGAGAGGCCATGGACGAGGACAGATCACCGACATCGTATCGATCCGTGAGCGCCCGGCCTCGGTCGAAGATCGTGCCGTGCCCGGTCATTGGGAAGGCGACCTGCTGTCCGGATCGAAGAACAGCCACATTGCGACTCTGGTCGAACGTCATACGCGCTACGTGATGCTTACGAAAGTCTCCAGCAAGAAAACGGAGACGGTCGTGTCGGCGCTCATCAAGCACGCGAAGAAGCTGCCGACGGAGCTGTACAAATCTCTGACTTGGGATCGAGGCCTGGAGCTTGCCGAGCATCGACGGTTCACGTTGGCGACCGACATTGATGTATACTTCTGCGATCCTCAGAGTCCATGGCAGCGCGGTTCGAATGAGAACACCAACGGTCTACTCCGACAGTACTTTCCCAAGGGAACGGACTTGTCGGTGCACTCTCAGGCGCATCTGAACAAGGTGGCACGTCAGCTGAACGAACGGCCCCGTCAGACGCTGGAGTTTGAAACTCCGGCAGAACGATTTAACGCTTGTGTTGCATCGACCGGTTGAGCTGGCAGGGTTTTTATTCCATTAATGCATCAGGGCCAGCAGAGTATGGCCGCCAGGACTGCTGCCAGCGGCAACGTTCCCACCCAGGAGGACACGATCGAGGCAATCACGCGTTTGTTTGCACGGCCCGATATTAGCCCTATCCCAAACAACTTCTCCCTTGTAGTCACAGGTTTACCTCCTTTGGAGACAAGGTAAACCTGTGACACGTTCCCGTATTTCCCCGGCAGCACGGAGTGCGGAAAATAGGCTACAATAAGCGTAAGCTGATGTCTTCCTCCAGTAAACCTTTATTTCGTGTCTTCCTGTTGATGGCATCCGGTCTCGCCGTCCTGGGATTCATGGGATACCTCTTTATGAGCCGTCTCACCGAACTCAACCAGCAGGTTGCCGATGTCAACCAGCAGCTGGAAGGAGCCATGAAGCGGCTGGAGGACGTAGCCGAGCAATCGGAAGCGGCCAGTACAAGAGCATCCCAGGCCGAAGAAAATGCCCTGGAGTCTGCTCGGGTTCGGGTCCAGGCGGAAGCAGCCAGAGCCGCAGCCGAAAAAACAGCAGCGCAGGCTCGAGAGGAAGCTGAAAAGGCAAAACAGGATGTCCAACTCGCCCAACAAGAGGCACAGCTGGCTCAGGAAGAAGCGTTATGGGCCCGGGAAGAAAAAGAGCGCATCAGCAGGGAAAGAGAAGAGGAACTCACCCGCTTGCACACGGCTTTCGACCAGATCGTGGAAACCCGCAGAACTGCTCTGGGATTGGTCATGAGTTTGGGAAGCGACTCCATGCAGTTCGACTTCGACAAGGCCACTCTCAAACCGGAGAACCGGGAACTGTTGAGTAAAATCGTCGGTATCTTGCTGACCTCCAGGAATTACGGGATCTACGTCTATGGTCACACCGATAACATCGGCTCTCAGGGATACAACCTGGATCTCTCTGAGAGGCGGGCTCAGACGGTACTTGACTACCTGACCCAAAACGGCCTTGATCCGGAGATCATCACCTCCAAGGGTTTTGGGAAATCCCAACCGATCGTGTCCGGCAACACCGCAACAGCACGAGCCAAGAATCGCCGAGTCGAGATTGGCATCGTGGATACCATCATCAACTACGAGGAACGGGTTTCCTCTCTCGAGTAGACGGGATGAATCGACAGGAGCGCTTCACATGATCATCGTGATGCAGGGCGACGCTTCACCCCAGCAAATCGAACGGGTCATGGAGCGAATCCAGGATCTGGGCTACAAGCCTCACCCCATTCATGGAGACAAACGCACCGTGATCGGGGCTATTGGAGACGAACGCGGTAAGAGTGCTCTGGAAAGTTTGGTGGGCTACGAGGGAGTGGAAAGCGTCATCCCCATCCTCAAACCTTTCAAGCTCGCCTCCCAGGAAATGCACCGCGAGCCAACCGTGATCGAGGTCAACAGCGTGCAGATTGGGGCTGGCGGCTTCGCCCTGATCGCCGGCCCCTGCTCCGTAGAGAGCGAAAAACAGATCATTGAAGCTGCCCGAGCGGTCAAAAAATCTGGAGCCAACATGCTCCGGGGAGGAGCCTTCAAGCCGAGAACTTCACCCTACAGCTTTCAAGGACTCGAGCATGAGGGCTTAAAACTCCTGGCCAAAGCTCGCCAGGAAACGGGACTCCCTATTGTGACCGAGATTCTCTCGCCGGAAAACGTGGATCTGGTGGAGGAATATGCGGATGTGATGCAGGTGGGGGCCCGTAATATGCAAAACTTTTCCCTGCTCAAGAAGTTGGGAAAGGTCAAACGTCCCGTGCTTCTCAAACGGGGCATGATGTGCACCATCAAGGAAGCACTCATGTCTGCAGAATACATCATGAGCAGTGGCAACCCTTCGGTTATTTTGTGCGAACGGGGCATTCGTACTTTCGAGGATTCCACGCGCAACACTTTGGATCTGTCGGCTGTTGCCCTGATCCGGGAGTGGTCCCATCTTCCGGTCATCGTGGATCCCACCCACGGTACCGGAGTGAAATCACTCATTTCACCCATGTGCAAGGCAGCCATCGCGACGGGAGCAGATGGCCTGATGGTCGAGGTCCATCCCAAGCCTGAGCAGGCACTCTCTGATGGATCGCAGGCACTGCTGCCCGAGCAATTCCAGGAAATTGCAGATTTGATTCGTCCTTATCTGGAACTGGAGGGAAAAACGCTCTACCCACCTAAGTGTCTCGCTCCATAAATACGATGACGTTGTGGCGGCGGGACGGCATCGATTTCTTTGTTGCTCGTTCTCCACTCTTCTCGATCAGCACTCTTGGTCGGCTCCTGACCCAAAAAAACCTGGTGGATGTCCTCGAGGCCAGCGAGTAAGGCGCGAGACGTTTGAGTGGCTTACCCTTGCCCTTTTTCCAACTTCAGAGTAAAAGCTTACTCGTTGCATCGTTTCTTTCCGACCAAGGGGAGACCTCTGAAAGATAAAGGAGGAGCACAAACATGAAAGGCTTCGAATTGAGACCTCCAAGTGTGGCATCTCTGTTTTCCATCCTACTCATCGTCCTCTTTCAACTCAACTGCGTTCCACAAACTCCTGAGGAGCAGGGTCGGCAAGTGTTGGAAGGGGCCGCTGAAGCCATGGGTGGGCTACAGGCACTGGAGGCTATTGAGAACATCACCCGCAAGGGGACCAGAACAAGCAACTCTCTCGGACAGGGTCACGTGACGACAGACCGGTTGCTCATGGGGTCACCGGGCCCCTATACGCAAATGGTTGACTTTGCCGGTTCCCGAGAGGTCAATTTAAGTGGCCCCGCTGAGGCCATTCAGTTAGCGGACTGGAACAAGGGCGGTTACCGTGATGTCTTCGCGTCGGCACTAAGACCTCTGGAAGCGTCACAACTGCAGGGATACCGGAAAGAGTGGGACCGTGATATTGCCAAGTTCCTGGTCCATGCTCTGAGGATAGAGAGCAGTATTAAGGGAATCAGTGAGGCCGCAGTTGACAGTAAACCTCATCAGATCGTCAGCCTCCAGTTCATCGACGCTGTCTACTACGACGTTTACGTGGACGATACCACCCACTTGATTTCAAAGCTGGAGTTCACTGAAGATCGCAACCCCTACGGAGATTTGGCCAAAGAGCGGACCTTCTCAGACTATCGAGATGTCGGAAACGTCACACTTCCCTTCTCCGAAATCACCAAGGAAATGAATGAGGTCACTGAAGTCAAGGAATGGGCTGCAATGACGATTGACGCCGATCTTCCGGAAAACCGTTTCGTGATTCCTGAGGGACTTCGGGAAAGAGCCCAATCCCTGGCTCATTCCGACCGACTTCCGGTCATCCCAGCTGAACTGGCCGACGGCGTGTACTTTGGTGAAGGCCTGGGCATGAACAACATGTGGGTGGAATTCGAGGATTTTATTCTGGTGGCCGAGGGACCCAACAACGAAGTGCAATCCCTGGAGGTCATTCGCCAAATCCGTGAAACCGTCGGAGATAAGCCCATCCGCTATCTGGTCACCAGCCATCACCACTCGGATCATACCGGAGGGATTCGCACCTACGCCGCCGAAGGGGCAACCATCATCACCCATGCCAACAACGAAGAAGTGATTCGGGAAATCCTGACTCTACCTCACACCCTGAAGCCGGACCGCCTCTTTGAGTCCCAAATAGAACCTAAGATTGAGACGGTCACGGATCGAAAAACCATTACCGACGGCACCCGGACGGTAGAGCTCATACAGGTTCCCAATTCCCATGCTGATGGCTTCCTGGCCATCTATCTGCCCAGAGAAAGACTCATCTTCGAGAGCGATCTGTTTACCATTCAGAGCGATACCTTTCAAATCATTCCCGAGCAGAGTGGGCCTGCCCGAGTTTCTACCGAAGGTATAGATTTTTACAATGCCGTCACCAAGGCTCGTTGGAGAGTGAATCGGATTGTCCCTGGGCACGGCCGTGTGCTGGAATGGCAAGAGCTGGTAGATGCTGTTAGCGCCACCCGCTAGGGAAGAATCTTGGGGACAGTCCCAAGAATTCTCCGAATTCGGGACTGTCCCCAAATTCTCCAGACTGCTTTTATTGACTGTCAGAGCCACAGACTAACAACACACTTGACTTCAGGACCCCAAAGTGGGAAAGTCGGGCAACGACTGAATATTGGACTTCATTCTTTTCAATCATGGAAGGAGAAACAATGAGTTTTAACAAATCTCGTATGGGTCTGTGTGCGCTTCTGATGGCCGTGCTGTTCACTACAGCGGCCTTCTCCATTGATTATTCCTCCAGTCTCAAAGCGGGTAAGGCTGAACTCCAATCGGCCGGACCACTGGCCTTTGGGCCGGAAGGAATTCTCTTTGTCGGCGATTCCATGGGAGCGGCAATTTTCGCTCTAGCCACAGAGGACACGGCCTCCGGTGCCCCTGGTCAGGTCGACATCTCAGGAATCAACGAAAAGGTGGCTGCACTGCTGGGAACCTCGGCCGATCAAATCCTCATTAACGATGTGGCTGTAAATCCGACCTCGAAGAGGGTCTACCTGTCGGTCTCTCGTGGCCGGGGTCCGGACGCCATCCCCTTGATCCTACATGTCAACGCTTCCGGCAAGATTGAGGAGTTCTCCCTGGATAACGTGAAACACGCCAGGGTTGCTCTCCCCAATGCTCCTGGCCCGGACGCCAAGGATCGCCGAGGCAGGAGTCTTCGGCTGGAGGCCATCACCGACCTGGCCTTTGTCGATGACAGGGTCTTTGTCGCGGGACTTTCCAATGAGGAATTCTCCTCCAAGCTGCACTCCCTCCCTTTTCCCTTTGAAGAGGCCGGCAATGGAACCAGCGTAGAGATCTATCATGGCAACCACGGCCGTTTCGAAACCAACGCCCCGGTGCGCACTTTCGTCTCCTACGAGATCGAGAAGGAACCCTACATCCTGGCAGCATACACTTGCACGCCCCTGGTGAAATTTCCTGTCTCCTCCCTTACAGCCGGCGCCAAGGTTTTGGGCACCACCATTGCGGAACTGGGTAATCGAAACCGCCCTCTGGATATGATCACCTATGAACAGGGTGGATCCCGTTTCATTCTGATGAATAACAGCAGCCGTGGTGTCATGAAGATTACCGCCGAAAATCTCGAGAGCTACGAGGGGATTACCGAGCCTTCGGATATTCGAGGCGTGCCCTATGAGACCATCGATCACCTCAAAGGTGTGCAGCAACTGGACCGTTGGGATAAGACCAGCGCCCTGATCTTGGTCAGCTCCGACAACGGCTCACTGGATCTCAAGACGATTGCGCTTCCTTAAGGTGAGATCAATCGGGAGACTCTTTGTGGGGGGGGGATCCTCGCCCTCACAATTCTCTCCGCCTCTGGGCTTCCCGGCGCCATCGCCATCCAATTGGAGAGCCAGCAAAGCGCCCATCCGATCTTTAAAGTCGTGGGTTGGGATCAGATCGGGCAGATCAGCACTCAGGCCGTCCGTTTCGGAACGGATCAGTGGCAGGCCCTCTTTGCTGTTTATGTCGATTCCGGCTCCCCTGACGAGGCTCTTCCCCCCATTCTTGGCTCTTACAGAATCGAAGGTGAGGCCCTGATTTTTCAGCCCCGGTTTCCTCTGCAACCGGGTCTGCGTTACCGGGCCGTTTTTACATCGGCTCCTGAACCCATCACCCTTTCGTTTGATATTCCCAAATCGGAAGCCACTGTCTCCACCACCGTCGAGCATGTGTATCCTTCCACAGACCGACTACCCGAGAACCAGCTCAAGTTCTATCTTCATTTCTCAGCTCCCATGAGTCGCGGCGAGGCCTATAGGCGAATTCATTTGCTCGACGGGCGGGGGGACCCCGTCGATTTACCCTTCTTGGAACTGGATGAGGAACTATGGGACCGTGAGGGAAAGCGACTGACACTCCTTTTCGATCCGGGACGGATCAAAAGGGATCTCGTGCCTCATGAAGAAGTGAGAGTTCCCATCAAGGAAGGAGAAACCTATACCCTGGTCATCGACCGCGATTGGCGTGACGCCCAGGGAAGGTCCCTTAGGGAAGATTTCAAGAAATCCTTCTCAGTGTTGCCGGCCGATCGGGAAACTCCCGATCCCAAGAGCTGGCTCATCACCGCACCACGGGCTGGGAGCCTTCAGCCTCTCTCGGTTGAGTTCCCCGAGTCCATGGATCATGGATTGATCTCCCGTTTGCTGGAGATCATAGACTCCCAGGGAGACTTTGTTGAAGGATCGGTCCGGGTCGATGGCAACGAGACTCGCTGGCAGTTCACTCCCCGTGAGCGCTGGAGGGCAGGTGATTACTCCCTTTCGGTGGATACCACTCTGGAAGATCTTGCCGGCAACAGGATCGATCGTCCCTTCGAGGTGGATGTTTTCGAACGGGTTGATCAACGGATCGAGACAACAACGGTATCCCTACCATTCAAGGTTCTCCCCGGCGGAAGATAACAGAAGGGCCAGGGTCGCCCAGCTCGAAGTGGAGATGTGTTGGGCATAGCTTCGCGCTCCGGGAGGCCGGGTTGTCTCAGGCCAACCGCCCGCGGGGAGCTGCGTCTGAAGAAGGTAATTCCGGCCCTGTTCGATCAACTCTTCCATCTGGGGACGATCTCTCACGGAAAGCAGCGCCAGTAAAACGACTGCCGTATCAAAGGGTTCAGAAGGTGAATTCCGGTAGGGTCCCCATCCTCCGTCGCTGGCCTGCCCCCCCAGAATCAGCTCCAGACACTCGCCAACCTTGGACCCTGCTCTTGGATTCGAGCGATCCTCTAGAGCGGACACTACTGCGGCCGCATCGAGTGTACTGCTCACCTTTGTTTCGAGTAACCAGTCATCGGCCCGGGAAATCGCTGTGACAAATCGAGAGGGATCGGCTTTTTCCAGAGTTTTTCGCACCATATAGGTGGCCAGGGCAGTTCCGTAGGTCACCGGAGATCCCACAACCGCTTCAGCGTCGACCTGCCAGGATCCATCTTCTCTTTGATCAGGTAAAAGCAATTCCGCCGCCTGGACGAGTATCTCCCGATCCTCGATCAAACCGGCCTCAAAGGCCTCCATCAGAGAAGCTGCAAACTGAATCCGGGCCAGCCTCTTATCACCAAAGCCTGGTTCGCCCCGATTGTCGTCCCATTCCAGCGGCCGAGCAAGCCACTGGGTGGTCTCGGTAAGAGACGCCTCCGGCACAGCATAGGAAAGTCGTTGAGCCGTATAGAGAACTCGTGCGCCGTCTCCGTTGTTATGACAGGAGAAGCAGTGGTTTTCTCTGGACCAGAGAGGGACTTCATTGGCCAGATAAGCGAGGGCACGGGTTTCCGGAGAGGGACCCGTATTTCCTTCCCTTTGAGAAGCAGAGTCCTGGCCGCCCAGAGGCACTTGCCGTGCCACCGAAAACCAGACCCCCAACAGAAGAAGCAATCCTGCAAATCGTCGAGGGGTCAACTTTTCATCCTCTCTTTCGCAGCGAGTATAATGTCCCGCGCAATCTATCAGCTTTCCAGCATTGGAGGAACCTTTCCTTCCTCACATCTTGGCAAAAAAGTGCCTTGTGGCCGTGCTCAGATATGGTTCAGGCTTGAAGAGAGACCGGCACCAACGAAAAGCATCCAATCACACGACTGCACGAACTCACGAGCTCACGAAATGGGGCAGGGGTCTGAGGTAATAATAGGGCTCATGACGGCCCTGAACCTCATCTCTTTCTTGGGACTGTTTGTGCTGGGCGCCCTGGCCTGGGTTGTGGGCGGTCTGCAGCGACCGGTGGCCTGGCGTACCGTGATCGGCTCCGGGTTGTTGATGCTGGCCCTAGGCGTAGTGGTCTTTCTGCTGCCACCCACCCGCCTGCTTCTCTTGGCTGTGAACGAACTTGTGGTTGCCCTGTTGGGAGCCAGCCGCGTAGGAGCTGAATTCCTCTTCGGACCGCTGGTACTCAATCCGGGTGAGAGCACCGCAGCGGGAGAGCCTTCAGTGGGATTCATCCTGGCGGCTCAGGTGCTGCCGGCGGTGATTTTCTTTACCGCAGTGATGGCAACCTTTTACCACCTGGGACTCATCCAACCTGTGATCCGACTGTTCGCACGGTTCTTCAAAAAGACCCTGGACCTCTCCGGAGCAGAGGCCTTGGCTGGATCTGCAAACATCTTCGTCGGCATTGAATCAGCCACCACAGTCCTGCCCTATTTGGCTGGAATGACTCGCTCCGAGCTTTTAACCCTTCTCACCTGCGCCATGTCCACCGTAGCCTCAACCACGCTGGCCCTTTACGTCTTCTTTCTCACGGGCTCTTTTCCCCAAATCGCCGGGCATCTCATCTCGGCCTCGGTTCTTTCCATTCCGGCGGCCGTTCTGGTCTCTAAACTCATCCTTCCAGAGACAGGACAGCCCCAGACGTTGGGCGCTTTGCCACCCATCACTGAGTCCCAGCGCCACGGCAACACCATGGCCGCCCTGAGCGCGGGTTCCTGGGATGGTCTGAGGCTGGCGGCGGGCATCGCTACCCTTTTGATTGCCATCCTGGGCACGGTCGGAATCCTGGATCTGGCGCTGGGCAAGCTGGCCTCGCCACTGGATGAGTGGTTGGGCGGGCCTCTGAGTCTCGAGCTGATCCTGGGCTGGCTCTTTACCCCGTTGGCCTGGCTGCTGGGCCTGGCAAGCGCTGATCTTCAGCAGGCCTCCCAGCTTCTCGGCCAACGGATTATTCTCACCGAGGTGGTGGCCTACCAACAACTGGGAGAGATGGCCTCCACCCAGGCCGTTTCGGCCAGGTCCTTGCTGGTGCTCTCCTACGCCTTGTGCGGCTTTGCCCATGTGGCATCGGTGGGGATTTTCGTGGGAGGCATTGCTGCCCTGGTCCCCTCTCGTAGAGACGACCTCACCTCACTGGCCTTTCGAGCGTTGGCAGGCTCCACTCTGGCCACTCTAATGACCGGCGCTCTGGCTGGACTCTTCTACCACGGACAGCAGGGAATCCTGGGACTCTAGTATTCTCGCCTTCAGGAGCAGTTTCAGTGGGAGGTGAGAGAAAAACCACTTGAGAATGATCGTTCTATGCCACAAACTAAGTGCCTCGCTCCATAAATACGATGATGTTTGCTGATGGGGCTTGCGAGGCGAGATCAAGGAGCAAGGAGAAGGCGATGCAGGGACATCGGCGACGACGAGCGACGCAGAGGTCCCCCGCAACACCCATCAGCCCGAAGGGTGGCGGCGGGACGGCATCGATTTCTTTGTCGCGAACTCGACGCCGTCGCGCTCGCCACAAACGTCACCGTATTTATGGAAAGAGACACTAGGGCCATCCACAAAAGGAGGAGAGGATGATATCTACGCCTTCAAGAAACCTGTTTTTACTGGCCACTTTTCTGCTGACCGGCCTGATCAGCTGCAATCAGGCTTCGGAAACGGCAATACAGCAACCCTCCGCAGGCGCTGTCTCTTCTGTACGCCCGGTTAATGACAGGCCATTGCCGGAACCCTATGCCACCGAGAGTACCCGCAACCGGTCAACGGTGATTGAGCGCCCCGACGGGGCACAACTCCATCTTCCGGAGGGATTCCAAGTCCGTGAATACGCCCCTGATTTCACCTTCCAGCGCCCCAGGTTTATGGTCCTGGGACCCAGCAATGAAATCCTGGTTTCCGATTCTCACGATGAAGGGAGTGTTTACGTCCTGCAGGATACGAACGAGGATGGGGTCGCTGAAAAGCGAAGTACCCTGATGGAAGAAATGTACCGCCCCTATGGCATCGCCTTCTGGAAAGATTATGTGTATGTGGCCGGCACCACTGAGATCAAGCGATGGGAATACAATCCCTCCACCATGACGGTTTCCGGCCAGGGTGAAACCATCGTCTCATGGCCCCAATTTGAGAGTGGCCATTGGACCCGGACTCTGGCCTTCAATCAGGAGGGGACGAAGATGTTTGTCAGCATCGGATCCAGGTCCAATGTGGATGCCGGTGAAGACCCCCGGCGGGCAGCCATTAATGTTTACAATCCTGACGGTACTGGACATGAGCTTTATGCGGAAGGACTGCGCAATGCGGTGGGCATGGATTTTTATCCCGGCACCCAGGAACTGTGGGTAACCGTTCAAGAACGCGATGCGCTGGGAGATGACCTGGTTCCCGACTATTTCACCTCGGTGCACGAAGGGGAGTTTTTTGGATGGCCTTACGCTTATATCGGGCCCCATGAAGACCCCCGGCGCCAGGAGGAGAGACCTGAGTTGGTGGAAATAACCCGTTACCCGGATGTTCTCTTCCCCGCCCACTGCGGGATGCTGGACATCGAGTTCTACACGGCCTCCTCGTTCCCGGAAAAATACCAGGGTGGGGCGTTTCTGGCTTGCCACGGATCCTGGAACCGCTCCAAACGGATCGGGTACAGGGTCGACTTCGTGCCTTTCGAAGACGGTAAACCCACTTCGGGACCCGAGGAATTTCTCAGCGGTTGGATGTTGGGCCCGGAGAAAGAAGAGGTCTGGGGGCGGCCTGTCGGGATCCTTCAACTCCCCGACGGTTCACTTCTGATCTCGGATGACGGCGGGAAAAAGATCTGGCGGGTTTACTACAGCGGATAATCGGTGATGCCCTGCCGGGACGACCACGCAGGCTGTCAATTGCGGGTATATTCCCCTCCAAACCGAACCACACAAACTTTTCGGATGGCGCTGGTTACCACCCGGTTGCCAAACTCCAGATGCAGGCCGCAAGCGGCCACAATATCCAGCTTGATGGCACTTCCACCCCAGGTACAGCCGGCAATGGTCGTCCTCAGCGGGGAGAGACCTTCGTTGTCAAACCATCCACCCGAGATGGAATAGAGATCGCCCTCGAGTACACGGATGGAGTAGGTGGAGTTGCGGGTGGTCACCACCACCCAATCTCCGAAACTGAGCTCCTCTTTGCGGACTTCCTTCAGCCGTCCTGCTTGCTTGGTGATGGTTGCAAGAGTGCGATCTAAACCGGCCATTTTCTCTGTTTCCTCTATTCTCCCTTGGGTCAGATTTTTACATTTTGCATAGCGAAACGCAATGGGTCAATGAGTTACAGGATCCTCCTCGCGGGTCCCGGATAATAGCCGGGGTATTGAACGTTCTTGAAACGCCCCAGAGCCTCCCTGATGTTCTCACCCACCGCGCCACCCCCTTGGACACGTGTCCCCTGACCACCCTCGAAGTATATCTTCGTACTCTGTGAGGAATATCACCGGGCCTTTCCTAGAACGGCTTGAGGTTGGCAAGAGAGGCGGCAACTCCGGCCAGCAGCACTGAACCCCACCACAGAACCTTTCCCGATTGTGGAACTCGCTTGGCGAAAACCATCAGAACAGCAAAAAGAAGCCAAATCAGTAGTTTGAAGAGGATCCATCCCGGCCAGGGCCAGCCCAGTTGCAGCAGGCCCAACAGACCGAATCCTCCCATAAAAACCATCAACAATCCGATGCCGTTGGTGATTCCTGCGAGTTTCCTCCAGCGGGAATCCTCTACAACGCCAAGAACGATCAACCCCCCTAAAGACACCAGGATCATAAAGACTCCAGTCAGGTGAAGGATCTTGAAGAAAGAATAGGACATCGTTAGGCTCCTTTCCCGTGTCTACTGTACTGAGGATAGCCGATGAAGAGTGGGAGTCAAATGATCAATCAGAAGGCAATGCCCCTTGCTACTGGGTTTCAACAACTTAACCACGCAGATCCCCGCATATTCCCGCAAAAAACTACACTTTCTGCACCCTATACGCACCCTGTAACGACCATTTTTCAGGAGCAATCTAAATGATGATCCTCCAACTCGACGACAACTACAGAATTGTGTCAGACGAGCACAATTTCATCCTCCAAAGAAAGTCGGATCCAAAAAAGAATCCCAGGAAAGGCAAGAAGGCTAAGGCGGTCACTAGCCAGTGGAAAAACCTCGGGTACTGGAAGGATTTTTCTCAAGTGCTGTCCTCTTACACCAGAGAGGTCTTAAGAAGGGAGATGGGTAAAACGACCCTTAAAGCTCTATCTCGTGATCTCAGAACTCTCAGGCAAGCTATCGAACGAATTGGGCAACAGTGCGTGACCCTCTGGGGGAAGAATTGAGCGGGCGCAACAGAAAAACGGCTTCGCCTTGCTTACCTTCAGCTATGGAGGGGGCATAAAGACCCCTCTACTGTGGGGCCCAGTTGGAGTTAGAGGAGACCTCCGGGCACGCACACTTCCCAATTTTCACGGCGAGGCCGTAACCTGGCTGGAATTGACGGGCGGTTTGACCTTTAGCTTCTAGCGGAACTCACTTAGTTCGTGAACAAAAGAAAGGACAGTCCGGTGAACCGCCGTTTTGCGGCAGCGAAACGCCGGTTCTCCTTTCCTCTGTGATATCGAAATTCTCAGCTGGTCATCCAACTAAGGAGTGTGAATGTAATGATTGGTGCTTTGGCCTCACTCATTCAAGGAAGCCGGGTCACGCCGGCGTACAAAGGGAGACAGCATGATGGACTCAAAAGACATGAAGCTTGGAGCCTATGCGGGTCTGGCCGGAGGTATGATCTTCGGAGCAATGATGGCAATCATGGGGACGCTCCCCATGATTGGCATGATGGTGGGAGATCCATCGGCCCAGACCGGTTTTCTCATCCACCTGGTCATTAGTGCCGTGATCGGTGTCTCCTTTTCGACTCTCTTCCGCCGTTTTGTCCACGACGCAAGCAGTGCTTTGGGCTATGGCCTCCTATACGGTGGAGCTTGGTGGCTTCTAGGACCACTGTACGTCTTCAGCGAGAATGGGACATTTGGGGTTCCAAGCTAAGAGACAGTGGGAACCGATGCTGATCGGGCTAGTTTAGCATTGATCGCCTGCCGACGGGCAAGGGTGACTCCTTTCAATCTTCTCCTTTTTGTGTGGATGGAATCTCGTCTTGCGAAGTACATGTCATCGGGTGTGACGTTACCCAGGGCCTCGTGATAGCGCCTGGAGTTGTAGTAGTCGATAAAGACCGCGATTTCTCGCTCCAACTCCTCGGGTGTCTCCCAGACCATTAGGTTGATGCGTTCCTTGCAGGAACGATGGTAGCGTTCGATCTTCCCGTTGGTCTGGGGATGATAGGGTGAGGCCAGGATGTGGCCCAGTCCCTTGGTCTCCAGATACTGACCAAAGTCTTTGGAGATCAAAGCCGGTCCGCGGTCTGTCACCAGCCGGGGCCGATCAGACAACGGAGCCTGTTCCACACCCGTTCTCTCACAAGCCGCCTCGACCACCTGGCTGAAGTCTCCAGCACGCATGGCCGTGTGAAGTCCCCAGGCCAGGATCCTCCGGCTAAAGTCATCCAGTACTGAGATCAGATAGTACCAGCCCCAGTTCTTGACCAGAAGATAGGTCGCATCCGTTTGCCACTGCTGGTTGGGTCGGGTCGTCTTGATTCGATATTCCGATTCGGCTGGAAAGCTCCGGAGTTGAACCTCCCGAATCAGCCCTTCCGCTTTCAAAATCCGGTAGACCGAGGATTCCGAGACCGTAAACCCGCACCTATCCGTCACCTGGCAGCTCACTTCTCGTGAGGACCACTCTGGAAACAGCAGCGCCATCTCCAGGATTCGGTCCCGTTCTTTGGGCAGGATCTGATTCCAAACCCGTCCTGATCCTGGGAGACGGTCCCGCAAGCCTGCCAACCCCCCCTTTCGAAAGTGGTGTCTCCAGCGATAGTAGGTCGAGCGGGGGATCTCGAGTTGATCCAGCACCTCCCGGACCGGTAACTCGGAGGCCTCCACTGTCCTTAAAACTTCCAGCTTGTGCTCGCTGAGCATCCTCTGATACCTCCTTCGCCTTACAGGCCCAAACTTTTTTTTAGCTTTTGGTTCTCCACTACCGTCTCGGCCACCGCCTTCTTCAAGGCCTCATTCTCCTCCTTCAAGCGACGCACCTCACCGGAAGTCGCATTCCGTTGGGTCTCCCGGGTTAGACCGTTTTTGCCCGAATCCAGGAAGGCCTTGGACCACTTGTAGTAGATCGAAGGTTGAATCCCTTCTTTGCGGCACAGTTCGGTGACGGGAATCTCTCCGCGGAGCCCCTCCAAAACGATGTGGATCTTCTCTTCGGCCGTGAATCTCCGGCGGGTGGCCCTACGGATCTGTTTGACGACGTCTGTGGTCATAGCGTTCTCCTTTTGGTTGTGCCATGACCAGCATCGGCTTGCTCTGATGGGCTGTCAAGATCAGCCCTTTGAGGGGGTGAGATCTCACCCCCTCAAACCTTCCAACTCTCTCTTAACTCTCGGCCCTATGTGTCCCACTTTCGCTGACGGGATACACCTTACATACTTTCCCTCAAACAGCATCTCCGCTCTCTCAATTCGCAGTTCCTCTCCAATCTGGACTTTTGCAGCCATCAGCTTGGGACCTTCGAGATAAAGAATCTCACGGTCTTCTTTTCCCCAAACAGGGTCCGTGCCACCGTTAGACGATATGCGAGTGGGAAGGCCTGGCCCAGGGTAGGGTCGCACCCAGATCTCCCTTTGGCCTGTGACGTTGGATTCATAGGCAAGCCACTTCCCGTTCCTAGAAATAGCAGGCATCGTTTCTAGATACTCTGTTGCGATCAGGTCTTCTGGTGTACTGTCTCCTTCAAGCGGAACGATCATCGGCAAGAAGATCCTGACGAGGAGATGCGCGATCCGGCCTTCCACGTCCTCGATCACGCAGGTGGGGAGGATCTATCAGGAGATATGCGCCGATGTGATCTCTTTACAACCGTTACCGCGAAATCAGTGGCAGCACCACATGTGAGGGGTGCACCGAATCATGATAGATGACATTGGCCGCCTGAACGAGTTGGGTATCCTCGCCCAACTGTTTTCCGCTGTTGGTATTGGGAATCCACTTCGGGAAACTGCTGCTGGAAATACTCACCCGAATCCGGTGGCCGGCTTTAAAGACATTGGAAGTGGGAAGCAACTGAAAAGTGAACTTGTAAATCTCGTCCGGTTCCATCAGGACTGGTTTGTCCAGGGACTCCCGGTAACGGGCTCGCAGGACCTGCTGGCGTAGATAGAGTGAATAACCATCCGGATGAACATCGCTCAGCATGGCTACAAAGTCCGTGTCTACCGCCGAGGAGGAGGCATACAGGACTACCTGGACCTGACCGGTGACTTCAAGATCTTCCAAGAGAGGTTCGCTCGTGAAAGTCAGAGATTTCGCTTCCACAGGCCTTTGATCTTGTGGGCCTAACGGACCATCTGGATTGGCTTCTCCGCCAACGGTAGGAAGGGGATTTAAGGGGTCGGAAACATACTCGTCTGGCTCTTCCGCTCCCGGCGGCTGAGAACTTAGGACACCGTCATTGAGAGAAAATTGAGGGGGATGGCTGCCGGAGCGGAAGTAGTAGGGGACCTGTCTGGCTCTGGCAATGGGCCAGCTGTTCTCGTGCCGCCATCTGTTTTCACCCATCACGAAGATGCTCACGGGAGGCTCCTCCATGATCCCGTTGTCGATCCCTTTCAGCCAATATTCGAACCATCTGAGACGGACAGCATTCACCTCGACTTCCGCTTCTGGACCAAAATCGATGTCCCCCACCTCACGCGGCCCTGACGAGCCGTGCGGCCAGGGTCCGAGGATTAGTTTCTGGGATTTCCTGGTCTTTTCACTCTTCCCGCTCTTGACAATTCCAGCAAAGTTCCTGGTGGCTCCTTCCGTAAATCGATCGTACCATCCGTTGTGGTGATAGATGGGGACATCGATCTCCGACCACTTCTTATAGATGGCCCACTGGTGCCAGAAAGGCCCATCACTGGGATGATCAAAAGTATCCAGAGCCTCCTGCGACAGCAAGCTGCGATAAAAGGAAGTGGCTGAACCTGTTTGTGACTTCAACCAAGCCTGGAAATCGGCTGAGCTATTGAGCGGCCTGAGAATTGAGCCTCCCCTGACCATCCAACCGAGGGCATGTCCTCTCATTGCCCCGTTCGGGTACTTTTGCTCCCGATAAAGATCCCGAAAGGCCATACTCGAGAAGACTGCTTTCAGATGGGGAGGACGGGTTACGGCCGTCAGATAGGAGTTCATGCCACCGTAAGACGTACCGTAGCTGCCGACACTGCCGCTGCTCCAGGGCTGCACGGCAATCCACTCCACCGTATCGTACCCGTCTTGCCTTTCCCCCCAAGCTTCATCTCGAAGAAAGTAATAATCGCCTTCGGAAGCAAAACGCCCTCGCACATCTTGTACGACGACTACAAAACCACGCCGAGCAAAGTATCTTCCATCTTCCTCCCCTCCAGACTTCCCGTAGGGAGTCCGCTCCACCAAAGCGGGGAAGGGCCCCTTGCCCGAAGGCATATAAATATCAGCTGCCAGCTGGGTACCGTCTCTCATGGGGATCATGATATTGGTGACCACTCGAACCTGGTGAATGGGTCGAGACAGCTTGGCCTTGGGGAAGAAACCTTCATCCGTTACTTCCAAGGCAAGGTTTGAGCCCGCCGTAATAAGGCCGCTCGTGACGCCCAGAATCACGGCCGCAGACAACACCCTCCAACTGAATGACCTGCGCAATAAATTCATAACACCCTCCTTCTAACCTAAGATTCTAGAAGCCGCCCTATTCAGATGCAAGGAGCTTGGCTTCCCTTTCAAATCTTTCCAGCCGCTGGGGATCTCTCGTGAACCCCTCAGGCGGCACCTGAATCTCCAGGTCTTGTAATGGCTAATGGTCGTTCCGACCATAGAAACTCCACTCAGTGTTTCGGTGTGCTCTAGATGTTACGCCTGGAGGGGACTAAAGGCAATGGCAAGAGCAACGGAGGTCGGAGGAAAGGCTGGAGCGAGAGGAGAGGCGGAAAAGTCACTGGTCGAGGTAGTTCACCCCTCACGGCTCAAGCGACAACTCTCACATGGATGACGTGGGAATCCGGTGCCTTTTGATGCTAAAGGCCGGGTCTGGCTACAAAACAGGCACTGCTATGAACTGGCATTCTGGCTCAATGCATATAAAAGAGACAGGCAGGAAGAAATTCAAGCGATTTTATGGAACCAGATATACCCCGAGCATTTCACTCCTGGCCATCCACCGACTGAGCCGTCTGGCTCAGATTATCCAAAGCAATCTCATGGTTTATGTTCATATCTTCTAACACCTCAAACTGGAGCGCGACAACTAAACCATCAGGGATCACGCTGGGTGCTGAGATATCGACGTGCAGGATCTCTTGCTCTGGGCCTTCACTTTCCTTCAGCTCCGTTTCCAACTTGGCTCCGGTGAAGACCTGTGAGATCTCGTGAACCTGGTTTGAAACTTCGCTCAGTTTCAGGTCGTGACTGTTATTGCTGGGCTTATCTCTCACCCTCGGTTAGTATCCACCAAGGTGGGAGTCAAATGATCAATCGAACTCCACCGAGTTCGGCCAATCCGTAGAGGAAGTGATCTCCCGGCGAACCAATGAACATAAAATTGGTGGAGATGTTCCATTTCTGGGAGAGATCTTCGATGAGTTCCGGCCCAAATTTCCCCTCCAGAACTGTATCCCGTCAGCGAAAGTGGGACACATAGGGCCGAGAGTTAAGAGAGAGTTGGAAGGTTTGAGGGGGTGAGATCTCACCCCCTCAAAGGGCTGATCTTGACAGCCCATCAGAGCAAGCCGATGCTGGTCATGGCACAACCAAAAGGAGAACGCTATGACCACAGACGTCGTCAAACAGATCCGTAGGGCCACCCGCCGGAGATTCACGGCCGAAGAAAAGATCCACATCGTTTTGGAGGGGCTCCGCGGAGAGATTCCCGTCACCGAACTGTGCCGCAAAGAAGGGATTCAACCTTCGATCTACTACAAGTGGTCCAAGGCCTTCCTGGATTCGGGCAAAAACGGTCTAACCCGGGAGACCCAACGGAATGCGACTTCCGGTGAGGTGCGTCGCTTGAAGGAGGAGAATGAGGCCTTGAAGAAGGCGGTGGCCGAGACGGTAGTGGAGAACCAAAAGCTAAAAAAAAGTTTGGGCCTGTAAGGCGAAGGAGGTATCAGAGGATGCTCAGCGAGCACAAGCTGGAAGTTTTAAGGACAGTGGAGGCCTCCGAGTTACCGGTCCGGGAGGTGCTGGATCAACTCGAGATCCCCCGCTCGACCTACTATCGCTGGAGACACCACTTTCGAAAGAGGGGGTTGGCAGGCTTGCGGGACCGTCCCCCAGGATCAGGACGGGTTTGGAATCAGATCCTGCCCAAAGAACGGGACCGAATCCTGGAGATGGCGCTGCTGTTTCCAGAGTGGTCCTCACGAGAAGTGAGCTGCCAGGTGACGGATAGGTGCGGGTTTACGGTCTCGGAATCCTCGGTCTACCGGATTTTGAAAGCGGAAGGGCTGATTCGGGAGGTTCAACTCCGGAGCTTTCCAGCCGAATCGGAATATCGAATCAAGACGACCCGACCCAACCAGCAGTGGCAAACGGATGCGACCTATCTTCTGGTCAAGAACTGGGGCTGGTACTATCTGATCTCAGTACTGGATGGCTTTAGCCGGAGGATCCTGGCCTGGGGACTTCACACGGCCATGCGTGCTGGAGACTTCAGCCAGGTGGTCGAGGCGGCTTGTGAGAGAACGGGTGTGGAACAGGCTCCGTTGTCTGATCGGCCCCGGCTGGTGACAGACCGCGGACCGGCTTTGATCTCCAAAGACTTTGGTCAGTATCTGGAGACCAAGGGACTGGGCCACATCCTGGCCTCACCCTATCATCCCCAGACCAACGGGAAGATCGAACGCTACCATCGTTCCTGCAAGGAACGCATCAACCTAATGGTCTGGGAGACACCCGAGGAGTTGGAGCGAGAAATCGCGGTCTTTATCGACTACTACAACTCCAGGCGCTATCACGAGGCCCTGGGTAACGTCACACCCGATGACATGTACTTCGCAAGACGAGATTCCATCCACACAAAAAGGAGAAGATTGAAAGGAGTCACCCTTGCCCGTCGGCAGGCGATCAATGCTAAACTAGCCCGATCAGCATCGGTTCCCACTGTCTCTTAGCTTGGAACCCCAAATGTCCCATTCTCGCTGAAGACGTACAGGCCAGCGACTTGTTGGTGGTGTTCAACAAGGCGTTATAGGCACCGCCATTGAGGGGGAGTGCTCCCACGACTTCAGCGTAGATGGTGCGGTAAAGAAAGAGGACTGCAGCCACGATCAGCAGTGCCAACCAGGCCCACTGGCCGGCCTGGATAATGGCAAGGGCGGAGACGTACAGACAAGAGGAGGTAATGTCGTTTCCACAAATGGCGGTTGCCGGAAGTTGGGTCAACCCACCTTGCTTGTGCTCGGTCGCCTCTTGATTCATCAGGTCCTCACAGCATCATCAACACTTCCTGCAGCGAAGCAAAACAACAACTTACATTTTAACAAGTTGTCACCTTTACCGTGTTGTATCCATTGAGGTTACTGGGTTAGCACCCTGTCAGACGCGGCGAGACGCGGAAGAAAATCGCACTACCACCATGAACCCGGAGAGAGTCACACTCGGGCGAGCCCTGGTCTGTCCGGAATGGCTTGGATAGAAAAATAACTGCTTGACTTTGTAAAATTTCCGGAACAGAATCTGTGGCAATAGTTAAATATTAGGAATCCTAGCAGTCCGTGGTGAAAGTCGAGGATAAGGGGTCACACAGCGACACTAGAGTGACCCCATGGCAATGGGGAAAAAGAAACGTCGACAGCAAGAAGACCTGTGGGTCGCCACCAGTGAGCTGCCCCGCACCGCCGGCCATCCCTTCTACGAAAGACTGAATGGCCTTTTCAACGAACACGGCTTTGACGACTTCGTGGAGGGACTGTGTGCGAAGTTCTATGCAGACAAGATGGGGCGACCGAGCCTGGCTCCGGGAGTGTACTTTCGGCTGCTGCTGGTGGGGTATTTCGAAGGGATCGGATCGGAACGAGGAATAGCCTGGAGAGCAGCTGATTCTCTGGCACTGCGAGAGTTTCTGGGATTGAAACTGAGCGAGTCGCCGTCTGATCACTCCACGATCTCCCGAACCCGACGACTGATCGATGTGGCTACCCACGAAGCAGTCTTTGACTGGGTACTGAAGCGGATCGGGGCGAGCGGCCTGCTGCGGGGCAAGACGATCGGCATCGATGCCACTACGCTGGAAGCGAATGCAGCGCTGCGCAGCATCGTGCGCCGGGACAGCGAGCAGGGGTATGAAGAGTTTTTGATGGAGCTGGCGAAAGCCTCCGGGATTGAGACGCCGCGACGGGAAGATCTGGCCAAACTGGACCGCAAGCGCACGGGCAAAGGATCGAACCGGGTTTGGAAGCACCCGCATGATGCGGATGCGCGAATTACCAGAATGAAGGACGGGCGGACGCACCTGGCGCACAAGGCGGAGCATGCAGTGGATCTGGAGACCGGAGCGATTGTCTCGGTGACGGTACAGGGAGCCGATCGAGGGGACACGCAGACCATGGTGAAGACCCTGACGGAAGCGGCCGAGAAGGTGGAACAAGCGCTGCCGGAGGGACGAGGCATCGAAGAGGTGGTGGCCGACAAGGGGTATCACAGCACGCAGCGGATGGTGGACCTGGATGCGGTGGGACTGCGCAGCTATGTGAGCGAACCGAGGCGAGGGAAGCGACGCTGGCGAGGAGACCGGCAGGGGCAGGAAGCGGTGTATGCGAATCGGCGGCGCATCCGGGGAGAGCGAGGGCAGCGGCTGCTGCGGCAACGAGGAGAGCAGCTGGAGCGACCCTGTGCGCATCTGTACGGGAGCGGAGGGATGAGACGGATGCATGTACGGGGACATGAGAATGTGTTGAAGCGACTGCTGATCCAGGTGAGCGCCTTCAATCTGGGGATGCTGATGCGTCAGAGCCTGGGTGTGGGAACGCCGCGGGGTCTGCAGGGGCGGATTTGCGCCCTGATGCTACTGATTTTGTCGCTGTTCAAGCGTCTTAAGGGCCTGTTCGGACTGATTCCGGCTGCTTGGCCCGAAAAACCCAACTCAGCGATCCCTTCGCTGCTTCCACCGGTGGGTACCACCTGAGCTCAGAAAATGTACTTCCACCACGGGCTGCTAGGCATAGAGCTAGGTCCAACTTGGACTCGCCCAACGACCCATTCTTCACCCGTTCGGGGAGCCCTCGAGAAGGCGCAGGATTCATTGAGGACACGCTCTCCACTGCTCAACAGATTCAGCTGGCTCTGAGAGTGATTTTTTGGAAGGCGGTACTGCAAGACCAATGAGCTTTTCTTTCAGTTGTTGTGGGGCTGGTCTTTGGCTCCGGTACCACAAACAAGGACAAGAAGAAGAAACAAGGAGGTATCACGATGCATAAACACCCTATCTGGATCGCGGCTGTAGTGATCGCTGCAAGCATCCCTGGTGGCTTAGCCCAACAGACTGCCGAAACGGTTCTGTACAATGGCAAGATTCTGACGGTGGACTCGAACTTCACCATTGCACAAGCCGTGGCGGTTCGCGGCAACCGGATTGCTGCTGTGGGCACGAACGATGAAGTGCTCGGGCTGGCCGGGCCGAACACGCTCAGGATTGATTTGAAGGGGAAGACGGTAACTCCCGGGCTGATCCATACACACATCCATTTGCAATCGATCGGTGGTTATGGCCGCTCACTGGGAACCGCGAAGAGCAGGCAAATACCTCTAAGCGTGAGAGGAATGACAACCCCGGCCGAAGTCGTCCAGCAGATCCAGGACATTATCGCAGCCTTCAAGTTCCCGCCGGGCGAGTGGCTCTATTTCGCCCCCAACTGGACGGGAAGTCAGGCTGACCTGATTTTTAACCAGATGAACGCGAAGGAACTGGACAAGGCCGCTCCCAACAATCCGGTCGTTATGAGGGTGGGGATATCGGTAAATAACATCAATATGAACAACTCACTGGCTCTTTCGGAGCTGTGGCGCAAGTACGGAAACTTCATTGAAAGGTACGGGCGCTACTGGGCCGACGCATCCGGCGAGCCTACTGGCATTCTGGAGGCCCCGGCCAGCCAAATCGTTTGGGAGGATCAGGAGTTTGCGATATATCCCAAGCCCGAAGAAGCGGCCCCGTACTTCAGGAACCTTCTTGTCGAAAACTACTCGACCGTGGGTATCACGACGCTTTCGGGAGCTCTAAACACGGCCAATGTACAGGCCTATCAGTGGCTGGACGACCGAGAGCTGATGCCGCTCAGATACGGCTATGGGGCCATGGCGGGGTTTCAGCCAGGTGCGGACTTGAGTGACTTCCAGATGGGTGCCGGCACCGACAATGTCTTTATCACGTCAGTGACCTTGCGCGCGACCGACGGGGGGGGCGTTAGAAGGTGTATTACTCTAGAAAGAAACAATCAGGTAATATCCGACGCAACCCAGGAAACCCGCCAGGACTCGGGGGATATGAATGCAGTCGCGGCCGACTGGTGGCCGCGGGGACAGTGCAACCTGGATATTGAGTACAGCGGAAGCACCAGGGGAGCGCGTATTAGCGGCAACCGCATGCTGGAGTGGTACAGGGAGGTTGCCGCGATGGGTCTGCGAAACGGCAATGCTCACGCCGCCGGGCAGGCATCCATCAACACGGCAATCGCCGAGTGGGAGCGCATCGACGCGGCCAGGCCGGGAGCAGTCAAAGGCTGGGCCTTTGACCATTGCACCATGGTTCCTCCCGACTCCATTCCACGGGCGGCAGAACTTGAACTGATGTTTAGCTGTAACATGGCGACTGCCATCGCCTCAAACCTGGAAAGAGGAGCCCGGTCGACGCTTGGGGCCTATGGAGAAGAAGTTCTCAACACCTATGGGGCCCCCATAGGGAGCATGCTCGAGGCCGGAATCAATGTCTCCAACGAAGGATCGTGGAGCAACATTGAAATCATGATCCTGCGCGTTGACTCCGAAGGGAAGGTCTGGGGAGCCGATCAGCGTATAGATCGGCAAGCCGCCCTGAGGGTGGCCACCCAGAACGGGGCCAATTACATCCTGAAAGGGGATCAGCTCGGTTCGCTCGAGCCGGGAAAGTTTGCAGATCTGCTCATCCTAGATCGTGATTACATGGTCATTCCGGCAGAGGAGATTTCAGAAGTTCGACCGGTCATGACCATGAAAGGTGGCAAATTCATCTTTCTACACACCGACTTTTCCAATGAATACAACCTGAAGCCGATCGGTGCGGAAATCAGCACGCCCGAGGAATTGCGGGCGCGTCGCCCGACAGGAGAAGCAGCAGAGGGTCCTGGAGCTTAAGACAACGACCTGGGCTCACCTATCTGGGTCGTCTATATCCGGGTGAGCCTCATGATGAGTTTCCACCAAGTTTATACCCGTCTGATGCTTTCAGACATGTGGTTTGATGGTGAGCATCAGTTGCGGCAGCATGCGGGCCTCCAGAACATCGAGCTTGATCTCCTGGTAGCTGAGCCGATCGCAAGCGTAGGCCACAAACGAGCCGAGCATGCCCGCCGCCACGAACATGTTGGTGATCAAAAACTGAGGCGCTGAGACGGCTTGCCGCCCACAGTCCATCTCAGTAGGTATTCTTCCCTGGGGATGAGCGATCTCCGGGTGGAACCGAGTGATCGGAACAGTCAAATCCTTCCCCTCTTGCCTGATGGCAATTTGTACGTTGCCGTAGGTACCCAGTTCCTTCGGGGGATTGACGGCCTCATTCCCTCCACTGATCAGGACCACATCGGAGAGCCTCTGGCAATGATCGGACACCAGCTTACGGGTCGGATGGTTGTCGCAGCACAAAAGTATGAGATCTCCTTCACGAATGAGCTCTCCTACATTATCTTCTGACACATACTTGGGTACGGCCACCACAGCAACATTGCCTGAATCAAGAATACCAGCCGTCTCAGTGGCCTTGACCTCGGCCTTATTACCCAGTTCGTGAAATGCCATCCGCTGGGAATTGGAAGGCTCAAACTCATCTCCATCGATGAGAACCAATCTCACCTGTTGATTGAGACTGTTTAGAAGCATGGCCAAAAACTGCAGAACAATACAACCGACTCCGCCAAGACCTATGATCTTTATCCTGCTGTTATCGGCAAGACGAAAGACCAGCCCTTTGGGATCTGTATTACTTGCGTCCATTTCCAACTCCGCTCATCACATAGCGATGGTTTATCGTAGAACGTGATCGTTCCACTTTGACCTTGACTCTTTTGAGCCACCTTTGAGGCACCTTTTTCCAGCGTTTTCGATAACCCTTGAAGAGTCCCTTAAAGTCCATGCGGAAGCGCACCCCATCGACGATGAATTCAAGGTGGAAGCGAGGGGGTTCCCTGTGGATACGACCCACTACACCATGAAATCCATCCCTGTAGTGTTCGTCCTGTTTGTCGGTGTGGAAGAGGAGTACGCGTCCCCGCTAGCGTGGCAATGAATGTCGCCCACCAGGAGTGCCCCTGGTGGTAGTGAAAGAGGAATCTTGTAGCGAACATCCAGAGCGGAGCGCAGGCCGCTCGCTGACTCAAATACCGTCGCCTCCTGCTCGGGTACGAAGATTCGGCAACGCCGCTGTTGCTGATTCCACAAAAGGAGAACGATGGCCTCGGAGCCGTGCAGCTGGAAGACTCTACCGAAAAATCCCACGATTCTCTCCAGGGTGTGCCTCTCCACCTTGGGCAAGTCAAGCCTGCACCCCGATTCGTGCTCGACAAGCCATTGCGGCGCTCGTGCAGCGCAAACATCGCTCCGGAAGAACCGATGGTTTCGACAAAAGAACAGGCCATTTCTAGCCAGGAAGTAGTACTCCCGGATCTGTGGGACGAGGCGTATCCCTCTCGGTCTTCAGATATAGAGGAATTTCAGGCATGAGTAGCTCCTGGTTTTCTTCCCCCCTTGGCTTTTAACTGGAAGTTCATCAAACGATGAGCCAACGGCATGTCGTTTCTCTTCAACGGTCCCCCTCTCAAGTACCGTCTTGATGTTGGGTTGAAACCCTCCTCGAAAATACACTCAACAACTTCTCGAAAGGTCAGGGGAACCGGCGTCCAGGGGACAGAGAGGGCGAAACGGGGATCCTTTTTTGTCGCTCGCTCCCACCTTTTTACGGGATACAGGTCGCGGTGGACGCCTTTGGAAAGGGTATACCAGCTGGCACCTTCATTTTGCTCGCTGGACAGATTAAAGCCCCCATCCCAGAGGTGGTGCAGCAGGAGGTCCAGGTGCTGTGTCCAGTCTGATTGTGGAGGGCATTCGAGATAGTTCGTACAAATCCAGGGTCTTTTGCCTTCTTGGTGTCTCGACCCGAGAGACGTTCAACAATGCCGGGTATAAGAGCTGGTCGGTCTCACAACAGAAAGAGTGATTTCGAAAATACAATTCGTTGTTGTGGGTCAGATAGAGCTTTTCCCCTCGCTGATGGAAGAAGGCGAAGACAAGAGTGTAGTCCATGAGGTCCACACCAGAACCAGCAAGAAGAGCGTACACGTGGGCTTTGGGCATGGAGAAACCGTCCAGAAGAGCGCCTGGCATTTGGGATCACGACTCAAAAACGAGACTCAGCTGCCGGAAGAACTGGTTTTGCATGCCCTCAGCACCGGAGTCGATGTCAAGCACCCCTCGGGAGCACCGGTCAGTTTCTTTTCCTTCTTTGGTGAGATGAAGGCCCGTTTAAAGCTGATCGGACTTTTTGCCGAAGCCTATGTGGAGGAGGAAGACTATGAGGAGTTCAAGAAAAAGGCCTGGATGAGAGAAGCCTTTCAGCAAGGCATGGCAACCGACATCGTGATTACCTCCCTGGCCTCAGCGAAGGACGTGCACAGTCTATTTCGCCAGTTCATAAAGGAGTCCGAACCCAAAGATCTGGAATACCTGCGCAGTGTGGGTTGGCTGGGCGACATCATGTGGAGAACCTATTCGGAGACTGCACCCATCGTCACGGGAACCCGTGGCCGGGCAGTAACCATCTTTGAGCTGAGCGATCTTGTCGACCTGGCCCAACAGGATGACAAACACGTCATTCTCATTGCCGGACCCTGCAGCAATTGTGGGAGGGTGAGAACCGATGCTCTGCTTCCTCTTTTAAGGGAACCCAGCCTGCGAGTCTGCAATCACATCGTGACCGACTCAAAGACCGCCACAGAACTTCTCAAGGCCTGAGGCTGTAGGCGAAAGAAGCTCGAATGCCAGTGCCCTATTTTATCGACTCACCTACCTCTTCGACTTTTGCTTCTACTGGCTAGCTTTCTCGATCTTGGCCCAGGTGTCCCGTAAGGTGACGGTGCTATTGAAGACCAGTGCTTCCGGGGTGGAATCCACCGAATCGACACAGAAATAGCCCTGTCTCTCAAACTGGTATCGAGTTTCCGGCTCTGCACCTTTTAGACTGGGCTCAACCCGGCAGGAAGTGAGGGTCACCAGGGAATCGGGGTTCAGTGCTTCGCGAAAATCAGCCCCTCCCTCTTCCGGGTTCTCCTTCAAGAAGAGGCGATCGTAGAGGCGGACTTCGGCCTCAAGCGAGTGGGCCGCCGAAACCCAGTGGATGGTTGCCTTGACCTTGCGTCCATCCGGAGAGGAGCCTCCTTTTGTGGCCGGATCATAGGTACAGCGCAATTCCACCACTTCGCCCGTCTTCTCATCTTTCACCACATCCACGCACTTCATGAAATAGGCGTATCGCAGCCGCACCTCACGACCGGGAGCCAGACGGTAAACTTGTTGGGCGGATCCTCCCGAAAGTCCTCCTGCTCGATATAGAGAACGCGCGAGAAAGGGACTTTGCGCGAGCCTGCCGCAGGGTCTTCCGGATTGTTCACCGCATCCAACTCTTCTTCCTGATCCTCAGGATAGTTTTCGATCACCACCCGAAGGGGTCGCAACACCGCCATGACGCGGGGAGAGTGTCGATTCAAATCTTCCCGCAGGTGGTGCTCCAGCAGAGCCACGCTGACCACGGTGTCTCTTTTGGCCACACCCACCTGAGCACAGAAGTTGCGGATGGCCTCCGGCGTGTAGCCACGTCGCCGCAGCCCGCTGAGCGTCGGCATCCTGGGATCGTCCCATCCGGACACATGAGCTTCCTTCACCAATTCCAGAAGCTTCCGCTTGCTCAGCACCGTGTAGCTGATATTGAGGCGTGCGAACTCGATCTGCTGGGGATGGCAGTCAAGGTTCAGTTCATCCAGCACCCAGTCATAGAGGGGCCTGTGATCCTCAAATTCGAGCGTACAAAGAGAATGGGTGATTCCCTCCAGGGAGTCGGAAAGAGAATGGGCATAGTCGTACATCGGATAAATCAACCACTTCTCGCCGGTCCGGTGATGAGGCACCTTGCGTATGCGGTACAGAGTGGGATCTCTCATATTGAGATTGGGAGAGGCCATGTCAATCCTTGCCCGAAGCACGTGAGAGCCCTCCTCGAACTCTCCTACCCGCATCCCTTCGAACAGCTTCAAGCTCTCCTCGACCGATCGCGTCCGGTAGGGACTGTCCTTGCCCGGCTCGTTCAGGGTCCCCCGGTACTTCCGAATGTCCTCTGCGCTCAAACTGCAAACGTAGGCCTTGCCCTCCTGGATGAGCTGCACTGCATACTGATATAGCTGGTCAAAATAGTCCGATGCATAAAAGAGCCGATCCTCCCAATCGAATCCCAGCCATCGGACGTCTTCTTTGATGGATTCTTCGTACTCGGCCTCCTCCTTGATCGGATTGGTATCATCGAAACGCAGATTGCAAACACCTCCTTCGTTCTCGGCGGCGATACCAAAATTGAGGCACATCGATTTGGCGTGCCCGATATGCAGATAACCGTTGGGCTCAGGTGGAAATCGGGTCACAACTTGACCCTGGTGTTTACGGGTCTTCAGATCTTCTGCGACTCTCGCCCGAATGAAATCCAGGGAGGGGGGGGATGGATCACTCACAAGGTTTGGCCCATCGCAGGTTCCACAGCAGGGTCAAGTTCTTCCTGGCGACGACCGAACCTCACTCTCTCCATGGTCAAAAAGAGGGTGGGGACCAGGAACAGGGTAATCAAGGTGGAGGAAATCAAACCCCCGATGAGAACCCGGGCCATGGGGGACTGTAACTCTGATCCTTCACCGAGTCCCAAAGCCATGGGCGTCAGTCCCAAAACAGTGGTCAGTGTGGTCATCAAGATGGGGCGCAATCGCCGGCGCCCCCCATCACCAGTGAATCGACCAGAGAGAATCCGTGGTCTCGCTGCAGCTGCAGGATATAATCCACCATGACAATGGCATTATTGACGGCGATTCCCACCAGCATGATCACTCCCACGAAAGCCTGCATATTAAAGGTCGTATCGGTCAGAAAGAGGGCCAAGACAACTCCGATTGAGGCCAGAGGCAAGGAGAACATGATCAGGAAGGGATACCTGAAGGACTCAAACTGGGCGGCCATGACCAGGTAGACCAGGACCACGGCCAAGAAGAAGCTGAGTTGCAGGTAAAAGAAGGCTTCCTGCTGTTCTTCCCATTCTCCTGAAAAAACGATAGCCAGGTCAGGCGGAACATCCAGAGAGCTGAGCTCTCCCTGCAGCTCCCCCACGATGGACCCCATGTCACGGGTTCCTGAAAGGTTGGCCGAAACCGTGACGACTCTCTGTTGATCCTTGCGCTCGATGGACAGAGGACCTTCAGTGCGTTCGAACCGGACAAGAGATTGAAGCGGGACCACCAGACCACCGGGCGTCTGGATGGGAATGGCCGACACATCTTCACCGCTCAGCCGGTCTGCCTCCTGGTACCGGACCAGGATCTCATATTCCTCGCCTCCTTCCCGGAAGTAAGTGGCGGTCGTGCCCCCCACACTGGTCTCGATGGTGGTGGCAATATCCGACACCGAGAGGCCCATGCTTGAAGCCTTGTCCCGGTCGATGATGATTTGGCTCTCGGGCCGTCCCGCACTTCGACTGATACGGGCATCGGAAACCCCTTCAATGGACTCCATCAACCTCTTGATCCGAACCGCCAGGGCTGAACTCTGGATGATGTCATAGCCCCGAAGGTCCAGGGAGAGGCGGTCTCCGCCACCCTGACCCATTCGCATCATGCGGCCGCCACCCCCGGCACGGATGCGTGAAATCACACCGGGCAACCTCCCGAAATCCGGCTGCAGGGCACGTGCAATTTCCTGACTGCCCCTCATACGTTCCGCCTGAGGAACCAGACTCAGATTGATTGCTGCGGCGCTGGAACCGCCACTTCGCCACCCACCGGCTGAGCCCACTTCCACCATGACGTTTCGCGCTTCCGGCACCCGCTCTTGAATAATCTCTTCCGCACGCAGAGCCATCTGATCAGTCACCTCCAGGCGGGTTCCCCGGGCCAACTCCAAATCAATGCGAACGTCCCCTTCATCCGTCTGGGGTTCCAACTCGACTCCAATAAATGGCAGGAGCAAGGAGCTCGAGAGCAGCACCACCAGGGTGGCGAAAATAATCAGCCCCGGATGTCTCAGGGACCACCCAACGCCCTTGGCGTAGGTTTTATCGAGAGCTTCCAACCCCAGAGCCATTCTGTGAACCAGTCCATACAACAGACTGCTGGGGTCGGGTTCCCGGACACGGACAAAGCGACTGGAAAGAAGGGGAACCAGCGTCAGTGACACCAGCAAGGAACTGAACAGCGAAAAGGACACCACCCAGGCCAGTTGCTGAAACATGATACCCGCCACACCACTCATAAAGATCACCGGCAGGAACACGACGATGGTTGTCAACGTGGAAGCGGTGATGGCCAGAGCCACCTCTCGGGTGCCTTTGCGGGCCGCTTCCTTTCTCTCCATGCCCTCCTGCCGATGGCGAAAGATGTTTTCCAGGACCACGATGGCATTATCGACGAGCACACCCACTCCTAAGGCCAGTCCCCCGAAAGTGACAATGTTTAGGGTGAAACCGTAGAAATACATCAGACCGAAGGTAGCGACCACTGAAATGGGGATGGAAATAGCCACTACCAGTGTGCTCCGAAAATTGCGCAGGAAGAGCAGGAGGATAAAAACCGCCAGGATGGAACCATAAAGGGCGGCATTCCTCACATTGGCCACTGCACTCTCAATAAATGTCGAGGTGTCTATGATGGAGCTGACATGAATCTGCGGAAAATCCTGGTTGATTCTGTCGATCTCCTTCTGGACTTCCTTGGCCACATCCACCGTATTGGCTCCCGACTGCTTCCAGACACCCATTCGAAGTCCAGGTTTGCCGTTGACTCGAACCAGATTTCGAATTTCCTGATGACTGTCTTCAACTTCGGCGATGTCTTCGATGTAGAGCGGGCTTCCCCCTCGTCGTGTCACCATGGTGCGCCGGATCTCGTCCAGAGAGACATATTCTCCCTGGGTGCGCATCAACACTTCAAAGTCGCCTTCCTCGACCTGCCCCACCGGCTCATTCACGTTTTCACGGCGCAAGGCCGCCATTACCTGATTGGGATTAATGCGAAGGGCATGCATTTTGGAGCGGTCCAGATTGACGTGGATCTCACGCGATAATCCGCCCCATATATCGGCCTGAGCTACCCCGTCAATCCGTTCAAACCGATACTGAAGCTGCCTGTCGGTGAACTCTCTCAGTTCTCGGGGATCCATCTCTCCGGAGACACCCATGAACATGATGGGGAACTGACTCACATCAAACTTGAATACGGTAGGTGTGCCGGCATCTTCGGGAAACCCACCACGGACCCGATCCAGCCTTGCCCGAACCTCGTCACTAGCGGCAGCCAGGTCCGTGCCCCAGGCAAAGGAGAGTCGAAGCCGACTGCTCCCCTCCGAGGAGGTGGAAGTCATCTCCTCCAATCCCGGCGTAGAGGCAAGTGTCCGTTCCAGTGGAATGCTGACCAATTCCTCCATCTCCTCAGGTCCAACCCCTGCATAACTAACCTGAACCGAAAGAGTGAGGAAAGATACATCCGGCATCAAATCCACCGGGAGTTGCATGAATGAGATCGCACCCAGGAGGGTAACGATCAAAAACACTACGGTGATGAACACGGGACGGCGAATGGCTAATGCAGTAAGGTTCATTCTGTCCTCACCCGGTCTCCTTCGTTCAAGTTCTGAGCACCTGCACTTACAACTTCCACGCCCTCTTCCAACCCAACCAACACTTCCACCACGTCTCCCTTAATCTGACCAATCCCGATGGGCTGAAAAACGGTGACCATGTCCTCGGTAAGCACATACACGCCTTTTTGGATCCCCCGTGTCAGCAAGGCAGAGCGGGGGATACTGAGAGCATCTCGGGTCATTCTGGCGTCAATCTTCACACGGGCAAACATTCCCGGCTTCAAGGCCTGGTTGGGATTGGCAATTTCAATTTCCACGTCGGCACTCCGGGTTTCCGGGTTCAGGAAGGGAGTGATGCGGGTAACGGTGCCCTGATAGACCTGGTCCGGGTAGGCATCAACGACGATCTCATCCGGCAGGCCTACTCGAACCCTCTGAATCGCGCTCTCAACCACAGGCACGACGGTTTTGACTCGATTCACATTCAACACGGTGAGGATCGAGACGCTGGGACTCACCAGAGCTCCCGGATCCAGGTGGCGAGTACCGACAAATCCGTCCAAGGGGGAATAAATTCGGGTTTGCTCCTGTTGAATGTCCAGTTCGTGCAAAGAAGCCTCGGCCTGCTGCACTTGAGCCTTCGCCAACTCCCGTTGGGCCTCGGCCACGCTCAAACGGCCTTCCAGATCCTCCAGCTCCTGGGTTGAAATCAGGGCCTGTTCGTGAAGATCCTGATACCGCTTCACTTGGAGGAGCAGGTTTTTGTAGGTGGCCTCTTCCCGGTTGACCCCGGCCCGCGCCACTGCAATAGCCGCCTCGGCACGGAGAATCTGTTGCTGCAAGTCGACATCGTCCACTACCGCCAGCAGCTTTCCTTCTCGCACCGCCTCTCCACGGTTGACCAAAACCTGCTGCAGACGACCACTGATCCGAGACATCACCTCCACCTCAGCCTGGGGTCTCAATCCCCCCAGAACCTCGAGCGTGGTCTCAAATCGATGGGGTTCAACCTGGGCGGTGTTGACCAGCAAGGTGGGTCCACCTCCTCCAAAAGGCCTGCCACCACCAGGGGGCCCGCCCCCTGCAGAGGGTCTGCCACCTGCCGCCACCTCTCCCCCGGAAAGCTCCTGGTAGAGTCGGAGGCCCAGTGCCGACAAGAACGTTCCTACAACGATGATCAACAGAGCCTTTTTCAAACGAAGCACCTCATTCCAGCGCACCAATCGCAGATTAGTCAGTAATGCCCTTAAATAATACGCTCAAAACGAACCAATGTTCCAGGGTTATCGAGGCTGGTGAAAGAAACGGGGGGATAGCCGACGGGTTCTTTCTTTCTCCTTCTTTCTATTTTCTTTTTTCTACGAAAGCAGTGAGTTCCGAACGAACCGTCTCAAAAGATCCTCATTTTCTTGCCGCTTCGAGGAGGGCACCTTCTGTGCCGTTGCGAGTCCGCTCCAACCACTCAGTGAGTTCGGGAACTCTTTTGGAATCGGGATGGAACTTCAGGAACTCCTCCAGCTGCCGCATTAGGGAGAGGGAGTCGTTTCTGCGCTGGTAGATCTCGGCCAACACCAACTGAGGAAAAGAGAAGTGTTTGGGGTCCAGCGCCTTGGCTTGCTTCAGGTGCCTCTGGGCACTGTCGAGTTCATCCAGAGAAAAATAACTTCGTCCCAACTGGGAATGGGCCAGAGCATCGTCCGGTCTCATTTCCACAGCGCGCAGATTAATCGAGTGAGCCTCCTCAACCTTACCCTGAGCCAGAAGGGCTCCACCCAGATTGACCAGAGGAGGATAGGAATCTGCTTCTTGTCGGAGGGTTTCACGAAAATACTTTTCAGCCTTCCTGGGTTCTTTGGAAAGGTAGGCGATGGTTCCCAGTTGGTTCCAGGCAGCTGTAAACTGTGGCGCAAGCTCAACCGCCTCTTTCAAATGTTTGATCGCACCGGGCACGTCACGCTCCTCTAACCGATCTCGAGCTTTCGTGTATTCCCGCTTGGCCTTGCTGGAAACCGACAGCTGCTGTACGGACACTGTATTCGAATTCGGTCTCGAATACTTACGATCCACACGGAAACTCTTTCCAATCCTCCCCTTGGAATCGCTTCCGCTGGGACCAATTTCAATGGTGCGCTGCAGGTCCCCCCACATCGGAACCGCAATGATCAGCGTGTAAAGTCCAGGAAGAAGCTTTTTGAACTTGAACTTTCCACCCTTGTCGGCAAGAGTCTGTGTCATGTACGGTTCGGTGGCTCCCTGAAGAAAGACCACCGGGCGCATATCCTTGAAACGCTTGCCGTTGGTCTGGACCACCTTGCCGTGCAATTCATATTGCTCTTCTCCCAAACCATGGACCGCACACAGTACGAAACAAAGCGTCAAAACAAGAACAGTTCTGAACTGCATTCGACTTTGAAGCCTCCCTCTAGGCTCCTAGTCCGGATCGTTCATCAATATCTAAGCGATGTAGCTCGCCACAAGGGCGCTTGACCCGCTTCCCCAACGTGCCTTGGAAAGCAGCCGCCCGCCTGGTTAGGCCTGCCCCTTTTGGCTGATCGTGACAGGAACCTCTGAACAATCCAGCCCAGGTGATTATTCTAATTACAGGAATAGTAAACCTTTAGAGGGAGAAACACAACGGAAAAATTGTGAATGGTGAATGATGAGTCGGGAGTGTTCTCAATGGTGATTTGTGAATCGTGAGTGGACGGGTTGAGAACGTTCACCATTCACAATTCAGAAGGGCTCTGTCGGGGTACCGGCTTCAGGGCGCGCTCGACACGTCGGAGAAAGTCCTCGGGGCCAAGGAACCCGATGATGCGCACGTCCGTAATTTCGTTTCCTCGAGCATCAAGAAAGAGAATTTCCGGGACGCCGGTCACTTCAAACTCTTCCCGCACGTGTTTAGACTCCGGTGACTCATAGTCCGATACATCTACCCGGACTCTCACAAAGGGCCAGGTGGAACTGATCACCCCTCCATCGCTGAATGTGTGCTGCTGAAGTTCCACGCAGGGAATGCACCAGTCGGCATAAAACTCGAGCAGAACGGGCTTCCCTTCCTGCCTGGCGCGATAAAGAACAGCCGGATCGTACTCTTGCCAGGTGATGGTGTCGCCCGACTCCCCGGAACTACAGTAAAGCAGGCCCAGGGCCATGAAGCAGAGTCCCGCACCCCCCTTCAGCAACGGATGAGCTCGGAAATTCCTATTCATACTTCCTAATCATTGTATCGAAGAGGCCTCATATATCCAACACTTCACGTCTTGACTCCATTTTCTCGGGCTGGATACAAGGAGGGCGTTTCCGACAGGATAGGGATTGATGCAGGCAAATGGGCGGATCTGATCCTGGACAAAAGCCCTCTGGTCAACATCAGGAATACGCGGAAGATCGTGAAGATTATTCCGGAAGGACGCGTTCTGGAGCCTCTAAAGATAGCTTAGCCGCTCCACTACTTCTTCTGACTGTAGTAGCCCCGCCGAGTCCTCACTCGGCCCTTGTCGATATCGACCTCAACCTTGATTTCCCGGAACTTACCGTCCTTTTCCAAGTTACTGGGGACATAACCAATGGTGTAAAGGCTGCGCATTTCTTCTGCGATCTTGGAAAAGGCTTCTCCCAGATCGCTCAGATTGCCGGCCGCGTCGAAACGGGCTCCTCCCGTTACCTCAGCCAATTCGCTGAGATAGTTCTGAGCCTTCATGTACTCTCTCTCCACTTGCTCCCTGCCCGCCTCATCGGGGTAACGACCGCCGGGGTCTGGAGTTGGCTGCGGCATGGGCATGGGAAAGGGAAAGGGGCTGCTAGGCGGAGTTCCTAACGGTCCCGGACCTCCCGAGCTGGGATTTCGCAAACGGGCCAGGGTATCGGCCTTGGTATTAAAGAAAATCGTATAGATGGTGACCTCCGCCTCTTTGGCCACATCCACAGTCTCCTTGGCCGAAGAAGTTGGACTCGTCGTGTCTACACCATCGGTAAAGAGCACCATGACTTTTCTATGCGGTTGTTCCCGAAGCTGCTGCATCCCTAGATAGACCGCTTCGTAAAGCTGAGTGCTTTGTCCGGATCGAGTCATTTTGATGGCTCGTTGGACCGCTTCCTTGTTTCGAGTAAAATCAGTATCCAGATAGACGTCATCGTCAAAGGAAATCACCATCACTTCGTCATCGGGATGAATCTGATTCAGGAACGCGATGGCGGAATCCTGGATCCTGGCCAGCTTACCCACCGTACTGTAACTGGTATCCAGCAACAGACCCACACTAAAGGGAGCATCCACCGGGAAAAAGTTTTGAATCACCTGCTCTTCCCCATCTTCAAAGATCCGAAAGCTCTCCTTTTGTAAACCCGGCAGCGGCTTTCCGTTCCGGTCGGTGACCAGCACGTTGACGACGATCGTCTCCACATCAACCGTGAACCGTCCGGTCGATTCCTGATCTTCCTGAGGAGTGGCTTGGGGTGTACCCGCAGAGAACACCGCTAAGCCCAGCATACCTATAAAAAGGATAGGGACAGTCTTCCAGTCGGGTTTCATGCGTGTTGAGTACCTCGCTCAATCAGTACGATGACATTTGCTGATGGGAGTTGCGGGCGATCCCTGTGTCGCTAAAGAGTACGGCTAAACACCACACTCCAGGACGGTGATCCCATCGTCAGCCGAGCGGCTTCCCAACGGATAGGCGGAAGCCTCCGCCAGGCCAACCAGCAGCACCAGAAGGCCCGACAGCCCAACCTGAGGCAGGTCTTTCAAAGGCATCACCCTGGCTCTCCTTCCTTCGAAGCCAAAACGCTGAAAATCGGAATCAGTTTGGAGCGGATCTCCTCGATCGGCCCCTCGAATTGTACACCAAACGCTCCGGCCCCACCGTCTTCGATGAGCTCCGTGATGGTGTGGACCACTCGGGTGGACAGTTTGCCTTCCAGCTGTACTTCTCCCTCCTCAGCTTCAAAGGTAAGAGCTATCTCGGCGCCTTCAGGAGGGACAGCGCTAACCTCGGAGATCAATGCACCGCCGAAGGAAATGTTGGCGATCAGCCCTTTGGTGAGACCACCTTCCCAGTTCACCGAGCAGGGCATGGAAACCCGCCAGCGTCTATACTGGCGCCTTTCTTTCATCTTGAGTGCAATGCTAGCAGTCCGTGGTGAAAGTCGAGGATAAGGGGTCACACAGCGACACTAGAGTGACCCCATGGCAATGGGGAAAAAGAAACGTCGACAGCAAGAAGACCTGTGGGTCGCCACCAGTGAGCTGCCCCGCACCGCCGGCCATCCCTTCTACGAAAGACTGAATGGCCTTCTCAACGAACACGGCTTTGACGACTTCGTGGAGGGACTGTGTGCGAAGTTCTATGCAGACAAGATGGGGCGACCGAGCCTGGCTCCGGGAGTGTACTTTCGGCTGCTGCTGGTGGGGTATTTCGAAGGGATCGGATCGGAACGAGGAATAGCCTGGAGAGCAGCTGATTCTCTGGCACTGCGAGAGTTTCTGGGATTGAAACTGAGCGAGTCGCCGTCTGATCACTCCACGATCTCCCGAACCCGACGACTGATCGATGTGGCTACCCACGAAGCAGTCTTTGACTGGGTACTGAAGCGGATCGGGGCGAGCGGCCTGCTGCGGGGCAAGACGATCGGCATCGATGCCACTACGCTGGAAGCGAATGCAGCGCTGCGCAGCATCGTGCGCCGGGACAGCGAGCAGGGGTATGAAGAGTTTTTGATGGAGCTGGCGAAAGCCTCCGGGATTGAGACGCCGCGACGGGAAGATCTGGCCAAACTGGACCGCAAGCGCACGGGCAAAGGATCGAACCGGGTTTGGAAGCACCCGCATGATGCGGATGCGCGGATTACCAGAATGAAGGACGGGCGGACGCACCTGGCGCACAAGGCGGAGCATGCAGTGGATCTGGAGACCGGAGCGATTGTCTCGGTGACGGTACAGGGAGCCGATCGAGGGGACACGCAGACCATGGTGAAGACCCTGACGGAAGCGGCCGAGAAGGTGGAACAAGCGCTGCCGGAGGGACGAGGCATCGAAGAGGTGGTGGCCGACAAGGGGTATCACAGCACGCAGCGGATGGTGGACCTGGATGCGGTGGGACTGCGCAGCTATGTGAGCGAACCGAGGCGAGGGAAGCGACGCTGGCGAGGAGACCGGCAGGGGCAGGAAGCGGTGTATGCGAATCGGCGGCGCATCCGGGGAGAGCGAGGGCAGCGGCTGCTGCGGCAACGAGGAGAGCAGCTGGAGCGACCCTGTGCGCATCTGTACGGGAGCGGAGGGATGAGACGGCTGCATGTCCGGGGACATGAGAATGTGTTGAAGCGACTGCTGATCCAGGTGAGCGCCTTCAATCTGGGGATGCTGATGCGTCAGAGCCTGGGTGTGGGAACGCCGCGGGGTCTGCAGGGGCGGATTTGCGCCCTGATGCTACTGATTTTGTCGCTGTTCAAGCGTCTTAAGGGCCTGTTCGGACTGATTCCGGCTGCTTGGCCCGAAAAACCCAACTCAGCGACCCCTTCGCTGCTTCCATCGGTGGGTACCACCTGAGCTCAGAAAATGTACTTCTACCACGGGCTGCTAGCTCTTGAGGTGTTGAGAGGCAATGGAAAACCACCATGGCCTTCATTCCTCAGCTGAAGTTTAGCCCGGATTATGCACAAATTCTCTACTCCAGCGGCGAAACCATCCGCCCTGCCCGTGTTGCCCTCGGTCGGCCTCCTCAACGTACTGCAGAGAGTACGTTTGTGGGGGCCTCGGTCGGGCGCCTCGTCAGGTCGGCGCTTTCGCCGCTTCGTGACGAGAACCTATGCATAATCCGGGCTTGCCTCTCCTCATGATCCAGGCCCGATGGCGTATAGTTATTATGGTTATACAGGGTTAAGCTCGTATTGGCTAAAATCAGGATATGAACGACAAAATTCTCATAACAGGGGGGGCAGGATTTATTGGTTCTCATATAACGGAGAAGCTCACCGAAGCAGGCTATCCCATTAAGCTGTTCGATAACTTAGATCGGAATTCCCTCCAGCATACCAATATTCTGGACCACCCTGATGTCACGTTTGTACAAGGAAGCATACTGGACCGGCAAGCATTAGAAGAGGCTGTAAGAGATGCCCGTATAGTGATACATCTCGCAGCTGTTGCCGGCGTAAGCAATTATCATAACTTCCCGACCTTGACACTCAAGACCAACCTAATTGGCACTTACAACTTATTAGAATCATTGACCCCGCATGACATAAAACACGTTATCTACCTCTCAACCAGTGAGATCTTTGGAACCGAAGCGATTGATGTGAACGAGGAGGACTTCTTGAGGATAGGTCCACCCAACGATAAGAGATGGACCTACGCCGGCAGCAAGATAGCCGCTGAACAGTTACTGTTCGGATATGCCGAGGAAAACAATTGGACCGCCACCATCATCCGACCTTTCAATATTTATGGACCTCGACAAACGGGCGAAAGCGCCATCAGCAACTTCTGTACGCAGGTTCTGGAAAAGCAAAATTTAAGGATAGAAGGCTCAGGAACGGCTAGTAGAAGCTGGTGCTACATTGATGATTTTGTAGCAGCATTGTTCAAAACCGTTACAGAGCCGCATGATGGGATTGAAGTATTTAATATCGGCAACCCCTGGGCCATGAGCACGACAGTTGACCTTGCAGAGAAGATACTAACAGCTGCCAAGAATACGGAAGGATTTGATTGTGCCAGCAAAATAGAGCTGGTGCCTATGAACTTTACCGAAACCAGAGTTAGATACCCCAACATAGAGAGAATCAAAAAACTTTATGGTTGGAGCCCCAAGATCAATTTAGACACAGGCCTCGCCAGAACATTTCGATGGTTCTTAGAACGTCATGAAAAGAGTTAGTGTCATAGGCTTTGGCAAGATTGGTCAGGCAGTTGCTGCGAATATATTGACCCACGATATTGCTGTTGTAGCGGTTGATATCAATCCCGAGTTGGAGGACCTGTTCAAGAATCACAGCTTCTCCAGTAATGAGCCAACTCTGGAAGAGATCCTGGTTGAGAGTTTCAAAGAGGGTCAGTTAACGATAACGACTGACTATGCTGCCATTCAGAACAGCGCGGCTGTCATCGTTTGCATTCCTTTACTGATAGACCAATCTAGAAAAGTAATACAGGAACCCTTCCTGGAATGCTTTGAAGCCCTGGAGCCATTCCTGGCTAATGGAATGCTCTTAGCGATCGAAACCTCTGTACCTGTTGGGTTTTCCAGAACCCATGTCCTCCCGCTATTGGAGAGTCTGGGTAAAAAGCATGACCAGGACTTCTATCTCATTCACAGCCCCGAGCGCATCAAGAGCGGCTCGATGTTACAACAGCTTCAGACCAACCCTAAGATTATCGGAGGTATCAGTGATGCAGCTGCCAACAAGGGACTGGAAGTTTACAGTGGCTTCTTTGATCGAGCACTGCTGCGCAAAGTCGGTACGATCGAAACAGTAGAATTAATCAAATTAGCGGGTATGGCATACAGAGACATCAATATAGCCATAGCGAATCAGTTCGCACAATTCTCCTCCAAAATGGACATTGATATTACAGAAGTTGTTGAGCTCGCGAATACCAACGGTGAAACCCATTTGCTGCTGCCAGGCATCGGAGTGGGTGGGCATTGCACCCCTGTATATCCTTATTTCCTTATTGAGAACTTTAAACAAGTGGGGTTGGATTTTTCCCTGGCACAGGAAAGCAGGAGAATCAACGACTCAATGGCTGACTATGCTGTGGAACTCGTGGATTGTACGGTACACGTCAAGAATGCGCTCATTTTGGGCTTGGGGTTCCGACCTGAGGTAAAAGAAGACACCTTCAGCATGACCTATCTGCTTCATGAAAGGCTTAAAGAAAGAGATTTTCAAGTCTTTGTCAATGACCCCTATTTTTCAGAAGAAGAAATCCACAGTAAGCACTTAATGCCAGCCGATGACATTTATGCAACCCATGCCGAAGCTATATTCCTGGTGACCAAACACAAAGTATACGAGGATATCGATTGGGCCAAACTCAAAGCATCTGGTGGCAAGATCTTTGTTGATGGAAGAAACGCAATCGATAAACAAGGTGTTGAAGCTGCTGGTATTAAGTACCTTGGAATAGGCAGATAACCTGCGATCCCTCCTCCGCCCGCGGCTCTGACCGCTCCCCAAAACAGAAGGTGGGAGGCACCCTCACACTCCCCAACCGTCCCCCTCTATCTGTGCAGCGAGTAGGTTATTTTAAAGATCAGGGAGCGGTCCGATTCGCCTGAGAAAACGCCGTCGGTAAAACGGGTCTCGTTGTAAACGATAAAAAAATTGTCGATGGTCCGAAAGATGTAATTGAAGCGTACTTGAAGAGCCGCCAGTGCACCCTTGCTGTTGTATTGGAGAAAGGCCGAGCTCAGTAGATCATTGGTAAAGGAGACGTTAGCACGCAACCCGAATAGATGGGTGTTGAAGGATCCCTCGATCAGATCGATGTCGTTGAATTCGTAACTGGGGCTGAAATTCACGGTCTCGTTGGGTCGAAACTCTCCAGCCAGGTCGAATGAGTTCTTCGTGCCGTTGTAGAAATCCCCAATACTGACTCCAGCGCTGCCGGCCAGCTTTCTGCCATTAAAGGAGCGAAAGCTCACCTCGCCCGCATTCCATTGGTACAGTCCTACCGGCAGAGTGACGCCCGGACCGATTGGAAATTCTTTGAAAAGGCGTTCCACATCGTTTGCAATTTCAAACTCCACTTTGTCGCCATTCTGAAAAACGATCCCAAACCCCAGGTCGGCATTGCGAGACTTTAGGACTCGATCCTCATCGTGAAAGTAAACCAGGCTGGGGGTAATCTCAAAGTTGCGGATGGGTTCACCACCCGGACGAGGTTTCAAGACCACCCTTGTCCCGATCATCCGATCCCGGCGGCGAAGAAATCCGATTCCCGGATCAAAATCAGGTTCAATGTCCATGTAGTTCACCCCAGCAGTAACAAGGTCGGTCCTCCACTCAGCCCCAATCTGACGAAGCCACTCCTTGTCGCTGCTGATTTCCGAGCTGAACGATTTCGCCAACATCCCCATCACGTGCAAATACCTTTTCAAAACAAAGCGTGCGTCCATTCCAGCCACGCGATTAAAGTTTCCCCCACCCTGCCGGTTGGTAAAGATCCCCCCGACATAGGAGCGACCCAACATCTCCTTACGGAACCGGGCTGCCGTGAAGTTTTCTCCCGGTTGGCCCTGATCCTCCCCGGTTTGCACGTTGAGGAACCCCAGGTTAAATTCCCCAACTTTCCCAGTCAGCTTACTGCCTGCAAGGATCCGAATCGGCTCACCTGCATCGGATAGGCCGATCCTCCGGCTGTGAAACAATTCCACAGGCGGCGGACCGAAATGAAGCAGGCCCAACCCCATCCGCAAGGAATCCGACCCCTCAATGAAGAACTGGCGCTTTTCTCTAAAAAAAAGACTGAATCGAGTCAGATTGACCTGCTGGGCATCGACCTCGACCTGCCCAAAATCGGGATTGAAGGCCAGATCAGCCGTGAGATTCGAGGTCACGGCATATTTAAGGTCGTCGATGCCTGCCCCCCAACGCCCCTCTGTATGGGGAGAAGAAGTGGCGTTGAACCTCTCCACTCCCGCCAGAAGGTAAGGACGGATGCGGAGACGTTCGGCTTGCCTGATTTCGGTTAACCCTCCCAGATGTCCCGCCTGCGAAATGTGATGAAACCCGAAGTCACGGTCCCAGCCTGACCAATAAACGGACTCGTTTTTCCTCTTGATCACCCGCTCGAAATTGACGCCCCAAACCTGTTCCTCGGCTGCCGAAAACCGTAGTATCTTGAAAGGGATGGAAAATTCGGCGCTCCAGCCCTGCTCAGTCATCACTGCCGCCGCAGTCCACTCCTCGTCCCACGCCTGGTCCAAGTTAGACGCTTCATTGCGAATGACGGCATCAAACCGTGTCCCCTGTGGATTGATTCTAAAGACAAAGGCATTTCGGTGATCGTGGTGGGAATCGATAGCAATCCCGAAGCTATCATCATTTTCAAGAGTGCTATCTCGACGCAGTTCAGAGGCCCGGATCTCGAGCGGTTCGCTGTCCAACAGTTCGACGCCGATATAAAGGTAGGCTCGATCGTAGAGGACGTTGACCGTCGTGGTCTCAGTAGCTGGCTCTCCTTCCACGGGCTCTTTCTGATAGAACTGCGAGACTCCCGGCACACCCTGCCACACAGGTTCATCCAGCCGTCCGTCGATGGAGGGCGCCTCCTCCACACGGGTGGCGGTCATCGCGGGTCGTTCTTGATCCTGTGAGGGAGAAATTTGAGCGAAAAGTTCCGGGGGAGAAAGCAGGAAACCCAGCAAAAGAAAGGTGCCTCTACAATTCTTTGCAGGTACCGAAGATAAACTCACGCCGCCCTCATTATAGAGCAGAAGTTCCCTGTCCGGCCTTTTGCATCCCCGTCCCGGAAACTCTACAATGGTTCTCTATCCAAAGGAGCCAAGAACATGCTTAAAATCTTATACATTCGTAAAGCCTTATCCATTTGGGTGCTAACGGGGTCGTTTCTGACCTTGAGCTGCGGTTATCTATCTGAAACCGGTGGAGGTGGATCATCCACGGACCTGCAACCTCGCGGCCCCGTCTCATTGGACAAAAACGATTATCCCGTCTTTCCCGATGCCGACGCGGGGGCGGATTCTTCCGTCCCCGCCGAAGAGGGAGGAAAAGGATTCACCGGAGAGGGATGGGAGACCAATACCGATTTCGACTTCATCGGGGATCCCCGGGCCGTGAAGGGAGGACTGCTTCGAGAGGCCATTCCCAGTTTTCCCGGCACATTGCGAATGGCCGGGCCCGAATACAACACATCTCTCAACTATATGGTACGGGCCATGGTGTATGAGACGCTCTTGAGCATGCACCCCACCACCCTGGAATATATCCCCAGTCTGGCCACCCACTGGCAAGTCTCCCCCGACAAGATGACCTATCGGTTCCGCACCAACCCCAATGCCCGTTGGGCCGATGGTCAGCCAGTCACAGCAGAGGACGTGATCGCCACCTGGATGTTTCATATGGATGAAGGGTTGCAAGACCCCTCTTCTCGCATGACGTACGGTAAGCTCGACAAACCCGTTGCCGAGAGCAAATACATCGTTCGGGTCAGGAGCAACCAGGTCAACTGGCGCAACTTTCTCTATTTTTCACAAGCGATGTACATCTTTCCGGCCCACGTCCTCAAAGATGTAAATGGAGAAACCTATCTTCGTGATTACAATTTCAAGATGTTGCCCGGAAGTGGTCCATACGCCGTTCACGTAGAAGATGTCAAGAAGGGAAACTCGATCGCGATCCGCAGGCGCCAGGATTATTGGGCAGAGAACCATCGTCAACATGTGGGGCTGAACAATTTCGAGCTGATCACGGAAATCGTGGTGCGAGACCGCAACCTGGAGTTTGAGATGTTCAAGAAGGGTGATCTCGACTACTTCTTCGTGAGCAGTGCCCAAATGTGGGTGGAGGAACTCGATTTCGACGACATCCAGCGGGGTCTCATTCAAAAACGGAAGATCTTCAACCACGCGCCGGGCGGACTATCGGGCTTGGCCTTCAATATGCGCAAAGTACCCTTCGACGACACCCGGGTGCGGAGGGCTCTCTTTCACCTCTTCAACCGGGAGCAAATGGTGGAAAAGCTGGCCTACAACCAGTACGAGCTTCAACACTCCTACTGGACCGGCGGTGTTTATGAGAACCCCAACAATCCCAGAATCTCATACGATCCCGAACTGGCGCTGAACATACTGGCTGAGGCGGGCTGGAATAATCGGGACGAGAGAGGACGCCTTGTCAAACGAGGCAATCCACTGGAGGTAGAGCTGCTTTATTCGAACAAGCTCTTTGAAAAGTACTGGACCGTCTACCAGGAAGACTTGCGCAAAGTGGGAATCAACCTGAATCTGCGGCTGGTGACACCCGAGACCCGTTTCAAGCTCATGATGCAGAGGCAGTTTGACCTCGTCGCTGTGGGGTGGGGTGCTCTGCTCTTCCCCAATCCGGAGACTTCATACCATTCCTCACTGGCCGCTGTGAACAACAACAACAATATTACGGGGGTAAAGAATCGCAGGATCGATGAGATCGCTGAAGCCTATGACAGAATGTTCGATCAGGATGAGCGGGTGGCCGCCATCCAGGAGATTGATGGAATCCTGGCCAATCTTTACCCCTATATTTTGGAGTGGACGGCTCCCTATCAGCGGATCCTGTACTGGAACCGGTACGGACAACCCGATGGCTACTTCACCCGGGTAGGGGATTACACCGACCTTCCCTCTCTGTGGTGGATCGATCCGGAAAAATCCCAGCAGCTGGATGAGGCGCGGGGAGATTCCAGCATCCAACTGGAAGTGGGTGAGACCGAGGATCGCTACTGGCTCAAGTTTGACAACTCGGTCCAGGAGAAAGCGACCTCCCCATAGACGAACCATGAGCGCCTACTTTATCCGCCGGCTTCTTCTCATCATTCCCACTTTCCTTGGCATCACCCTGGCTGTTTTCCTGATCATGCATTTTGTTCCGGGCGGCCCCATCGAGCGCCAGATCATGGCATTCCAGATGGCGATGGCCCAGGAGGGCGGGGGCGGCGGAGCGCTCAGGATGGGCACCGAAATTCCTGAGGAAGCGCTGGAGGAAATGAGGCGGTACTACGGGTTCGACAAGCCCGTCCATATTCGTTATGCCCAGTGGCTCTGGAACGTGGTGCAGCTGGACCTGGGCCGGTCCTACATCTACCAGGACCCGGTCTGGGATGTGATCAAAGCGCGCTTTCCCGTCTCTATTTTTCTGGGTCTCACCGGCTTTTTGCTGAGTTATCTGGTGTGCGTGCCGCTGGGGGTGTTCAAGGCCATTCGACACGGATCGCGTTTCGATTTCGCCAGCAGCTTCATTGTCTTCCTAGGCTACTCCATCCCCGGTTGGGCACTGGGAACCGCCTTGCTGGTGCTGCTGGGAGGGGGAACCTTTTGGGACCTCTTTCCTTTGGGCGGCTTTCGACCCACCAATTGGGAATTCTTGAATTTCGGCCAGAAAATCGTGGCCCAACTCCATCACATGTTCCTACCGGTGGTCTGCTATATGATCGGTTCCTTCGCCACACTGACCATCCTGACCAAGAACTCGCTGATGGAAAACCTGGGACAGGATTACGTTCGCACCGCCTTTGCCAAGGGACTCAGTGAGCAGCGGGTCATCTTTGTGCATACCCTGCGAAACTCTCTGATCCCCATCGCCACGGGTCTGGGACATTTCTTCAGCCTGATTCTGGCCGGCTCCTTTCTGATCGAGAAGGTGTTTAATATCGACGGCATGGGCTATCTCGGATATACCTCGATCCTGCAAAGAGACTATCCGGTAGCTCTGGGAATCGTGGTCATTTCCAGTTTCCTCATGCTGATGGGCAATATTATCTCGGACGTCATCTACGTGTTCGTCGATCCACGGATACGGTTTCGATAATGAACCAGGTGCCGACCCCTTCCCCTTCCATCTTCCGCAAGCGTTGGCGCAAGTTTCGGAGCCTCAAGCGAGGCTATTACTCTTTTCTGGTCATTCTGGCAGCCTACCTGGTCTCCTTCGTGCTGCCGCTACTGGTGAGTAACCAACCGCTTGTGGTCCGCTATGAAGGCGAACTCTACTTCCCTAAGCTGCGCTTCCACAGCCCCGCGGATTTCGGTCTGGAGGCCGTCGGCGAACCCGACTACCGAAAGATGAGGCAACAGTTTGCCGCTGAAGGAGAGGGCAGCTGGGTCCTTCTGCCTCCTTACCCTTACAGCCCCAGTGAATCTCTGCTGGAGTTGGAGGGCTCCCCTCCTCACCCGCCTTCCCTTGGACATCTCTTTGGAACCGACGATCGAGGCCGGGACGTCTTCGCCAGGCTCGCCTATGGCTTCAATATCTCCATGACCTTTGCCCTTCTGGTTCTCTTCTTTAGCTTTGCCGTGGGGATTGCCGTGGGTGGGTGGATTGGATATTTCGGTGGAAAGTCGGACATTCTGGGACAGCGATTCATCGAAATCTGGTCCTCTCTTCCCTTTCTGTACACCATCATGATTATCAGCTCGATCGTCGTTCCCATTTACCTGCCGGGAAGGAGCCAGCTGGTACAGCCCTCCTTCTGGCTTCTGATCTTCATCCTGTCTGCATTCGGCTGGATGGGAATCACCTATTACATCCGCGGGGAGTTCTACCGCGAAAAGGCCAAAGACTATGTGGGAGCTGCCATTTCCATGGGGGCTTCGGACTGGACCATCATGTTCAAGCATATTTTGCCCAATGCCATCAATCCGGTGGTCTCCTTTGCCCCCTTTGCCATCGTGGGCAATATCGGTGCACTGGTAGCTTTGGACTTTCTGGGATTCGGCCTGCCCGCCCCCACTCCCAGCTGGGGCGAGTTGATTGGGCAGGGTGTGAGTCTTCTGACCAAGTGGTGGCTGGTCTTTTTCCCGTTGGCTGCCCTCTTTTTGACCTTGCTTCTGATCGTTCTGATCGGCGAGGCGATTCGTGAAGCTTTCGACCCCAAGGAGTTTTCCAGATTGAGATAAGGATAGGCCTGGGTTCTTCAAAGATGTTCTTATGAACCAACAGAAGTACGAAGACACGACAGCACGACAGCGCGAGTGCGCGACCATGCCTGAAAAATTGCTGCAGATCCAAGGTCTCAAGACCCAATTCAAGACCGAATCCGGCATCGCCGAAGCGGTCGACGACGTCGATCTGGATATTGACGCCGGAGAAGTGCTGGGTCTGGTGGGAGAATCGGGTGCGGGAAAGAGTGTGACGGCTCTGAGCATTCTGCGTTTGATTCCCAACCCTCCGGGAGAGATTGTGGCCGGCTCGATCCTGTACCGGGGACAGGATCTGCTGAAACTTTCCTGGGAGGAAATGCGCGAAATCCGCGGTAAGGAGATCAGCATGATCTTCCAGGAACCGATGACCTCTTTGAATCCCGTCTTCACCATCGGAATGCAGCTCTCCGAGATGGTGTTGGAACACGAGGGGTGTTCCAAGCCGGAGGCCTTCGAGCGAGGTATGGAGATGCTCGAGCTGGTGGGAATCCCCGAGCCGGCCCTGCGCATGTCGGAGTACCCCCACCAGTTCTCTGGAGGAATGCGACAGCGCGTCATGATCGCCATGGCGCTGGCCTGCAACCCCTCGCTGCTGATTGCCGACGAGCCCACCACGGCCCTGGATGTCACCATACAGGCTCAGATTCTGGAGTTGATGCTGGGAATCAAGGAGCAGCGAAAGGATGCGGCGATCCTGTTGATCACCCACAACCTGGCTGTGGTGGCGGAAACTTGCGACCGTGTGGCGGTGATGTATGGGGGCCGGATGCAGGAGATTGCTCCGGTTGAAGAATTGTTCGGGAATCCACAGCATCCCTATACGCGAGGGCTGCTGGCCTCCTTACCCAGCCTGGATGGAGAGAAAGCCGAGCGCCTTCCAGCCATCCCCGGCAATGTCCCCAATATCCAGGATCTGCCGGTGGGCTGCAAATTTGTGACTCGATGTCAGGAAAAGCTGGATCACTGTGAACTGAGGGAACCCCGGTTACTGGAAATCTCTCCCCAGCACTGGGTGCGCTGTCACCTTGTGGACGAGTGCCGGCCCTAATGGAAAAGATTCTCGAAGTCAAAGATCTGCGGGTCCGCTTTCCGGTTTTCGGGGGCGTCTTCCCGCGTAAAATCGCCCAGGTGAAAGCGGTCGACGGGATGAGCTTCGATCTCCTCAAAGGCGAAACCCTGGGCCTGGTCGGCGAGTCGGGTTGCGGCAAGAGCACGGTGGGACGCGCCATCGTCAACATCCTGCATGCCATGAATTACGGTGTGGAGATCTCCGGGCAGGTGTTCTACCACGATTCGGGAGGGACTGTGGACCTGAACCAGCTGAGCCGGTCGCAGATGCGCCCCTACCGTTCTGCCATCCAGATGATTTTCCAGGATCCCTATTCCTCGCTCAACCCCCGCATGACGGTCAGCCAGATCGTGGAGGAGCCTCTCAAGATCCATGGCAACTATTCCAAGAGTGAACGCAGGGATCGGGTGATTTGGCTGCTGGAAAAGGTGGGTCTAACGAGCCGGCACGCCGCTCAGTACCCTCATGAATTTTCCGGTGGACAGCGCCAGCGCATCGGTATTGCTCGAGCCCTATCGACAAATCCCAAAATTGTCATCGCCGACGAGCCGGTCAGCGCACTGGATGTCTCCATTCAAGCCCAGGTGGTCAACCTGATGCAGGACCTGCAGGAAGAATTCAACCTTTCTTATATCTTTATTGCCCACGATCTTTCGGTGGTCCGACACATTTCCGATCGAATCGCCGTGATGTATCTGGGAAACGTCGTCGAGCTGGGCCCGGGCGAGAGTGTGTATAAAAACCCCCTCCATCCCTATTCCCGAGCCCTGCTCTCGGCCGTCCCCCGTCCCGACCCGCAAGCTACTCATGAGGACAGAATTCGGCTGGTGGGGGACGTCCCCAACCCCATCCGAAAACCCTCTGGATGCAGCTTTCATACCCGGTGTCCCATCGTCCGCCCTTCCTGCTCGGAAGAAGAGCCTGCCCTAGAGATGAGAGAAGACCGCGCCGTGGCCTGTCCTTTCAGCTGACAGGGCAGCTGCCAGTTGAAAGCCGTCCTCTCTCCGCGCTCTACGCCTGTTTCCCGGGTGTAACCCTTTGTTTACATTTTGGTCGATTTTCTGGCCTGAGTCGAGGCCTGTTCACTCCTCCGAAAGGCCCAAATAATTGGGTTTTCAAAAAAAGATCGGCATTTTTCACCCATTGGAACGGAACTTGCTTTTAAGTGTGGCATGTCGAATAAATATCTAGTTCTAGCTGATGTCGAAGGCGAAGTTAAGTTCCTGTGCATGAGGTCGAATGGATCCACAGCAGAAGTGGAACGACTCTGCTACGAGATGACCGATAAACTGTTCTCGAGCCAGCGAGTAGGCAAACTTTGGGTTGAGCCGTGGCCCTTGGACGGGATCACCGATCAGTCTCAAACGGGTCCCATTGAGCCCTTTTTAGGTAGACAGGCCAGTTAGTTTCTAAAGAACTCGCTTCAGCAGTCTACTTTTTCAGGATCTAATCGTCGATAACAAACCGATCCTTTGTATCTCGACGGTCAGTCTTTCACGACAACCGATTCAAATAGGGTAGGAGAAATATGGGTAACAGACTCTCGATCATTGTGCGCATCAAAGCAGGAGTGCTGCTCGGAGGGCTTGGATTCAGCCTTTGGGAAGGCACATTTGCACCCATGGACTGGGCAGTGCGAATGCTGGCAGCGGTCTCGCCCACCTTCCGAGACGCTCTCTATCGAGAGGCGACCAAAGGCTTTGATTTGATGCACTCAGCCGCAAATCTCACCATCAAGGTACTCATGGTTGTGATCCTCGGCTACTTCAGTCTGTGGGGCGCCAACTGCCTTCTGAGAAAGTTCACCCGCGGGGAATCCTTGCTAACCCCTTTCAAGTTCGCCACGCATCACCTCATTTTCAATGCCATTGCCATCTTTGCCATCCTGGGCAGTTTGATTGTGAACATGCAGTTAGGCTATAGCAAACAGGTCATGACCTACTCGCTGGACTCGATCGAGGTGCTGGCACCCGAGATCCCAACCGCTACCCGCTTGCGACTGAGACTGGATTTCATTTGCATCAGAAACGCCGACGATTTCTATATGTTGAATGAGAAGCTTAACAGGCTCTCTGAGACGACGGGCACACAGTTGCCGGCCTTTAGACCCGTCTAGGTTCTTCCTCAACATTGATTTGTCTGGGGAAATTTAGGGACGAAAATTAGGGACAGGCCCTGGGGGCCTGTCCCTTTTTGTCCCTAATTTCTCCAGATGAATCCTAACTCGCTCGTTCGAGGACTCGCTCCGCTCGCAGGGCAAAATAGAGAAACTCACCTCGAAGCGTCCTGCTCCACCCGAAAAACACTGCTTTTCTTTCTTCTTTCTTCTTTCTATTTTCTTTTCTATTCTTACGCTGTAAATATAGATATAATTCTTTAGTCTCTTTTTTCTATTTTTTGCCGGTAAAGCAAGTTGGGGAGGAATCGCATATGAAAAAGCTACTTGCAGCATTCGTCGTCAGCCTGGTGTGGGGTGCGGGATTCACCCCTGTGAACGCCGGCGAAATAGAGATTCGAGAGTGGACCGTTCCCTGGGAGAATAGCCGGCCCCGTGACCCGTTTGTGGACAGTGAGGGTCGGGTCTGGTTCGTGGGACAACGATCCCACTATGCGGCCTATCTTGACGTCAGTACCGGGGAATTCACCAAGTTTGACCTGACCCCGGGTACCGGGCCCCACAACCTGATTGTCGATAAGGATGGTGACGTGTGGTACGCGGGAAACCGAGCCGCCCACATTGGCAGGCTGGATCCAGACACCGGGGAAATTGCCAAATACCCCATGCCCGATCCTGTCGCCCAGGATCCTCACACTCTGGTGTTTGACGGCAACGGGGACATTTGGTTTACCGTCCAGGTAGGGAATTTCATCGGCAAACGGACCGCCGCCACAGGAAAAATTCAGCTGGTTGCCGTCCCCACAGAACGTGCCCGTCCCTATGGAATTGTGATTGATTCCGCGAACCGGCCCTGGATTGCCGAATTGGGAACCAACAAGATCGCTACCGTCGATCCCCGAACCATGGAACTGAAAGAGTACACCCTGCCCTATGAAGATGCCCGCCCCCGTCGGCTGCAGATAACTTCCGATGACCAGGTTTGGTATGTGGACTACGCCCGAGGTTCCCTGGGCCATCTGGACCCCGCCACCGGGAAGGTGGAGGAATGGGTTTCACCGGCAGGGTCGGGTTCCAAACCTTATGGCATGGCCGTGGATGCTCAGGACCGACTCTGGCTCGTAGAAACCGCTCCTGACCCCAACCAGTTTGTAGGATTTGATCCCAAAACCCGGAAGTTTTTCAGCATCACCAAGGTTCCAAGCGGCGGGGGCACCATCCGCCATATGATGTACAACCGCGCCTCTGGAGAAGTCTGGTTCGGAACCGACGCCAACACGGTAGGCCGAGCCAAAGTCATCCCGTAGGAAGAATGAGGGCACCCCCTCACTGCCCGCCTTAAATACGGTTCAAGTCAGCTCCAGGCGAGTATAGGTTCGTCGAATTGCAACGAGGCACACTCGCAGGACCACTTCGGCAGAAGAGCAAATGTTACACTGAAAGTGTGGCTCAATTAGAGAACCCATCCAGATCAGCCTACTCCCAGTACGCGGCCATAGCGCTTGTCTCATGTGCTGTCCTGCTCTATGAGATCCTCGTCACCAGGATGATGAGTGTGATGCTCTGGTACCACTTTGCGTTTCTGTCGGTCTCACTGGCGTTGTTAGGCCTGGGCGCACCTGGGGTGTGGTTCTCGGTTCGTGGGATCAAACCAGGTTCCCTACGAAAAGTGTTGTTGTCCTCCATGCTGCTGATCCCTCTTTCGGTCTTCGTGCTCATTCAAGTTCACTACTACTTCGATCGCCCAATCGTGCTTTTTGTTGTTACCCTGCTGATGCCTCTGCTGAGTTTAGGTGCGGCGGTTTGTATCCTTCTGATGAAGGCACCGGGAAGGGAGATCGGCCGTGTTTATGCTGCCGATCTGATCGGCGCCACGGTAGGGGCGGTCCTGGTGGTCCCGCTCATGTATCTCATCCCCACACCATTGTTATTGGTCGTCACTGGGTTACTGCCCCTACTGGCCCTGGGGATTCTTGAGAAGGCATTTCGTACAAAAGCGCTGCTGCTGGGTCTTGGAATTTTGGTGGTCACCTCCTGGGGTACGCCTTTTGAGCTGCGCAAGTCCAGCAAAGCTCACAACGACGAGCCGGTATATCGGGTATGGGGACCCACTGCTCTGGTGACGATCTTCGAGAGTTTCAATTCCAACCCGGCATGGGGTTTGGGATACAACTATACACCTCCTTCGCAGCCCCTTGAGCGACTTTACTTGGAATATGATGGTAGCGTGGGAACCTTCATTACCAAGTTGGATCGCCCGATCGCGTTTGTATCATTGGCGCCGGGGGGGGAAGGATATACTCACGGCCCTCAAAGCAGGGGCTCGAGACATTACAGCGGTTGAGATCAACAGGAAAACGATCGACACCTTGTCGGGACCTTTCAAGGAGTATACAGGGGACGTCTATCACCTGGAGGATGTGAAGGCTGTTGCTGGAGAGGGCCGCAGTTTCCTGAGTCGCTCCGCTGGTGAATACGATTTGATCCAGATCTCGCTGATTGACACGTGGGCGGCCACAGCAGCGGGTGCGATGACACTCTCGGAAAATTATCTCTACACTGTAGAGGCTTTCCGACTTTACTTTCGCAAACTGTCCGACAGGGGCTTCCTCTCAACCAGCCGGTGGAATAATAGCGGTCCCGGTTTTCGAGCTGAGTCCGTTCGATTAGTCCTGATGGCCACGAAGGCCCTTGAATTAGAAGGTGTACGTCTTCAGCGAGAATGGGACATTTGGGGTTCCAAGCTAGTTGGGTTCCTCTTGCGCTGCTGGAGGGTCCTGCCTGGTTTCAGAAACAGGGATTCAATGTCGCACCAGCAACCGACAACAAGACAGTGGGAACCGATGCTGATCGGGCTAGTTTAGCATTGATCGCCTGCCGACGGGCAAGGGTGACTCCTTTCAATCTTCTCCTTTTTGTGTGGATGGAATCTCGTCTTGCGAAGTACATGCTTTTTACTTTTCATGGTCGTACCCGGGTGTGACGTTACCCAGGGCCTCGTGATAGCGCCTGGAGTTGTAGTAGTCGATAAAGACCGCGATTTCTCGCTCGTATAACATAGAGAAAAGAGAAAAAGAAAGCTAGCGTTTCGAGTCGAGCAACCAGCTTCGAAATAAGTTGCTCTATTTTCTATTTTCTTTTTTCTACGAGCGAAGCGAGTTTCATCGAACGAAGCGTCTTCCGCCATCAGGGTCTGGCTCAAGAGAGATGGCGTACTCTTGCGAAACGGCGACGCACCAGCCTTCTTCATCGTTGCAGGCAAAATAGCGCACGGCCAATCGCAGCGGTTCCTCGGAATCCCCGCTCTTTTTGATGTCCACTAGGAACTCACGCGGATCAATATCGGAGGGCTCTTCGACCTTGGGACCCTCACCCGCAGCCTGTGACACGGTGATTCCCTCAGGCGGTAATTTGATATTTCACCGGATCCACAAGATTGTTCCAGTGAACGTGGTAGAGGGGATCCGGATAAAAGCCAAGATAGAGAACTCCCTCACCCTCCTGCAGGAAGCTTTGATCCACTTCAGCCCGCAGTTTCATGTAAAAAGGCTGAGAACTCGATTTCGGCTCGATCTTGAGCGGCAACATTCTGCCGGGAATGTTCACTCGAGGCACCACTCCCGAGGCAGCAACCTTGGGTGGGACCTCGATGTTCAGGTTGAGATCCGAGACACGGGTGGGATTTTCCACCGGACCCACAAGTTCCTCCAAATCGCTACGCAACTGGTCGGGTTGGCTCCAAACCCGCATGCGCACAATCGTGCCCTCCGGATCGACCACAAACTCTGAGTTCGGCATGTCACCCAAGGCGTGCTTCAAATCATTCGACATGGTATCGCTGATCCACGTGATCTCACTGCCCAGTGTCCGTTGGGCCTCCTTAACGTGCATCAGCCGCTCCTCGAGTGAAAACGGTTCGACGTAGCCGTCCAGTTCAGGATGAGCGAGAGTCTTGTAAATATAGTAGAAGTAAACACCCTTGGGAGCGTAATCGCGGTAGATGGTCTCCAACCTGGAGACGTTTCTCAGAAAAGGCGGTCAGGTCAGGCAGCCAAAAACCAAGACCGAGTAGTCTCCCTTCAGCTACTCAGCTTGAATTCCTTGCCCTGGGCATCGTAGACGGCAATATCGGGCAAAGGTTGACCCACCAGGGCTCCCGATTCCTGGGAGGGTCCTCCGGGAGCCCTACCTGGGCGCCCTCCAAGCCCGCCGCCGGGAGGACCCTGGGAGAGTTCCTCTCGGGTGAGTACACCGTCGCCGCTTCGATCCAACTGCATCAGGCGCTGGGCCCTCTGAGGAATTTCCTCCTGGGTGATTTCTCCATCTCCGTTGCTGTCGAAACGCTCGAACATCCTTTCGACGTCAAAGCGCCCTCCCGGCATCCGCTGACCGCCACCGGCACTGTCCATGCTGGCGGTGAATTCTTCCAGGGTCAGCTGGCCGTCCTGATTCTGGTCGGCTCGCTGCATCATGCGATCAAAGAATCTTCGCCGTTCCTCAGGAACCTCTTCCGAGGTCAACACCCCGTCCCCGTCTTGATCCAATCGCTCGAACATGGCGTTGGCATCGGGTTGGCGTTGGGCGAAGCCGGAATGAGGAAACAGAAACAACACCAAGAAGGCCAATACTGCACGGGATAACTTCATGTTAGTTCTCCTTTAAAGGGCGACATGCCAATATCTTCCTTTGTATTGTGTATATAGTACGAATGACCCATAGAAATGTGTATGAGGACTTTGTAATTTTTTGTAAAGTGAAGGTAGGGAGTCGATGAAACTGGGTTGGAGTGGAGGTCATAACCCGTGAACGCAAAGGGATCGAAAAGCGCAGTGATCTTGAGTGCCGTGCGCACACCCATTGGTCGGCTGCGATCAGCCCTGGCCTCTGTAGCAGCCTCGAGTTGGGCGCCACGGTGGTTCGAGCTGCAGTGGAGAGGGCCGCTTTGCCGGACCCTTCAGAGATCAACGAAGTGCTTATGGGTAATGTTGTTTCCTCCGGCCTGGGCCAGAACATTGCTCGGCAGGCCGCTATCTTTGGTGGACTCCCCGGCACAGTCGGGGCCACCACCCTCAACAAGGTTTGCGGTTCGAGTCTCAAAGCCGTCATGCTGGCCGCCCAAGCCATCCGAGCAGGCGACGGCAAGTTGTTCGTGGCCGGCGGCGTTGAAAGCATGAGCCAAGCCCCCCACCTGGTCGACGGCCGCATGGATCAACTCCATTACGGAAATGCGGGGCTCCGAGATGCTCTTCTTGTCGATGGTCTCTGGTGCCCTTTCGAAGACTGGGTGATGGGAGACGCAGCGGAGTTTATCGCCGATGAATATGGGATCACTCGCGAGGAGATGGATCGCTTCGCCTTCTCCAGTCACCAGAAGGCCATTGCCGCTATCGACGGCGGCAAGTTCAAGGGAGAGATTGTACCCGTCACGGTCAAGAAAGGCAACGCTCAAATGAGCGTGGTGGATACCGATGAAGCACCTCGTCGGGATACCTCGTTGGAGGCCCTCCAGAAGCTCAAGCCCAGCTTCAAACCGGACGGCAGAGTCACCGCCGGCAACGCTCCTGGCCTCAACGACGCTGCAGCGGCCCTGGTCGTCTCCAGTCAATCCCAGGCTGAGGCGATGGGCGCCAAAATCCTGGCCCGCATCGTCGGCTACGCCCAGGCAGCAGTGGATCCCAAATACATCTTCAGCGCCCCCGCCAAAGCGATTCCCCTCCTGCTTGAGAAAACGGGCTGGGAGCCGATGTGGACCTCATCGAGCTGAACGAGGCTTTTGCCGCTCAGATCCTGGCCAACGGCTCCGAACTGTCCAGCCTGGGGTGGGATTGGGACAAGGTCAACGTTAATGGCGGCGCCATTGCCCTGGGCCATCCGCTGGGAGCCACAGGTGCGCGTCTGCTGACCACTCTGATCCATGCCCTGAAAGATCGGGAACTGAAACGAGGGATCGCCTCCCTCTGCTTGGGCGGCGGCGAAGCCGTCGCGCTGGCCGTAGACCGAACGGAGTGAGTTCCGTTCGTGTTACCATAACTTTATGACCATCAAGCACATGGGTCATGGAGTTTGTGAGGCCCACTACCATCAACCATCCCCTGATTAAAGCTGTGTACCCATGATCGCGGATGATGTTCAGCTGGGTCAGGGATGTAGCCATCCCCCACCCCGACCTTGTCAATCTTTATGGCTGTGAGATCGGAGACGGGTGCAAGATCGGTGCCTTCGTGGAGATCAGAAAAGAAGTCTGCATCGGCAAGAACGTGAAGATTCAGGCATTCGCCTTTATTCCTGAGGGTGTGACCATCGAAGACGGTGCATTTATTGGCCCTCACGTTTGTTTTACCAATGATAAGTATCCGCAAGCGGTCAATGCCGACGGCGATCTCTTGGATCCCGAGGACTGGGAGACCATCCCCACTCTGGTCAAGCATTGTGCCAGTGTGGGCGCCAACGCAACGATCCTTTGTGGAACGACCATAGGGGAGCGTGCACTGGTCGGGGCCGGTGCTGCTGTGACCCACGATGTGCCCGACTACGCCATTGTTGCAGGGGTTCCTGCCCGCGTAGTGGGAGATGTTCGGACTCCAAAATGAAATCCCCCAGCATGATCGGCGTAGGGGTCATCGGTTACGGATACTGGGGACCCAATCTGGTTCGAAACTTCGCTCTGGCCTCAGGAAGCCAGGTGGTGGCTGTCTCCGATCTGGATGAAGAGCGCCTGACTCAAGCCCAGCAGCTCTATCATGGAATCCATACCACCACCGACTATCATGAGCTCATTACCGATAAGAGTGTGAATGCCGTGGTGATCGCTACTCCGGTGGACACCCACTTTGATCTGGCCAGTAAGGCTCTTCAGGCAGGTAAGCACGTGCTGGTCACCAAGCCCTTGGCCTCCAACTCAGAGCAGGCTGAGCAGTTGATCGAACAAAGCATTCGCCTCAATCGCGTGTTGATGATCGACCACACGTTCATCTACACGGGCTCGGTAAACAAGATCCGAGAGTTGGTGCAGAACGGAAAATTAGGCGACATCTACTACTACGACTCCGTTCGCATCAATTTGGGACTGTTCCAGCACGATGTGAACGTGATCTGGGATCTGGCCGTCCACGATCTGTCGATTATGGATTACATCCTTTCCCCAAAACCGCACTCTGTGTCCGCAACAGGAATGAGTCATGTCAAGAACCAACCCGAGAATGTCGCCTTTTTGACATTGTTTTTCGAGAAATCGTTGATCGCTCATATCCATGTCAATTGGCTGGCACCCGTCAAATTGCGGCGCACTCTGATCAGCGGAAGCAAGAACATGGTGGTTTATGACGACCTTGAGATCAGCGAGAAGGTCAAGGTGTACGACAAGGGCGTCGATCTTGCTGCAGACCGGAAGAGCATCTACGAGATGCTGGTCGGATATCGATCGGGAGACATGACGGCTCCTCAGCTGGATAGGACCGAAGCTTTGCGAACGGAGGTGTCTCACTTCATCCATTGCATCGAGACGGGGGACACACCTCTGAGCGATGGAGAATCGGGATTGCGCATTGTGCGCATTCTGGAAGCAGCCACTCGCTCGATGCAAAAACAAGGGGCCTTGGAGAAGCTGGCGAGTTAGGAAGGCATCCATGACCGTCTTCAACCAGCGCCTGGAGCGTTTAAAACCTATTCTGGCTTGTCCCACCTGTCAGGGCAACCTCGACTATGACCCCGACGCCGCGACCTGTACTCACTGCCAGGACACTTATCCCATCAGGCAGGGGAAGATCTATTTTGTCCCCGTGCCCGATCGGGTCGACGAGCTGGATAAACTCAAAGGCTTACTCAAGGGGTGGATGGGACGATACTATTACACTATTGGCCGCGATGTTCTTGTCCCACTTTCGCTGACGGGATACAGCCTGGACTTCTTTGATTACGAGGCTGTCGATGTGGTGTGCGACGTGGGAAGCTTGCCGTTTAAGAGCGACAGCGTTGATGCTTTTATCTCACGAGGCATCCTGGAGCACGTTCCTGACAACTCAATCGTCATCAGGCAATTTGACCGCTGCACCAAGCCGGGCGGACTGAGCATGCATTTGATCCCCTTTCTATACCCTTTCCATGCCTCTCCCTACGACTTTCAGCGCTATACTCATAAGGGACAGCAAACCTTATTTAAGGGATGGGAAGTGATCGAGCAAACAAATCCGACCGGTCCTGTTACTCTGGGTCTCATCTGTCTGATCGAATTTTTCTCCATTCTTTTTAGTTTCGGCCAGGAGAAGATCAAGAGTGGTCTCACTCTGATTCTTGGCGGATTCCTATTCCCGCTGAAATTTCTCGATTTTCCTTTTGTCAATCGCAAGAGTTTCTTCCCTCTGGCCCCGACCCTCTTTATTGTGGTGAGAAAGTCCGGTGTCTGAACGTTTACCCGATTTCCTCATAGCCGGTGCTCCGCGTAGCGGAACCACATGGCTCTATCATCTTCTGGATCGACACCCGCAAGTCTACATGGCCGTACCGGTGAAACCCGAACCTAAATTCTTTCTTGTGGATGGGGTTTACCAAAAAGGCATCGAGTACTATCAACACACGTGGTTCGCTGAGGTACCGGATCAGAAACTGGCCGGCGAGAAAACGACCAACTACCTGGAAAGCCCCCAGGCTGCCGAGCGCATCCATCAACACCTGCCTCAGATCAAACTGATCTTCATCCTGCGCGAGCCTGCCGATCGCGCTTACTCCAACTATCTTTGGTCCTGCATGAACGGATTGGAAAGTGAGGATTTCGAGACCGCCTTGAACCTGGAGGATCAGCGAGAACGTGACGTTCCCGAGCACCTGCGCTATTCTCGCCCTCACGCTTACTTCTCGCGCGGACTTTACGCACAACTGCTTCACCCCTACTTCAAGCGTTTCCCTAGAGAACAAGTCCTTTGCCTAAAGTATGAAGACATCATGACCAAGCCGCAGGAGCTAGCCCGAAGCCTGTATGAGTTTCTGGAAGTTTCTGTTCGGCCCGGGGATGCGGCGAGCCAGGGAATCACTAACCCTTCCAGGAAAAACGGTGAACCCGTGCCCGCGGAAAGCCTCAGCAGGTTGCAACAACGGTATGTCGAACCCAATCAGGAGCTGGCCCAACTGCTGGGTCCTGACTTTGGGATGTGGAGGTGCTCATGAGTGAATCCTACCCAAGATCTTCACCTCCTCGTGTCGTCATCCTCACCGCTGTGTACAATGAAGAGGAGGCTCTACCGATCTATGCACGTACCGTTTCGGAAATGTTATTCTCCCGCCCCCAATACGACTTCCGGGTACTCTTTATAGAGGATGGCAGTCGGGACCGCAGCTGGGAAATCATCCGTGAAATCTGCAAACGCGATTCCCGATTCGAAGGTATTCGACTTTCACGAAACTTCGGATCCCATACCGCCCTCAGCGCGGGCTTCGCCGAAGCCCGTGGAGATGCCGTTGCGATCCTGGCCTGCGATCTGCAGGATCCCCCTGAAGTGATTTTCGAGTTTCTCAAGAAATGGGAGGAGGGTGTCCAGATCGTCTGGGGGCACCGCCGGACGCGGGAGGACAAATTCTGGAGAATTCTCACAAGTAATGTTTTTTGCCGCCTTCTGCGCCGGTTTGCCATGCCCCACGGGTCCCAATTCACCACGGGCAGCTTTTTCCTTGCCGACAGAAGGGTGGCCGAGTGCATGCGCCAGTTTCAAGAACGCAGCCGAATTACCTTCGCCCTGGCAGCTTGGACAGGCTTCGAGCAGGCTGCGGTAGACTACGACCGTAAACAGCGTATTTCCGGTGTATCAGGTTGGAATTTCAGCAAGATGTTCAAGACCATGTACGACGCCTTTATCGGTTTTTCTTTCTTGCCGGTGAGGCTGATTACACTGGTGGGAATTGCTGCTTTTCTGCTCACCGTCGCACTTGCGGCTTACCTTTGGTATAGCTGGCTGACGGGCAACCCGGTACTAGGCTGGACGAGCCAAATGATGACTATGGCGTTGTTCTTTGGAGTCCAGTGCTTCCTGATGGGCATCGTGGGGGAGTACCTTTATCGCATCTATGCGGAAGTGGTTCGCCGCCCCCTTTATTTCATCAGCGAACAAGTCAAATCTTCCCAGCAGCCTGAAGAGACTGACCCCATGACTTTCGAAGGCAGCAGCTCTCACCCGGAGGTCAAAAGCAGCCGTGGACGCTGAGACACTGATTCCTGTGCGAATCACGGAGGTCCCAGCGGATTCGCCTGTTGCCTGGGCGAAAGGGATGCAGGTTTCTCTGCCCCAGTCGACCATGGAGAAAACCGGGCTCACACGGCACCTCGACTCGGAGGGCGACCTGAGGATTACGCCTGAGATTTCTCCCATCGACCCTGCAGATGTGGAGGATTTGAGATCACGAGCGGCCTATACATGCCGTAAACCCGCCTCCTCCCGTCTGCCCGTTTCCTACCACTGGGTTCCGGGCAGGCTTCGGAGCCTGGTGGCCTCGGCCATCGGGCGTTGGCAGCGCGGGCATCAGGAGCGCTGGGCGAGTTTCCCAAAGTGGCCCCTGGACTTGAGCGCGGACTTCCTCTCTGATCTCGGGGGCGGTGAGACTTCACCGTTCCGGTTAGGTCCTACCCCGGTTCTGCTTTCTCACGATCTGGATTCGCCGGAAGGCCTGGAGAATGTTGTGAGAAAGTTTCTCGATTTGGAGGAAAAGGCGGGCACCCGGTCCAGCAACTATATCGTGCCCTGCGGCTGGTCCATCGACCATGGCCTACTCAAGGAGCTCGAGGAGCGTGGACACGAGGTGGGAATTCACGGTTACGACCATTCCAACCGGACGGCTTTTTGCGATCCCCGCCAGCAAAGAAAACGACTCGAGGGAGCCGGCGAGCTCATCGAGCGCTACAACATCATCGGTTATCGTTCCCCCTCCCTCCTTCGCACCCGAAGCCTCTTGAAAGCCCTGGGAGAATTCTATCGCTATGACTCCAGTATTCCCACATCCGGAGGGCTCTTCCCGATTCCCAATAACGGTTGTTCCAGCGCCAGACCCTTTCGAATCGAAGGGACTTCCGAAATCCCTATCACCCTGCCCCGGGACGGAAGTCTCAAGGCCCTGGGTTATTCTCCGAAGGAGTCCCTCGAACTATGGATCCAGTGTGGAGAAGAAATCTCCCGTTCAGGGGGCGTAGTGGTCCTGCTGACCCATTGCGAAAGGCGATTCTCGGGTAACAGCAAGGCCATCGATGCCTACCGGCGTTTTCTGGATCATGTGTCCGGTTCGGATCGGTACGTCTGGAGCACACCCGGGGAGGTGTTGGAGCGAGCCTTCGAAAAGACAAGAGTCGATCGAGCAAGTTGATGGCGAAAGAGGATTTTCTGGACAAGGGATTTACGGCTCCTCTGAATCGGTGTCGCCAAAGAACCGAACTCATTTTGCGCTATGTGGACGCCCGGCAATCTCTGCGCGTGCTGGATTTGGGATGCGGAACCGGCCTGCAGTTGTTGGACCTGTCCAGGGCGCTGCCCAACGCTCATCTGACCGGCGTCGATGTTCTTGAGGTGAATATCCAGCGAGCCCGTGAGCAGACCCGTGCCCAGCCCAACGGGAAACGTTTCACCTTTGAGGTGGCCGATTATCTAGACTTCAAGGTCGAACCCTTTGATTTGATCTTCTCCGATTCCACTCTTCACTATGTCGATGCACCCACCGAAGCACTTTTTTCAAAAATCAGCTCCGATCTGGTCCCGGGAGGCAAGCTGGTGGCAACGATTCCCTATGCCTGCGCCTACAACCAAATGCTCTGGCTCGTCCGACGCCTCTTTAGTCTACTGCGCAGCCCATGGACGGACTCAGTCCTTCTCACCGTTGCCCGACTTCTGCACGGCCGGCGATACAGCAAGTCATTGCTCCGAGAACGGCTTCACTACATGTATCTGGTGCCTCGGCGCTACCATGGCAAAGCATTACGCCGGCTTCTGGAAGCCTCCTTCGGTTTGGAACTTGTGGGAGAACATGACATCCCCCATGAAAGCCCTGCCCAGGCAAAGCATCGAATGCCGGTTTGGCGGAAGCGGGCAGACGTTTGAGCGTAGCAAGTGTGCGACAATAGACGAATAGGATGAACAGGATCCGTAAGGGCGACACATAAGGTGAAAAAGCATAAATCCCGCACTATTCCCATCTCTAAGCCGTGGTTGGACGAGGCCGAGGTGGAGGCATCAAGCCGTCCCATTCGTTCAGGTTGGGTGACCCAGGGTCCCGAAGTAGCCGCCTTCGAACAGGAATTTGCCACCCTGGTGGGAGCCCAACATGCCTGCGCCGTCTCCAGCTGTACCAGCGCCCTGCATCTGGCCCTGTCGGCGGTTGGTGTGAAACCGGGCGATGAAGTCATCACCGTCAGCCATTCCTACATCGCGACCGCCAACAGCATCCGCTCTTGCGGAGCCACACCCGTCTTTGTGGATATTCAGCCCGGTACCTGGAACGTAGAACCCAAGGCCATCGACCAAGCGGCAACGGACGATACCCGAGCCATCCTCTGTGTGCATCAAATGGGAATGCCCTGTGATTTGAAGGCCATCCTCCAGATTGCCGAGCGCCATTCCCTACCGGTGGTGGAGGATGCCGCCTGCGCCGCAGGCAGCGAAATTCTCTGGAAAGACCATTGGGAAAAGATAGGCAAACCTCATGGAGACATTGCCTGTTTCTCCTTTCATCCCCGTAAAGTCATCACCACCGGTGATGGCGGTATGCTCACCACCTCAAATCCGCGATGGGACAAGAGTTTTCGGCTCTGGCGCCAGTATGGAATGAGCATCTCCGACGAGGTGCGACACGATTCCAACGAGGTCATTTTTGAGTCCTATCCCACTCTGGGCTACAACTACCGCATGACCGACCTCCAAGCCGCAGTGGGTAGAGAACAGCTCAATAAACTGCCCCAACTGATCCAGCGGCGGCGCGCTTTGGCTGATCGCTACCGGGAACTCCTCGGTGACCTTCACGGACTGCAGCTGCCGGAGGAGCCTGCATGGGCACGCAGCAACTGGCAAAGCTATTGTGTGCGCCTGCCAGAAGGTTCTACCCAACAGGAGGTCATGCAGCACTTGTTGGATCGCGGAATCTCCACCCGCCGTGGAATCATGTGCGCTCACCGCGAAGAGGCCCATGCCGATATCCCACTGCCCTTGCCCTTGCTCGAATCGGAACGAGCCCAGGAACAATGCATCCTCCTGCCTCTCTTTCATGAATTGACCGAGGACGATCAGGACTACACAGCGGCCATACTGACCGAAGCTCTCCAGCAAGGTGATTGAGGATGGGGACAACCCCTGCAGAACGTGGCCCTGGTCACACTTTCTCCGAAACAAGTGCCGTAAGATGGGAGCGGAGCTGAGATTGGAACCGGAAACCTCTGAACAACCACTCGAATCAAAGAAAAATCAACGGATTGTCCTCTATTTGACCCTGCTTGCGGGGTTACTGGCCTTCTGGGGCCTGGGCAATAACGATTTTTGGGATGATGAGGCCTTTACCGCCGTCTATGGTCGAAACTTTATAGAGACGGGCAAACTCATCGCCTGGGATGGACGGAATCTGATGGCCTACGGAATGCTGGGATGGATGAGTGAAGACATGATCAATACCCACTCTCCTCCCTTACAGTACTTTGTGGCCGGCCTGAGTCTAGCCCTCTTTGGAGACAGTGCCGCCGGGGGGCGCACTCTGTTCGTGATCATTGGACTCTTTTCGATTCCCCTTTTTGCCGCCTGGTACCGGAGCGAGTTCGATAGTGATGAATTCTGGATCGTGGCCCTGATTCTTGCTCTTTCGGTCCCTTCCCTGTTGTACATCCGCCAACTCCGCTACTACTCGCTGGGCCTGACCTCTTTCGCCGGACTTCTCTGGGTGTGGGCGGTAATCGGCCGCGCCAAGCTCCACCACTGGTGGACTTTTCTGGGAACTTTTTTCCTCTGTTTGTTGATCCTGAGTCAATATCTTTATGCCGCCGGAGCCGTCTCCGTTCTTACCCTCAGCCTGCTGCGCGAGAAATACAGAAATAGAAAAAATCTCACTTTTCTGGCCGTGATTGGGGTTGTGGGATTGGCAGCCGCCACCTGGTTTTTTTTCCGCAACGCTGATGTTTTGGGTCATGTGCTGGATTCAGGAGAAACGGGCCAGCTCAGCAAGTTTGTTCGTCTCCTGTTCATGGTCCCACGCGATACGGCTCGCTTTGAGTTTTTTCCGGTCGGCATGCTTCTCTTTGCAGCCGGGGGAGCCGTGGCGCTGGGCAGGGCCAGCATGTCCCACCTCAGGGACATCTTCCTGGTACTGGCTTACGGCGCAGGAGTCATCGCCGCGGTTTCGCTGGTTTCGCTTCAGAACCCCCCGTCCATCGAAATTGATGCAGATATGCGCTACTATATCTTCCTGATCCCTCTCAGTGCCGTGCTTGCGGCAAAGATCTATGAGCTGTTGCGGGAAACGCGTTTCCCAGGGGTGCCTGCACTTTTTCTCGTCGTTCTCGTATCGAGCAATGTGTTGACCCTTAATTTTTTCGGCCGTATCGGCCTGCACTCCCGGCTGGTGCAGTATGTGGGTGAAGTGATGAATGATTACACGACGGGCAGCGAAGCCGTCAGCCGCTACATTGAGGAAGAGGTCTCAACGGAGGAATGTATCTTCATCGTACCCACCAACATGACCACCATCCAACTCTATTATCATCCCCGACATAAATTCTGCGGGCAGGTCACCAACCAGGCTCCCTTTGCCAAGAAGCATGCAGGAGAGTTGAGGGCAGATCTCTTCTGGGAAAACACGGTGCCGGATTACGTGGTCGTGGGGGGTCGCTCACCAGACCAGATGTCTCAGTTGTTAACGGAACTCTATGGCCAAAGCACATATGAGCTGGAAGCCGCCTTACCTGTCTTATGGGCGAATTTAACCCGCCCCGAGATTCCCTGGAGGATTTTTGCTCCGATCCCCATCCAGGATCCTTTGGTTCATGGAGCTCTCATCTTCCGCCGTACCAGCGAGCCAGCCCATCCGCCCGCAATCGGTGCCTTGGAAATCGAAAAATACATTCACTTTTAGATTATCGAACACTTCGGGAGCAACTTTAGCTCACTGGGAAGAATGCGAGAGAAAAGATTACAAGTCGCTCTTCTGAGTCTCTTTGGACTGACCCTGCTCATGTTCGTGGATGTCCTCTTTTCGCCTCGTGCGGTTCTTCTTTCTCAACAGGGTACCGATCTTGCTTCGCAGTTCGTCTATTGGCGCGAGTTTGGCTTCGGTCAACTGGCTCAGGGAAACCTGGCTCTCTGGAATCCCCATATCTTTTCGGGAATGCCCTACCTTGGAGGCTTCCAGTCCGCCTTGCTTTATCCACCCAACTGGTTGTATCTGGTGCTGCCCATCGCCAAGGCCATCAATGTGAGCATCGCACTGCATGTTTTCTTAGCCGGGTTCTTCCTGTATCTCTGGACCTATCACCGGGGACTGCACCCGGCAGCCTGCCTCCTGTCATCCGTCCTTTTCATGTTCTCCGGTCCCTTCTTTCTGCATATCTATGCCGGGCACCTCCCTAATATCTCGGCTATGGTTTGGGCGCCGCTGCTGTTTTGCGCCATCGATGGCCTGATCAGGGAACGCTCCACCCTCTGGTATCTGGTCGGTGTGCTTGCCCTCACCATGCAGATTCTGGCCGGCCATCCCCAGTATGTGTTTTACACGGCTATTGCAGCGGGGCTCTATGCCCTGCTTCGCCTCATCGAAGCACCGAGACGCGCGCGCCTTCTTCTGGGATTGGGCAGCATGTATCTGGGAGCTGCAGCCCTGACGGCCGTGCAGCTGCTGGCGGGCCTGCAGGCGGCTGGCGAAAGTGTGCGCAGCAGCGGAACACCCTATGCCTTTGCGGCTATGTTCTCCTTCCCCCCGGAGAACTTTCTCACCCTCCTGGTCCCTGCTCTGTTCGGGAGTATGAGCACTTACTGGGGACGATGGTACCTGTGGGAGATGTCGCTCTTCATCAGTGTCACCGGCTTGGTCCTTGCCCTATACGGAGCTTTGTGCGGCAGCCGGGATATGCGGCTCTTCTCGCCCTCCATGGTACTGATCCTGTCGATTCTTGCTCTGGGGGCGTACACACCGCTTTTTAGTCTCCTCTACGGTTTCGTCCCGGGTTTCGACGCCTTTCGCGGTAATGCGAAGTTTATTTTTCTGGTTGCCATGTTCGCCGTCATGCTCTCGGGCGTGGGCCTGGACGATCTCCTCAGCAACCCTCGCTGGCGCCGACGCCTTTCCCTCATCCTGGGCATCGCAGGATTGCTGGTGGGAGCCGTGGGCTTGTGGATACACATTTCGGCAGCCTTCGGTAGCGCCGGGACATGGGGACAGGTCATGTCGGCAATCGCCGCCACCCAGGAGTCCTATCTGCCACCGGCTCAGTATGAAGCACAAGCCTTTATCAACGACGCCGGCCTGGCTGCTGCCAGGGCCGTGTTTTTTTGCAGCATGACTTGTTTACTTCTGGCTGTGCTTTTATGGCGAACCCACGTCTCTCCCAGGCTGGTGTACCTGGTACCGCTGCTTGCCGTGTTGGAGCTGTGCATCTTCGCCCGGAGCAACCGACCCACGTTTGATCTGGAAACAACAAGGCTTCCCGCTCTGCAGCAATTCTACGAGGCCCATCCGGGGGATTATCGTGTCCTTCTGCCCTCCAACCCGAATAGTGCCATGATGACGGGTACCCAGGATCTCTGGGGGCATGATCCTGGAGTCCTCAAGCGCTATGCCGAGTTTATGGCCTTCACACAAGGTAAAGATCCATCGACGGCCACTCAGTATCTGGAATTTTCGCGCATTCATCCTCTCTTAAAAATGCTGCGCAATCGTTATGTTCTTTTCTCAGAGGGAGGCAAGCAGGGTTTCGAAGAGATTCCCTCAACCCTTTCTCGGTTGGAATTGATTCAGGACTGGGCGCTTCGACACCAGCGCGACCGCATTTTTGCGGCCATGAATCACCCGGCTTTTGATCCCCGCCAGCAGGTCATTCTGGAAACCAGGCCTGACCCGGTTCCGGTCAAGGGCACGGCAAAGGGAACTGCGACGGTGACCGAAGCAGGCACCGATTATCTGATCGTAGAAGCCAACCTCCCCGCTCCCGCCATCTTGCTCATCACCGACAGTTACAGCAGCGGTTGGCGAGCCGTGGCTCTTGCCGGTAGTGCTCAAGAGCATTACGATCTCCTGCCCGCCAACTACATCCTGCGAGCCGTTCCCCTGAGTGCGGGAAATCATCGCCTCCGCATCGAATATGCACCGCTGGGCTATCGCATCGGAAAGTGGATCTCACTGGTCTCGCTGGTGCTCTTTGCCGGAGCGGCCGCCTGGAACTGGAGGAAGCAGTCGCTGCCCTCGTAGGGTCTGCAGTCTGTGGTCTGCGGTTCCCCTTTACAAAACATTACAGACTCTTGACATACATTTCTGCCTTTCCTTCGTCTTAAGGAGCAACGTCAGATACATGAGGCTCAGAGTGAGCCGAAGGGAAAAGGGGATACCCACCTCCCCCCAAAAGATAGTCCCCTTTTCCCCCCTTACCTACTCGCTTTCCAATACTCATTGACCCTTGCGCCCACCCGGGAAATTAAGGAAACGACAGTTTGCGGAGGTATGATTGAGAGGATGGTGAAGAAAGTCGATCGAAGGAAAGATCATCGAAGAGAAACGGATCGAAGGGAAGTCGAACGGCGGATCGCCGATCGCTTTAAACTGCCCCTGAAAGGCACCGTTGTTTTCACCATTGGGGGTAAAGAAGACAAACGAGACCTTACGGTTAGAAATATCAGTGCCTATGGCGCCTATTTCGTAACCGATCTGAGGCCCGAGGTTTCCGACATAGTGACCCTCCACTTGCCCATTGGGGAGGGTGAAGGTTCATTTGAAGCGACAGCCACTGTCGTCCGTGTCGAGGACGACTCAAAGAACCGCTTTGGCATCGCCGTTACCTTCGAGAAAATCCCCGACTTCGGATAAGAGAGCATTTCGCGCCTTCGTGCTTTTGTGTTTTTGCCTTCGTAGGGCGAGCACCGACTGACCCCTATGGGCGATTTTGCCAAGACACTTCCGGAGCCCCAACGGGGCGGCATGAAATAGCCAGTCTCGTCAGCCCCTGGAATCGAGGAGGTTCTCCAAGGAGCCCTGTAAGGGCGGCACAACTAGTGGCCTAGGCTTAGTCGTCAAAAAAACCTTCACAGATTCGCATTTTCAGCCGTTATAGCTAAAGGAACTAAGAAATGAACAACACAAATCTATAATGTGTGTCCATACTAATTATGATATAGTCTAAATAATGTATGTGGACAGTGTACGAGCATCGGCGCGTCGTGAAGCGACTCGAGCGGTTCCCAAAGGAGATTCTGAAACGATATGAAAAGTGGAAAGATATCGTTAGAATATCTGGTCCAGCCGGGCTTCGGCTCATTAAAGGATTTCATGACGAACCCCTGAGTGGAGAGTGGAAAGGTAATCGGTCTTCGCGATTGGGGCAGCAATATCGAGTCCTTTATGAAGTGGTGGCTCAGAAGGTCCTCGTGAAGGTTATCGACGTGAGTGCCCACGACTATCGGAGAAAAAGATAACCAGATCAAAATGAAAGATTTTAGACCAGCAAAGAAACTCGTAGAGGTGTCGGTAGGAGAGTCGGTGCGTATCGTGCGTGAACTCCAAGACCTGAGTCAAAATGAGCTTTCCAGATTGACAGGGATTCCGCAGTCGACAATTTCAGCGATTGAAAATGACAGGGTAAGACTGGGCGTTGCACGAGCGAAGGTTATTGCCAGAGCCCTAAAGTGTCATCCCGCCGTTCTTGTTTTTCCAGGATGGGAACTGAAAAAGGAATCCGCAGCCTAAAAGGGCACTTCGCACGCGTTCCAGATTTCAGGTTTGGAATTTGGAATTTGTTCGGGATTTGGGATTTTAAATTTTGAATTTCCGGCCTCCGCCCGGCTATCCCTTCCTTCGAACCATGGTGAGACGAGCGCCTTGGGCGGGGCGTCTTCGAAATCCGAGCAAGTGGAAGAACTCCAGGGTATACCAGCGGGCTATCCGGGCATTCACCAACAGCACCTCTTCCTCTTCCGGGTGCCGGTGAACACCGGGCAGCCAATGAAGGAAAAGGTCCAGACGCAAAGGACGGATCCAGGCCGACAGCTGGATCCAAAAAGGCCGAACTGCGGCGGCCAGAAAGAAGCCGTCTTCACCCTCTTTCTGGTAGAGAGGAAGGATGAGAAAGGCTCTCCCGGGAGCGGTCAGATCACCTCGCCGATCCTGGGCCAGCAGTTGTCCCGATTCGACCTCCTGGAAACTTCGGTATCCCGGCTGCATGACGAATTCATCTTCCTGCTTGATGGGATGGCGGTATCGCACCTCAATAAAGGGAGGCAAATTCCTGCAGCTGTCGGCCAGTCTTTGGTAATGGTTTTGGATTCCCGGAACCTGCTCCTGTGAAAGGTTTCCCGCAGAGACCAGGGCGATCCAGATGAGGCTCTCGAGGTGATCAACCGCCAGAGAAGAAGCATGTTGTCCAGCTTCAAGTCCAGCGCTGACATGGCCCAACGAGTCCATGTAATCCGCCAGAGTGCCGCCCAGCTCTTCTTCAAAGCCCAGTACCAGAGGCAAAGGAAAGGTACGGACGAAAGCACGACTGTGTAAAGAGTCATTGAGCACCCCGAAAGGAGGTCCATCCGCTGAGCTGGTATGGAGATCCATGAAGAAAACGTCACCTGGATCTCCCCTTGTAGCCGACCTCAACACCTCCAGCAGTTCGAACTGCTCCCGATCCTCATGTTCCAGACCCTCGGCGTTCCGGGCTGTGAGTCGGGCAACCCGATCCTTCTCCCACATTCGGTTAAGATCCTTCTCAACATATCGGCGCCCTTGAGAAAAGGCTTCTGTGTTGCCCAAAAGAGCAACCAGCTTTCCCGAGAAAGGTCGGGGGTGGGCCCGAAGTTCGTCCAGGACCCGCTTGAGGGCCTCCACTCCAGCCGGTTCGTTGCCGTGAATGCCGACTGCGCAGACCAGCGAGGGACCCGCACGCTGGCCGCCAAAAGTCCCTATAACGTGTTTTTCTTCATCGGAACTGGGGAATTCGTCCATGTCGTCTTGACCGCTTAGCTCTTCCTCCCTACTATCGATCCTACGCCAGTATGGAATTCACTGACCTGACCATTGGGGTCGAGGAAGAATATCAGATTATTGATCCCCAGACCCGTGAGCTGACTTCTTACATTTCTGAATTCCTGAAAGGCAAAGCCATGCTTTTCAGGGATCAGGTGAAGCCGGAGTTTCTCCAATCTCAGGTGGAGACCGGTAGCCTGGTGTGCAGCAATGTCCGAGAGGTTCGGGAAGAGATCAAACGTCTGCGTAGCTTGGTTGGGGAGATCGCCGAGGGGAACGAGCGCAAGTTTGTGGCCGCCGGCACTCACCCCTTTTCGCGCTGGGAAGATCAGGCCATTACCAATAAGGCTCGCTATCGGGGTTTGCTGGTCGACATGCAGGATGTGGCCCGCCGCCTGCTGATCTTCGGGATGCATGTGCATATCGGCATCCCCGATGAGGACTTGCGCATCGACGTCATGAATCAAATGACCTATTTCATGCCGCACATTTTGAGTCTTTCCACCTCCTCTCCCTTTTGGCTTGGACGCAACACCGGATTGAAATCGTATCGAAGTGTCGTCTTTGACGATCTCCCCCGCACGGGTCTACCCGAGTACTTCGATTCTGCCTCGGAATATGAGGAATTTGTCCAAAGTTTGATTAAAACCAACTGCATCGACGAGCCGACCAAGATTTGGTGGGACATTCGACCTCATCCCAAGTTTCCCACCCTGGAGTTCAGGATCTGTGACTGCACCACCAAGATCGACGAAGTGATCGCCATTGCCGCTCTCTTGCAGGCCATGGTGGCGAAGTTGATTCAGTTGCGGAAAAGCAATCAAACCTGGCGCCGCTACCGCACGGCTTTGATCGGCGAGAACAAATGGCGGGCCATCAAAATGGGGATCGATGGAAAATTCCTGGATTGGGGGAAAGAAGAGGAAGTGCCCCTGCATTCTCTGATTGAGGAGTTGTTGGAAATACTGAGCGATGTCTTGGACGAACTCGGGACACGTGAAGAAGTTGAGTACGTCCGAACCATCCTCAAGGAAGGAACCAGCGCCGACCGGCAACTGGCAACCTACGAAAAAACGGAAAGCCTGGAAGCCGTCGTCGACATGCTGGCCGAAGAAACCTTGATGGGTCTGTGAGTCATTCGGAGGGTATACCTTTTCTCTTTGCCACCTGCTTGCTGACGATCTGAACAGCGGCGAGAAAAATCAGGGAACCCACAAAGGCCGCCAACAGATCCTCGAAACTGATGGCCAGTTCTCCCAGACCCAGATCGATCCCGAAGAGATCAAAAAGGAAACCTCCAACAGCCGCACCGATCAGGCCGACACCCAGGTTGGTCCAGAGCCCGAATCCTTCACGACTGCGCTTGATGACGGTGCCCACCAGGGAACCAGCCAGCGCTCCAACAATCAGCCAAACGATGATCTGAATGAAGGTGATTTGCATCTCCAGTCTCAGTGACGGTCCCCTAAGGTCTCACTCAGTATATCTCACCAGGAAATAAGATGAAATGAGAGCCTTTCCCCTTGATGTCCCACCATAACATAATTATGTTATGGGCCTTTTCGGGTGAGTTTTGCACCCCCTCCAAGCCAACTTTCATCACCCCATAACATAACGATGAAAACCAGTAAATACGGGGAAAATGGGGTGAGGTAGCCAGGTGGTCAGGTGGTCAGGGCGCGCTTGGCGCGCGCCCCATTTTCTTTACTCAACACCCGCTTGAACGATTCGCTCCAGGGCCGCTTCGGCCTGCCGCTGGGGGTGTGCAAAAACATCCACTTCCCCCTTCTCGTCAGCTGAGAAAAAGCCACCCTCTCCCAGGGGTCGAGCTGGAATCAGCACGAAGAGCGACTGCAGCAAAAAGAAGCTCCAGAAGGCGGCCGGTACGCTTCCCGTTTTGCTGAAAAGATAACCCGCAAACATCAGTCCACCAGCTGAGGCCAAACCGTCCAGGCCGATGGCAATCAAACTCCGTTGAAAGAGCAGCGAACGGTTCACACTAATCAGGGTGACCAGTGCCCCCACCATCAAGGAGTTGGTGACGGGCAAAAAAGAAAGCCCCATCGCCACCACCAGATTGACGGTGGCCAGGGTGAGGGCTCCCACACGGGTCCTGGCTGTCCTGAGCAGATAGAAGCAGTAGGCGAGATAGCCGATCAGTGTGATCACCCGGAAGGCCAGAACAAAGGGCAAGGCCGTTCTCAGACCCCACCACACGGGCACCGCAAAAACGGCAATCACAAAAGCAAAGGCGATACCGGTAAGAACGCTGGGCCGCTTCATGAGGCGCCTCCTTTTGCGAAGCCCTCGCGGATTCGCATCCACTCCAGTTCAATTTCCTCCTTACTCACCCGCATGCCACCGGGATAGCTTCCACCCCGCTCCACGCTGGAGAGAACGGACTCGGCAACAGAGAAGGGCGAGTCTTCCGTTGTGGTGGGCACAAACAGTTTGGCCGTCTCCACAATCGACTCGAGTTGGCCCTGTTGAAGGTCAATTTCCTTGGTGTGCTGCTGGTAAAGCTTTTCACTCGCGGAGATGCGCTGGCGCACAGCTGCCAGATGTTTTTCGAAAGCCAGCTTGCGTCCTACCGTCTTGTGGGACAGTTCCTCAGAACCTTCCTTCAGGCAGAGCTTCAAGTCCTTCTGAATCTTTGCCAGTTGCTCCGTGGAGCAGGCCTCGCTCTCCTTGAGCGAGGCCAGGTTCCGCTGGTCTCTAGCCAGCCGGGCTCTCTTCCAGTCGAGAGCCTCCTGCATCTCTCGAATCGCCTGCTTCAAAATAGCTTCGGGCTCTTCGATGATGTCTAGAACGGCATGCACGTCGGCACGAAAGAGACGTCTTATACGATTAGCAATAGCCATGATTTTATCCTCCTTAGTTGGTGTTCTTGTTCGTTTCTCGTTGAAGTTCCTGACTGGCGCCCAGGAAGGACTTGGCAGCACGGTTCTGCTTCACCTTCTGGTCGGGACCCTGAAAGGCATCATCGACTCGTGCTTCCAGTTCGTCCAGTTGGCGATCTGCATCCTTCTTTAGGCCGGGTACGGCAGCATCCGCTTCCTCGAGACGATCTCTGTAGTTGTCCATCAGCTCCTTGGCTTTTTCCTGATCACCACTGCGGACATAGTCTCCAACTTCTCGCATGATCGAACCCAGATTGTTCTTGATCCAGGCCGAGCGATAGAGATCCTTGTCGATGGAGGCAACGGCTTCCGTTTTTCGCTCCGGAGCCACACAGGCGATGCTCAACCGGGATGAGCCCACCTCTTGCTGGTAGGAACGTCCGTCGACCCGATAGCTCAAGTCGATGTCGCCCAGTACATAGTCTGCAGGAACATGGTTGGCGACACTGAGCGTGGCCATAAAGGTCTTGGTACTCTCCTGAAAGAGCTGGCCGGTCCTGATAACCACCGTTCGACCTTCCCGTTCAAAGGGATAACCGGCCGCATCCACCAACTCCACTCCGTGAGGGAGAACGATGCGCATCTCAGAACCATCGGCATAGATGTCACGAGAATCATCCAGCTCTTTGGCCAGGACGGTTCCCAGCGATTCCAGATGCTCGAGATAACTGAAGTTACCCATGCCGTGATCGGCCAGAGAAGCCATCAGAGTCTCGTTGAATCCCAATCCCATGCCCACGGTGGAAAGAACGCTGCCGTTGTCGGCAATCCGCCGGGCCATGGCTGCAAGCTCGCCGGGGTGGACGATGCCCACATTGGCGTGACCGTCCGAGAGAAGGATGACCCGTCGTCTCCGCTCCGATACACGGGCGGAGGCGGACATGCCTTCAGCTCGCAAAAGAGCGTCGCCCATATTGGTCGAATCGCCGGGATGCAAGGCTGTTGACGATATTCCTGAATCGCCGGATGTTGGTTTCACTGGCCGGGATCAGTCGCGATTGGACGCGGGCGCCAGTGTCAAAGGTGATCAAAGCGATGCGATCACTCGGCGTCAGTCGATCCAAAAGCGTGTGGACCGCCTGAGTGGCGAAGGCCCACTTATTGTCCTCTGCCATGGAACCGCTGCGATCCAGGACGATTATGGTGTCCGTAGGCATCCTCAGGATGTCCCGCGAGATCCTGGGGGTGTCCACAGACAGGTTCAGATAAACCGTGCCATCAGCACCCTGAACGATCATCGGATGGGAACAGGGAAGCCTGAAACTTCACACCCGTTTTGGGATGGACGTTCACTTGAGGCTCGATACCCTGGACGTGAGAAAACCGGGTGAAGGCTCCCGCTTCGACCTGGACCCAGATCACTGTGGCCAGGACGGCCAGCAGGACGGCCAGGATTCCACCCTTGCGCGTTTTCCCAAATGATTTCACTCTTTCTAGTTGGGTGCAGACGATTACATCCCCAAACCCTTCTCGGTTGGACAACTTCTGGCTCGGGTGGAGGCGGTTTTGCGCCGATCGGGCAGGCTCCACAGAGACATGAAGGCTTTTCATCTGGGAGATCTTCTCATTGACCCGGACCGTCTAACAGGCGCCAGAGACGGAGAAGAGATCCCCTTTACCCGCCGCGAGCTGGAGATTCTCCTTTATCTCAGCAGCCATAAGGTCCGTCCCGTCTCCCGGCAGGAGCTACTGCAGGAGGTGTGGGGCTACTCCAACGTCGATTTCGTGGAAACCCGAACCGTCGACATTCATATCGCCAAACTGCGGCGTAAAATCGAGAAAGATTCCAGCCAACCCGAGTTGCTGGTAACGGTGCGCGGCAAGGGCTACCAACTCAAGGGGGCACCATGAGGAAACTGCGTTTGTATTTCGCTCTTTTCTTCATCCTGCTGGCGGTGCCCATCGTCGTCCTGCTCAGGCACACCTATGGCAACCTGGAACAGGAGTCCTTCTTCTTTTATCGCCGTACTGCCGAGAGTCTGATGGTCACCCTTCACCAGCGGCTTCAGGAAAACCTCCTGGTTGAGGAGCAGCGCCCCTACACCCACTACCGCTACATCCACGTGGCTGATCGAGCGGTTCCCCGGCAGGAAGGCTTGAACCTATCTCCCCTGGCCGACTTTCCCGTCCAATCGGAGATCCCGGGCATTTTGGGATATTTCCAGATTGATCCGGATGGAAGCTTTCACAGCCCTCTCTTGCCCGACGAGCAAGCGGGGATCGACGTCCCCCAAAGAGAAGAGCGTGAACAAATGAGGGATGACCTGGCCACTTTGCTGGAGGGACGCAGCTTTTCCCTCACTCCCGGTTTACAGGCTGAACTGGACGAGCTGAAGCTGGAGGAATCCCCTGGCGCCAAGAAGAACCTCTCCAATTACAGGGACAATCTCGAATCGAACGTGGACATCACTCTGGAGCAGCGCTACGAGAGGGAAGCCTCTGAATCGACCTACGGCCTCCTGCGAAGCGAAGAGGATCAAAAGGCCGACAACCTCCAGCGCCGGGTCCAGAAAAGCTCACCCAGGCAGGCCGAGATTTTTGATTCCCAACTCAAAGACGCCTATTCCCAGGATTTGGAGAAAGCGAAAGAGAGCGCAGCCCCTCAAAAGGCCGATGATGCTGCAAGCAGCCGGGTCGCTGCCGGACAGTCCCGAGCTTTGGAGATGGGCGACGAGCTTCGATCGGAAGATAAGGATGCCCAACCCGATGTCCAGCCGGAAGTGGTGGCGGAAGTGGATCCCTTTCAAAGTGAGGTGATCGACAAGGAATGGCTGGTTTTTTATCGCAAGGTCTGGCCCCAGGACAGGCGCTACATCCAAGGGTTCGCGGCCCGTCTTTCTGAGTTTTTGGAAGCTCATCTGGATCCCGCCTTTTTGAACTCAGCATTACCGGAGACGGCCTCATATCTGATCTTTTATGAGGGGGAGATGCTCGAACCGGCGCCACGGAGTCGGACCAACTCGAGACCCCTGCTTCTTCACAGTGCCGCCCTGCCCTATCCGCTCAACGACTTTGATCTGGCCATTACCGTCGCTCAACTTCCCCAAAGTCCGGCTCAACAGTTGGCGAACTTTCTGGCTTTCTTTCTTTCCCTGCTTTTTTTGGGCGGCTTTCTGGGAGTCTATCGACTGACCGTGAAGCAGATGGAGCTTTCCCAGAAAAAGAGCGATTTCGTTTCAGCGGTCAGTCACGAGCTAAAGACTCCACTAACGGCCATTCGAATGTATGGTGAGGTGCTCATGGAAGGATGGGTGGAGGAGGAAAAGAAGGAAGGCTACTACCAGCAGATCCATGACGAGAGCGAGCGATTGAGTCGACTGATCCAAAACGTTTTGACACTGGCCGAGTTGGAGCGAAGCGAATGGCAAATCAACCTGACGGCGATTCAACCGGTCGAATTCGTCGCCCAGATCACCGAGCGCTTGAGCAATCAGGTTAAGCGGGCCGGGTTTGAGTGTGAAACCGTCACTGAAGGAGAGGTGAAAGAGATTCAAGTCGATACCGACGCCCTCACTCAGATCCTGATTAATCTCATCGACAATGCCATCAAGTTTTCCAAGGACACCGAGACCAAAAAGATTGTGTTGACGGTGAGCCAGCTGGGCAACGACTGCTATATTCGGGTCCGCGACTTCGGCCCCGGCATCCCCAGCCGCAAACTCAAGAGCATCTTTGAAAAGTTCTACCGCATCGACAACGAGATGACCCGTACCACCCGGGGAACAGGCATCGGTCTGTCCCTGGTGAAGATGTTAGCCGACGCCATGGGCGCCCACGTGGATGTGGCCAACCGCCAACCCGGCACCGAATTCAGCCTCCGCTTCACCACCTCCATCACTTCGTGACGTCGTGCTGTCGTGCAGCCGTGCTATTGTGCCGTCGTGTAGTCGCAGGGGCGAAATGTGGGAACGTTTCCCATATTTCCGTTTTGAATTTTGAATTTTCGGCCTCCGGCCGGGCTCAGTGCGTCATCGCATAGATGACATAATTTATGCCCAGTTTATAGGCCTCGTTGGAAAGGCTGACCGGGAAAAAATCCTCGTCGGACCACTCCCAGTAATCACCGATGTCGTTGTTGAAATTGACGATCACCTGGACCCGGCCCGTTTCATCCGACATCCCATGGAATTCAGCGGGATTGCCGTAGGTCCTGGGAGCGATCATATCGAGCGTTTCGATCTGGTAAAAGCACTGGAAAATAGGGTGATCCACGGTCAGTCTTTCCATCTTTCGCTCGGGAAAAACCTGTTTCATGCTGGACATAAAGGCCGACCACTGCCAGGATCCATCAAAGTCATCGAAAATCGCAAAGCCTCCCCGCAGGAAATACTCGCGAAGATTTTTCACCTCAGCAGGAGTGACCCCCCAGGTACCGGGCTCACTGAAATAAAGAAGCGGATAATCCATAATCCTCGGATCATCCAGGTCCACGATGATGTAGGACTCGGGGGTAGTCTGAATGCCGGTGATCTCGGAGAGGATCTTCAGAAAATTGCGCTCCGCTCGGGGATAGTCGTGAGCCCAACCACCTCGGAAGAAGCGGCCATTCTCGTTGAACCTGACCCGGGCAAACTGGAAATAGATCGGGTCATCAGGAAGGATATAGCGGTCAGCCCCCGGAAAAGCGATGACGCAGGTCAGGGCCAAAACAGCACCTGCGATCCACAATCTTTTCCCCATGATCCTCTGCACCTCAGGTCCGGGCCGGATAGCGGAAGCACTCGACCCATTGTATTCTCAAGTCCATTGTAAAAGAGTATCTTTAAAAAGTGAAAACACTTCTGTCCCCAATATCCTTTTTCTTGCTTTTACTGAGCACTCCCCTGCTCTTGGGGACAGAGATCCCTTTACCCACACTAGCGGAGCACTACGACAGCTTCGATCCTGAGACCGAGGGCCCTCTTCTTTTCAGCAGCATCTTCCCAGAACTAGACCCCTCCCAGCAGTCGCTGCTCCTGGGCCTGATGGCAGAGCCGGGAAACGCAGAGGAATCCACATCCTCCAGGGCCGAGCGGATTGCCCAGCTCAAAACGGTGGATTGGACCCAGTGGCGGCCCCAAGTCCTGGAGCTCCTGCTTCATCGCTCGCGCGTCCTGGAGGCCGTTCCCGATAATGCCCGCGACTGGCTTCCCATCGTTCATGACTCCCTCCTGTTTTTCCTGGACCATTTAGGCGAAGAGCGTCTCTTGGAACGGCTCCTGAATCAGGCTTCTGTTCCCGAGAATGCTCCCAGAGGTGAGCAGGTCCTGCAGTTTCTGGCCCAGACACCCACTCTTCAGAAGATTGGACAGATCTTTGCCAGAAATCCAGAGGTTCCCCAGGACCTGAGGGAAGCTCTTCAGGTCCTGGAGAACAGCTTACAAACGACCAGTCGCGACCAGGTGCGGGAATCCATCCTCCAAGAAATCGGTCCCGAAACCATGGAGGAATACCAGGTTCACTTTGCAGAGGAAGTTCTTGCCGAAGCAACGGTAGGCGTCATCCTGCGCTGTACTCTGGTGCTGCCAGGAGAGACCCTGATCCGGGAAGCCGTAGCCAAGGTGATCAAGCCCTATGCCATGACGGCACTCCAGGAAGAATTGGAAATCTTTGATCGTTTGACCCAGTACTTTGCCGAGTATTCCGACTCTTATGCCGTCGGAACCATTCTGATCTCAGACATGTTCGAAGAAATCCGTGAGGCTTTGTCCAAGGAGATCCAGATCGTTGACGAGCAGAAGAATCTGGCTCAAGCGCGAGAATACTATCAGCTCAACGAACGAGTGATTGTGCCGGAACTTTATCCCCTGTCCACGGAGCGTGTGACCTTCATGGAGTTTATCCACGGCGAAAAGATAACCGATGCCTTTCCCGGCCAACCTCAGGCCAGGGCCAGGTTAGCCCGTCAACTCGTCGATGCACTCACCTTCGATGCGCTCTTGTCCCCCCATGAGCAGGCTCTTTTTCATGGCGACCCCCATGCCGGGAATGTCTTCCATGTCCTGGATTACCCTCAGGATCCTTATCGCATCGCTCTCTTGGATTGGGGGCTCTCCGGTGAGTTCTCCCGAGAGCAGCGAGCCCAGCTCATGCAGTTGTTTTTGGGCGTCCGTTTGAACCATGCCAAGCGCTTGAGAAACAATATCGGAGCTCTCATTGAAGGAGAGGATTGGGCAACGCCGGAGGGGCAGGAAGCGATAAGCGTCATTGTCGAAGAAACGCTTGCTGAGAAAGGCCAGGGACGGATCTTCGACGTCCTGGGTCAGTTGATGAGCAAGGCTGCTGAGCGGGGATATAAGATCCGCTTCAATATCGGCCTCTTTATCAAGTCGCAGATTACCGTCGGCGGGATTCTCTCCGAGTTGGATCCCGAGCTGAATCAGGATCAGTACCTGATGGATCGGATCTCAGGTCAGGTTTTCAAGGAGACGCCCAAACGTCTCCTCTACACCCTCTGGTTTCCCGCCTGGAACTCTCACAGTTACACCACCCAGCTTTCCAACGAAGACATCAAGGATGTAAAGTTTCAGTCCTGGGGAAGGGGTCTGAAGACGGCGGGAAAGGGTATATGGAAAGGGATCCGCTGGCCCGTCGAAGTCCTCATCCCTTAAGCGGCCCCTCCGGAATGTAGGAGGCACCTCAGGTGCCGAACTCCCCCCCGTCACTACCCTGGGGTATATTGACCAAGCTCCCATGAACCGCTTCCAGCAACTACGCGGTACGACTTTCGACCTCATCGTCATCGGCGGTGGAATCATCGGCGCCGGCATTGCCCGAGACGCAGCACTGCGCGGTCTCAAAGTGGCCCTCTTCGAGAAGAACGATTTCGGCAGCGGCACCACCTCCGCATCCACACGCATCATCCATGGCGGATTGCGTTATCTGGAAATGTTCGACTTCCGCTTGGTGCGCATGGATCTCAGGGAAAGAGAAATTCTGCTTCGAATCGCTCCCCATCTGGTCAAACCCCTCGACTTCCTCCTTCCTTTTTATGAGAGCAGCCTATTCTACCGCACCAGGATGAAGGCGGGCATGGCGCTTTACGACATGCTCAGCTATGACAAAAGTCTCCCCAACCATCGCTTCCTCGGCCCTTCTGAAGTAGCGACCCTGGAGCCGGGTCTCAAGAAGGACGGCTTAGCCGGCGCGGTCCTTTACTCCGATGCCCAGGTAGATTCACCGGAAAGACTGTGCCTGGAAAATATCATTGACGCACGCCGGCACGACGCCTGCACACTCAATGACGTGGAAGTCACCGGGGCCCTTCGCTCCGCTGCGACCGTTGAAGGAGTGGCGGTTCGAGACCTGCCCAGCGGCGAGGAGTTGGAGGTGAAAGGACGCATGGTGGTCAACGCCACCGGTCCCTGGTTTGACCGAATGGCTGGGGTGCTGACCTCCGACACCCAGAACAGGGTGCGAACCACCAAGGGCATTCACATCATCTGTCCTCCCCTCAGCCAGCGGGCCCTGGTGCTCTTTTCCGGAGTCGACAAACGACTCTTCTTCGTCATTCCCTGGTGTGGACACAGCTTGATCGGCACCACCGATACCGATTTTCACGAGGATCCGGCTCAGGCTCGGGCCACGGGGAAGGATGTAAAGTACCTGCTCGAGTCGCTTGAAGAATTCTTCCCCCATGGAGATTCTCAGATTTATTTCAGTAGTGCGGGCGTTCGAGCTCTGGTGATGAAAGGGGGGAGTGAATCCTCTGTCTCGAGGCTGCATCAAGTGATCGATGGAGAACAGATCAACGCTCCCGGTCTGGTCTCGGTGTTGGGAGGAAAAATCACCGCCTATCGAGCCATCGCAGAGGAAGTGACGGACCTGGTCTGTAACAAACTGGAAGTGAATCCACCCTGTGAGACCGCCAACCTTCCCCTACCGGGAGCCCAGGAGATCACAACCGCCTCGGTTCACAGCAGCATGACCCAAGCGGTCATTGGGTACTTGTATTCCCTCTACGGAAATCGGGCCGATGAGGTTTTACACCTGGCCGAGTCGGACCCGGAACTTCAGAGAGCCCTGGCTCGTTATTCCCGGGATATTGCCGCCCAGGTGGTTTTCGCGGTTCGCCAGGAGCTGTGTCTGCACCTGAACGACTTCCTGTTGCGTCGAAGCCTGCTGGGGTTTACCCGCGACCAGGGAGGCCAGGCTGTCGAGCAAACGGTCTCTTACATGACCCGGGAGCTTTCCTGGTCCCAAGCTCAAATCGCGACCGAGGTGCAAAGCTACGAGAGGCACAGCACTCGAACTCAAGAATTCCGAGACGAGTTACCGAAGTAGAACCTGTTACCGGCGGGGGAATTGATCGGGGTTGTCGGTAAAGAGAGCGTCGATATCCAGGCTGTGAAGGTAGTAGGTCATCTCTTCTCCCACATCGGAAAATCCTTCGCCTACCGCAGAGGACCCGAAGGTGTACGCGGTCACGCTGAGGCCGGCCTTGTGGGCCCATTCGACCAGGTTGGGGTTGGCCCGCAGAAGGTTCTTGTCCGGGCCAATTCCCGCGAATTCCTCCACCCTGTGAAGTTCTTCCGGCGAGAGCCAGGCTTGATCACCCTCTCCCAGCAAGAGCACCCGGGGAAGGCGGTTTCGATGTTCATCCGCCATCCTTCTCAGGCTCTGGGCGCTGAAAGATTGAAGAACGACAGGAGTACTCGAATCTGCACCGGGCCAATCCAGGCCAATTCTCTTGAGTTCATTGACAACCGCCTGTTCCATATCGAAGCCGTGCTCACGGTAGGTCTCTGGGTTTTTGATTTCGGGAAACAGACCCGCTTTGCCGCGGATCTCCTGGATGGCCTCGTGCCAGGTCGGAATTTGGGCACCAGAAAAGGTGGACCGTCCCCTTTTTTCTCCGAACCAGGAGCCGGCATCCAGCTGTTTGATTTCCTCCACACTGAAATCGGCCACAAACCAGTGTCTTTCCGTGACGCCGCCGACCAGGACGTCGCGGTATCGAACAGGAAACATTTCTTGAACATTGGTGGTGCGCTCCAGACTCAAATCGTGCAGGCAAACCAGAACACCCTCCTTGCTCATCTGCAGATCCTGTTCCACGTAGTGAGCGCCCTGCTCAATGGCCAGACGATAAGCCTCAAGCGTATGCTCGGGCGCATACCCGGAGGCCCCTCGATGAGCAATCAGAGTTTTCTTATTGTAGGGAGCAAAAACTTCGGCCATCTAGTCAGACCCTCCGGAATGTAGGAGGCACCTCAGGTGCCGAACGGCCCACAGATTACCCAGTGGCTGCAACGCATTTGGGAATAGCGGCTAGCCTCTTTTCCAGCCGGTCCTGTTCCCTCTCCAGGTCATACTGACTTTGTATACCTGCCCAGAACTCCGCAGACGTGCCGAAGTACTTGGACAACAGTAATGCCGTCTCAGCTGTAATCGAACGTTCTCCATTCACGATGGCATGAATGCGGCGCGCATCTACTCCTATATCTTTGGCCAGTCGATATTGAGACATTCCCATAGGTTCTAGAAATTCCTTATTCAAAATTTCTCCGGGATGGATGGGTGGCAACCGTTTCTTGCTACGAGCCATTATTTCTTCTCCTTCTTTGGGTTCATTTTCTAGTGATAATCTACAATTTCTACATCATAGGCATCACCTTTAGACCAAACAAAACAGATTCTCCACTGGTCATTAATACGAATACCATGCTGTCCGCGACGAGTGCCAGAAAGTGCTTCGAGTCGATTCGCAGGGGGTACCCGCAGGTCATTTAATATCCGTGCATTGTGCAACATCACAAGCTTCCGCCTAGCTCGGGGTTGAATACTGTTCGGAAGTTTCCGTGAAAACCTTCGTTTGAAGATCAGTTCCGCTTCACGAGATTTGAAACTCCTAATCACAGACTCAATAATAGTATATCGCGCTATTAGTGTCAAGCGCTACTATTAGACTAGGGACGTTCTAGCTCACCCCCAGGATCGCTCCAAACCAGATCAGCATCACCACATAGATGAGGGCAAGAGCGCCCGTTGCCCCTCCAGCGGCATAGCTGAATCCTTTGAGAATGGAAAACTTCCGTTTCCAAAAGATCAAAAAGAGAACGAAATACACCACGGACCAGACCATCCAGGGAATGAGCAGAAGCAGGTCCTTTTCTCCCCCACCAAGATTCAGATAGCCCTCAGCGATGAGATAGCCCAGCGGCACCGTCAGGGCGAGAGGAACGATACTGAGGATCAAGCGAAGAATGGGCATAGGCAATCAGGTCTAGAGTATCAACTCCCAGGTAAACGTGAGAGATGCGCCTCCGGAATGTAGGAGGTACCTCAGGTGCCGAACGGCCCTGAGGCCACTCTCCCATTGACCCATTCAGACGTCATCGGTCAGTTGTCAGCCGGTCCCGACTCTTCTATACTCACTCAACACATTGAGGGTCTACCGTGACCTCCTTCAAAACGTGGCTGCGTCTACTCATTAAAGGATTACTCCGTATCGTCCTCCGGCTCTACTACCGCTCCATCCAGGTCCAGGGTGCGGAGGCTATTCCCGCAGAAGGCGCGGTCCTGCTGGTGGCCAATCACCCCAATTCCCTGCTCGACCCGGCCATCCTGGTTCACTTGATTTCCCGGACCCTCCACTTTGGGGCCAAGCACACTCTTTTTTCAGGTCCCTACAAGCCTGTTTTGGAGGCTTTCGGGGCCATTCCCCTGGTGCGCGCCCAGGACGATCCGCGGGGCGGGCGACGCAATCTGGAGGCCCTGGACCGCTACGCCGAACTCCTTGACGAGAAGCTTGCCACCGCCATTTTTCCCGAGGGTGTCAGTCAGGACGATCCCCAGGTGGTACCCATCAAGACGGGGGCGGCCCGCATCGCCCTGAAAGCGGAATCGGCTGCCGACTTTAACCTGGGTCTGCTGATTGTCCCGGTAGGACTTCAGTTCGAGCCCCGCCGGCGATTCCGCGCCGACGCCTTCGTCCGCTTCGGAGAACCGCTCAAGGTCGCGGATCTTGCCCTGCTCCACGCCGAGAATCCGCGCCAGGCCATCCGGGAATTAACCGGTAGAATCGACACCGCCCTCAAGAAACTCGCCTTTCATGTGGAAGAACGGGAGAACCTCCCTCTGGTGGAGCGGCTGGCCGACGTCTATTTTCAGCGCGTACAGCACACCGGACTGGCCGGGGTGGACCGAAAGGGCCTTCGGGGAGAGCTCCTTTACCGGACGGCAGCCTGCCTGAACCATTACCTTCAAGCTGACCCTGATGCCGTCACCGAGATTGAACGTCAGCTGGAACGCTACGAGAGACTGCGGGAGAAGGCCGGTGTGGACCGCCAGCTCCTGGAAGAAGCCGCCCGCCTGCTGCCTGGGCCGTTGGCCCCTGCTCAGGTGGTCGCCGAAGTTCTCCTGGGCGCCATACCCGCACTGTTCGGCTTTGTAACCGGAGCGATTCCCTTCTACCTGACCCGGGGAGTCAGCAATAGGATTCTATCCAGCACCAAACACGCCCCCGCGCTTTCATCCGCCCACATTATGGCGGGGCTTGTTGCATTCCCCCTGTTTTACGGCCTCGAGATTTGGTTGTTGTCCATCTACGCCTCTGCCCCCGCAACCCTTGCCTTTATCCTTCTGCTGATCCCCACCGGACTCTTTGCCCGCTTTTATATCGGCCGAGTCTGGAAGTTGTTCTCTCATCTGGGAGGACGTCTGAGTTCATGGATGAAGCTCAGTGCCGTCACCCGGATCACTCAGGCCCAGAATGATCTGCTCCAGCGCATGGACCAGATGCGCGATCGATACCGGGTGGAAGTACTGGGATGGTCGACTGTTCCTCCTCGTCGCCCTTTCCCCCTGCGCACCGCCTTCGCTGTGTTGCTGGTTGTGGTCCTGGTTTTACTCGGTTTTTTCGTGGCCGGTTAAGTAAGAACTACTCGACCAGATCCTGTATGAAGCGACTGACTTCCTTTTCGTACAAATCGGGATTGACGTTCCACGATCGGATGTGAGTGGCACCCCCAATCGGAACATAACGCAACATACCCGCCCAGCGAGTTGCCAAGGAATCACTGATCTGGATGGGAACGGTGGTGTCGGCGTCGCCATGGAACAAAAGAAGTGGAATTTTCAACTGATCGACATGACTGAGGTAGTTGAGGTCTTCCCAGTTGATATCGAACCGAAAACTCGAGATGAACTTGCCTATCGCGGCGAAGGATCGAGGGACTCCCAACTGCATAGCCTGAAAATCAACAGTGGCACCAAAGTCCAGCATAGGCGAATCCAGGATGATCCCCACGACCTTGTCCGCCAGTTGCGACTGATAGAGAAAGTTCAGGATCATGGCTGCGCCCATGCTGTAACCCATCAGAATGAACCGCTCCACCCCATTCTCGACGGCAAACTGGACCGCCCTCCAGATCCTGCCATTCAGTTTGACCATATCGGTAGAAGCCGTCCGGGCTGGCTGGGGCCCCCACATCGTTGCGGTAGCTGATGATCAAGGCGGAAATTCCAGAATCAGCGACGGTAGGCAAAACAGGAAATGCACGCAGAGCGTCACGGGGAGGCGCATCCCTTCTGCCATGGACTACAATAAACCAGGTGTTACGAGATCTTTCGATGAACCAAGCCGTGAACTGGCCCAGCGGAGACGCATAGGAAAATCTCACGGTGTGCAGATCAAAGACCCACTCCGGATCGTCAGGAAAGGCAAAGATATAAAGTCCTACCCTGTCACCGATGCTGGGGATGCCCGTCACGGGAGCAAACTCACGCACCACCTCTCGATCATTAATGTCGAGAATCCTTCCAACCTGAGCATAGCCCCCGTCCCACCGCAATCCCCAGATCCCATCCTGTCTCCAGTCATCATTTTGGAGCCCACCGCTCACGCGCAGCGTGATCCGTTGCCCTTCCAGGGCAACGACCTCGAGCTGGGGCCGCAGGCCGAGGCGCTTGGGTTGCAGGCCTGAATCTCTCACCACATTCGAGAAGTACCATCCCCCTCCCAGAAGGACGGCGATCAAGACAATCAGAAAGGAAAGGAGAACTGCGATGTGCTTTGGGTTACTCTTTTGGCTTAGCATCCTTGAGCAACTCTAGGATTTCGGTGTGACCGTTTCAGCCAACCACCCTTTGCACAAACTCCCGCACCGCGGCCTCATACCGATCCGGATTCATGTTCCAGGAACGAGCGTGAGTCGCCTCCCGAACTCGATGATAGGTGACGATATCCGGCCGAGCCTGGGCCAGTGCATCGCTCGTCTCAGCCGGAACCACTTGATCCTCGTCCCCATGGAAAAGGAGAATGGAAACGTCCAGCTCCTGAACGCGATCCAGGTAGTTCAGAGCCTTCCAATCAACGTCAAAGCGCACCCGGGCCAGGAATTTTCCGATCCCTGACAGGAAAGCGGGCAGCCCCCGCTCGCGAACCCCGAGGTCGACTGCGGAACCCAGATCGAGCATGGGTGCATCCAGAATGACACCGCCTACCTTGGCAGCAAGTGGAGAGCGATAAAGAAAGTTGGTCACGATCGCTCCACCCATGCTGTAGCCAACCAGGATTACGCTTTCAGCTCCCTGCTCCTGGGCGTAGGTCACCGCACCCTCCAGATCCTCCCATTCGGTCAGTCCGTACCAGTGAAACCCATCCGGGCTGGGGAGTTCTCCCACGTCGTTTCGGTAAGTGATCAGTAAAGAAGGAAGACCCAGCTCGGCCACGGTAGGAAGAATGGGATAGGCGATCGGAGTCTTCCGCGGAGGAAGCTTTCCGTGGACAAAGATCACCCAAGTCTTGCTGGAGCCGTCGATCATAGAAGCGGAAAACTCACCCAGAGGAGAAAAAAAGGAGACTCTGCGAGCGGTAAGACCAAAGGCCCGATAGGGATCATCGGAAAAGGGCCAGAGTTCGGTTCGCACCCTGTCCCCCGGTTTCAGAGCCCCCATGATGGGAGAAAACTCCCGCACCACCTGCTGCTCGTCAACGCTGAGAATCTCACCCATCTGGGCATACCCCTCCGGCCAGCACAATCCCCAGATGCCGGGCCTGCCCCATTCGTCTCGAAGGGGAGGACCCGGGGCGGATGAGTCCCCCTGGGTGTGAGGGGTCACACCCAGAGTGATTCGGTCTTGCCCCAGCTCGCGCACTTCCAGATCAAGGGTCCGGACACCTTCTCTGGGCCTGAACACTTCGTCTCGAATGAGGTTCCACATGGAGGTTCCGGTTAATCCTTAAAGGGATCAAACTCGTCGGCTCCAGCCATGGCAACACCGATCGGGTGGAGCGTATGCAGCACTTCAATGGTTGGCTCATGGAACTCCAGAACTTCAGGCAGGCGCTTGTAGCAATGAGGGGATTCATCGGTCCCCGCACCGCGCAGGACCACCCCCGCCTTGGAGATCCACTTCATCATCATCTCTCGGCTGATGTCCCCTTCAGACATCTTGACGCGTCGCCCCCTTCTCCAGCGAAACTTGCCGGCAGCCTGTCGTCTCGACATGACTCGCCCCGCTCCGTGAACCGTCGAATAGAGCGCCTTCTTGCTTTCTTCGCTCTCGACTCCCTGCACGATGACCGATACATCTCCCATGCTTCCTCCAACGAATCCCTTCTGGCCGGGAAATGCAGGAGTCGCCCCTTTGCGCACCACCCAAAGATCCTTTTCGTTGTGATTCTCTCTCCAGGCAAAGTTATGATGATTATGAACTTCTTCCAGGATATGGGTTCCCAGGAGGGAAGCCACTTTGGAGCAGACCCAGTCGCGGCCCGCATAAGCATAGCGCCCGGCAAGCTTCATCCCTGCCAGATATTCCTGGCCTTGATTGCTATCCACGGGTAACAACGCCGGATCAACATGCATTCCATCCTGGCCTCCTGCCAAGCGAAGAAAGTGGGTGGCAATCTTATGTCCCACCCCGCGAGATCCGAAGTGAACCCCGCACCACACTCTGTTGGATTCATCCACGAACAGATCGACATAATGATTGCCGCTTCCCACAGTCCCCAACTGGCTCCGAGCCAGATCCTTCAGTCGGCCCACTTCCGGGATATCCCAAGCCGGGTCGTCGTCAAACAATTCGTGCTCGACTTCTATTTTATTCTTCACGCCCACGCCAAAGGAGATCTCTCGCCAGATATCATCCATGAGCTTGTCGATATTGGCGCGCACCTCAGCCGCATCGATATCCAGAAGAACCGCTTTGTTCCCACAGGCGATGTCAAACCCAACCCCGGACGGACTCACCTGGTCTTCATAGGCGACGACTCCACCAATGGGAACGGCATACCCGAGATGATGGTCTGCCATCAACGCGCAATAGTCCGCTGTCTTTTGACAATTGACAATCTGCTTTACCGCGTTGTCCTGCGGTTTTCCCCAAATGGGAATTCCGTTGAGTTCAGTGAATGGCATGGCCTCTTCCCTTCACACCTTCACAATGTGCCTGTAAAAGCTCCCTTCCTTTCCATCCCATCGCCCAAAGTAGGTCCTACTCGGTCGCCCGATCGAATTCCGCGCTGTACGAGCCCTCATCTTCAACAACCTGTTTCCTTCAAGCCAACGGCAAACCGACTTGATGATCGTACTGTCCCGACACACCACTCCGTGGGAAGCAGCTCCCTCATAGGCGGCCAAAGTGATCCCTTTGATGGCCGCACTCTTGAGATGGACTCTCTCATCCCCCTTCTTGTCCTCACGCTTATCCTTGAAGTCAAACCAGTTCTTGTTTCTGGGGTTTTGGGTGTCCACCCGGATCTGATAGCGGGTATCGTGACCCACACTGAGGATGACGGCGATCTTGTCAGCATGCCGGCGTAGCGCAGTGTCGGAAAGAACGGGCGCATCACTCTTTCCGCGCCGATTAGCACCGGATCCTTTTAAGAAGGTTTCAGCGTTGACTAAGAACTCCTGCTTGAACTCCTTACCCTGAGCAACGTTCTGCTGCCAATTCCGAATATCGAAAAGATTCAGCTGTTTTCCGTCCTTGACCGCAACTGCCGCTTTCTCAAAGGAGGGGATCATTTGATAAACGGAGGGGAAAGAACGTGCCAGCTTTCTGAAATCTTCCTCATCGCTGAACCAGCCATTCTTTTCTCCGGCAATGAGCACCTCCGGAATCGCACAAGATCCTCGAAAAGGTGGGGCCACAAAAGCGATACGGCCAATTCCTTTAAATGGATTGGGCTTTCGAAGTCCCAGGGCGCTCCTGAGAACCAGGCCTCCCATACTGTGGGTGACAGAACTCACTGTGGAGTCCCGGCCGCTGGCTTTCAGTTTCCCTTCCACGTGTTCAATGAAGGTGTGGAGTCGCTTGGCATTCCATTCGATCGGTTTACGCCAGTCATAGGGGAAGGTATAGAGCGGAGATTTGATCCACTTTCGGAGGCGCTCGACGATCCGTTCATAGGCGTAATTCATCAGTTCCCATTCCCGGAAGAGATGAGTCTCTCCTACATCGTAAAGGCCTTCTTTCAACTCGAAGTCAAGAGTATCCTCGAAGATGTTCCCCACCACCATATCTTCAAGGCTCCATCGAACCTTGAAATCTGTGGGATAAGTGTCGACCAGTTTGGTTCCTTTAATTCCAGGCACGAAAATAATAGCCATAGTGCCTCCCGTGAATGGATCTATAGCAGCAGTTGCTTGAGGGAGTCAACAGAACTATCGATGACGATGGAGGCCTGAAAGAGGAGTTAATCGAGGAGGCTTTTACAATCGACTCTTTGGCTGGAATGAATCAAATGGAAGGTTTGGCGAGGGAGCTGATCTTTGATGTCTACATTGTGTCCAGGAACGATGGCAGAGCGCATATCCAGAGTCTTACCTGTTAAAGACACACAGACCCGATCCCCATCGCTACCCAGGTTGTCCTCATGTTCTTCAATGGTTGCCTTCAACTCAGCCAGTACTCGCCGATCAGCAGGGATCAGGTTCAGGTGCTTCACCTTGGGTTGGGCAACTGCTGCTCCCGGTGAGCTACAGCGGTAAAAATCGGGATAGCGTCTAGAGACTCTCTTTGCATCAACAATCCCCAAACCCGACAGGACGATTGGGCTAATCAAATTCTTGTTCTGAAAATACCCGCCGCCAAAGATCATATAGGTCTTTTGAAAATCCAAGAAAGCCAGGAATTTTGCTTCATAGTCCCCGACATCAACCGTCACCACGTCCCCCTCTATGATGATGTTTTCAAGCGAAGAACCTGCACTGACAAGCCCTATGACGACCAAAGCCAAAACAGCTTTCATCATTTCAGTGTCGTAAATAGAACTGCAGGACGTCAAATATCGACTTCCGGCTCCGGAATGTAGGAGACACCGTAGGGGCGCACTGACGTGCGCCCTCTTTCTCCGGAATGTAGGAGGCACCTCAGGTGCCGAACGACCTCTGAGGATGGGGCACCCATCTTGACAGAACGCCGGATTCGTGTACATTTACAAGGCTTTGGAAGAAAAACTGCACAAGCAGTCAACGACTAAACAAAGGAGTTACTCATGGCTGAGATAGATTTTGGTGGAGTTGTCGAGCCGGTGATCACCCGGGAAGAATTTTCCCTGGAGAAGGCGCGCGATGTCCTGAAGGACGAGACCATTGCCGTTATCGGCTACGGCGTGCAGGGGCCCGCTCAGTCGCTCAACATGCGGGACAACGGTTTCAACGTGATTATCGGCCAGGCCAAACAGTTCCAGAAGGACTGGGACCGGGCGGTAGGCGACGGTTGGGAGCCGGGCAAGACGCTGTTTGACATCGAGGAGGCGGCCCAAAAGGGCACCATCGTGCAGATGCTGATTTCCGACGCGGCCCAAAAAGCCGTTTGGCCGACCATTAAGCAATGCCTGAACGAAGGTGACGCCATCTATTTCTCTCACGGTTTTTCCATTGTTTACAAGGACCAGACCGGGGTGGTGCCGCCGGATAACGTCGATGTGATCATGGTGGCCCCCAAGGGCTCCGGCACCTCGGTACGGCGCAATTTCCTCTCCGGAGCCGGCATCAATTCCAGTTTTGCCGTTGAACAGGATTTCACGGGAAGGGCCGAGGAGCGAACCATCGCTGTCGGCATCGGGATTGGCTCAGGATATCTATTTCCCACCACTTTCGAGCACGAGGTTCACAGCGACTTAACCGGCGAGCGGGGGGTGCTGATGGGTGCCTTAGCCGGCATCATGGAGGCCCAATACGAGGTGCTTCGCGAGAAGGGTCACAGCCCCAGTGAAGCCTTTAACGAGACCGTCGAGGAACTTACTGAAAGCCTCATCCGACTGGTGGGCGAAAACGGCATGGACTGGATGTACTCCAACTGCTCGGCCACGGCCCAGCGCGGAGCGCTGGACTGGAAGCCCAAGTTCAAGGAAGCCGTCCTTCCCGTCTTTCACACCCTTTATGAGCGGGTGGCTTCGGGCAAGGAGACGGCCCGGGTGCTGGAGTCCTGCGGCGCTCCCGATTATCAGGAGCAGCTCAGCAAGGAGCTAGGCGAGATCGGCAATTCCGAGATGTGGCGAGCCGGCAAGGCCACGCGGGACCTGCGTCCCAAAGAGGCCGCCAAGGAGATTTCCGCCGACACCAAGGGCGTGGGCGGCCGCGGTGCCAATTAAGCGAGCCGTTCTGGCTGCATCTGATAGAATAAAGGAACCTAAAAGAGTAAAAAGGGCTTAAAATATCCAGAGAGGGCCATTATGCCGCAATATCGATCCCGAACCACGATCTCCGGACGCAACATGGCGGGCGCACGCGCCCTGTGGCGCGCCACCGGGGTCAAAGAAGAGGACTTCGGCAAGCCGTTTATTGCCATCGCCAATTCCTTCACCCAGTTTGTCCCCGGCCATGTGCACCTCAAGGACATGGGCCAGTTGGTGGCCCAGGCCGTTGCCGAGGCTGGAGGAATCGGCCGCGAGTTTGACACCATCGCCATCGACGACGGCATCGCCATGGGTCACTCGGGCATGCTTTACAGCCTGCCCTCGCGGGAACTCATTGCCGACTCTGTCGAATACATGGTCAACGCCCACTGCGCCGATGCCCTGGTCTGCATTTCCAATTGCGACAAGATCACACCCGGGATGCTGATGGCGGCCCTGCGTCTGAATATTCCCGCTATTTTCGTATCGGGCGGGCCCATGGAAGCCGGACGGGCCGAGGTGGACGGCAAGCAGGTCAAGCTGGATCTGGTCGATTCGATGGTCGCGGCGGCCGACCCCAATGTGAGCGACGAGAAAAGCAAGATTTACGAGCAGAATGCCTGTCCCACCTGTGGATCCTGCTCCGGCATGTTCACCGCAAACTCGATGAACTGCCTGGTGGAAGCCCTGGGTTTAGGGTTGCCGGGCAACGGGACGCTGCTGGCTACCCACGGGTTCCGCAAGCAGCTGTTTCTCCAGGCGGGCCGGCGCATCGTAGAAATCACCCTGGCCTATTACAAGGATGAGGACGAGAGCGTCCTGCCCCGCTCCATCGCCACCTTCGAGGCCTTTCAAAACGCCATGAGCCTGGATATCGCCATGGGAGGCTCGACCAATACCGTCCTGCACCTGCTGGCCGCAGCCCATGAGGCCCAGGTACCCTTTACCATGAAGGACATCGACGCCCTGTCTCGGCATGTGCCCCACCTGTGCAAGGTAGCGCCCTCATCGCCTATCTTCCACATGGAGGATGTGCACCGCGCAGGCGGCATGCCGGCCCTACTGGGCGAGCTGGACCGTGCAGAATTGCTCCATCGCCAGGTGTCCACCGTGCACAGCCCCACGATGGGGGAAGCACTCGAGAAATGGGATGTGGGCAACGGGCACAACGGCTCCAACGGTGCAGCCCAGAAGCTTTACCTCGCAGGACCGGGCCGAAGACCCACCCAACAGGCCTTCTCCCAGGTCGAGCAGTGGGACTCCCTCGATCTGGACCGCGTCTCCGGCTGTATCCGGGACCGCGAACACGCCTACAGCAAGGACGGTGGCCTGGCTGTGCTCTACGGCAACCTGGCCCAGGACGGCTGTATCGTGAAAACCGCCGGCGTCGACGAGTCGCTCTTGACCTTCACAGGTCGGGCCCGGATTTTCGAGAGTCAGGAAGACGCCGTGGACGGAATCCTGGGCGACAAAGTCAAAGAGGGCGATGTGATCATCATCCGCTACGAGGGTCCCAAAGGCGGGCCGGGGATGCAGGAGATGCTCTACCCAACCAGTTACTTAAAATCCAAGGGACTCGACAAGGTCTGCGCCCTGATCACCGACGGCCGCTTCTCGGGCGGCACCTCAGGGCTCTGTATCGGCCACGTTTCTCCCGAGGCTGCCTCCGGAGGGGCCATCGGCCTCATCGAGGAGGGCGATTCCATCGAATTCGACATCCCCAACCGCACCCTCAAGATCGCCATCACCGACGAGGAACTGGCCAAGCGGCGCACCCAAATGGACGCCAAGGGCCCCAAGGCCTGGAAGCCCCTAACCCGGGACCGCCAGGTCACCCCCGCTCTCAAGTTCTACGCCAAGATGACCACCAGTGCGGACAAGGGCGCGGTAAGGGATCTGACGTTGTTGGATTGAGGGGTTCTCTCCAAGAAACTTTCACCCCGTAAGAATCACGGGCACATCATGGGCACAGGTCTGCCCAAGAGTGACCTCCGCTGATCTTCCTCCTTAGGCTTCTCACGGATTAATTAGATCGCGGATTAGTAATGCTCGCAGATGTTCAATATCGGACTTTGATATCAAGAATATAGCAATATGACAAGTAGAGTAGAAAGAGCTCAGTTAGGGTCATCCACAATCTAGAAAAGGTTGTTCTCTTTGTACTCCTTACATACAAGAGATCGGGTGACGGATTCAATACCCAGAAGAGCTTTAAAGCCAAGGAACAAATGCGGAGAAGCCTCAGAGTTTGTGCCCGAAGTGTGCCCGCGAGAAACCAACTCCAACTCACTCCAGCTCACTCAAACCAAAATAGCGATTCAAGAACGACGGGATTTCTCCTTATTTGAAAAGTACTTAGAAATCCCACTTTCAGGACTGGAAATCCTGTGCGGGTTTAGAAGGGAGCAAGAAGCTAGAAATCTCTTCTAAGTCCTTCAAAAACCGCCGGTACCACCCCCACCAAAGCCCCCTCCGCTGGAACCACCTCCTCCGGAACCGGAACCGCCGGAGCTGCGGGGTGAGGAGCCCAGGGTGGCGCCCGTCTGGGAGGACATGCGGCTCAAATCGGAGACGAAGGCACGGGTGTGAAATCGACCGGGGTTTGAGCCACGGTACCAGTCGGGTGGCTCTTTATAGATATCTTCGAAGGCCGCTGCCCCTTTCCCTTCAACGCCCATGGCCATGGCAAAGGGCAAAAGCTTTTCAAACTGCTCCGGACCTTCGATCATCCGTTTGAAGCGGTCGGATTCGACCCGCCTGATGAATTCTTCAAATCCCAGGATCCGCTCCTGAGTTCGAGCACCCAGCGGCGTGCGGGCGTGCATGAACCAGCCGAAGAAGCCCACAAAAAAAGTGCTGAGGCCTAAGGCAAAAGCAAGACCAAAGTCGGTTTGACCCAGCCAGACATGGACAGGCAGGAATTTGAACAGAAAGATAAAGCCAAAGGGGATGAGCGCCGCGAGGAGATAACGATTCTTCACCTTGTCGGGGCGCGCGGCATAGAATTTGTGCCCGACGAGCTCCTCAAAAATCCGATCATGAATTTTGGGAAGATCCTGGTAGAACTCGTTCTCCAGATCAGCCAGATCCACCTTGTCTCCTATTCCATAGGAGAATAGTGATTCCAGGAACTTCTCCTCGTGAGGGGACAGTTCCTCCCATTCCGCCTTCTTTTTGCGAAGAACAAAGGTGTAATCGGTCTTTGAGGAAAGGCCGAACCAGGTATCGGTCTCCGTTTCCTCGATGAGCAGATAACCTCTCACCGCCAGATCGACCAGAGTGGCTGTGATGTCTCTGAGATCCGGAGTGTTGTCCATCAAAGTTCCTACCTCAGCGGGCGTTAGACCTTTGGGCGGCTCATACTGAGGGGCAATGGCTCGCTGTCGCGGATCACGACCCCGTGTGTGCCAGTGCCAGTACATGAAGAAAAAGACCAAGACAGGCAGGGCAAAGATCCAGTTGTTGGAGATGAAGAAAAACGCCTTCTCAACTCCGCCGGGTCTGGGGATGATTCCCGTATCCCAGGCTACCGCCACGGTGAGACCTTCCCGAATGTTGAGCACTCTCGTTGCCTGGACGGTGACCGTCTCTCCAGCCACCTGGACTTCGGCTGCCTGCTCCACGGAACCGTAACCCCCGGTGAAAGCCACACCCCGGGTGCCCGTTACTTCTGCAGGAAGCTGGATGCGGGCACTGGCCTGCTCAATGGGGACCAAGCCCTCATCGCCGGTCACATTCCAGTAAAGCTCGTCGTAATCATCTAAGAAACGGAGACCGAATCCCACACGGTAGCGAATGACGATCGTGCGGGTTGCATCCTGAGCCCCCGGAATCCAGACTGTGAACTTTCGATAATGTCTCTCCGAGGTGGTCTCAAAACGTAAGGGGTTCATCAACTCGTCGGTGATACTCTCCAGATCGAGTCGAAGCTTGTAGCTGAAACCCTGGGGGGTGACATACTCCACGGGAATAAACCGGTAAAGCCCATTCCAGGAGCCCTCGAAACGGGTTCGTATCGTCTCGGTTACCTCCAGTTCCCCGTTGGAATCAACGCGGATGTCGGCGTGAAAACTCTCATGAACCAGAGAACGAGCCAGAAGGGGGGTGTCGGCAAGAGGATTCCCCAGGAAGATCAGGGAAAGGAATAAAAGCGCCAGGCGAAGGACCATGGGGTGCCCGTTCTAGTTGGTGTCTGGGTCCAAATCGACCTTGGGCGCCTCCCGCTCGGCCGCCTCAATCCGGAAAAAGTCGGCAAGGGTGAAGCCAAACAGGCCAGCCACCAGATTGGAGGGGAATTGCTCGATTTTCGTGTTCAGTGTATCCCGTCAGCGAAAGTGGGACACATAGGGCCGAGAGTTAAGAGAGAGTTGGAAGGTTTGAGGGGGTGAGATCTCACCCCCTCAAAGGGCTGATCTTGACAGCCCATCAGAGCAAGCCGATGCTGGTCATGGCACAACCAAAAGGAGAACGCTATGACCACAGACGTCGTCAAACAGATCCGTAGGGCCACCCGCCGGAGATTCACGGCCGAAGAGAAGATCCACATCGTTTTGGAGGGGCTCCGCGGAGAGATTCCCGTCACCGAACTGTGCCGCAAAGAAGGGATTCAACCTTCGATCTACTACAAGTGGTCCAAGGCCTTCCTGGATTCGGGCAAAAACGGTCTAACCCGGGAGACCCAACGGAATGCGACTTCCGGTGAGGTGCGTCGCTTGAAGGAGGAGAATGAGGCCTTGAAGAAGGCGGTGGCCGAGACGGTAGTGGAGAACCAAAAGCTAAAAAAAAGTTTGGGCCTGTAAGGCGAAGGAGGTATCAGAGGATGCTCAGCGAGCACAAGCTGGAAGTTTTAAGGACAGTGGAGGCCTCCGAGTTACCGGTCCGGGAGGTGCTGGATCAACTCGAGATCCCCCGCTCGACCTACTATCGCTGGAGACACCACTTTCGAAAGAGGGGGTTGGCAGGCTTGCGGGACCGTCCCCCAGGATCAGGACGGGTTTGGAATCAGATCCTGCCCAAAGAACGGGACCGAATCCTGGAGATGGCGCTGCTGTTTCCAGAGTGGTCCTCACGAGAAGTGAGCTGCCAGGTGACGGATAGGTGCGGGTTTACGGTCTCGGAATCCTCGGTCTACCGGATTTTGAAAGCGGAAGGGCTGATTCGGGAGGTTCAACTCCGGAGCTTTCCAGCCGAATCGGAATATCGAATCAAGACGACCCGACCCAACCAGCAGTGGCAAACGGATGCGACCTATCTTCTGGTCAAGAACTGGGGCTGGTACTATCTGATCTCAGTACTGGATGACTTTAGCCGGAGGATCCTGGCCTGGGGACTTCACACGGCCATGCGTGCTGGAGACTTCAGCCAGGTGGTCGAGGCGGCTTGTGAGAGAACGGGTGTGGAACAGGCTCCGTTGTCTGATCGGCCCCGGCTGGTGACAGACCGCGGACCGGCTTTGATCTCCAAAGACTTTGGTCAGTATCTGGAGACCAAGGGACTGGGCCACATCCTGGCCTCACCCTATCATCCCCAGACCAACGGGAAGATCGAACGCTACCATCGTTCCTGCAAGGAACGCATCAACCTAATGGTCTGGGAGACACCCGAGGAGTTGGAGCGAGAAATCGCGGTCTTTATCGACTACTACAACTCCAGGCGCTATCACGAGGCCCTGGGTAACGTCACACCCGATGACATGTACTTCGCAAGACGAGATTCCATCCACACAAAAAGGAGAAGATTGAAAGGAGTCACCCTTGCCCGTCGGCAGGCGATCAATGCTAAACTAGCCCGATCAGCATCGGTTCCCACTGTCTCTTAGCTTGGAACCCCAAATGTCCCATTCTCGCTGAAGACGTACACCCAGACCTTGAGCCGGTCGATCAACTTCCCAATGTTGAGATCCTTCTCGTCTTCAATCATCCAGCGTAAATTCGATTTCACCGGAGATAGAAATTCTTCTCTTTCAAGCTCACCCCACAAGAAGCGAAGAATCGCGGCCTTGAGGAAAACAAAGGCGTTGTGCAGCGAAAGGGCTTCAGGTGTGATGACTACGATCTTTTCGCCTGCACCCAGAAAGAAGTCCAGAACCTCTGGAGACGTCCCTGCTCCCAAGTCCACCAAGACATAGCTTGCATCCAAGTTCCCGATCCCATTCAGCAGCTCTTCCTTCAACTCATCGTCCAATTTCATCTCCGGTGTGCCGCTGTAGGAGGAACAGATCATTTGCAGGTTCTCCTGCTCCGTAGGCGTCAGGATCTGCCCAAGATGGGAGACTTTATTCAGGAGAAAGTTGTTGATCGTCCCATTCGGGGAGCGGACGCCCAAGCAGGAGTTGAGGTTGCCGCATCCCCAATCCAGGTCAACAGCAACCACCGAGCCGGTCTGTCCGCGAAACTGTTGGGCCAGGCTTAGGGCAAGGTTGGCCGTTATGACCGTCTTTCCCCACACCGCCTTTGCCGCTGGCAATTACCGCGAATGGCAAAACAGGGAAGGGATTTATTGTCGATGGGGAAGGTACAATAGCGACCAACTTTCACATCGTGAATTCAGCCAGTCGCATCAAGGTGAGCTCAGCCTCTGGGGACGTTTTCCTGGGAAAAATTATTCGTCTGGACGAAAGTCGGGACCTTGCACTGATTCAGATTCCGACCAAGACAGCCCAATATTTCACCCTGGGGGATGCCAGCAGCGTCGATGTGGGTGAAGATGTCTTTGTACTGGGAAACCCTTCCAGCAGTTCGACAGAACTCACCAAGACCATCATCAATGCCCTTCGCGTCATCGAAGGGACCGTGCTCATCCAGGTGGATCAGCAGATTGATCCTGCCAACAGCGGTAGTCCTTTTGTGACGGAGCAGGGAACCGTAGTTGGGATCGCCAGTTACAAGATGGGTCCGGAAGATTACAGCGCTGGATTTGGGGTGAGCGTCAAAGAACTCAAAGCATTCATCTCAGGCCAGTAGCCCTATAACCCCCTTTTCTTTCAATTACTTGATTGAGAATTCCGTGAAACCTCCCTTATCAAACCTGAGAAGGTTGCGCGAAGGCGCTGGCTGATCCGGTGGCTCAGGCTCCAAAGTGAACAAAATGTGGACCAGTTTGTCCTGGGCCTCTGAATTCTCCTGCTTAAACAAGGGAAGCAAGGGTTCGGTAACGTCAAGGCGCTGGGTCTCTCCTGGGGAAAGTTGTTTGGGCTCAGTGAGTAAGGGCGTCAGGGAGCCTGCTCCCTTTGCCGCAAACACATCCTTCACCGTTACCGGTTGGTGGTAACCGTTACTCAGCTCCAGAAAGGCTTTCCCTGATTGAACGCTTGGAGAGGCCTGCACGATGGGCATGGACGGTTTTTCGGCTGGCTTGGCCGCTTGGGGAGCCGTCGTCTTGGCATCACCACTCTTCGCCGTCTTGCTCATCTGGGCTGCAAACCAGGACAACTCCTTGGGTTGTTCTGGGGATCCCTGATTCTTTACTTCCGGAGGAGGGGCTGCAGGAGGAGCAGGAGGAGCAGGAGGAGCAGGAGGAGCTGCAGGGGCAGGCTTCGGCTCTTCCTCCTTAAACTTCATGGCCACAGGGGCCGGGGCCGTCTTCGGCGGCTCTGCAGAGGCGACTGGGGCTGCTAGAGGAGCTGCAGGAGCCTCAGGAGCAGCTGGGGAAGTCCCAGGGGCAGGAGGAGCCGAGGTCGCAGGAGGAGCTTCAGGAGCTTTAGGAGCCTCAGCCGCCGCCTTCGGCTCCTCTTCCTTAAACTTCATGCTCACAGGGGCCGCTGAGGCTGCGGGAGGAGCTTTAGGAGCTGCAGGGGGGGCCATCTTCGGCTCTTCCGGCTGATCAGGCACGTCCTGAGAAGCCGATTTCCCGCTCTCTTCCTCATCAATCAAGAACTGAAGAAGCTTGATCTGATCTTCCAGTTGGATCTCCACAAACTGCGTGCCCACCAGAGTGACCGCTTCTCCACCCCGTTCGACCTGCTTGGTTCCCATCACCTTCGCACTCACGGTGATTTCCTGTTCCGGAGACAATAAAAGCTTCAGCTCCAGTTCGTCCTCTTCGTTTAAGGGAAAGCTGGTGTCAAATCTCAACCCGGCCGTGCTGATATCATGGGTCTTGGAATCAAACGGTTCCGCGGATACAAGCTGGCTTTCAACAGCACTGAGGACGGAAACAGAGACCGGGACCTCAGACCGAATCCGGGGAATGGCTCTCTTTTTGAGGGGCTTTGACTTCTCGGGTATAGCGATCGCCACATATAGAGTATCCGCAGGAGCAAGCTTGACGATTTCCGTTTCCGAGAAGAAAACGCCTTCTCCATCCCCAAACTGAATCCTGACTTTTTCTCCTGGCTTGAAATGGACAGTGGGAGGTTCTGCAAGCTTCAACCAGACTTCCTCTCTGAAGATGTTGGTCACAGCAGCCGCAAGCTGGCCGTCAGAGCCACCTTCAGTCGACCGGATGGACAGTGCACAACCGGTCTTCAGGCAATCGTCGGGGCCCGCTGCGGATTGCTCACCGGCCTGTTGAATAGCGGTTGCTTCGTCCACGAAACCGAGGGAATTCTTAAACGGATCTTCTGCGGAAAAAGAGCGTTCACCCCAGGGCTGGCTGAGAACCTGCTCGTCTATCGAAGCGCAACCGCCACTTCCGGCTCGTTCGAACACGGCATCGAGATCCTCCACAACAAAATACAGCCGATGGGGACTGGATGGGACCTGGGAGGAATCTCCCTCCGCAGAGGGGTTAGTGCAATTGAGGATCACCCCCCCACAGTCAAAGTGATGCTGGCCGGGAGAAACCCTTCGACCGGGCGTTCCAAGCAGGTGACTGTAGAACTTCTCGGCTTGATCAGTGTCCTCTACAGGAAGCACAACCTGGTAGAGACTCAGGAGCATGCAATCCTCCGCAGACCTTCTTGATGAGTCTCCAGCCGGGTGCACTGAATCCCTTTAAGAATACTGACGTCAGCCATACTTGTTCCCAGAATTATCATACTAATTCATTCGCGACGACTACAAATCCGGCGGGTTCGTATGGCCGGATGAGAAAGCCCAAATGGTCACGAACCCTTCTCCGGTGCAACGGAAAAATCATTCATTCTCAGGGGTTTACCTGGGATCCACTATGAGGCATGGCGGACCCTGCCTTCGCGTAGGCCTCTTGATCAGAAGAAGCTGTGCCTATTTTCGCTGCTGGAGGGTTTCCGACAGGGACTTCAACTTGTCATTCACCTGCTTTTGGCTTCGCGTCAGGTAAACCAAGTAAATGAAGAGAATCGTCCAGATGACAACATAACCGAAAAAAAGATATGTCATGCTCCCTCAATTTTGGACTGAGTGCGTCAGCTCTTCTGCTACGCTGGAGTTCAGACGCATGGCCATTCTCAACATCACCAACGCCATACAGAGAACGGTCATAGCGATGACAGAAACGCCTAAAGCGTGAATCATCTCCGGCTCCAATTCCGCACCACTGCTGGTGATGACAACAGGATGAATGGTTCTCCACCATCGAATCGAAAACCAGACGATGGGAACATCAAGAAAACCGATAATCCCAAAGACTGCGCAATATTTATACTTGGTTTCCCCTTCCGGCAAGCTGGATCGCAGCATCAAATAGGCCACATAGATGAGCCACAGAACCATGGTCGTCATGACTCTGGGGTCACCCCACGGCCACCAGGTGTTCCAAATGGGCCGGGCCCAGATAGGTCCAGTAGTCAAAACGATGGTGGTAAAGACCACCCCAACCTCCACGCAGGAAGCCGCCAGATGATCCCAACTCTGCTTGCGGGTGATGAGATAACTCACACCACCCAGGAACACACCGAAGAAAGCGAGAAAAGAATTCCAGGCAGCACCGACGTGAAAATAGAAAATGCGCTGCACCTCGCCCATTTCCTTCTCGGTGGGAGCGTAAAGAAAGGCTCCATACAAGGCCACCACCATCAGGAAATAAAGTGGAATCAACGACCAATCCGTGATTCGCAGAGACCGTCTGGCTAATCGCCAGGAAGCATCAATCGGCGACGACATAGTCAAAGAGTACAAATCCGGCGGCCAGGTAAATGACATCAAACGCAATCAAAAGCTCAACCGCCCGGTTCAAGGACTGTATTTCCTGTGCCAGCAGGACTTCCTGCGTTCCGTTTACAGCCGGTAGGATTATAGGGAGGATTATGGGAAAGAGCAAAATGGGCAACAGGACTTCACGGGTACGAATCGTACTGACCATGGCACCAAGTAGTGTCCCCACTGCCGAAAAGCCGAGAGCAGCGAGCACCACGAGCAAGGCAATCCAGAGAAGCTGGATGGAAAAGCTGAAATTATAGAAAACCACAAAAGCCACCAGCACCAGCAGATCCACAACCATCAGGAATAGCCAGTTGGCCATAAGTTTCCCCAGGAAAAGGAACCCTCGATCGGCAGGAGAAAGAATCAAGCCGTATAGCGTTCCTTCCTCCATCTCCACCTGAAAGGAGCGATTCAGCCGAATAATTCCGGGGAAAAGCAGAGCGACCCAGAGAATCCCGGGTGCCGCCTCCCGGGTGGCTGGACTCCCCGGATCAAAAGCAAAATTGAAAACGACCAGGATGAGAAGGGCAAAGAACACAGTGGTTAAAAAGGCCTGCCGTGAGCGGTATTCGATCGTGAGGTCTTTACCAACGAGTATCCAGGTCAGTGCCATCGGATTCATGCTTTTCGCGCCTTCGTGCTTTCTCATGATCTATTGTCTGTTGTCAGCTGTCAGCTGTCACCTTCTTCAACGGCCTGAAAATAGAGCTTTTCAAATCCAGATTGATCCAGATGCTCACGCAGGGAATGAAACACCAGTTCGCCCCGGTTCTGAATCATCACTCGATCGCACAACCCAAGGCCCTCGCCAAGATTATGGGTCACCAGTAAGATGGTTCTACCTTCCTGTTTCAACCCTCTCAGGACTTCCGTGAAAAGACGACAACCGTGTTGATCGAGTCCCGTGTAGGGCTCATCCAGGAGGAGCAATTGGGGCTCGTGTAAGAGCGCCCGAGCCAAGGTCAACCTCTGTTTCATACCCCGGGAATATTCTCCACTGCGCTGATTGCGCGCCTCCTCAAGTCCCATCTTGGCCAGCATCTCAGCAGCCCGATCGCGAGCCTCCTTGATCTCATACAGGCGCGCATAAAACAGTAAGTTTTCGAATCCGGTCAGTTCGTTGTAGAGAAGGCTGAGGTGCGAGACATAGCCCACTCTGTTCCGGCTCTGGTTGTCGCCTTTGAAGGCGAATTCAATCTTGCCACTGGTGGGCTGCGTTAAGGACGCAATGACTCGAAGCAAGGTTGTTTTACCTGCCCCGTTGGGACCGAAAATTGCCAGGGAATCGCCTGGGCTAACCTCCAGATCCACATTCCAAACCGCCCGAATAAAGCCGAATCGCTTTGTGATTTTGGAAAGTCGTAAAAGAGGGACGGATGGTTCCGGCATCTTCAGGGTCTTTTTTTCTTCCCGATCTTGCCACTCGCCGCCTGAAGTGATTGGACTCGCTGGAAGATTTCCACCGCCCGCTGCTCAAAATCGCCCTTGAGGGATTGATAGTCCTGGGTCGATAACTTGCCCATGCGGAAATCCATATCAATGTCCTTCAGGCTCTCTATAATGTCTTCTTTCTCGTGCTGAGCCTTCTCCTGGTCTGTGACTTCATCCTCAGGTGCGGGCTCCTTCTTCCCTTCTTGAAGAAGGGGATAGGCAATATAGAGGACGGCGCCGATGAACAAGATCGGCGCGATGAGCAAGGCCATTTACCGCTCCAATTCCCGATCGATCAGCTTCCGATATTTCTCAGCGATTTCGGGGCGAGCCCTTTCAGTTTTCTGGCTCGACTCGTCGGGTTTGAGACGGCTGACGACGATAAAGATGACCACGACTCCAGCCAACAATCCCACAAAGGGCATCACCCAAACCAGCAGATTGAACCCTTCCGCCTTGGGAACCGCCCGCACCCTGAGCCCGTATTTGTCCTCGAAGATTTTGTAGACTTCCTCCTCCGTGTTGCCTGCGGTCACCAGCTCTGAAATTTCATGAGCCAGTTGGGGGGCCACGGAGCATTCGTCGCCGCATTGACCGATAATATGAGGGCATCCGCAGGTGCACATCAGGTTGTCGGCAATCCGGGAAACGGTTTCATCCGGGGAAAAGATCTGTCCAAAGGTGAACGAGCTCAAGAACAGGAGCAAAAGAGCGGAGAAAACGGAAGCCCGGATTATGAATAGGTTCTCGTCACGAAGCGACGAAAGCGCCGACCTGGCAAGGCGCGCGACCGAAGGCCGCCGCAAACGTACTCTCTGTAGTACGTTGAGGAGGCCGACCGAGCGGAACGAAGCCAGGGTGGATGATTGCGTCGCTGCAGTAGAGAATTTATGCATAGTCCGGGCTAAAAAATTAGGCAGCCTCATCTCGCACCTCCTGGGAAACCTTCTTCAGAGCCACCGCCGGCCCCAGCTGCTTGTTGGGAATGAGAACAAACATTCCCCCCAGGACCATGATTCCGATTCCAATCCAAATGAGTTGCACCAGAGGATTGATAAAAACATGAAAGGTAGCCTGTCCCCCCTCTTCCCACCCGGACAGAACCAGGTACAGGTCTTCTTTGAGCGTGGAACGAATCTTCACCTCGGTCATGGGTTGCTCGCTCTTGTGATGGAAGTCCTTCTCAGGATACAGATCGTCAATCTTCTCTCCACCTTTAAAAATAGCTAAATGAGCGAATACCACGTCTTTTTCCGGATCCTCTCTGGAGGTCAGTTGCTCGAATCTCAAGGTATAGTCCCCTAAGCTGAACTCCTCCCCTCTTGCCACCGTGAAGAGCTGCTCACTCTTGAAAAAGGAACTGCCAATGATCCCAGCGAAGACCAAAACCACACCCAAATGGATGATAAATCCACCATAACGACGCTTGTTCATCAAAGTGAGATCCATTAGGGCAACCAGGAACCCTGAAGGCCGAATGGTTTGACGAGCACGGGCTCCTTTATAAAACTCGTAGATCATCGTCATTGCCACGAACCCACAGGCCGAAAAGAAAACCAGAGGAATGAGATCACGAACACCTAAAGCGACCGCCACCACACCGCTGAGAAAACCCACCCCAAGAGGTGTTAAAAAGTTTCTTTTGAAGTTCTTTGCCGAGGACTTGCGCCAGGCGATTAGAGGGCACACACCTGTCAGAATCAACAGAGCCAAACCCAAGGGCAGGTTCACCATATTAAAGAAGGGCATGGAAACTGTAATTTTTTCGCCTTGTACCCATTCGGAGAGAATGGGAAAAACCGTGCCCCAGAAAATAGCAAAGCAGATGGCCACAAACAGGAGGTTGTTGAGCAAAAAGGAAGCTTCACGAGACAAAAAAGAAGTCATCCGCTTCTCACTGTGCAATTCCTTGGACCGATAAAAAATCCAAAAAAGGCCGAGGAACGTACTGAGGGCTAAAAAGATCACAAAAAACGGTCCTACACTGGACAGCGCAAAGGAGTGAACCGATGAGATGACCCCACTTCGAGTGATAAAAGTCCCGAAGATGGAAAGCTCGAAAGCCAGCAAAATCAGTACAAAGTTCCAAATCCTGAGCATTCCTTTCTTTTCCGTGATCATCACCGAGTGCAGGAAAGCCGTGGCGATAAGCCAGGGCATGAATGAAGCATTTTCCACGGGATCCCAGGCCCAGTAGCCTCCCCAACCCAGTTCTTCGTAAGCCCACATCCCCCCCAACGTGACTCCAAGGGTGAGAAATATCCAGGCCACCAAGGTCCAGCGGCGAGCGGTGCGAAGCCAGGAGGTATCGAGTCGTCCACTGATTAAGGCCCCCATGGCCAAGGCAAAGGGGATAGCCAAGCCGACGTAACCCAAAAAGAGTACGGGCGGGTGGATGATCATATAGTAATTCTGCAGCAGCGGATTCAATCCCTGTCCATCCTCCGGTATGAAATTCAAGGTCTCAAAAGGATTGGTGGCAAAATTCAACAGGACCAAAAAAAAGCAAATGGTCCCCAGAAGCACAGCAGCTGCGTAGGGCATCAAATCGCGATTCCGGTGGCGATTCTGAACCGTTACTAGAAAAGAAAAAAAGGACAGCACAAGGGCCCACAGCAGAAGACTCCCCTTTTGTCCGCCCCAAAAGGCCGTGAACTTAAAACGGGTCGGGATATCCGTCGCGCTGTAGCCCGCTACATACTCCACCAAAAACTCATCGGTCAAGAGCAGGTACCAGAGACAGAGAGAAGCCACTCCCAGGATGATGAAGTTGGCGATCAGGCAGTTCTCGGCGCTACGCACGAGGGGAAGGTTCTTCTGAACCCCTCCCACGATAGCTGCCATCAGTCCGAAGGCGCAGACCACAAGAGAGGCAATGAGGCAATAATGGCCCAGCTCGATCATCGCTCTTAGTGGCTCACGGCAAATGTTGTCATATTTGTGAGGCGAGGCACCTAATCACTGTCCCCTCCGATGGGAATATCTTGGGGATGCTCCGGACCGAGTGCTTCATATTTGGAAGGACATTTTGCCAGAAGAACGTTGGCATGAAACCTTCCCTCCTCAGAGCGATACATTCCTTCCACCAGTACCTCGGCGTTGTCCTTGAAGGTGTCGGGGATGATTCCCTGATAGATCACCGGGAGGGTCTGATCACTTTCTTTTTCAAACACCAGAAACTCGACTTGCGAATGACTATTGTCCTTTTGAATACTTCCAGCCTGGACATAACCACTGACGCGAATTCCTCGATTGGAAAGTTCCTGCTCCATCTCGAGAGCCTCTGAAACCGTGTAATAGTAGACCATGGAATCGTTGATTCCACTAAACATCAAATAGGAGATGGCTCCCAAAATAAGAGTTCCCACTATGACAAACTTCAGACGAGGCATGTGGTCGTTCCCTTCTCCTAGGTGAAATGAGGACTATGCAATCTTAGCAGCTATGAGTGCGTTGGAGAAGGGCAAAACCGCAAATCAGGCCCTAGCCCGCATTATGCAGAGGACTCGACCTGCTTCAGCGACTCCTCTATCAAGGACTGATTATCCTCTTTCGAGAGATTCTTTTTGATCAACTTGGATGCCACCATCAGGGACAGGTCGACAACCTCATTCTTAAGGACAGCAATGGCTTTTTCCGTCTCCACCTGGATCTGCTTCTCGGCATCACGAAGAATCGAATCTGCCTCAGCCTTCGCTTTTTGTCTGAGCTCTCCCTTCAGCTTGTCCGCTTCGGAACGGCTTTGGGCCAGAATGGACTGAGCCTCCACTCTGGCCTTGGAAAGGATCTCTTTCGATTCCTGCTGAAGTCGCTGCAGCTCCTGTTTTGCCTCCTCCGCATCATCTAAAGACTGCCGGATCATTTCCTCACGTCTATCCAACAACGCTAGAAGCGGCTTCCAGGCAAACTTGGCCAACAACCCCAAAAGGACCATGAAAGTGAGAATCGTCCAGAGAAACAATCCTGGATCTGGCTGGACTAAAGGGTTATCCATAGAACACTCCGTTCACAACGATTATTTCATCAATACAACCAGGAGCACGAACACCTCGGCCAGAATCGCCACCCCTTCAAGCAGGAAAAGAGGCAAATTGACAGCACCGGTGATCTTTTCAGCCGCCGCTGGCTGGCGAGCAATGCTTTCAGCCGCAGCAGCAGTAAATCTACCAATTCCCAATCCAGCTCCAATGACAATCAACCCTAGACCCAGTGCCGCACCAAAGTAATGCAGGTTTTCCATGAAAGGTACCTCCGTTTCACACGATTAGTGATGAACATTTATCGCCATGCCAATAAACACGGCTGTCAGCAGGGTAAAAACATACGCCTGTACCAGCACAATGATGATTTCTAATGCCGAGATGCCTACTACCAGTGGAAGAGACACCACCAGACCCACACCCACACCCGCTAAAACACTCTGAAACATTTCACTGAAAATGAACACAAAGGAGAGGATCGCCAGGATAGCAATGTGTCCCCCCGTCATGTTGGCCGCCAGCCGCATGGTCAGAGCGAAGGGCTTGACCAGCATCCCCATGAGTTCGATGGGAATCAAGAGAATATACACAGGCCACGCTAGCCCGGAAGGCACCAGGTTCTTCCAGTGCTTGATAAACCCGTGGGCTTTCGCTCCAGCCACAAGGATGGAAAGGAAGGTGATGGTGGCCAGAGCCGCAGTCACATTGTAATTTCCCGTGGCTGTAGCCCCACCGTGAAGCACCTTATTGATGATCGACTCGTGGTCGGTGTGAAGAACAAAGCGATCCAGCGCACCGAGCACCTCAAACATTGGAATCAACCCAAAGGCGTTTGCAGTCACGATGAAAAAGAAGAAGGTCAAAACCAGGGGCGTCCAGGTGTTCACGAATTTCTTTCCCACATTGGGGAGAACGATCGAGTCTCGAATAAACTGAACCACTGCCTCCAGGGCATTCATGAATCCGGTGGGAACCGGACGGTCCTGCTTCAAATATCTCCGGGTAGACCAGGTAATGAGAACAAAGAGGAGGAGCGCCACAATCCAAAGCATCAGGACATGCTTGGTTACCGAGAAGTTGATGCCCAAAACCGTTGGCAATTCAATAATGGGATGATCAATGGGGCTGTTCGACACGTGCTCAATGATCACCTCCCCGGCATTGAAGCCTACGGATTCGGTCTCTCCATCCTGTATCATCATCTCTCTTCTACCCCTTGGGCTCTGCTCGAAACAGGACTTGAAAGTATAGCGCTTCGGTTAAATGGAGTCCTATGAAATAGACGGTGAAGCCGACCGCAAAGGGCACGACCTGAAACGAGTAAAAACCCACAATAACGCTGACGTACACCCCACAAAACAACATCTTACCCATAAAAGCTTGGGTCATAAGCGAGGTCAGTTTTTGGGGGGCTTTCCGATAGGTTCTGTCCACCAGTATGAGAGTTCCTATGGCCAGCAGCAACGGACTCAACATTCCCAGGAGAATCTCCACCGCCACTGAGGGAAACATCAAGGAAATCAGCGCCCAGGAGCCAATACACGAGGCAATGATGTATCTCTGGATTTTCACCGTTTCCAGACCGCCTTAGCTATCTCGTAAAATCCTACGACCATGCCCAATAATAAACCACCCAACAAGAACCAGGGCGAGGTCGTGAGCCACTGGTCCAGCAGATAACCGATACCACCCAGCAGCAGAATGGCTCCCACTAACGTATAGCTGGCGGTTGCGGCCGGTCCTGATCTGCGGATATTTCCCTGCAAGGACTCAAGAGATTTTGCCAGAAAATGATCACGCTGACCGGACATGATGCCCCCCAGCTCAAAAAAAAATGGATCATAGCAGAGAAGATGGGCTAGAGCAATGAGGGGGGAAAACCCCGGACCACCTGACCTCCTGACCACCTGCCCCCCTGACCAGTAGCAGGAGACAGGAAACAGGTTCTGGTTTCGAATTTTGAATTTGTTTGATGCGATAAGAGCGGTTACAGGCTTCAAAGGTAGAGTAGAAGCTGAGGACCGCAAGGTTCCGGAACATCGCCCTAACCTCGGAGGCCTGATATGAATGAAGACTATTTTATCGCAGTGGATTTTCATTGCAAGTATCAGAAGGTAGCCTGGATGAACCGGGCTACGGGAGAGACGGGCGAAGCGGATCTGGAGCACGCGGACCTGGAGAAACTTCGCCAGTGGTATAAAGTCTTCTGTCCCGGCACAGTGGTGGGGATGGAAGCCAGCGGCTTCGGCTGGTGGTTTGAGCAGCTGATCCAGGAAGTGGGCCTGGAACTGCGGGTGGGACACCCGGGACACATTGCGCGAATGCGGTTGCGCAAACAGAAGAACGACCGGCGTGATGCCGAGCACCTGCTGGGGCTGTTAGTGCGGGAAGAGTTCCCGCAGGTGTGGCGACCGGATCCTGAGCAGCGGGAGGAGAAGACGTTGATCCGCTACCGGGTGAAGTTGGCACGGGAGCGCACGCGCTGTGTAAACACGCTGCGGGCGTTGGTGTACAACTTCAACCTACAGATCAAGTCAGGCTCCTTGTCCAAGGCGTCTCGAGAGAAGATTCGGGCGTTGTCGATGGGGGCCCGGCTGGAGCGTGAGCGAGATGAGCTGCTGGATCGGATCGAGGAGCTGGAGGAGCGCATCAGGGAACGGCAGAAGGAGATCGAAGGCTGGGCGGCTGGAGACCCGGAGTCTGTTCGGTTGATGAGCATCCCGGGAGTGGGTCCCCTCACCTCGCTGTATCGGGTGCGAACGTTAGGCCCAGTGAAGCGTTTTGCCGGCATGAGACAGGTGGTCAGCTAGGTGGGACTCGACAGTGTAGAGCACAGCTCGGACAACCCGAACAAGCGACGACGCTACGGGAAGATCAGCAAGCAGGGAGATCGGATGCTGCGCTGGCTGCTGGTGCAGTCGGCGCTCTCAGCGACCCGATACGAGCCGCGTCTGAAACGCTTTTACAGCCGCTTGCTCCATCGCCAAGGGATGCCGGTGGCCCGAGTGGCAGCGGCCCGCAAGCTGCTGGTCTGGTCCTGGGTGCTGCTGCGGGATGGAATCGATTATCCGGAGTTTCTAAGACGGGCGTCAGTACGGGACTTGCCTGCCAAATCCCATGGTCTTTCATGACCGTTGTTTGATGAGGCGGTCCCCTCCTTCGGGAGATTGAACGAGACATCTTGGTGGCTGGTCACCGGAGAGATGGTTGGGTACTGAACCCGTAATGATGTCAACTGGCGATGCAAAGAACCTTAGCGATCCTCAGAGTGCTTTTGGCTCTTCTTGAGCGGCCTGTCGGCCGCTGCCGGAGAGGTGTGTCTCTTTTTCTACTTGACACCCTCCCCGCTCTTAGAGATGGGATTTTGAATTTGGGATTTTGAATTTGGGATTTCCGTTGATCTAGTGAAGTTATGAAGTTACCCCGCTTTGGTGGACAGTTTCTAGTTTGGGACTGCAGGTAACGTAGCATATCTCCTTTCGAACTCAGCCGGGGAATGATACCCCAGTGACGAGTGTAACCGATGGGGGTTGTAAAAGCCCTCGATAAAGTCGAAGAGGGCACTACGGGCCTGAGTCGGGGTGAGGAAGTGGTGACGCTCCAGCAACTCACACTCCAGCGAGGCAAAGAAACTCTCACACAGGGCATTGTCATAGCAGTCCCCCCCCCGATCCCATGGAGGGTCGAACCCCAGCTCGGCGACAACGCTGGCCAAAGGCAATCGAGGTGTACTGAGTGCCCTGGTCCGAATGATGGATCACGCTGTGTGGACGTCTCTGCCATAAAGCCATCTCCAGGGCGGCCAGCACCAGCTGAGTCCTCAGGTGAGTCTTCATGGCCCAGCCTACCACCCGGCGGCTGAAGGCATCGAGCACCACAGCCAGATAAAGAAATCCTGAGCCCGTCCGGATGTAGGTGATGTCCGCTACCCACAGTTGATTGGGGCCCTGCACCGAGAAGTCGCGCTGAACCAGATCAGCAGCGGGCCGAACCTTTTCATTCCGGATCGTGGTCCTGTATTTCTTGCGACGGCTCACTCCTTGCAAACCCGCTTTGTGCATCAGACGAGCGATACGCTTACGACCGACGGGAATCCCGTTTGCACTCAGCTGGGCGTGAATCCGAGGAACCCCGTAGGTGCCCCGAGAGCGCTCATGAAGGGCTCGGATCCGGGCCAGCAAAAGGGCATCCTGCTGAGCCCGAACACTTGGCTCACGGCCCCGCCACCCGTAGTAGCCGCTGGTGGAGACTCCCAGTACCCGGCACAGGGTGGTAATCTTATGGCTGGCCTGATTCATCTTGACGAACCCGAAGATCCGGACTCGGTCTCCCGAGCGAACCAGGCTGCCGCCTTTTTTAAGGGAATTATATACTTAATTATTAAAAAACGTCCCCCCTATCTGCTATAATGAGGACATGAAAGTGAGACAAAAACAAATTAAAAAAGCACCTAGGAAAGACCCTGAACTTCCTGACGGAATTTCTAATAAGACCCTTCAGATATCATTACGAATTCTCGTAGCATATCTAGGGTCACTTCGCGGAAAAAATCCTTCTCAATCCCCAATGCATAGTTTCTTATCACTTCTTCGCATCTTACCCCGTCTTCTCGGTCATCCACCAACCTACTCCATTCTTCAGGAGGTAGGCGTCGCAGAATTGAACGCAGTTGCAGATTACGTGGAAGTTCTTTATGAGAGGGACCAGGAGTTTGCCTCCCTTTTTTCTGAGCTTCAGAAGTCTCAGGGTGAGGACGATCCGAAAATTCATTAGCCATAGTCAAAACCTTTACATCATGAAAAAGAAAACTAAACCCCCTAGACAATATCAACGCCAAGCCATCTCTATGCTGGAACTAGGTGAGCTTTTCCCTGACGAACAATCCGCCGTTAAATGGTTCGAAGAAACCTACTGGCCCAACGGCCGCTGCTGTGGACGGTGCGGGAGCATCAACACCCGTGAGGTCAAGAACCATCGACCTATGCCCTACTGGTGCCGAGACTGCCGGAAGTACTTCTCGGTCCGGACTGGCACGGCCCTGGAAAGCTCCCGGCTCCCCCTCCGCAAGTGGGCCTTCGCTGTCTATATCTACGTCACCAACCTCAAGAGCGTCTCCAGCATGAAGCTCTCCAGGGATCTGAAGATCACCCAGAAGACGGCCTGGTTCATGCTCCACCGTCTGAGAGAGGCTTGGGACGCCAGCGGCCTGGAGCCCTTCGCCGGACCGGTCGAAGTAGACGAGTCTTACTTCGGGGGAATCCGTCGCAACATGCCCAAGGCCAAGCGGGAATCCCTGACGGGCCGAGGCGTTACGGGCAAGACCGCCGTGGTCGGAATCAAGGACCGAACCACCAACCAGGTCCGGGCCAAGGTGGTCCGGCAAACCGACGCCGAAACCCTCCAGAAATTCGTTGTGGAGAACACCAGCCCCAAGGCCAAGGTCTACACCGACGAGGCCACCGCCTACGAGGGACTGCCCCAGCACCGGGCCGTCAAGCACTCAGCCGGGGAGTACGTCAAGGAGATGGCGCACGTCAACGGCATCGAGAGCTTCTGGGCCACCCTGAAGCGTGCCCATAAGGGAACCTTTCACAAGCTCAGTCCCAAGCACCTGGACCGCTACGTCCAGGAGTTTTCGGGGAAGCACAACCGGCGTCCCCTGGACACTATAAACCAGATGCGGTCGGTGATTGCCGGGCTGATCGGGAATCGTCTCATGTACCGGGATCTGATCTCGGACAACGGCCTGGACTCCACGGCGCGGTCCTAACGCCTGGAAATTTCCGATTCAAGCGCCACCAAGGCGTCCTCTGCCGTTTCATAGGCACCCTTCCATTCACCCTGCTCGTCCCCGACCTTTCTAAAGATGCTCCACTTGCTTTGGTCCGGGTGGATGTGCCTCGCGATTTCCGCTTGCTCCCCTGGAGGCATTCCAAGGACTTGGTATTGAACCGGCTTGCCCTCAACATCGCTGCGATGACCTTTGATCAACTTAGACCTCAGTGATAGAGTAGGCATGATCCCGTCCCTCCATGATGCTTAGCCCTTCCCGAGCGCCTTCTTGAAGTCAGAAGCCACGTTCTTGCGGTGCTGGGCGAGCTGCTTCTGGACGTTCTTGTCCGTGGTCTTCAACCCGCGCTCCATATCCTTCCGCAGAGTACCCACATCATCGCGCAGAGTGCCCACGTCTTTCCGAAGCGGAACCACCCCCTCCTCCACGGCCTCCTTGAACACCCGCTTCATGGCCTTGGCCAGAAGGTCAACACCACCGTCCTTCGAGTTGTTCTTACCCATGTCGTCTCCTCCTTGCTGCCCATCTAACACACCGGGCTACTCTATGAGCTCTTCGCTTTCTTTCAATCTCCGGTCGTATGTCTCCCGGATTGACTTGTAGGCTTCCGTTTCGGCCACCTCATCAACAGCTTTCATCACGGCGGCGGGACTGTGTAACGCACCCAGGATTATAAGGCTAATATCCCGATTTAAGTCTACTTGTGCTTCCAGCCGCATGACGGCGATTGTCAACTGCATGATGGCTTTCTCGTGAGCTTCCAGTTGTTCCGCCAGGAGCACCATAGCTTCTATAATGTCCTCATCAATGTCCTGACTGGCCGCTACCGAAGTGAAGCCGAATAGAATTAATGCTACCGCGAGTGCTCTGTTCATACGTCCCCGCCTAGTACCTTGGGCTGTTCAGCGGGCGGCCCAGCGTACGGGTCCCCTCGTGAGGTCTTTGCAGCCTTTAGTATAGCGGATTTATAGCCTGTTATAAAATAGACATGTTATAAAGGGCCTGCTACGCTATCTGACGGAAGTGTAAGGGGCCTATACATCCCTCCGCCCACGGACTTGCAAAATCACATAGGAGGAAGGAATGAAAGAAATAACAGACGACAAAGACCGAGTTACGATCGGCGTTTACAAGCGGAGCTTCAATCTGTTCCTTTTGGCGGTATACCGTCTGATCGCCACCAACGAGAAAACTCCTCGTCAGAGAGATCAGCAAGACTGGATAATGGAACTACGCGAACAGTCTCACTCTCTACTGTCGGGTCCACTCGGTGAGCCAATGAACGAAGCAGAGAAGCAAGACGTTTACCAAATGATAAGGAGGATAACCGCTTTAACTCAGGGTCAACAAGAACAAAATTAGGAGACATGCCACATCATACCATAAACGCAGGACTTACGGAAAATGGAAAACACGCAGGAACCCCCTACCTAACAATGGCAAAGGGTCTATTTCGTAACGTTAAGATGTGCCGAATACCCTCCGCTCCCTACCCGAAGTTCTAAAATAGAAAGGCAAAGAAAATGAGATTCCGAGAATACGTGTTGCAAAAGCGACGCATTACAGACACACCTGCTGGCGACTTCACGGGGGACTGTCGCGACGACAGCGCCAGTTTCCCCGACGCCTCGACTTGGAAGGAAGTCAGCGACTACCTGAAAACCCGCAATGCTTGCGATGCAGCCGTGGAGGCTGGATATGATGTTTGGCTGCAATACGAGCGCTATGTCAAAAGGAACAAACTGAAATGACAGAGCTAAAAGACAAAAGAGTCGAGGTTCACAGGACCCTCAAGAAAGCGGGCCGTAAAGAGCCACCTGACGAAATCAAAGTCACCCTAGAGTTTGATGTACGCGACGAGACCGGTATGTCCAGAGAAGGAACTCAAACCGCTATATTTCAGTTCCAGGCTTCGGTCGATAAGAACTTAGGCGCCGATCAATTGCGCGATCAACTTCTGACTGCTGCCTCGAAGTTAGCCCAAGAGTGTGTCCGTCAATTGGGCCACGTCTGAGCACATTGGCTACCACCTCCTGAACCTCTCCATCCTCGCGCAGCAGTAGCAGCAGATCCGATTTCATATCTTTTGATTTGTTATCCATAATCTCTCCCTACTTGTTTTCAAAGCTAAGTATATAATTCCCTTTTTTAAGATCTCCCGCTCTTCACGCAGGCGGCGATTCTCCCGACGCAGCCGCCCCAGCTCCTCTCGCTCCGGCGTCGTTAGCCCAAGTTCCGCGGTCCGCTGAGCACAATCCTTTGTTGGTAAGGGGTTATGATTTTTTCAGTCACTACAAATGGGCCGCCGCGTGCCAGGTCTTAACCGGTTTCATGACTTGCGAAGGAACCCTGAGGACGTTGTAGATGTTTCGCTGCTGGCCATCCGGCGTGGTTCCCTTCCGGATGCGGAGAAGGGGGCCCTTCGCTGTGGGCAGGACCACCGTCACAACTTGGTGGGTGCTGAGCTGCTGACGGATGGTCGACCAGGAGGTGTGGATTCCCTCATCCAGGAAGTACTTTTCGATGGAGACCAGCAGGTGGTAGGCCAGCACGCAGAGAAAGATGTGGGCCTGGGTACGGTGCTTCAGTTGGTGGAAAATGGGACGCTCCATCAGCGGGGTCTTCATATCCCGGAAGGCCTGTTCCACACGCGTCAGCAGAAGGTAGGTGCGCCAGATCTCATCGGCGGTCAGATCCTGCCGATCCGTCTTCAGCACGTAGCTGCCGTCGAGCTTCTCCGCGATCGCTTTCTTCTCTGCCTTCTCTTGCCAAACCAGGTTCCGCTTCTGTGCGTCGTATTCGATTCCGAAGTAGCGGGCCACACGGGGATAGCGTTCCTTGAGACGACCGATGGCCTGGTGAATCTTCTCCGTCTTCTTCAGGTGCCCCCGTTGCACCCGGGCCTGGAGCTTCTCTAAGTCGCGGATCAGCCTCTGTTGCTGCTTCTCCCGGATCGCTCGGTCCTTCTGTTCACGACCTTCGCTGCGACAAAGAATGTAGACCTCATCGCCTTTCTTGCGCCGTTTGATCTCGACCCGGCTCTTCTTCTGAAACGGATTCCGGGGGGAAGGGATCCGAATGATCTCTTCCCAGTCGTCTTCCTTCTCCAGCTCCTCTATCCACTCATTTCGCTCCGACTGTCGTCCCGCCACAATGTAGTGATACTGACGCTGCCGGATCTGCTCGAGGTTCTCCTCATAAGCCATGCCGCGATCCACCACCACCGTCGAGCCTACTTTGTGGCCCGTTCGTTTCTCTAACCTATCCAACATCTGATCAACGGTGGCGCGGTCCTGCACGTTTCCGTCAAACACGTCGTGGGCCTTGGGAAAACCCTCCTCATCGAGCACCAGCCCGACCACCACCTGCTTGCAGTCCGGACGTTTATCGCGCGAGTAGCCCCGCTTGGCCTGGGGGTTGGCTTCCGCCTGACCCTCAAAGTAGGTCGACGTCAGGTCGTAGAGATAGACCGTCTCTTCCAGGTTGAAAAGCCTTCTCTCCCGCTCCGCCAGCTCCCGCTCGATCGGCTCCCGATTTGGATGCAGCCGATCCAGGTTCCGATACAGCGCATCCTCCTGCAGCGTCGAGAAGTCCTCTCCCAGAATGTCCCCCATCGCCGTGCGGCGGATCCAGTCGGGCATGGCCCGTTCCGAAAGCGGACAGATCAGCCGGTTAAGCGTCATCGCTTCGCTCAACAGACACCCACGTTGCGACAAGCCCGCACGCCTGAGAATCTCGTCCACCCCCAAGCGCCGCCACATCTGATGTCCAACGTGCACGGGCCCGGCTTCCCGTGCCTCGTCCAATTCAATCCGCTCCACATCGACGGTGACCAGTTCTGCCCCAGGCTCGGGCTCTCGCCGGCGCCGGCCCCGCCGAGCCCTTTGCAGCAGAGTTTGGGTTTTTTCATCGGGAGCTTCCAGCGAAAGCTGGCCGCGCAAAGCCGACTCCAGCTTGTGGGCCAGGGTCAGCCATTCTTCTGGGGGTGCCGGGGCGAGATTGCCCAGAGAGCAAATCGTTCTTTGGCGGGGTCCCTGGGGAGTCTGAACCGACTTCACCAGCAGGTAGTTCGTGTACTCCTTGCCCTTGTAGATGCGACTGGTTTTTCGGATGTACATTAATCACTATATATATCATACCCACCTGACTCAAACAGGACTGTACTTAGTCACGTTAGTCACTATTTTGCCAATCTATCAAGGCGCTCGTTGAAAATAAAGGACTTGCCAACGTCGACCAGGCAAAGTAGGTGAAAATCGTTCAGCGGACCGCGGAAGTTAGGTTAGCCCGTCTTTGCGCCAGCCCTCATCCCGATCGACCTGGGCAACCCAGTTGCGGATCGATTGATCAGACGGTTCGAACTCCCGGGCCAATGATCCTGGACTTCGTCCTGACCGCACCAGTTCCACCATTTGCTGGCGAAACTCAGGTGGGTACCTTCGACCATTTCTTGGCATTGTGTTCTCCTTTCTCCCTAAAGAATCAGGTGTCCACGAAAACGGGTCAACTCCATAGGAGAGTTTGGGGACAGTCCCCAAACTCTCCTAGATCAACGGTAGGTTGACGAATTGGGCGAGCTGGATAAAGGGCTCGGGATAGACCCCTATCAGAACGGTGAAAACTCCCGTAACCACCAGAACCACTACCAAGCCCTTCGAAAAGCTCAGTGGAACGGGCAAGTACTCCGTCTTCATGAACATGGCCACCACGATCCGGAAGTAGTAGTAGAGAGAGACCACCACATTCAGGGCACCCACCACTGCCAGCCAGACCATCAAGGAGGAGTACGGTTCGCCCTGAGTAAAGGCGACCTCCAGCACAGCAGTGAAAACGTAATACTTGGCGATAAATCCCGCCAAAGGAGGAATGCCTGCCAGAGACAGGAAGAAAACCAACATCAGGACCGCCAGTACTGGATTCCTGAAGCAGAGGCCATCGAAATCCTCCACCTTCTCCCCAGGGACATCCTTGCGCCGCAGCAGGATCACCCCTGCCCAAATACCCAAATTCATAAAGGTATAGGCCAGCAGATAAATCGCCGAGGCAGTAATTCCGCGTTCAGTGCCCGCTGCTACTCCCATGAGGACGAAACCGGCATGAGAAATACTGGAGTAGGCCAACAGTCTCTTGACATTCTCCTGGGTGAGAGCAGCCACATTTCCCAGTGTAATGGTCACCATTGAAATGAGTGCCAAAGGAAAAACATAGAGTTCCCACAAACCTTCAAAGGCGACGAAAAAGATTCGAAAAAAGATGGCAAAAGCCGCCGCTTTAACCGCCACCGACATGAAGGCCGTGATGGAAGTCGGTGCTCCCTCATAGGCATCGGGAACCCACATGTGAAAGGGCACCGCGGCGATCTTAAAGCATAAGCCCGCCATGATCATCAGGAGGGAAAGCGTCAGGAGAGTGTCGTTTTCCAACTGGGTGATCTGCCCGGCAATTTCACGCAGGTTTGTGCTGCCACCTAGCCCGTAAAGCAGTGACATTCCATAGAGAATAATTCCAGTGGAAAAGGCTCCCAGCAGGAAATACTTGAGTGATGCTTCATTGGATCGCTTTCGGCTTCTCAGAAAGCCGACCAGGACATAAGTGGAAATGGACATCAGCTCCAGCCCGACAAAAAGACTGACCAGATCAATGGCTCCTGCCATGAACATCATCCCGGCGGTGGCGAAAAGAACGAGCGCGTAATACTCCGTGTGTTGTTCTTCTTCAATGTCCAGGTACTTATAAGACATCATCACGACCAGAAAAGCGGCCACCAAAAACAGCAAATCGAAGTAGAGGGCAAAGGAATCCAGCGTGACCATGTTGTAAAAGGCGGGACCTGAGTTCACCCCCCAAAGCCGGTAAAGCTGAAGGGAGGCCATGGTCAGCCCGCCAAGAGCCCCGAAAGCATAGAGGAGGCCACGACTCCCATCGCGAGGGGGGATCAGAAAGTCCCAGAACAGAATCCCCATTCCCCAGATGATCAAATGGAGCGGAGGGCCTATGGCCGCGGCGTTCTGCAGGAAAAACTCGAGAAGATTTTCTGGGACTTCAGGCATCGATTACTCCCTCACCGCCACCTGCGCTGGAAGAGGACTGAACTCGCCCGGGCGTACTCTTTCGACGATCTGATTGACTGGCTCATGGAGATAATCCAAGAACGTATTCGGGTAAAGACCGATCCAGAAGGCCAGAACGATCAAGGGCACGAAGGTCGCCATCTCCCGCCCATTCAAATCAGAAAGGCTCTGGTTTTCCGGATTGTCCAGGGGACCGAACATCAAACGCTGGTAAAGCCACAACATGTAAGCCGCTCCCAGAACGATGCCCAAGGCTCCAAAAACGGCCCAGAGCCTGTATCCCGGATCTGAAAACACCCCTTGCAGAACCATATACTCCCCGATGAATCCGTTGAGCGTAGGCATCCCGATGGAAGAGAGGGTCATGATCAGAAAAACAACGGCGAAAACCGGCATGTTCTGGGAGAGACCCCCAAAATCGGCGATCATCCGGGTGTGGCGCCTCTCATAGATGACGCCGACCAGCAAAAAGAGAGCTCCCGTGGAAATTCCGTGGTTAATCATCTGCAGAATTCCGCCCTCCAGAGCCACCGGAGTGGCAATGAAAACACCCAACATACAAAAGCCCAGATGACTCACTGAAGAGTAAGCCACCAGCTTCTTCATATCCAGCTGCATCATGGCCACCAGGGCACCGTAGATGATGCCGATCACACAGATGACCAGCAAAGGCTTTAAGAATTCCATGCTGGCCTGGGGAAGGATCGGCAAGCTCAGGCGTACGAACCCGTAGGTCCCCATCTTCAGGAGTATGGCGGCCAGAATAACGGACCCGGCGGTAGGAGCTTCCACGTGAGCATCAGGCAACCAGGTATGGAAGGGGAACATGGGGACTTTAATGGCAAAACCGATGAAAAGGGCCAGGAATATCCACCATTGCAGATCGGCAGGAATGCCCAGTTGCTGCATGGCCAGAATGTCGAAAGACCAAACTCCCGTCACGCTGTGCTGATAGAAGTAGAGGGCCAGGATACCCAAAAGCAAAAGAACCGAGCCGGCCAACGTGTAAAGGAAGAATTTTATGGCCGCATACAGCTTCCGAGGTCCTCCCCACACCCCAATAATGAAATACATGGGCACCAGCATGACTTCCCAGAAGACATAAAACAGGAAGAAATCCAGAGCCATGAATACCCCTAACATCCCCACTTGAAGCAGCAAGAAATAGCAATAGTATTCCCTGACCCGCTCCGTGATCGCTGACCAGGAGGAGAGGATAGAAATAAATCCCAGAAGTGTCGTCAGCAGGATCAGCAGCATGCTGATCCCATCAATACCAAAGGAATATTGGGCACCAATGGCATCAATCCAGTTGGCCCGGATCACGAATCTCATGCCGGTATCGGCTTCAATGTATTGAGAATCGTTAAACCGGGTGATGAGCGGCAAAGAGATGAGAAAGCCGATGAAGGCTACGATATTAGCAATCCACTTCACCGCATCGTCCTGTCCCTCTCCTCTCGGCCAAAAGATAATAAGCACCACCCCAACGAGAGGAAAAAAACAAACGATCGTGAGGATGTTCTCCATTAAAAAACTCATCGGCTAGACTCCCATGTAGAGGTAAAGGCTGATCACCAGGATAATCCCGATCACAAAGAAGAGAGCATAACGCTGCACCAGCCCCGTTTGAATCTTCCGCAGCACGGTACTGAAGAACTCAAAGATTTCGGCTACGAGATTGACGATTCGATCCACGATGTGGATGTCCGCCTGGCCCGACAACCAGGCTGAGATCTGGGTGATGGTGGCGCTGCCGTTGACGGCCCCGTCCACCACGTTGTTGTCGAAGGCTGAAAGGAACCTCCCCAGACCCTTGGCCCGATTGACAAACAAAAAATCGTAGGCCTCGTCCACGTAATACTTGTCCTGAATCACCTGGTGAAGGCCGCTGAATCTTTGGCGCAGTTGGTCCGCTTGTTCTTTACGCTTCAAAAAGAAGTGGTAGGCCAGATAGATTCCAGCTCCGGCCAAAGCAACGGAAACCAGGGTCAAGAGAATCTCGGTGGAGTGTGCAGCGTGGGCTGATTCGCCTGCCCCATGATAACTGGTCTCGAAGGCAGGCTCCAGAAAATGCTCGAACACATTGGGTCCCAACCAGGCGGGTAAACCCAGGTATCCAACAAAAACAGACCCCACGGCCAGAATGACCAGGGGGATGGTCATCACGCTGGGAGACTCATGGACGTGACTTGCCACCTCGGGCGAGAGCCTCTCCTCCCCGTGAAAGGTGAGAAACATCATTCGCATCATATAAAAGGCGGTCATCCCCGCCACCAGCACTCCCACGACCCAGATGAGCAGGTGACCCTCCGGGTTGCTGAAAGACCGCCATAGGATCTCATCTTTGGAAAAGAAACCTGCCAGGCCAGGGACACCTGCGATAGCCAGAGTGGCAACCCCCATAGTCCACCAGGTTCTGGGGAGGTGTTTTCTCAATCCTCCCATTTTTCTCATATCCTGCTCATGATGCAGAGCCACGATGACGCTTCCCGATCCCAAAAAGAGCAGTGCTTTAAAAAAAGCATGGGTCATCAGATGAAAGATTCCTGCAGCCGCCGCTCCCACTCCCAGGGCGGCGAACATATAGCCCAGCTGAGAAACCGTTGAGTAGGCGAGCACCCTCTTGATGTCCTGCTGGAACAGGGCAATGGAGGCTGCCAGCAAGGCCGTACAAATCCCCACCACAGCCACAATGAAAAGCACGTCGGGGGCACGACTGTAAATGGCACTGGAACGGGCGACCATATAGACTCCCGCAGTGACCATAGTGGCTGCATGAATGAGGGCACTCACCGGGGTGGGTCCCTCCATGGCATCGGGCAGCCACACGAAAAGCGGAATCTGGGCACTCTTCCCCGTGGCACCGATGAATAGGAGCAATGCGATCCAGCACAGAGGGCCCCACAGTGCTTCCGGCGTGGGAAACATTTCCTCCACCCCATGAAACACCTCGGTAAAGTCGAGGGAACCGAAATAAGTAAAGATCATGAGCATGCCAACGACGAAGGCAAAATCTCCGATCCTATTGACGACAAAGGCCTTTTTGGCCGCGTCGCCGGCGCTCTTTTTGTGAATGTAATAGCCGATCAACAGATACGAGCAGAGGCCAACCCCTTCCCACCCCACAAACATCAACAGATAGTTGTTGGCGAGAACCAGGGTCAACATCATGAACATGAAGAGGTTCATGTAGGCAAAGAAGCGATAAAAACCCTCCTCCTCTTCCGCCATATAGCCGATGGCGTAAACATGGATGAGAAAGCCCACTCCCGCAACTACGAGGATCATGACCGCCGAGAGCGGATCCAACTGGAATCCCCAGGAGATCTGGAAGTTGGCCAGCTCACCGGCAACCGTTTGGACGGCTGGCCCATGGATCCAGCTGAAGACCTCAACCTCCCAGAGACGGTCGTGAGGGTCGAGCTGCAGAAGGCCCCAAAAACAACTCAGCGAAAGAAGCAGAGAAAGCAGGATGCTTCCACAGGCAACACAGTAAACGAAGGGCTTTGGGGGACGGGTTCCTGTTCGAGCCACCTTCCAGAGACCGAACCCGCCATTGATCATGAACCCGAGGAGCGGAAATAGAGGAATGAGCCAGAGATAGTTGAGCATCTGTTATCCTCTCATCAGGTCGATCTCGTCCACATTCACCGTTTCCTTGTTACGGAACAGAGAAATGACAATCCCCAGACCCACAGCCGCCTCCGCTGCTGCCACAGCGATGACGAAAACAGCGAACACCTGGCCTGAGAGATCCTGAAGCCGGTCGGAAAAAGCCACCAGGTTCAGGTTGACCGAATTGAGCATCAGCTCAATCGACATCAAAATGATGATGACATTTCGGCGGGTGAGAACTCCTACCACACCAATCGAAAAAACGATGGTGCTGAGAATCAAATAGTGTGTCGTATCCACCATAACGATTTAAAGCTGCTTCTGTGTCAAAACAACCGCCGCGATCATAGCCACCAACAACAGGACCGAAGCGATTTCAAAGGGGAGAAGATAGGTGCCATAGAGCAGGGCACCCACCGTCTCCGTATTGAGAGTTTGAGCCTCCAGAATCCAATCCTCTCCGCCGGTCTGGGTGCGAAAGACATCCGCTCCTCGAACCACAAGAAAGACCAGTTCGGAGGAGAGCACGATACCCAGGACCAGAGCCGTTTTCCACTGGCGATTGACCTTCCTTTGGCCCTCCATCTCCCGAACACTGACCAGCATAATCACAAAGAGAAACAACACCATGATTCCTCCCACATACACCAGAATCTGAACCGCCCCAACAAACTCGGCTTCAAGGAGGAAGAAAAGCCCAGCCATGCTCAAGAGTGCAGAGATCAGATAAACGGCACTGCGCACCGGATTGGCCGCCATGACCGTCAGGATCGCGAAAGCCACCAGCATGGCAGCCAATATGTAGAAGAGAGCAGCTTCCATAGAACCTCCTGACCTCCTAACCTCCTGACCTCCTGACCTCCTGACCTCCCAATGCCTTGGGTCAGGTGGTCAGCTGGTCAGGTGGTCGGTTCTTCACCTGTGGTAATCCTTTCCGAAGTCGATCCGATCCCACCCTTTTTCCAGCCGCTTTCGATCCCAGACCATGTCTCTTCGGTCATAGGCCGCAAGTTCAAAGTCCTGGGTCAATTCGATGGCATTGGTCGGACACACTTCCTGACAGAGCCCACAAAAAAGACAACGCGAGGTATCAAACGTGTAATGGGTAAGGACTTTCTTCCGGCTTTCAGGATCGCGCTGTGAACCCACCACGATGAGATCTTCGGGACAAATCTCGGCACAAAGATCGCAGGCGATACAAAGGGTCTCTCCCGTCACGGGATCATTGTTGAGACGGGGTGCCCCCTTGTACCTTTCCGCCAGCTTCGGTTTTTCAAGCGGGTACTGTTCCGTGTAAACCTTCCGGTAGGTGTAACGGAAGGTCAACGCTAAACCTTTCAAAATATCAACGAAAAAGATGCGCCTCAAAAAGTTCATCATTCTTCAATCTCACAAGAATGCAAGAAGAACTCCCGCAGTGACAATGACATTGCCCAGAGCCACCGGTAAAAAGATTTTCCAGCCATATTGCATCAGCTGATCAAAGCGGAATCGAGGCAAGGTTCCCCGCAACCAGATGAAGACATAAAGCAGCACAAATACTTTGCCCAGGAACCACACCACGCCAGGGATGAGATCCAGAAACCCCAACCACTCCCAGCTCGGAAAGGGCCGCAGCCATCCCCCCAAAAACAGCACCACTCCTATGGCGGCAACCGTAATCATATTGGCGTACTCTGCCAGGAAAAAAAGTGAAAAGCGGAATCCGCTGTACTCGGTGTGAAACCCCCCCACGAGCTCGGTTTCAGCCTCGGGAAGATCAAAGGGAAGGCGATTGGTTTCCGCCAACCCGCAGATAAAAAAGAGGACAAAGGCCTGGGGCTGGACAAAGACATACCAAAGGTGCCCGTCCTGCTGATTCTGAACGATCTCCACCAAGCTCAGAGAACCTGCCACCAAAAGGACCCCAATGATGGCGAATCCCAGGGCCACTTCATAGCTGACCATCTGAGCGGAGGATCTGAGTGCCCCCAGCAGGGGGTACTTGCTGTTGGAAGCCCATCCTCCCAGAATGACCCCCAGAATACCGACCGAAGAGACCGACAAGACAAAGAGAACAGCAATGTTGATGTCGGTAACATATCCCCCGGAAGCAATGGCGTTTGAGGCGATCCTTTCCGTAGTCGCCGCATCAAGAAACCAGCCCAGGGTCCAGCGCAACAACCCCTGCAACATATCGGGTGGACCAAAAGGAACGACTGCAAAGACCAGGAAGGCGGGAATCAGAGAAATGGCCGGTGCGATGGTGAAAATAAAAGCGTCGGCTTTTGCCGGCACGATGTCCTCTTTGAGAAGAAATTTTAGACCATCGGCAATAGGCTGAAGAAGACCGTGCCATCCCACCCTCATGGGGCCCAGGCGAACCTGGATGTGGGCGATCAGCTTGCGTTCCAGCAGAGTCAGGTAGGCGATGGCCCCGGAAAGGATCAGTACGATCACGGCAATCTTGATCAACGGAATAAGGGCGTAAATGAGTAGGATCTCGATCATCGGTCAACCTCACCCAAAACAATGTCCAGGGTGCCGATAATGGCAATCACATCCGCCATCAAATGCCCCTTCACTAAGCGGCGCAAAACCTGCAGGCTGATGAACGTCGGGGGACGGATTCTCACCCGAAAGGGGTGTGCCGAGCCGTCACTGACAATGTAGTAGCCCAGTTCTCCTCGAGGGCCGTCAATGCCCGAGTAGTACTCGCCGACGGGCGGTTTGACAATCTTGGGTGCTTTCCCTCGAACGGGTCCGTCCGGCAGTTGATCCAATGCCTGCTGAATGATTCGCCGGCTTTGGCGCATCTCCTCCAGGCGAACCAGATAGCGATCATAGGTGTCCCCCTTCTCACCGACCGGGACATCGAAATCGAACTCTTCGTAGCCTCCATAGGGACGATCTTTGCGGACATCCTTTCTCACTCCGGAACCGCGCAGCACGGGACCGCTCAATCCCCATTCGATGGCTTCTTCACCGGAAATCACTCCGATCCCCTGGGTCCGAGCCAACCAGATTCGGTTCTTGGTGAGTAACTGCTCATATTCGTCCACTCTGTCGGGAAACTCATCGAGGAACGTGCGCGCCGCATCTTCAAAGCCTGCGGGCAGGTCCTTCCAAAGGCCGCCCACTCGGAAGGCGTGAGTGGTCAATCGGGCACCGAAGAGAGCCTCGAACAGTTTGAGAATTTCCTCCCGCTCCCGGAAACAATACAAGAACACCGTCATGGCCCCGATATCGATGGCATGAGTGGCAAGCCAGAGCAGGTGGCTTGATATGCGGCTAAACTCCGTCATCATGATGCGAATATATTGGGCGCGTTTGGGCACCTCGATCTGCATCATCGCTTCCACGCCCAGGAGATAGCCATAGACGTTGGAAACCGCCGCAATGTAATCCGTTCTGTCGTAGTAGGGGACACACTTGATATAAGACCGATTCTCGCTGATCTTCTCCACACCTCTGTGCAAATAACCGATGATGCACTCCGCATCCACCACCCGCTCACCATCCAGCTTGAGTCTCACGCGGAGCACACCGTGAGTAGAGGGGTGCTGAGGGCCCATGTTCAGCTCCAGGACCTTGGCATCGAGAACGGTCGATTCTTCCACTGTCGTCTTCATGCGGGAGTCTTTCTGATGTGTAGATGTTTTTTAATCCAGGCCTGGTCCTGCAATTTAATGTCGTAGTCCTTGCGCAAAGGATGACCGTGCCAATCATCGGGCAGCAGAATCCGCTTCAAATTGTCATGCCCGGAAAACTCGATGCCAAAGAGGTCGTAGACTTCCCGCTCCATCCAGCCGGCGGTTTTCCAGATGGAAGTCACTGAGGGCACGACCTCCTCTTCCGCTATGCGGGCCTTCACTCGAATCAACTTGCCGTGCTTGTAGGAATAGAGGTGATAGACCATACAGAACCGCTTTTCGTCTCCCAGGTAATCGAGAGCGGTCAGATCGACAAGATAGTCGAAGTCCGAATCCGGACTGTCTTTGAGCTCGACCATGACGTCGTAGAGGCAGTCCACAGAAACCGTGTAGGTGGGTTGATCGAGGAAAGACTGTCCCGAGGAAATCCCTTCGGAAAACTTCTCCTTCAGCCTCTTCAGGAGTGCATCATCTTCCAGATCTTCGTAGGCGAGGCCCTTTTTCTTGGCCGCTTGGGGAACAGGCTTGGCAGGTTTCTCGGCTACAGTCGATTCGGGGCTCGGCTCTGAAGGCGTGGGGCTTTCCTTCTCCTCGGCTTCTGGAGCCGGAGGCTCTTGGTCTTCTGGCCCTTCGGGTGCAGCCGATTCGGGGGCCGGTTCTGAAGGCGCGGGGGTTTCCTTCTCCTCGGCTTCTGGAGCTGGAGGCTCTTGGCTTTCTGGCTCTTGGGGTTGCTTCGGTTTGTCCTCTTCGCTCATCTCACACCAGGAGATTCAACTGGCTCATTCTCGCTCAATTCGCTTAGGTTAGCTAAGCGTCTCGCTCCAAAAATACGATGACGTTTGTGGCGAGCGCGACGGCGTGGAGTTCGCGAAGCGACGACGACGCGATGCCACTGTGCATCGTGGAGGAGGAGCGACAAAGAAATCGATGTCGTCCCGCCGCCACCCTTCGGGCTGATGGGGGTTGCGGGCAACCTCTGTGTCGCTCGTCGTCGCCGATGCTCCTGCATCGCCTTCTCCTCGCTCCTTGATCTCACCACGCAAGACCCATCAGCAAACATCATCGTATTTTTGGAGCGAGACACTTAGCTAACTCCAACCCGAAGCTGTTCTTCCCCTTTGGCAATCGTCATCTGATCGATCTTATCCTGCAGTCGCATCAAACCATAGAGCAGCGCTTCAGGCCGGGGTGGACATCCAGGAATGTAAACATCCACGGGAATCACCTTATCCACGCCTTGAAGAGTGGAATAGGTATCAAAGGGCCCACCTACACTGGAACAGGCCCCCATGGAGATGACCCACTTCGGTTCCGGCATTTGATCGTACAGTCGCTGAATGACCTCCGCCATCTTCAGAGTCACCGTGCCTGCAATGATAATGAGATCCGACTGGCGGGGTGAAGGCCGAAAAATTCCGGCACCGAATCGGTCCATGTCAAAACGAGAAGCGCCTGTGGCCATCATTTCAATGGCGCAGCAGGCCAGCCCGAACGTCATAGGCCAAAGGGAGGACTTCCTGGCCCAGTTGAAGACCGAATCCACCGTTGTCGTCACGATGTTCTTCTCCATTCGATTTTCAATTATACCCACTCTAAGGCTCCTTTTTTCCAAACGTAAAAATAGCCCACAATCAGAATCCCCAAGAAGACAAGCATCTCGATAAATCCAAAGAGAGCCAGGCGATCATAAATGATGGCCCATGGGAATAAGAAAATGGTTTCGACGTCGAAAACCACGAACAGAATAGCGATGATGTAGAAGCGAACCGAAAATCGATCCCGCGCATCTCCCTCCGGATCCACCCCACACTCGTAGGGCATGAGCTTGGAGGCGTGGGGCTTATAGGGACGAACCAATCTGCCCACAACCAGCCCCACCACCGGAAGCGACAGTGCAACCAGGATGAAAATCAAAATCGGAATGTAGGTAGCCAACACTTCAACACTCCCTCTTAGGCTCCTTACTCCTTTAGCCTAAAGGATCGGGCCAATTCTGGCAGAGTATCTTAACCCAGATCATGCATAAATTCTCTACTGCAGCGAAGAAACCATCCGCCCTGACTGTGTTCCGCTCCCTCGGCCTCCTCAGCGTACCATACAGTACGTTTGCGGGGGCCGACCCGCAAGCGGGTGCCCCCGCGCGTGGCGCAACGCACTCAAGTCGGCGCTTTCGTCGCTTCGTGACAAGAACCTATGCATAATCCGGGTTGACAGAACTCACTTGTGGAGCAAGTCGTCAAAATAATCCACCGTGAGTCGTAATCCTTCTTCCAGCTCCACCTCAGGCTTCCAGTCGAGCAGTTTGCGCGCTTGCGCAATATCAGGTTTTCGCCGCACCGGATCATCCGAGGGCAAAGGCTCGAAGCAAATCTGGGAGTCTGTTCCCGTCTTCTCACGAACCCGTTCGGCGAAGGAAAGAATAGAAACTTCCACCGGATTTCCAAGGTTGATGGGATGGTGGACGCCTTCCTGGTTCATCAACTTCCGTAATCCCCGCACCAGGTCCGAGACATAGCAAAAGGATCGAGTCTGGGATCCATCTCCATAGACGGTCATCGGCTCACCTCGAAGCGCCTGCACGATCAGATTACTCACAACACGCCCATCGTCTGTAGACATTCGAGGACCATAGGTATTGAAGATCCGTGCAATTCGAATATCGATTTGGTTTTGGCGATGGTAGTCCATCATCAGCGTCTCAGCCACCCGCTTCCCTTCATCGTAGCAACTGCGCGATCCGATGGGATTGACATGACCCCAGTAGTCTTCTGGCTGCGGGTGTACCTGTGGATCCCCGTACACTTCTGAGGTGCTGGCCTGCAGGATACGAGCCTTCACCCGCTTGGCCATACCCAGCATGTTGATGGTTCCCATCACATTGGTTTTAACGGTCTTGACCGGATTGGATTGATAGTGAACCGGAGAGGCCGGACATGCCAGATTGTAGATTTGGTCCACTTCCAGCAGTATCGGTTCGACCACGTCATGTCGAATAAAGTCGAAAGAGGGGTTGGTTGAAAAAGGTTGGATATTGCGCCTGAATCCAGAAAAGAGATTGTCCAGACAGATCACCTCATGTCCTTCATCGAGCAGAGATTCGCACAAGAAACTGCCTATAAAGCCCGCTCCACCCGTGACCAGAATACGCATCAGTCTGTGAAGTTAGAGAGTTTCCGTTTCAGATGCAAGTCAACCCGAGCCTGAACCGTATAACTTTGAACCAGGAATCTGCCGTCCCCGCACTCTCGAACGCAACACAGGCAAGGCGGATCATTGCGGCGCTGCAGTAGAGAATTTATGCATATCCGGACTAAAAGCCAAGGGAACCCGGGGCCACGGAGCGGAAGTAAAACTTATACACGTACCCCCCGGGAAATTCCTCGGTTCTACTATAATTCACCACAAGAACCACCTCCGGGCGGCCACGGATATGCTGGACTTGGATGTCCCTTTGTTCGACTGTGAAGTCCCTGTTCTCGCCCAACTGCATCACTTGATTGATGATCCTGCGATTTTCCCATCCACCTAGGGTGGCCCTTCCGGCGATGGTGAGCAAGGCATCATGAAATCCATCCCGCTCCAGGTAGACCGGGATGATTCGATAACACAAGTAACCCAGAATGGCTACAAGCAGAACCAGCACCAAGCAGCCAAGTCTGGTATCTCCGCGCTCCTTTGACACCACAGTCTTCCCCATACCCCCTCTCAGCGAGGGTTCTTTGAGTCTTCCCCTTAGAGTTCCGAAATCCAACCTTTAGTTTAACATTCGAAAGAAAAAGAGGCTGAGGTTCAATTCTAGCTAGTTCCCATCCGGAAACTGGGGTTTTCAAACCGGTATTTTATTGAATAGTAATAAGTTAGCCTATCACAGCACTCTGAAAGACACCCTCTTTTGCTTGGCTATCGGGAGGAGTTCTTTGCCGCTCCGCAAAGGCACGTTAAGGCGACACCTCACCCTGCAAGATGGCGTGGGGAAGTGAGCAAACAGGGAGAAGTTATACAAGGAGTCGTGCCAGCACGACCAGGTTGTAGCTGACGACCGAAAGGTGCACGTAGCGCTGAAAGCGAGACCAACCTTTCCAGAGACAGCGAGTGAGACCAAAGACCCGTTTGGCGGTGGAGATACAACCTTCAATGCCGGCTCGGAATCGCCTCAGCTGTTTGTAGACCCAACTGGATCGGACCATATCCTGGATCTTCAATCCGCATTTCTTGGCAAAGGCCACGTCCTGAACTCCCTGATTCTTGGCCCACTTGAGATTGTCTGAAGAGGCAAAGCCCCCATCGAAACTGGCCTGGCGGGGATAACGACCGTATTGCCGACATTGATGCTGCAATAAGGGCTTGACCTGCTGGCTGTCGGCCGGATTGCCGTTCATCAGAACCGCATCCAGGATCAGCGAGGATTTGCCTACGGTCAGATAAAGCTTATGGCCAAAGAGGCTCTCGCGGGAGCCTTTTTCGATAATGTCGGTGTGTTCTTCAAAGATGGAGACGATCTTTTCGGTGGCCGGGACCTTCTGGCCCAGGATCACCCGACGCTGGGTTTGTTGGATCACTCGCCCCATTAGATTCAGATTGTGGGCCAACGCTTCGGCCAGGACCTGGCTGATGGGGTCCTGCCACCGCGGTGCCTGCTCCAGTGCCAGGGTGCCGTAACCCAGGGTCCTGCCAGCGATCTTCAAGAGATCCCGATAATGCTTTTTGCGCTTCTCGCCCCGACTGTTTCGGATGTTCAAACAACGTTTTTTGGCACCTCGGCAATGATCCACAAAAGAGAGGGACTCCTGCTGGTTGAGCCGTTTTAAAAGGCGGGTCACGACCCGAATGGAATCGTAAAGCAATTGGCTATCGAGGGGATGGCGGATGTTGCTTTGGACTCCGGTGGCATCCACTCGAATCTTACGCCCTTTCTCCAAACCTTTCTCATCAGCCCAACTGACCAGCACCCGATTGACGGCCTGCCAAGTGGAGGCTTCAATCCGCGAGATGTTCTCCTGCAAGGTGGATTTGCTGGGGGTGACCCTATAGGGGAGCCGGCAGAAGGTGCGAAAACTCTGCGAGTCGGTCAGGTGAAAAGCCAGCTTTTCGTAGGAGAACTGGTGGGTTTGTTTGATCAGAGCACAACGTAGGACCTGCTCGGCCGTCATGCCCCGGGCTCCGTTCTTGGAGCTGACTTTGTCACACAGATCGTATAAAACCAGATCGGAGATCGATGGATTTTGATCCAGGATCTTGGAGATCGATTCCAGTTCCCGGGCCAGGCGATGATCGGGCCAGGAAGGGGAAAGAGGGAGTTGATTTTCTCGGTTCTTACGCATTTTCGGGCTCCTGGTTTTGTTTTAAGTCGTTTGTTTTTATTGTTTTACACCAAATAACTTATCAAACGACCCTGACAAAATCAGAGCTCGAAAATGCGTACTTACCCTTTTATTTCCAACTATTTACAGTCTTCCGGATGGGAACTAGCTAGCGCCCCTGTCACAAAAGAAGAACAAACTCTTCTCTGACTTCTGAATTATAATAACCGGTTGTGTCGGATTCAAAGGAACTCTCCTACTCAGGTATTTCCTACGGACAGGCTTGGGCCGAATCGGCTGAATTCAAGCTGGTGAGTCCTTTTCGTCCCAGCAGAGACCAAGGCAGAGCCGTCCACAAACTTGTGGAAAAGATCAGAGAAGGCCGACAGGATCAAGTTTTATTGGGGGTAACCGGATCAGGAAAGACCTTCACCATGGCCAAGGTCATCGAAGAAGTGAACCGACCCACTTTGGTCTTGAGCCACAACAAGACCCTGGCCGCCCAGCTCTATCAGGAATTCAAGAAATTTTTCCGCCACAACGCCGTCGAGTACTTCGTCAGCTACTACGATTACTACCAGCCCGAAGCCTACATCCCTTCAAGCGATACTTACATCGAGAAGGAGGTACTGATCAACGACGAAATCGATCGGCTGCGTCATTCCGCAACCCGATCGCTGTTCGAACGGCGTGACTGCCTTATCGTGGCAAGCGTAAGCTGCATTTACGGTTTGGGATCCCCCGAAGCCTATTACGGGATGGTCGCCATGTTGAGCAAAGGCCAACAGATCAAGCGTCGGGAGATTCTGCACAAATTGGTCGAGATCCAATATGAGCGCAACGATCTGGATCTGAGGAGAGGCACCTTTCGAGTTCGCGGCGACGTGGTTGAAGTCATTCCTGCTTACGGTGACTATGGAATCCGGATCGAACTTTTTGGAGATGAAATTGACGCCATCTACCAGTTTGATCCCCTCACGGGAGAGATGATCAAGGAACATCAGCGGGTTCCCATCTATCCCAAGTCTCACTACGTCATGCCTCGAAGTCAGTGGGAGACTGCAGTGGAGAGTATCCGAACGGAGTTGGAGGAGCATCGGACTCGGTTAGAAAAGGAAGGCCTGCTGGTGGAGGCACAGCGGGTTCATCAGCGTACCATGTTTGATCTGGAAATCGTCAAGACGGTGGGGTACTGTCGGGGAATCGAAAACTACTCTCGTCATTTGACCGGCCGCCTTCCGGGAGAGCCGCCTCCGACTCTCATGGACTACTTCCCCTCGGATGCCCTCGTCTTTATTGATGAAAGTCACGTCACGGTCCCCCAGCTCAGGGGAATGTACGAGGGTGACCGTTCACGAAAGCTCAACCTGGTGAAATATGGATTCCGTTTGCCCTCCGCCCTGGACAACCGACCTCTCAACTTTGCCGAGGTACAGTCTCGTTTGCCTCAATCGGTTTACGTTTCGGCCACGCCGGGACCGTACGAACTGCAGCGGTGCGGTGGAAAAATCGTCGAGCAGATTATCCGGCCCACGGGCCTCATGGACCCTGCTATAGAGGTGCGGCCAGTCAAAGGTCAGATCGACGACTTGTTGGAGGAGATTCATCAACGAGCGGAACTGAAGGAACGGGTCCTGGTAACCACCCTCACCAAAAGAATGGCTGAGGAACTGTCCGAATACTACACTGAACTGGGTGTCTCCGTCTGCTATCTTCACTCGGAGATCAACACCCTGGATCGGGTGAAGATTCTGAGGGACCTTCGGCTGGGTAAATTTGATGTCTTGATCGGAGTCAACCTCCTGCGGGAGGGTCTGGATCTGCCCGAAGTGTCCCTGGTTGCTATTTTGGATGCGGATAAGGAAGGATTTTTGCGCAGTGGCACCTCTCTGATTCAAACCTCAGGCCGTGCCGCCCGCAACGTTAATGGAAAGGTCATCATGTACGCCGATGTCGTCACCCGTTCGATGTCCACGGCCATGGAAGAAACTCGACGGCGTCAGGAAATCCAAAGAGAATACAACCAACAAAATGGCATTACCCCTCAAACCATTTTCAAACCCGTGGATGGCACCCTTATGCAGATGGCCCAGCTGGACTATTACCAGGTCCCCCTCGTGGCAGAAGAAATCGAGGAGTACTCTTCGGCAGAAGAGATCAGGGAGGAAATGACGAAACTCGAGACCCAAATGAGGGCCGCCGCCGAGCGCTTTGAGTTTGAAAAGGCAGCTGAATACAGAGATAAGATCAAGCGCTTGAAAGAAATCGATCTACAACTGGGATTTTTCAGTTAGAAACATGCGCATTCAACCCGTCTCCTCTTTGCGGGGAGAGACTCCCCTCCCCGGGGACAAATCGATTTCGCATCGCTATGCCATTCTCGGAGCCATGGCCCAAGGGACCACCCGCATCTCTCAGTTCTCACAGAGCCAGGACTGCCAATCCACACTTCACTGTCTCAGAAAACTTGGCTTAGGGATTCGGCAATCCGCAAACGAGATCGAAATCCAAAGTGAAGGATGGAAGCGGTTTCAGAAGCCCAAGGAGCTTCTCGACGCCGGAAACAGTGGAACCACCATTCGCCTTTTTTCCGCCCTGCTTTCTGCTTCCCCATTCGTTTCCACGATCCAGGGAGATGACTCCTTGAATCACCGGCCCATGGAGCGAATCATCAGACCTCTCACCCAAATGGGGGCAAGGATCGAGGCGATCCAGGATGAATTTCCACCCTTGCGCATTACCGGTTCACAGCTGCGGGGAATTCATTACCGATTGCCGATGGCCAGTGCTCAAGTGAAATCGTGCGTTCTTCTGGCCGGACTGATGGCCCAGGGAGAGACCACTGTGGTGGAAGAAGTTTCGTCGCGTGATCACACGGAGCGGGCACTCCCTTTCTTTGAAGCGGTCTTTAGGGGAGAGAATCACGAAGCGACCGTAACAGGGCCAGCATCTTTAAAACCGGTTCAGATGGAAATCCCCGGCGATTTTTCAGCGGCTGTGTTTTTCATTGTGGCCGCTCTCCTCGTTCCCGATGCCGACATCTGCCTGAGAAGGGTCGGAGTTAATCCTTCTCGCACCGGTCTGCTCACTCTCCTGGAAGATGCGGGAGCCAGGGTTGAGAGAACCAATCCTCGGGAGTTCAACGCTGAACCTGTTTGTGATCTGAAAATTCGTTTCAGCCGTGAGCCGCTCAGGAGATTTCCTGCCGAGATCAGTGGCAAGTGGCTCCCCAACATGATCGACGAAATTCCTGTTCTAGCGGTCCTGGCCACCCGTCTGGAACAGGGTCTCCGCGTCCGGGGAGGTGAAGAACTGCGCAAGAAGGAATCCGACCGAATCAAGTCTATTGTTGTGAATCTGAGAAATTTGGGTGTGCAGGTTGAAGAGTACCCGGACGGTTTCTCTGTTCCACCAGGCCAACAGATTCAAGGCGGAAGGGTCCAGACCTTCGGAGATCATCGAATTGCCATGGCCTTTGCCGTGGCCGGACTCATCGCCACACAGCCGGTCGAACTCGATCACCCGGCCTGTGTGTCCGTATCCTTCCCAGAATTTTTCGAGAGACTGCAGTCTCTGAGCACCTAGTAGACGGGCTGGAGTAGCTGAAGTGGACAGACACATTTATATCGTCGGATTCATGGGAAGCGGAAAGTCGACCATTGGTCCGGTCCTGGCGGGTAGGATGAATCGTCCTTTTTACGATCTGGATGACCTGATCGAAGAGAGGCAGGAGAGGACGATTTCCGAAATCTTCGGGTCTCAGGGAGAGGAACATTTCCGGAAATTGGAATCGAACACGTTGATGCAAACTCAACCTTCAGAGCCCTGTGTGATGGCTCTTGGAGGAGGGACCTTTGTTAGCGAAGTGAACCGTGACTACATCTCCAAACATGGAATCTCGGTGTGGCTCAAGATTCCCCTTAAACTGGCAAGAGGACGATGCAGGGACTCCCAACATCGACCCCTGGCAAGAAGCCCGAAACAATGGGAATCCCTTTTTCGCCGCCGCGAAATGATCTATCAACTGGCAGACATCCAGGTGAAAGTTGAAGGTAAGTCTCCTCAACAGATCTGCTCGGAGATCCACAGCCGTTTGACCGAAATCAGATGATTCGTGTCCTGGTCCCAGGTCTTTGTAACCTGCGATACGGCTTCGTAACATAATGCTTTGCGTCGTCGTACGGCTTTGTTAAGATAAGTAGTAATGCTGAAATGGTTTTCCTGCTTTTTACTCTTTTCATCAAGCCTGCTGGGTGCCAATTCTTTCTCTCTCGATCAGATTTCCGGCTCATTTCCCTCCAAGGGTTTTGAAGACCAAATCGAGTTTTGGAAAACGATTTTTACCCACTACGGAGACCGGGAAGTCCTCATCCATGACCAGAATGATGTTCGCTTGATCTACGAGGTGGTTCGGTTTGCCAGAGGAGTTCGGAACGATGCTTTTGAGTACAAACGTCAACATGAAGAGCTGGAAAAGAGGGAGAAGGCATGGCAGCAGCTTTTTGAAGAGATCCGGCGATACGGCACCGATTCAGAAAAGCTGACCCGAAGGCACAAGAAGATCATCCAGCTGCTCGAATCTCACGGCTACGCTGCTTCCTCTCCTTTACTGAGGGAGCTGGGGAGAAACATCCGCTCCCAAAGGGGCATCAAGGAAAAGTTTCGGGAAGGCTTGATCCGTTCGGGGCAGTATCTGAGCAGGATAGAAGCCATCTTTCAGAAGTACGACCTCCCAACAGAGCTCGCCCTTTTGCCCCATGTTGAGTCCTCTTTCGACTACGGCGCCTATTCCAAACGGGGCGCGTCGGGTATCTGGCAATTCATCCGGGGAACGGGACGCCGGTTTCTGAAGATCAACCGTTCTGTGGATGAACGCCGGGATCCTTTGAAGGCGAGTGAAGCAGCCGCCCGCCTGTTTCGAGAGAACTATGACAGGCTGGAGAGTTGGCCCCTGGCCGTGACTGCCTTCAATCACGGCACAAACGGAATGGTGCGAGCCAAAAAGCGTTTTGGCCCCGATATGGGTGAAATTATCCAGCAGTACCAGTCCCGAAGCTTCGGCTTCGCCAGCAAGAACTTTTACGTCGAGTTTTTGGCGGCAGTCCTGGTGGCCCGCAACTATTCGGACTACTTCGGCTCCCTTGAGCTTGCCGATCCTGTGCAATACGACAGTATCTCTTTGAAGAGATCCCATCGAATCAGCCATTTCACTCAAGTCCAGGGCCTGACCGAAGATATTCTTCGGGAGCATAATCCGCACATCCTATCGGAGGTCTGGCAAAGAACGAGGCTTCTACCGACCGGAGTCGAGGTTCATCTTCCTCAGGGACAGGGAGAAGTGGTTGTGGCAGCTCTTGAACGTGTTCCTTCCGCCACCAGTGCGTTGTTGGTGGCCGATAACGGTTCGATGGGTTACCGAGTGCAGAATGGTGACACCCTCGGGGTCATAGCCAACCGTGTGGGTAGTTCGGTCTCCACGCTTCAGCTTGCCAACAACCTGTCGAACCCCGACCGGATCTATCCGGGACAGTTGCTTCTCGTGTCTGAAGCTTCTGAGCGACCCCTCCAGTACCAGGTCCGTCCAGGCGATACTTTGATTGAGATTGCCAGCAAATTCGGCACCTCTCTTCGGCGGCTGCAGCGCGCGAATCAGATCGACGACCCTCACCTTATCTTCCTGGGACAAGTCCTCCTTATTCCCTAAATGCTGACAAGTCAGCATTTAGGGAATAAGGAAATTCAAAATTAAAAACTCCAAATCCCAACTCTAAGAGCGGGGAGGGTGTCAAGCAGAAAAAGAGACACACCTCTCCGGCAGCGGCCGACAGGCCGCTCAAGAAGAGCCAAAAGCACTCTGAGGATCGCTAAGGTTCTTTGCATCGCCAGTTGACATCATTACGGGTTCAGTACCCAACCATCTCTCCGGTGACCAGCCACCAAGATGTCTCGTTCAATCTCCCGAAGGAGGGGACCGCCTCATCAAACAACGGTCATGAAAGACCATGGGATTTGGCAGGCAAGTCCCGTACTGACGCCCGTCTTAGAAACTCCGGATAATCGATTCCATCCCGCAGCAGCACCCAGGACCAGACCAGCAGCTTGCGGGCCGCTGCCACTCGGGCCACCGGCATCCCTTGGCGATGGAGCAAGCGGCTGTAAAAGCGTTTCAGACGCGGCTCGTATCGGGTCGCTGAGAGCGCCGACTGCACCAGCAGCCAGCGCAGCATCCGATCTCCCTGCTTGCTGATCTTCCCGTAGCGTCGTCGCTTGTTCGGGTTGTCTGAGCTGTGCTCTACACTGTCGAGTCCCACCTAGCTGACCACCTGTCTCATGCCGGCAAAACGCTTCACTGGGCCTAACGTTCGCACCCGATACAGCGAGGTGAGGGGACCCACTCCCGGGATGCTCATCAACCGAACAGACTCCGGGTCTCCAGCCGCCCAGCCTTCGATCTCCTTCTGCCGTTCCCTGATGCGCTTCTCCAGCTCCTCGATCCGATCCAGCAGCTCATCTCGCTCACGCTCCAGCCGGGCCCCCATCGACAACGCCCGAATCTTTTCTCGAGACGCCTTGGACAAGGAGCCTGACTTGATCTGCAGGTTGAAGTTGTACACCAACGCCCGCAGCGTGTTTACACAGCGCGTGCGCTCCCGTATTAACTTCACCCGGTAGCGGATCAACGTCTTCTCCTCCCGCTGCTCAGGATCCGGTCGCCACACCTGCGGGAACTCTTCCCGCACTAACAGCCCCAGCAGGTGCTCGGCATCACGCCGATCGTTCTTCTGTTTGCGCAACCGCATTCGCGCAATGTGTCCCGGGTGTCCCACCCGCAGTTCCAGGCCCACTTCCTGGATCAGCTGCTCAAACCACCAGCCGAAGCCGCTGGCTTCCATCCCCACCACTGTGCCGGGACTGAAGGCTTTATACCACTGGCGAAGTTTCTCCAGGTCCGCGTGCTCCAGATCCGCTTCGCCCGTCTCTCCCGTAGCCCGGTTCATCCAAGCTACCTTCTGATACTTGCAATGAAAATCCACTGCGATAAAATAGTCTTCATTCATATCAGGCCTCCGAGGTTAGGGCGATGCTCCGGAACCTTGCAGATCCTCAGCATCTACTCTACCTTTGAGGCCTGTAACCGCTCTTATCGCATCAAACAAATCCCGACTCACAGCTCCAAAACCTGAAATCTGAAGACCCAAAAGTTCGAAAACAGAAAGCGCACAACGGAGGCCAAGACGGTCTGACCGGTTTTGAATTTTGGAGTTGACCCGTTTTCGTGGACACCTGATTCTTTAGGGAGAAAGGAGAACACAATGCCAAGAAATGGTCGAAGGTACCCACCTGAGTTTCGCCAGCAAATGGTGGAACTGGTGCGGTCAGGACGAAGTCCAGGATCATTGGCCCGGGAGTTCGAACCGTCTGATCAATCGATCCGCAACTGGGTTGCCCAGGTCGATCGGGATGAGGGCTGGCGCAAAGACGGGCTAACGACGCCGGAGCGAGAGGAGCTGGGGCGGCTGCGTCGGGAGAATCGCCGCCTGCGTGAAGAGCGGGAGATCTTAAAAAAGGCGGCAGCCTGGTTCGCTCGGGAGACCGAGTCCGGATCTTCGGGTTCGTCAAGATGAATCAGGCCAGCCATAAGATTACCACCCTGTGCCGGGTACTGGGAGTCTCCACCAGCGGCTACTACGGGTGGCGGGGCCGTGAGCCAAGTGTTCGGGCTCAGCAGGATGCCCTTTTGCTGGCCCGGATCCGAGCCCTTCATGAGCGCTCTCGGGGCACCTACGGGGTTCCTCGGATTCACGCCCAGCTGAGTGCAAACGGGATTCCCGTCGGTCGTAAGCGTATCGCTCGTCTGATGCACAAAGCGGGTTTGCAAGGAGTGAGCCGTCGCAAGAAATACAGGACCACGATCCGGAATGAAAAGGTTCGGCCCGCTGCTGATCTGGTTCAGCGCGACTTCTCGGTGCAGGGCCCCAATCAACTGTGGGTAGCGGACATCACCTACATCCGGACGGGCTCAGGATTTCTTTATCTGGCTGTGGTGCTCGATGCCTTCAGCCGCCGGGTGGTAGGCTGGGCCATGAAGACTCACCTGAGGACTCAGCTGGTGCTGGCCGCCCTGGAGATGGCTTTATGGCAGAGACGTCCACACAGCGTGATCCATCATTCGGACCAGGGCACTCAGTACACCTCGATTGCCTTTGGCCAGCGTTGTCGCCGAGCTGGGGTTCGACCCTCCATGGGATCGGGGGGGGACTGCTATGACAATGCCCTGTGTGAGAGTTTCTTTGCCTCGCTGGAGTGTGAGTTGCTGGAGCGTCACCACTTCCTCACCCCGACTCAGGCCCGTAGTGCCCTCTTCGACTTTATCGAGGGCTTCTACAACCCCCATCGGTTACACTCGTCACTGGGGTATCATTCCCCGGCTGAGTTCGAAAGGAGATATGCTACGTTACCTGCAGTCCCAAACTAGAAACTGTCCACCAAAGCGGGGTAACTTCATTTGAGACTTTGAATTTGTTTGGAATTTGGAGTTTTGAATTTTGAATTTCTTTTACACTCCGACAGTGACCTCGACTTCCTTTTCAGCTACCCCCTCTCTGGGAGTGAAGGTCAATCCGTTCTTGGAAGTATCATAATCAACCAGCACCTCGCCCCCCTCTTCGACTGTCCCCTGAAGGATCAAGCGGCTGAGCGGGTTCTCCAGCTCTTTCTGGATGCTCCGCTTTAAAGGACGAGCACCATAGTTGGGGTCATAACCGACTCGGACCAGGAATTCGCGCCCTTCGGGGGTCACCTCGATCTGGATATTTCGGTCCTTGAGCCGATGTCGCAGGTTCTCGAGCTGGATTCCCACGATCTCCTTCAGGTGTTCCTCGGACAAAGCATGGAAGACGATCATCTCATCCACCCGGTTGAGGAATTCCGGTCGAAAGTGACGACTCAATTCCTCCAATACGGCACTCTTCATCTCTTCGTATTCCGGTCCCTCAAAGGCGTGCGAATATTCGAGAATGCGATGGCTCCCCATGTTGGAAGTCATGATCACAATGGTGTTCTTGAAATCGACGGTCCTGCCTTGCCCATCGGTGAGTCTACCCTCATCCAGGATCTGCAGCAGGGTGTTGAAGACATCCCAGTGGGCCTTCTCAATTTCGTCAAGGAGAATGACCGAATAGGGTCGACGCCGCACCGCCTCCGTAAGCTGGCCACCCTCCTCGTATCCCACATAACCCGGAGGAGCTCCGATCAATCGGGCCACGGAATGCTTCTCCTGATACTCGGACATGTCGATTCGAATCATGGCGCCCTCATCATCGAACAGGAACTCCGCCAGAGCACGGGCCAGCTCTGTCTTTCCGACCCCGGTCGGACCTGAGAAAATGAAGCTCCCCACGGGACGGTTCGGATCCTTCAGACCCGAGCGAGCTCGAATCACTGCCTCCGCCACCGCAGCCGTTCCATCTTCCTGGCCCACAACACGCAAGTGGAGAGCATCTTCCAGATGGAGCAGCTTTTGTACTTCTCCTTCAAGCAGCCTCGAGACGGGGATGCCCGTCCAACGGCTCACCACTTCGGCAATGTCTTCATCGTCAACTTCCTCCTTCAAAAGGTGGTCATCACCAGGATCCTTTGCCAGGCCTTCTTCTTCCTCCTCCAGTTGGCGCTCCAATTCTGCCAGCCTGCCATACTTCAGTTCAGCCGCCCGGTTGAGATCATATTCTCGCTCGACCTGCTCGATTTCAATCTTGGTCTGCTCAATCTGCTCACGAATCGTTCTCGAGCGCTGCAACCGTTCCGTTTCCGTCTGCCATTGGGCCTGCAGTGCATCAGCGTCCACCTTCATATCTGCAAGTCCCTTCTCGAGCTTAGCCAGGCGTTCCTTCGAGGCTTTGTCCGTTTCTTTTTTCAAGGCTTCTCGCTCGATCTCGAGCTGCATTACCCGGCGTCGCAGCTCGTCCAGCTCAGAAGGCATAGAATCCATCTCGGTACGCAACTTTGCCCCCGCCTCATCGACCAGATCGATGGCCTTGTCGGGCAAGAATCGATCTGAGATGTACCGATTAGAGAGCACCGCTGCCGCAACCAATGCCGAATCCTTAATGCGAACACCATGGTGCACTTCGTATCGCTCGCTCAATCCGCGCAAGATCGAAACGGTGTCCTCAACTGAAGGTTGACGGACCAGAACAACTTGAAACCGCCGCTCCAGCGCAGCATCTTTTTCGACATGCTTACGATATTCGTCCAGCGTGGTGGCGCCTATGCAGTGCAATTCCCCCCGAGCCAGCATCGGTTTCAGAAGGTTCCCCGCATCCAGGGCCCCTTCGGCCCGACCGGCCCCGACCACTGTGTGCAGTTCGTCAATGAAAAGAATGATCTCGCCCTGTGAGTCGTGAACTTCCTTGAGAACGGCCTTCAGTCTTTCCTCAAACTCTCCCCGGTACTTGGCCCCTGCAATCAGAGCGCCCATGTCCAGAGATACAATCCTCTTGTTCTTTAAGCCCTCCGGAACGTCACCTCGAACGATTCGCTGAGCCAGCCCTTCCACAATCGCGGTCTTGCCAACCCCTGGCTCTCCAATAAGAACGGGATTGTTCTTGGTACGACGGGACAAGACCTGCATAATGCGGCGGATTTCCACATCGCGCCCGATTACCGGATCCAGTTTGCCCTGGGTTGCCAGTTGAGTCAGATCGCGGCCATAGCGCTCCAGCGCCTCATAAGTCGCTTCAGGGTTGGGTGTGGTGACCCTATGGCTGCCTCGAATATGTTGAAGGGTCTGCATCAGTTTCTCTTTAGTCACTCCAAACTCTTTAAAGATGCTCCCTGCGGCACCTTTGTCCTCGGTCAAAGCCAGCAGTAAATGCTCCACGGAGACATATTCGTCCCCAAGCGTCTTCGCTTTCTCCTTGGCCTGATCCAGCATCAAACTGAGACGTCCCGTAGCGTACACTTGATCTGGGGCCCCCGCGGGACTAGAAACTTTGGGCAATCGCTCAACTTCCTCTTGAAAACGCTGTCTGAGATCTTCTGAGTTGATTCCCGCTCGATGACAGATGGAAGTCGCGAGCCCCTGTTTCTGCTCCAGGAGGGCGAGTACAAGATGCTCCACTTCAACCTGTTGATGACTGAGTCGCAGAGCTCTAATCTGAGCCTCTCTCAGGGCTTCCTGTACTTTTTCCGTTAAACGATTGATATCCATAAAACTCCTTTTCCCTTAATCTTTCTCCGTTCTTCTCGTCCTCTTATATAAGATTGGAAAAGTGCTGTGACAAGTCCGACTTTGACGGTGGTTGATGGAGATCTTATGATAGTCAGGGATGGGTGACCACAAAGAGGAATCGGAAATGCAAGTGAACGATCGGCGGTTCTGGGTCCAGGATGAATCTGCAGAAGACAAGGCTTCTATTCCAGACAAGAAATATCCGAGTCTCGTCGAAGAGCTGAAGGCGCGGACGGAATTGGCTGAGCAAAAGCTCAGGGAGAAAATCGAAAAACTGGATCAGGAGAACGAAGCCTTTCGCGCCCGCCTGTCCAAAGACATGGACCGGCGGATGGAACAGGAAAAGCTCGAGCTTTTCAGCAATTTTCTGGAACTGATCGATAACTTGGAGCGGGCTCTCAAGGCGGCCCATCAGACCCTCGGTTTTGAGGCTCTCAAGGAAGGCGTTCAACTCAATCTGGAACTCTTCCTGAATAAGCTCAAATCGCTGGGTATTGAACCCATGGATCTCCTCCACCAGCCCTTCGATCCGCATGAGGCGGAGGCTGTAGAGGTGGTTGCGGTGGATGATCCCGACCTGGATCAACACGTCGTCGAAGTTGTACAACGTGGCTTTCACTGGGGTGAGCAAGTGCTGCGTCCGGCCCGAGTCCGGACGGGACAATATCAAGCCGATAAGAAGTCCCAGAGTGAGGAAGAAGGCCAGCCCACAACCCTTTCCACGGAATGATCGCTAGCCAGCCGGGACGATTCATAGGTTTCGTCGCGAAGCGGGGAAAACGCCGACCTGACTGCGGATGATTTCGCTGCTGCAGTAGTGAATTTATGAATAGTTCCGGCTAGAGGCTCTTCCAGCGTCGCTGGGTGTGGCGAGCCTGCGATCCATTGAAAGCATGACACAGTGCAATGGCGAGAGCGTCAGCAGCATCGTGGGGCTGAGGTTCTTCCTTGAGGTTCAACAAGGTCCGAACCATGAGTTGAATCTGTGCCTTATCCGCCCTGCCATAACCCACAACCGCCTTCTTGATTTCCAAAGGTGAATACTCGGCAAGAGGAATTTCAAACTGGCCTGCGGCCAACAAAACCACTCCCCGAGTCTGCCCTAATTTGAGTGCGCTCTTTGCGTTGGCGGCATAGAAGACATCCTCGACCGCAACCACGGCCGGTGCATGGCGCTCCAGCACACCATGCAGCTTGGTGTGAATACGCCTTAACCGATCGGGGAAAAGGTTCGATCCACCCTTGGTGAGGCCCGAAAATCCTCCGTATTCCAGGCAACACAGATGATTCCCCTCGATGCTGACGACCCCATAGCCCGTCATCCGACTCCCGGGGTCAACGCCTAGAATAACCACGGAATCATGATACTATCGGGGTCTGCGGTCTGTGGTTTGCCGGTCAGGTGGTCAGCCGGAGGTGGTCAGGTTCCCCATCAGGTGCTCGCCAGCGCCTCCATCTGCGTCTCATTGATATCGAAGTTGGCGTACACATTCTCCACATCCTCATAATCTTCCAGAGCGTCCATTAACCGGAGCATCTGTTCCGCCTGTTTGTTCTCGAGGCGCACGTCAGTCTGCGTAATCATGGTCAGTTCGGCAGACTCCATGTTGACGCTGGCGGATTGCAAGGCTTGTTTGACCGCTTCGAAACTCTCAATGGATGTGTAAACCGCAAAGCTATCCCCCTGGATCTCGAGATCTTCGGCTCCAGCCTCCAGTGCGATCTCCAGCAATCGCTCTTCTGAAACCTCTTTCTGGTTGGCGACAATCAATCCCTTCCTCTCAAACATCCACTGCACACTGCCCGTCTCGGCCAAATTCCCCCCCTGTTTGGAAAAAATATGACGAAGCTCCGCTACAGTTCGATTCTTGTTGTCGGTCAGGACCTCAATCAGTACCGCCACACCTCCCGGTCCGTAGCCTTCATACGAGAAAGACTCGTAGCTCTGGCCGGGAAGCTCTCCTGTGCCTTTCATGATGGCCCGCTTGATGTTGTCCTGGGGCATGTTGGCACCCTTGGCGGTCTGCACGGCCGATCGCAGCCGGGGATTGGCCTCAACATCACCTCCGCCAAGCCGAGCGGCCACGCTAATTTCCTTAATCAGTCGGGTAAAGATCTTGCCCCTCTTGGCATCGGCACTCGCCTTTTTGTGCTTGATGGAATGCCATTTTGAATGTCCTGACATGTTGCCAAATCCCCTAATTTGGGTCGATCGTATGATTCGAAGATCAGTCGTATTGTAGCATGGACATGGGGAAGCTGACAGCTGACAACAGACCGCAGACCGGCCGGAACAGAGGATGGGTGCTGAGGACTGAGGACTGAGTGCAGACAACAGACCGCAGCAGGTTTCAGGTTTCGGATTTTGAATTTTGAATTTCATCTTGGTGTAAGATCCGTGACATCCGTGGGATGAGAGTATGATGAAATACAAAGTTGTCCTCCAATACGTGGGAACCCGATACGCCGGCTGGCAGATCCAGAAGAATCAGCACACCATCCAGGGCAAGTTAAAAAGCGCACTGCACAAGTTGACCGGCGAAACCGTCAGTGTGGTGGGAGCGGGTAGAACCGATTCAGGCGTACACGCCATGGAACAGGTAGCCCACCTCAGACTTGCTGAAGAAATGGTCACAGAGAAACTCTTTCGGGGGCTTAATGGAATCTTACCCTGGGACATTCGAGTCATGAGTATTGATCCGGCTCCCCAGGAATTCCACTCTCAGAAGAACGCCTTAAAGAAACGTTACGAATATCGCATTTATACTGGGCCTGTTCTCCCTCCTTTCCTCCATGGTTACGTCCACCACATGACACGATCCTTGAATGTCCCGGCCATGCAAAAAGCGGCAGACCACTTGTGTCAGTCTCACGACTTCAGAGGCTTCGCGGCCGCTTCGACAAGTGTGAAGACCACCGTTCGTACCGTGTTCCTGTCTCAAATCCAAGAGCAGGGATGTCACCTCACCTATCAGATCGAGGGCGACGGTTTCTTGCATCATATGGTGCGCAATATCGTGGGTACTCTCCTGGAGGTCGGAGTGGAAAAAAGGCCGCCTGATAACATCTGTAAAATCCTGGAATCCAAAGATCGCCGCCTAGCCGGACCTACAGCACCCGCTCACGGCCTTTATTTGATGCGCGTCTTATACTAGCCCGAATTCCCATCGAGGTTTTTCGCTGCATCACAGTATGGTAGAGTACGAAATGACTCTATGAATGGTCTGGTCAAAAAATTTGAAACTGTTTTTGACCCTTCTAGCCCTGAAGCGAAACTCCTTGAGCGAATCGATTCGAGTAAGCTCCCCCGCCATATCGCTGTGATCATGGATGGCAATGGTCGATGGGCCAAACAGCGAAAATTGCCTCGGGTAGCGGGTCACCGGGCGGGAATCGACGCCGTGAGGGCGGTGGTCGAAACCGCTGCGCGGCTGCCCATTTCGGTGCTCACACTTTACGCCTTCTCAGCCGAGAACTGGAAGCGTCCTCGCAGCGAAGTCAGCATGCTTATGAAGCTTCTCAAGGAATATATTCGTAAAGAACTCTCGACCATCCATAAAAACGACATCCGCTTCCTGACCATCGGGCGTATCGATGAATTGCCTCGTTCGGTTCAAAAAGAGCTGCGACTTGCAGAGAAAGAAACCCGAGGCAACAGAGGAACGAAAATGGTCGTCGCCCTTAATTATAGTGGTCGCCTCGAACTGGTCGATGCTTTCAATCAACTCTTGAAGGAAGGAGTACCCTATCCGATCAGCGAAGACAACATCGAAAAGAGCCTCTATACGGTGGGACTGCCGGAACCGGACCTTATGATCCGCACCAGTGGAGAAATGCGCGTGAGCAACTTTCTTCTGTGGCAAATCGCTTATGCCGAGATCTATGTCACCGATATGCTGTGGCCGGATTTTCGCGAGATCCACCTCCTGGAGGCGGTTCTTGAATTTCAGCAACGTGAGCGGCGCTACGGAGGCATTCGCTTCGCTTCGTTTCACAGCGTCCAATGATGCAGCGCGTGGCCACGGCAATCGTTCTCCTTCCCCTGGTCCTCCTGTCCATTCTCTATCTTCCTACCAGCCTGTTTCTCCTGGTCATTGACCTGCTCCTGGGCCTGGGTCTCTTCGAATTATTTCGGCTTCTGGCCCGCTATGGAGTCGAGGCTTATTGGTTCACCTTCCCTCTGGTCCTGCTCCTGCCTTGGGTATGGACTTATTCTCCTGACTGGGTGCTGAACTATCTCGTGGTCAGCAGTCTGATTTGCATGGGCCATAGCGTATTCCAGACGCGAGGGATAAAAACGGGATTCTTGTCCACGTCAGGCAATTTGATGGCCATTCTTTACCTCGGCGTCCCTCTAGCTATTGCAGGAAGTTTTCAAAGTTCTCAGAAGCTGCAGCTCTTGATGGTCCTTTCTGTCGTCTGGGCAGGGGACACCTTTGCCTATGGGGTCGGAAAAAGGTGGGGAAAGCATAAGGTGACATCCCAGGTGAGCCCCAACAAATCTCTGGAAGGATACATCGCCGGACTCCTCTTTTCGGTGTTGGCCGCAATAGCGTTCGGGCACTTCTTTATCCCTGCCTGGTCCACCGCTTACCTCGTTCTCATCGGCGCGTTCTTAGGGTTGGTAGGAACGGTGGGAGACTTGTTTGAGTCCATGCTCAAGCGCGGAGCCGACTTCAAGGACAGCTCCAACTTACTTCCGGGACACGGAGGAGTCCTCGATCGTATCGACAGCTTGCTTTTTGCCCTTCCCGCCTATTACACCTTCCTGGTTCTGATAAAATGAGCCGATCTGAGAGATAAACTGTGAGAAAACTGGCTATCTTAGGATCGACCGGGTCAATCGGAAAGAGTGCTCTGGATCTGGTTGATCTCCATCCGGAGCGTTTTGAAATCGTCACGTTGGCCGCACAAACAAGTGCAGAGCTGCTCCATCAGCAAAGCCTGAAGTATCAGCCCGAAATGGTCGCTCTTTCTGATCCCGTGGCGGCGCGAGATCTGAAGCAACGCCTTCCCGAGATGGAGGTCCTCTCGGGTGTCGAAGGCGTGATCGAGGCCGCCACCCATCCCCATGTGGACGTGGTGCTGGCAGGCATCACCGGCGCAGCGGGACTGATTCCGACCTACGAAGCACTTCTCAAGAAAAAGGACGTGGCCCTGGCCAACAAGGAAATCCTGGTGATGGCGGGCGAGTTGATCATGCCCATCGTCAAGAGCACGCAGGTGAACCTGCTCCCGGTGGACAGCGAGCACTGTGCTCTCCACCAATGTTTGAGAGGCCCGGAAAAGCGAGAAGTTCATCGATTGGTTTTAACGGCCTCAGGTGGACCTTTTCTTCACAAAAACAAACAGCAGCTGAAACAGGTCACCGTCGAAGAAGCCTTGAATCACCCCACCTGGAGTATGGGGCCCAAGATCACCGTAGACTCTGCAACCTTGATGAATAAAGGGTTAGAAGTGATTGAAGCCCATCACCTTTTTGCCGTAAAACCCGATCGAATCTCCATCGTGATCCATCCTCAGTCGATTATCCATTCCATGGTTGAATTCATCGATGGCACGGTTCTCGCCCAGATGAGCATTACCGACATGCGGGCGGCCATTCTGTACGCCCTGGCCTACCCGGACCGTTGGAACTCGAATCTACCTCGCTTGGACCTGCTTTCCCTTGCCGCTCTCGAGTTCCATGCTCCAGACACGGATAAGTTCCCCTGTATCCGCCTAGCCTACCAGGCGCTGGATCAAGGACAAACCTACCCCACCGCCCTCAATGCCGCCAACGAGGTCGCCGTTCGCTGCTTCTTGGATGAGTCTCTGCCTTTTTCCTCCATCTCCGAAGTGATCGACGAGGTGCTCAACCGGCACGTTCCCCGTGCCGTTCGAGATTTGGAGACCGTGCTGGAGGCGGATCGTGAAGCTCGCCAAATGGCACAGGAGGCTGTGGACTCGGTTTATTCGTGAGTTTACAGCGGCGAAATCATCCACCCATTTGACAAGCGTCCAGAAGGCAACGGACAATTATAAGTGTCTCGCTCCATAAATACGATGACGTTTGCTGATGGGGCTTGCGAGGGGAGATCAAGGAGCGAGGAGGAGGCGATGCAGGGACATCGGCGACGACGAGCGACACAGAGATCACCCGCAACCTCCATCAGCCCGAAGGGTGGCGGCGGGACGGCATCGATTTCTTTGTCGCTCCTCCTCCGTGATGTACACTGACATCGCGTCGTCCTCGCTTCGTGAACTCGACACCGTCGCGCTCGCCACAAACGTTACCGTATTTATGGAACGAGGCACTAACTAAGGAGATCAGAACATTTTGGCTTTTTTAAACTCTATCGGCCTGAGCATTATCTCCCTCGCCTTCGTGCTGGGAGTGATGATTTTCGTTCATGAGCTGGGACACCACATCGCGGCAAAACTACTGGGAATCCGGGTTGACGTCTTTTCGGTCGGGTTTGGCCGTCGACTGATCGGGTTTAAACGGGGAGACACTGATCGGGTTTTAAACGGGGAGACACTGATTATCGCATTAGCCTCCTGCCCCTGGGAGGTTACGTGAAAATGGCCGGAGAGAACTACGACGAGGAACTCACCGGTGATACTGGGGAGTTCATGGCCCACCCCAAAACGCATCGTTTCCTGGTAGCTATAGCAGGACCGGCCATGAATATTATTCTGGCTCTTATCCTGGTCACCACCAATCTCATGTTGGGTATTCCCGTTGCGAAGTACCTGCGGCAACCGGCCGTGATCGGCAGCGTCCAGGAGGGATCCGCGGCCGAGCAGGCTGGTCTGCAACCTATGGACATCATCGTGGCCATAGACGGTGAGCCGATCCCCACTTGGCAGGAATTGGAAATAGGCATCAGTCTCAGTCCCAATCAGGACCTCGTCCTGGAAGTTGAACGTCAAGGGCAGGTTCTGACCAAGGAAATCACCACTTCCATAAGCGAAGGATTCGAAACAGGGACCATCGGAGTTGGCCCCTTCATCCCCTACATCATCAGCGAGGTCGAACCAGGGAGCCCTGCTGCTGAGGCCGGACTCCGGCCCGGAGACGAAATCGTCAGAGCCACCGCGGGGAACAAGACCACGGTGGGATTTGACGAAAGCGCCCAACTGATCAACGCCTCCGAAGGAAGCCTTCTGAAGTTTGAATTCCTCAGAGACAACCAGGTCTTGGAGGCAACCCTTGCTGCCGTTCAGATGGAGGACCGCTGGCGCATTGGCACTGCAGTGGAGATCATGCAACTAGAGCAGTATGGATTTCTGCAGGCACTGGAAAAGTCACTCGAGCGGAACACCCGATTGACTCTATTGACCTTCGAGGTGGTGGGAAGAATTTTCACCGGGCGCACCTCTTTGCGGGCCATGTCCGGGCCCATCGAGATTGCTCGCTTTTCAGGGATCGCCGCAGCCATGGGCCTCATTCAGCTCCTCAACTTTATGGCTCTGGTCTCACTGCAATTGGGGATTTTCAATCTGATGCCGATACCCATATTGGATGGTGGTGTAATCGCGCTGCTTGGCATAGAAGGGCTTATTCGGCGCGACCTCAGCATGCGTGTCAAGGAACGCATCTTTCAGGTGGGCTTTGTCTTTCTCATCCTGCTCATGGGGATTGTGATCTTCAACGATCTTGCCAAGAACCTGCCCATCCTGGATTGAGGATTCGGATTCGACCGCTCCCTTCTAACCCACCCGGCAGCGTCTCCGGGTGCACCTTTTTTGTTAAAATTTAATCGTTAACATCGGGTATTACGAGCCGGGACCATTCATAGGTTCTCGTCACGAAGCGGGGAAAGCGCCGGCCTGACAAGGCGCGCGACGGGAGGCCACCGCAAACGTACTCCCTGCAGTACGTTGAGGAGGCCGGGGGCACCCGCTTGCGGGTCGCGGAACGCGGTCAGGGCGGATGATTTCGCTGCTGCAGTAGAGAATTTATGAATGATCCCGGCTACAAGCGCTTCTGGGCAGTCTGATGCGGCGACTTTACAAGATAGGATTACTCTTTCTCCTCTTCCTCGTGGTGGCTGCGGCAACGGCTATCGTGGTCAATGTCCGCAGCGATACTTTTAAGGAGTGGATGAAAGGCCAGATCATCGCGACTCTCCAGGAGCGATTCCAGGTTCGCGTGGAGATTGGAGGCGTTGACGTTTGGCCGTTCGGGGCCCAGGTCGAGATTCATAATCTCCAACTGTTTAACCGGGCACACCCCGGTCGAGAACCTGCTATCGATGTTGACCGTATCCTGCTGGACTTCTCCATCACCAGCTTCTTTTCTCCTTCTATCTCCCTGGACAATCTGATTCTCGACTATCCTCACGTCCACCTGCTTGAGGACCTCAACCAGAAGTTCAATTTCTCCAACATCTTCTTGTCCCCGAACCTTCAGGAGCAACAGGGCGAGTTCTCACTCCCAGCATTGGGGATCAAGCAACTAACACTGAATCGGGGATTGATCTTCTACAAGAACCAACCTTTCTTCCTGGATTCAGCACAAGGCGGATTGGCTACCACGTTGCGCTTCGTTCCCGATCGAAAGAAATATCTGGGTCACACCAGCTTTAAAAACTTGGATCTGACGCTCGAAGGATTCAGCGTCACCAACTTAACCCTGTCCCTAGACTTCGAATTCCTGGAAAACCAACTTCGAGTCCTTTCGCTGCTGCTGGATTCCGACGAGTTGGAAGTCCGTGCTGAAGGCGACATCAGTGATATCCAAGAATGGGTTTATCATTTTGAAACCGATTTTTCTGTCGATCTCGCCCAATTGGGAAAGTCCCTCTTCAGCTCTCATATCCAGGAAGGTCATCTCACTCTGAGTGGGACACTCTCGGCAAGGGAGGGAGACTTTCTATTCCAGGGGAAAGCCCGCTCTGATTTGGTTCAATGGGAAAATCTTCCTTTCCGGAAACTTACCGCCGGTGTCCTGGTGGATCCCCAAGCGGTGACCCTCGAGGGGCTGGACGCTCAACTCTATGGCGGCAGCGTGCGAGGAGGGGGAAAACTGAATTGGAGGGAGGATGGCACCTCTCATTTGCAGGTGAGCGCATCTCAGGTCACCATGGCTCCCCTCCTTTCCGATTTGGGCCAGCAGACCATTCAGATCAATGGCTTCACAGGTTTCACCGGTCAAATCAGTTGGCCGGGACGTCAGTGGGGAGAGGCGAGTGGCCAGGGTCACCTTTCCTACCAGGGAGAGTTCCCTCCTCAAGATCCGACGGAAAATTCGATTCTCCCAGCTCTTTCCTTCCAGGGAGATTCCTCGATTTCATTTGAACAACAGGAACTCCACCTCAAGGATGGTGTCCTGCGTACTCCCGCAAGCGTGATGAACTATAGCGGTTCTGTGACCTTCCCGGGAGCTTATCGACTGGAGCTCGATCTCCTGTCCCAGCAGAGTGATGAACTTCTCACACTGGCAGGGTACACAGAAATTCCCGAACAATTCCTAGATCAGGATTTCGTCGACCTCAGGGGACCTACCCGTATCTCGGGAACACTCGAGGGAGGGGACAATCCCTTTGGGCTGAGAGGAACCGTCCGGAGTGAGCGGATCTTTTTCAGAGACGAATTGCTGGGTGACTTCGAATCCCAGGTGCGTTTATCTGAGGATATCCTACAGCTTGATGATGCTCGGCTCTCGGGTCCCGGATTCGATCTTCACACCTCATTGCTTCTGCTCCTTGACCCCACAGAGGTCCGGCCCTTGAAGTCTCTCGAACTTCACTTGAATGAAGTCCCGATCGAGCGTTTCCTCGCTGCCTCCGATCAGGCGGTCCCTATGGAGGGAGCCATCAGCGGTCAACTTCAACTGGAACAAATAGCTTTGAGTGATTACAGAGGCAGGGGGAGGATTTCCGTCTCACAGCCAAGAGTCTACGGCGAGCGACTCGACCATTTCAGTGCACAGATCGAAGTTGAAGGCAGGAAAATTCTTCTGCAAGGATTTCAGGGCTCCATCCGACAGGGCACCGTCTCCGGCCAGGCGGCGGTAAACTTGGACGAGGAAACCTATCGAGTCGACATTGAAGGCAGCCAATTTCCGCTCGATGATATGGGTTGGCTGCAGAAGAGGATTGCGGCGAAGGGCCCCATCAACTTCAACCTCGCAGGAAATGGAAACTTCAGTGAGCCCAATCTGGAACTTCTCCTGGAGGGGCCTCGAATTGTCGTCGAAGATCACATTCTGGAGAATGTCTCTGTGCAGGCAAAAAGCCAGGGAGAGGCTCTCGAGTTCCGTTTCCAGCACCGCTATCTGGGAAATCCTTTCCTGTTTGAGGGAAATCTCGGACTGGTTGATCCCTACCAGGTCCAGGCCACGTCGGAGTTGAGGCAACTCCCCCTGGGTCCTTACCTACAACTGATTCCTATCCAGGGTTTGCCGGATGTCGAGGGTCTCATCAGCGGCCGCCTGACCCTGGCTGGCCCCCTGAAGGATCCTGCACAGCTCAGCGTGGAGATGGAATTCCCGAAGTTTAACCTTTCCATGGCAGGTTACGAGCTGAAAAATGTAAGCCCATTGCAACTTTCTTACCAGGCAGGAATGGCCACCATCGATCAACTCAGCTTGAGCGGCGAGGAAACCGAGCTTCAGATTGATGGAACGGTTGACCTGGGAGAAAGCCAAAGTATCGATCTCAAGATGGAAGGGGCAATGAATCTGTTGGTGATGAACAGCTTCATGCCTTCCGGAGCGATGGCCGGACAGCTCCAGCTGGAAACCGTCATCGGAGGCTCTTTGAGCCAACCCCGTATCGTGGGCATTGCTGATCTGAAAGAGGGGTTTCTGGTTCACCCCCAACTGCCAACCACTCTTTTTGACGCAGAGTGTACGTCTTCAGCGAGAATGGGACATTTGGGGTTCCAAGCTAAGAGACAGTGGGAACCGATGCTGATCGGGCTAGTTTAGCATTGATCGCCTGCCGACGGGCAAGGGTGACTCCTTTCAATCTTCTCCTTTTTGTGTGGATGGAATCTCGTCTTGCGAAGTACATGTCATCGGGTGTGACGTTACCCAGGGCCTCGTGATAGCGCCTGGAGTTGTAGTAGTCGATAAAGACCGCGATTTCTCGCTCCAACTCCTCGGGTGTCTCCCAGACCATTAGGTTGATGCGTTCCTTGCAGGAACGATGGTAGCGTTCGATCTTCCCGTTGGTCTGGGGATGATAGGGTGAGGCCAGGATGTGGCCCAGTCCCTTGGTCTCCAGATACTGACCAAAGTCTTTGGAGATCAAAGCCGGTCCGCGGTCTGTCACCAGCCGGGGCCGATCAGACAACGGAGCCTGTTCCACACCCGTTCTCTCACAAGCCGCCTCGACCACCTGGCTGAAGTCTCCAGCACGCATGGCCGTGTGAAGTCCCCAGGCCAGGATCCTCCGGCTAAAGTCATCCAGTACTGAGATCAGATAGTACCAGCCCCAGTTCTTGACCAGAAGATAGGTCGCATCCGTTTGCCACTGCTGGTTGGGTCGGGTCGTCTTGATTCGATATTCCGATTCGGCTGGAAAGCTCCGGAGTTGAACCTCCCGAATCAGCCCTTCCGCTTTCAAAATCCGGTAGACCGAGGATTCCGAGACCGTAAACCCGCACCTATCCGTCACCTGGCAGCTCACTTCTCGTGAGGACCACTCTGGAAACAGCAGCGCCATCTCCAGGATTCGGTCCCGTTCTTTGGGCAGGATCTGATTCCAAACCCGTCCTGATCCTGGGGGACGGTCCCGCAAGCCTGCCAACCCCCTCTTTCGAAAGGGGTGTCTCCAGCGATAGTAGGTCGAGCGGGGGATCTCGAGTTGATCCAGCACCTCCCGGACCGGTAACTCGGAGGCCTCCACTGTCCTTAAAACTTCCAGCTTGTGCTCGCTGAGCATCCTCTGATACCTCCTTCGCCTTACAGGCCCAAACTTTTTTTAGCTTTTGGTTCTCCACTACCGTCTCGGCCACCGCCTTCTTCAAGGCCTCATTCTCCTCCTTCAAGCGACGCACCTCACCGGAAGTCGCATTCCGTTGGGTCTCCCGGGTTAGACCGTTTTTGCCCGAATCCAGGAAGGCCTTGGACCACTTGTAGTAGATCGAAGGTTGAATCCCTTCTTTGCGGCACAGTTCGGTGACGGGAATCTCTCCGCGGAGCCCCTCCAAAACGATGTGGATCTTCTCTTCGGCCGTGAATCTCCGGCGGGTGGCCCTACGGATCTGTTTGACGACGTCTGTGGTCATAGCGTTCTCCTTTTGGTTGTGCCATGACCAGCATCGGCTTGCTCTGATGGGCTGTCAAGATCAGCCCTTTGAGGGGGTGAGATCTCACCCCCTCAAACCTTCCAACTCTCTCTTAACTCTCGGCCCTATGTGTCCCACTTTCGCTGACGGGATACAGCCATTTATCCTGTCTATGCCGACGCCCACAACAATCTCGGTTTGGCTCTCTCGCGGCAGGGCAGATTGGACGAGGGGATCCAGCACTATCAACAAGCTCTTCAGATCCGCCCGGACTCCTATGCAGCCCACAATAATCTGGGGCTCGTCATTCTGGGTGCCGGGCAGGTGGATGAGGCCATGCACCACTTCTCTCAAGCCTTGCTCCTCAATCCCAACTACGTGGAGGCCTACAATAACCTGGGAACGGCGATACTCAAGAAGGGAAATAGAGCCAAGGCCATCGAGTTATTCAGGAAGGCGCTGCAGCTCCGTCCGGGTTTCGCCGAAGCCCACTACAATTTGGGAACAGAACTACTCAAGAGGGCTGATTTCGGGGATGCAAAAGTCCATTTGTTGGCGGCCGTGGAAGCGAATCCCGATTACTCGGACGCGTACGTCAATCTGGGAGTTCTGCTCAAAGGAGAAGGAAAGGTGGATGAAGGCATTGATTCTTACTTGAAGGCTCTTCAACTCAACCCCAAACACGCTGAGGCTCATAACAATCTGGGAACAGCGCTGGCCCAAACAGGCGATCTCCAGCAGGCGGCCCATCACTTCCTGGAGGCTGTAGCTATTAATCCCGATTACCGTGAGGCTCAGGAAAACCTTAATCGGCTTCGGCCCAGGGAATGAATACTCTTACCTTCTTTCGTCAACACCCAAAGTGGGTGGCTGCAATCCTCTTGATCGTGGCTACCCTCGTGGTCTATCTCCCCGTTAAGGACCATCAGTTTGTGCACCTGGATGATGACCTCTACCACAATCCTCAAACCCAGAAGGGCCTGACCTGGGCAAGTCTTGCTTGGGCCTTGACCGCTACAGAGGCGGGATTTTGGCATCCGCTTACCTGGTGGTCCCACATGCTGGACTATGAGCTTTTTGGATTGAACCCTGGCGGCCATCATCTCATGAGCTTGTTGCTCCACACCCTCAATGTTCTCCTCCTTTTCGGGTTGCTTCAGCGGTGGACCGGCGCCCTATGGCGCAGTTTCTTGGTGGCGGCGTTGTTTGCCCTCCACCCGCTCAATGTGGAGTCTGTGGCCTGGGTAGCGGAACGCAAGAATGTGCTCAGCACGCTGTTTTGGCTCCTCACCCTGGGTGCCTATGTCCACTATGTGAGAAAACCCCACTGGAAGCGTTATCTGTCGGTGGTTTTCCTGTTTGTTTTGGGACTGATGGCCAAACCCATGCTGGTCACGCTCCCTTGCGTGTTATTGCTGTTGGACTGTTGGCCTCTGGGCCGACTGGGTCCTTCCTGGAGCGAGTTACGGCAAAAGGGGTCCAAGCTGTTGCTGGAAAAAGCGCCGCTTTTCGCTCTATCTGTGGCTACTGGGATTCTGGCCATCCATGCCGAGAATAAGCTGGGAGCCTTGCCTTCTCTACAACAGATCCCCCTGGATGCACGCCTTGGCAACGCCCTGACCTCCTTTGTGGCCTATTTGGGCAAGATGGTCTGGCCCACGGACCTGGCGGTGTTCTATCCCCATCCGGAGGCCTCACTGCCGGTAGGGCAGGTCATTCTGGCCGTTTTCGTGATCGGCACCCTCTCCGTCCTGGTGTTGTGGGGGACACCCTCATTTCCCTATCTCTTGGTGGGATGGCTATGGTACCTGGGAACCTTGTTGCCCGTGAGTGGTTTGATCCAGGTGGGGCGACACTCCATGGCAGACCGCTACATGTATGTACCCCTGATTGGTTTATTCATTCTACTGGTGTGGGGTTGTTCAGAATGGGTGGATGGCTCTCAGGTCAGGAAGGGATGGGGGATCGGAGCAAGTGTATTTCTGCTTCTTGGGCTATCGATCAACACCCGGCTGCAGCTCGCCCATTGGCAAGATAGCATCGCCTTGTACGAACACGCGATTGAATCCACTGAAGACAACTATCTGGCTCACAATAACCTGGGAACCGTTTTCCTGGAAGCTGGAGAAATCGATAAGGGTATTGAGCAACTCTCGAGCGCCCTGCAAATCAATCCTGAGAGTATTCAAGTCTTGTACAACCTGGGACTTGCTCTGAAACAAAAAGGACACCCCGACGATGCCGCCCGTTATTTTTCTGAAGCCTTAGACATCAACCCGAACCTCGCCGATGCCCACAACAACCTGGGGATCATACGCATGGCACAGGGAGATGGGGAGAAGGCCGCCCAGCATTTCTCCAAGGCTCTGGAGATTGATCCGCAACTCTTCGAAGCCCGCAATAATCTGGGGACACTCTTGTTGGGACAGGGTCAGATCGAGGAGGCCATCCTTCATTTTTCCGAATCCCCCCTTCTCAATCCCCGTCAAGCTAGAGCTCACAATAATCTAGGTGCGGCACTGGATCTGCAGGGACGGTCAGAGGAGGCAATGGGCCATTATCTCCTGGCTCTGGAACTGGCTCCCTCTTCCTATCTGACCCATAACAACCTGGGCAAGATGTTCATGGAGAAGGGTGATCTGGACAACGCGGCTCGACACTTTTCCAAGGTTATTGAGATTGAGCCGAAGTTTGGAGATGCACATTTCAATCTCGGTGTGGTCAGAACGGATCAAGGGAGAGTTGAGAAAGCCATCGTCTCCTTCCGCCAGGTCCTGGAACTGAATCCCAACAACACTGAAGCCCGGCAACGGCTGGCACTCTTGCTCGAGACACTAACCCTTGAAAAGCTTTGAGAGTCTTGAGAACATGGCAGGCAGGAAATCCGTGGTGGTCCTACTCCTGGTAGGGATCGTCCTGATCGCATACGGCTCCGTTTGGAGTTTCGAATTCGTTAATATCGATGACGATCTTTACCTTACCGACTATCCTCAGATCCAGCGGGGCTTAAGCTGGGATAATGCCCTGTGGGCGATGACAGCGATGGAGGCGGCCTTTTGGCATCCGCTGACCTGGCTGTCTCACATGCTGGACACCCAACTTTTCGGATTGAACCCGGCCGGCCATCATCTCACCAACCTACTCCTTCATATCGCCAATGTGCTCCTTTTGGTCGCAGTCCTTCAGAAGATGACGGGGTCCGTGTGGTGCAGCGCATGGGTGGCAACATTGTTTGCCTTGCACCCTCTCAATGCGGAGTCGGTGGCCTGGGTGTCCCAGCGCAAGACTGTACTCAGCACGCTGTTTTGGTTGCTCACCCTGCTCGCCTATGTGGGTTATGTAAAAAAGCCGGACTGGAAGCGCTATCTGGGAATGATGGGAATCTTTGTGCTGGGTCTGATGGCCAAGCCCATGTTGGTGACCTTGCCCTGTGTCCTGCTGTTGTTGGACTATTGGCCGCTGGGAAGGCTCGGAAAAGATCCCAAGGAATTTTGGGAACGCTTGCCCAGATTGGCGGCAGAGAAGCTGCCGCTGTTCATTCCAGTGGCAGTGGCCAGCGTTGTAGCCATTCAAGCGCAGGCGCAGATGGGATCGATCTCGTCCTGGCAGAGCCTTCCACTGGGGATCCGCGTGCCCAACGCAGTACTGGCCTCTGCGCTTTATCTGAAAAAGATGGTTTGGCCCACGGATCTGGCGGTTTTCTATCCGCATCCGGGAAACGCATTGGCAGCATGGCCTGTTGCCCTGGCGGCCTTGGTGCTGGTGGGCCTTTCCGTGGGCGTCTGGTGGCAGGGTCGACGGTCTCCTTATCTGGTGGTGGGTTGGCTCTGGTATCTGGGCACTCTATTTCCGGTCAGCGGTCTCATTCAGGTGGGTGGGCACGCCATGGCCGACCGATATGCCTACGTCCCTTTGATGGGTCTGTTCATCATTCTGGTCTGGGGGGCAGCCGAGTTGGCACAGACCCTGCACCTCCCCAAAACATGGCTGCTGGGTGGTAGCCTGTGTGTCGTGATCGTCCTGATGGGAGCCGTACGTCTCCAAGTCAGCTATTGGAGAAACAGCTTTACCCTGTTTCAACACGCTCTGGAGTCCACTCAGGACAATCATATGGCTCATTCCAATTTAGGGATCGCGTTTCTTGACAAGAACGACCTGGATGAGGCCATGGACCATTTTTACAAGGCCCTTGAGATTAAGCCGACCCATGCGGGGGTCCATACGAACCTGAGTATCGCTTTGCGGCGAAAAGGCATGCTGGACATGGCCCTAGAGCATTCCATCAGATCTGTCCAAATCAATCCTGCCCTTGCCGAAGCACACAACAACCTGGGCATTGCATTCTTTCAAAAGGGAAGAGTGGAGGAAGCTTTGCAGGAATTCCGACAGGCACTGAAACTTAAACCTGACTATACCACCTGTTTCTATAACCTGGGCGTCGTCTTGGAGGGTGAGGATAGAATAGAGGAAGCCGCCCAATCCTTCCGTCAGGCCTTGAGACTGGATCCGGAACATGCTCAGGCGAAGCAGCGTTTGACTCTTCTCCTTGAGGAAGTGAGTCGCAGAAGAGAGGGAGGACAACTCAACTGATGCCTCGTTCCGTCTCGGTCATCGTACCGACCTATCAAGAAATCGAGAACCTTCCCCTGCTCACTGAACGACTAGAGAAGATTCGACAGAAGCACCACTTATCTCTCGAGCTGCTTATTATAGACGACAACAGTCAGGACGGCACTGAAGAGCTCATCTCGTCAATGGATCAGGACTGGATCACACTTGTGGTTCGAAAGAAAACACGAGGTCTAAGCCAGTCCGTTCTGGAGGGACTCAGATTGGCTCGTGGTGACGTTCTTGTCGTTATGGATGCAGATCTCAGTCATCCCCCTGAGAAAATCCCAGAGATGTTGATTGCGCTTGAGAACGGTACAGATTTCGTGATGGGTTCCCGTTATATTACTGGAGGTTTAACTACGGCTTCCTGGGGATTTTTCCGCTGGCTGAACAGCCGCGTAGCGACATTATTGGCCCGTCCCTTGACCTCGGTAAAGGATCCGATGTCTGGCTTCTTCGCGCTTTCCCGCAAAACTTTTGCATCAGCTTGCGATCTGAATCCGATAGGTTACAAGATTGGCCTTGAATTGATTGTGAAGTGTAACTTGCATCGCATCGAAGAGATCCCCATTCATTTTGAAGACCGTCAGTTTGGCGAAAGCAAGCTCACACTCTCGGAACAGAAGAAGTATATCCAGCACCTCTGCCGACTCTTCATTTATAAGTACTGGCGGCCTTTTTTTAAGCAGGGGCTGGGATAGCGGTAAACTCCCGCAATCCAGAAACTAATCTAACTTGATTCGCCCAAACTTCCGCTTGCCCACTCTCAAAACAAAGGCAGGCTTCTGCTTGGGATCAATCTGGTAGCTGGGATCTTCGATCTTTTCTCCATCTATGGAAACAGCGGCGTGTCGGATGAGGCGTCGTGCTTCGGATTTGGAAGGAGCAAACTTGACTTGAAGGACCAAATCAGGCAGAGTCACAGGCCGGCCACTGCAACGGACGGAAAAGGCGGGCATCTCCTCCGGCACCTCGCCTTCTTGAAACACTCGAGTGAAGTGTTGCTGCGCTTCCTGGGCCGCCCTTTCAGAGTGAAAGTCGCTCACCATACTGAAAGCCAGATCCCCTTTGGCCTTCATGGGATGGATGGCCCCCGATTCAACCCCCGACTTGAGTGCTTGAATGTCCTGTTGGGAAAGATCGGTCAGAAGCTCATAGTAGTTCCACATCAACAGGTCACTGATGGACATCACCTTGCCATAGACCTCCTGAGGAGGATCGTTGACCCCGATGTCGTTTCCAAGCGATTTGCTCATCTTCGCGACTCCGTCCAATCCTTCCAAAATCGGAGTCATCAGAAGCACTTGAGGTTCCTGTCCGAATTCTCTTTGAATATCCCTCCCCACCAACAGATTGAATTTCTGATCGGTGCCCCCCAGCTCGACGTCTGCCTCCAAAACAACGCTGTCATAAGCCTGAGCCAGCGGGTAGAGGAGTTCATGAATCGAAATGGGTTGCTGGGATGCCATCCTTTTGGAAAAGTCATCACGTTCGAGCATGCGCGCTACCGTGTATCTGGAGGACAATCGCACCCATTCCTGGGAGGACAGGGAGCCCAACCAGCGACCGTTGAAATCGACGACGGTTTCCTGGGGATCCAGAATCTTGAAGACCTGTTCCTTGTAGGTTTCCGCGTTTTCCAGGACCTCTTCCCTGCTCAAGGGCGGGCGGGTCTTGTTTCTTCCCGTAGGATCCCCGATCATGCCGGTGAAGTCTCCGATCAGAAAAACGACGCGGTGACCCAGATCCTGAAAGTGTTTCATCTTACGAAGCAACACGGTGTGGCCCAGGTGCAGATCGGGCGCGGTGGGATCAAAGCCCACCTTGACGGTGAGTGGCTTTCCGCTCTTTTTGGATTTTTCGAGTTTCCTGCGAAGCTCCTTCTCTGTAATGGTCTCGGCAGTACCCTTTAAAAGATACGCCACCTGCTCATCCAGTGATCTTTTGGCCATGTCCATCAGGATCGCCTATTATAAAGGCTCTTGTCATGAAAGACGAAGAACTGAAGAAATTGAGACTTAAGGCTGAATGTTTCGACCGAATCGTGAAAAAGTACAATGACCTTCAGGCGGACGCCGGTTTTTACAGCAAAAACTGGGTGGAATTGGCTGAAGTCATTGAGGCCGAACTAAACAATTTCGATCGAGTCCAATAAAGGCTGGGAGTTCGGGGACAGACGAAGAGATTGGGGACGGCCCTCAAGGGCCTGTCCCCACAATCTCTTAGACCTCTTGACGCAGATAGGCGGGAACATCCAGATCCGTCTCAGGATCTGGTCGATTGGGGTGGCGCAGCACCGGCGCCTCTCGGGGGGTCAGGGGAATCTCCTCTTCCTCGTCGATCCTGGCCGGTTGAGGTCTGGATGACGTCCTTTCTCCCCTGACCTCATCCTCGAATCCGGTGGCAATGACGGTAATCTTCAGTTTGTTCTCCATTCCATCATCGAAGACGGAGCCGAAGATAATGTTCGCATCCACGTGGGCCGCCTCCTGGATGATTCGACTTGCCTCGCTCACCTCGTGCAAGGTCATGTTCTGGCTACCGGTAATATTGATCAAAACTCCGCGAGCGCCCTCGATGGTTGTGTCTTCGAGAAGCGGGCTATTGATGGCTTTTCTGGCAGCCGTCTCGGCCCTGCTGTCTCCTTCGGCAATCCCCGTTCCCATCAGGGCCATCCCCATTCCCGTGACGATGGTTTTCACATCGGCGAAGTCCAGGTTAATCACTCCCGGAACGGTAATCAGGTCACTGATGCCCTGAACGGCCTGACGGAGCACGTCATCAGCAAACTTGAAAGCATCTATCAGAGAGGTGTTGGGCGGTACGGCTGTGAGCAGCCTTTCATTGGGGATAGTAATCACGGTGTCGGCACTGTCTCTGAGTTCACCAACAGCGTGCTCTGCCTGGTACATCCGTCTTTTCCCTTCAAAGTGAAAGGGCTTGGTGACAACGGCCACCGTTACAGCACCCAGTTCGGAAGAGAGGCTGGCTACGATGGGTGCGCTGCCTCCCCCAGTGCCGCCGCCCAATCCGGCAGTCACAAAGACCATATCGGCACCTTCCAGCAACTCGATGATCTTTTCCGTATCCTCCAGGGCGGCTTGCCGGCCCACCTCAGGATTGGCACCTGCGCCTAACCCCTTCGTCAACTTGGCTCCGAGCTGGAGTTTCACGGGTGCATGGGACTGTCGCAGGGCCTGCAGATCGGTATTGGCTGCGATAAATTCCACCCCTTCGATTCCCGCCTCAATCATCCGGTTGACAGCATTGCAGCCTCCGCCGCCAATACCAATCACCTTAATCGACGCTCCCTGCGCGTCTTCGTCAAATGACAGCCGGACATCCTCTCTTTTTCCCTCAAATCTTAAATTCATGAAACCCTCCTCAGGAACAAACGCTTCATCCGATCTTCTCCAAAAGCCAGCTTTTCATTCTGATCCGGGTGTCCCTGGGTCGGGCTCCCTGCGCCTGCACTGGCTTGGCTACGACGGGGCTCTGAACACTCTGGGTGTACTTCAATAGCCCCAGGGCGGTCGAGTAGGCGGGATGAAAGACAGGACTGTCGTGAGCGACGACATTGGCGGGATAACCCACCCGAACGGACATACCCAGCATCTGTTCAGCCCGGTCGACGACTCCGTCCAGAAGAGACCCTCCCCCAGTCATAACCAGACCGGTGACCAATTCCTTATCCACACCAGCCTGCTGGATTGTTTTTTCCACGGCCTTGAGAATCTCATTGTAGCGAGCCCGTATAATCTCGCACAAGCGCCGCCGCGATTGCGTTCTACGACGCCCCGAACCGACCTCAGTCACTTCGATCAACTCCTCCGCCGGAACACTCTCAGGAAAGACGCTGCCCGCCGATCGCTTCAGCTGCTCCGCCTCCTGTAGCGGAGCCCTCATCCCGATGGCGACGTCCTTGGTCACTAAGTTTCCCCCCATGGGCAGAACCTCGGAATGCCAGATACTGCCCCGCTTGTAAAGCGCAATGTCGGTTGTTCCTCCTCCAATGTCCACCAGAATGGTACCCAGCTCTTTCTCATCGGAACTGAGGACCGCTTCGGAGGAGGCCAACTGCTGCATCACCACGCCATTGACCAGGACTCCCGCCTTATTGATGGCATTGACGATGTTTTGCACCACGGCTGAGGCATTCAGGACCAGGTGCATGGAGACCGAAAGATGGCGGCCATTCATGCCCAGCGGATTGACCACTCCGTCATGCCCATCGACGTTAAAATCCCGGGTCAAACGGTGGATGACCTGATAGTCCTCTCCCAGATCTAGTGAAGCCGCAGCAGACACGGCACGGTCGACATCCTCACCGGTAATCTCACCGTTCCTGTTGTGGACTTCGGTCTCCCCGGAACTGTTGATTCCCCGGATATAGGCTCCTCCGACACTCACATAGGCGGACTGGACCACCATTTGGGCCTGTTTCTCCGCCTCTTCCAGAGAGGCCTTAACGCTGTCGATCGTCTCGGAGAGATTGACCACAACGCCCTTTCTCAGCCCCCTGGACGGGGCCCAGCCGGTCCCCAGGACCTCGATCTTGGTATCGTCCACCCGGGCACAAATCGAACAAATTTTTGTGGTTCCGACGTCAATGCCCGCCAGCATCTGTTTCTTTTGCGCCATACGAAGCGAAACACTCAAAACGGATTGCTCGTTTTAGCCATCACGGTTCCCCCCTTTTTCTGTGGGGTGTGAAAGATGATCTTGCTGTCATAGGTGACGTCAACCGATTCGATCATCCCGTATTCCTCTTTCAGGCGATCGTACAGATCTTGCTGCGATACGAAGGTTTCATAGCGCATCAAAAAGTCGTGATCGCCAAGATGGACGGGAATGGGATCATCCTTGGGAATGACCGTTACCTGCTCCGGAATTTCTACATCGACCTCCGATATCGAGCGATGATGAGAGGCCAGTTCCTCCACTACCCGAAGGTAGATTTGCATCCTGAGGATATTTTCTTCTTGGGCATTTTCTCGCGCTGCGTTCATCAAACCTCTCACGATGGGGCGGTCAATCGACTGATGGCTGGGGCCGTCGGGACGATCCAAAATCACACCTTCCTGGTCAACCACGTACAGCTCATTGTCGATGGCCGCCAGGGCAACCGCCTGCCGTTCGCGGATATGGATCACGAGCTGGTTGGGAAACTTGCGCCGGACCGTGGCCTCTCTCACCCACGACTCCGACTCCACCAGATCCCGAATCCTATCCAGATCAAGGGACATCAGGTTTTCGGAAACACTCTGATAAATAAGCGCATCCAGAGCCCGCCTGTCCAGGTGAACCAGACCCTGATAATGGATCTGCTCTAATTGAAAGCGCATGGCGACTTCAGGGGGGTGCCGGGAGTAGGCCAAGGAATAGACTCCTACCAGAGCAATGAGCACCAGCAACACGATGCGTGCACAAAGGATGGCGATCGATTTGAATGTCCTTCGACTGTTATTCAGGGTCTGATTCAAGGAAAGCTTCTCCGATTTTCCAAACATTTCCTGCCCCCAGTGTCAGCAGTAAATCTCCTGCCTTCGTCTCTTTTTCCAGAACCGCCAGCAGCTCTTCCCGATCCGCTATGTAGCGGACCGGACGATGACAGAGGATCTCTTTCGCCAACCGTTCAGAGGTTACCCCAGCAATAGGGTCCTCCCCAGCCGGGTAGATATCCATCAAATAAAGAGAATCAGCATCGGCAAAACACCTGCTCATCTCTTCCATCAGGTGTTGTGTGCGGGTATAGCGATGGGGCTGAAAAACGACCACAGTGCGGCGCCCACCCACCTTACAAGCCTCCAAAGTGACTCGGATCTCCTCGGGGTGATGCCCATAGTCATCAATAACCCACACACCGCCCTTCTCTCCCTTCCATTGGAGCCGTCTTTCCACGCCTCGGAAAGCTGCCAGCGAACGCTGAATGCTATCGAACGGCACCTTGACGAGGTACCGACCCACAGCCACTGCAGCCAGAGAGTTCAAGACATTGTGCCGTCCTGGGACAGGGAGTTCGACTCGTCCCAAGCAGTTACCCTGCTCATAGCAGTCGTAACTCGACCGTAACCAGCTTAACTCCAACTGCCGGGCGCAGATATCAGCCTCCGGCTCTAGTCCGTAGGTTACCACCCGGCGGTGAAGTTTTTTCAGAATCGGTGCCAGATTAGCATCTTCTCCACAGGCCACGACCAGACCCTCTTCAGAGGTCTTGTTCATGTGTTCCAAAAAGGTTTGTTGAAGATCCTCTAGGTCACGGTACTCGTCCATGTGGTCCAGGCCAATATTGGTGACCACGCTGCAGACCGGAGAGAGCCTCAAGAAACTGCGATCACTCTCATCTGCTTCAGCCACGAACCACTCCCCTTCTCCCAGACGGGCATTGCTCCCAATCGCCTCAAATCGGGCTCCAACAACGATGGTGGGTTCCAGGCCAGCCTCCAGCAGCATCAAACCGATCATGGAGGTCGTGGTGGTCTTACCATGTGTCCCTGCAATGGTGATTCCCTTCTTCTTGCCCATCAGTTGGGCGAGCAGCTCCCCCCGGGGGATCATGGGCAGCCGGCGGTCTTCGGCTGCCACCAGTTCCGGGCTGTCAGGCGGCACGGCACTGGAGAAAACGACCGCCTCAGCCTCTTGAAGACTACCGGCATCGTGTCCAATAGAGATCCGCGCTCCCATGTTGCGCAGCCTCTCCAACAACTCACTGTCTTCGACGTCCGATCCTGAGACTTCGTAGCCATCCCGTAGCAGAAGCTCAGCAAGACCACTCATGCCGATACCGCCGATCCCTACGAAGTGAAATTTCCTGATCTCTTCAAGTTGCATAATCCCGGCTACCCGTGAGCTCTTCCATCAACTCAATGATTCTTGTCTTACTGTCGGGATGGGCCAATTCCCTGCTGGCTTGTGCCATCTGATCCAGACGATCACGGCTTTGTGCCAATTCCACCAGGAGGCCGGCCAGCTCCTCACCGGTTGTTTCGCTCTCTTCCAGGCACAGGGCGGCCCGCTTCTGGACAAGGGCCCGGGCATTCATCCGTTGATGATCGTCCGTGGCATGGGGCAGAGGAATAAGAATCGAGGGTCTTCCGGCCGCTGCGATCTCAGCCACTGAGGAAGCCCCAGCTCGCGAAAGGATCAGATCGGCACGACTGAAATAGGCCGGCATGTCTTGGATAAAGTCAATGACCTCCGCCTCGAATCCTGACTGCTTGTACTTCTCTTTCACTGAAAAATAGTCGGTCAGTCCGGTCTGATGAACGATCCTAATCTCATCGGAAGGCAAAAACGGGAGTGCTTCACAGACCAACTGATTGATGGGACTGCTTCCCTGACTGCCGCCGAAAACAAGAAGGCACAGTGGCCCACCCCTTGAAACCTTTGAGCTGACCTGGTGAAATTCCTGCCGTACGGGTATTCCGGTGAGCCGGGCTTTGTTCCCAAACCACCGTGCCGTCTCCTCAAAAGCCAGCGCCGCCGCATCCACCCAGTATTTCAGGACACGATTGGTGAACCCGGGTTGGACATTGGGTTCGATCAGCAATCCGGGAAACCCCAGTGCCTTCCCGGCCAGCATGATCGGTCCCGAGGAATATCCTCCCAGGCCAACGATGATGGAGGGAGAGAAATCCTTGATCATTCTCCGAGAGGAGAGCAGGCTTCCAGGAATCTGAAGGAGGGTGACCGCCGCCCTGAACACTCCCACACCTTTGAATCCCCCAATGTTGAGGGTCTGAAATCGGAAACCCAGGGCAGGTACAATATCGCCTCCCATACCTTTTCTAGCGCCCACGAAGAGAACTTCAACACCCGGTTTCTGCTTTTCCAATTCCCGGGCCAGTGCCACCGCCATGAAAATATGTCCCCCGGTCCCTCCTCCGGCGAAAAGAACGCGCTTAATCATGGATGACTTCTCGGGGCGGTGTGGCCACGGCCCTGACTGGAGATGTTCAACAAAATCCCGATAGCGGTCATTGTCATGATCATCGAGGATCCACCCACAGAGATAAAGGGCAGGGGAAGTCCTTTGGTGGGTAAAAGACTGACCACCATGCTCATGTTCACAAAGGCCTGAAGAATGATCATGCAGGCGATTCCCAAGCCTAAATAGGTTCCAAAAGGACTCTGGGCGCGCACGGAGATTCGAGCCGCTCTCCAAAAGAACAAGCCGAAGAGAACCACGACAGTGAGACATCCCAGCAGGCCCAATTCCTCTCCCACCACGGCATAAATGAAATCGGTATGGGGTTCGGGCAGGAAAAACAGTTTCTGTTTGCCCTCCGCATAACCCAGACCGCTCCAACCTCCCGAGCCGACCGCAATCAAGCTCTGGCGGATCTGATAGCCGATACCAAAGGGATCCCTTTCCGGATAGAGGTAAGCCAGAAAACGGTCAAGACGATAAGGAACCCGCACCACAAGAAAATAAAGGGCAGGAATGGCAGCTAAGATCAGCCCCAGCAAATAGCGATAACGCAGTCCTCCTAGAAAGAGCAGGAAGATCGCAGTCAGAGCGATACTGACAGCAGTACCCAAATCGGGCTCAACCAGTACCAGGAGGACAATCGATCCCACAACGGCCATATAGGGGAGGAAACCCTGTTTGAAAGAGTGAAACTCCTCCTTCCGGGTAGCCAGGTAAAATGAGGTAAATAGAATGACGGCGAGTTTAGCCAATTCTGAGGGTTGGAAATTGGCTGGCCCGGCTCTGATCCAGCGTTGAACTCCGCCGGTTCCCGGTGCTGTAAGAAGGAAAACCAAGAGCGCCAGACTCAAGATCAGCAGAGAATAGATCACAGTGCGTTGCTCGTAGAAACGGTAGTCGATTTTCATCCCCACCATCAGCCCCACAAGCCCGATGACAACAAAAAGAAGTTGGCGCGCGAAAATCGAGGTTTGCGATCCGTACTGTTCAGCTGAAACCACAGTGGAGGCACTGAAGACCATGATCAAACCGAACCCCAGCAGGGCCAGCACAACGGCGATCAATCCCCGATCATAAGGTATCTTCCGGTTCATTCTTGCTTTTCTCTTTTCTATTCTCTACTTGCGAAGTGCGTTCACCCTCTCTTTGAAGACTCGGCCCCGATGCTCGAAGTCATCGAACATATCGAAGCTGGTACAACCTGGAGCGAGTAAGACCACATCGCCTGGAAGAGCTTTTTCAAACGCCAGTTCCACAGCCTGTTCCATATCTTGAGCACGTACGGTTGCGACATCATTCCCCAGGCTACCGGAAATCTTATCGGCTGCAGCGCCTAACAAGACAAGCAGCCTCACTTTTTCCGATACCCAGGGGCGCAGGACCCCGAAATCAGCCCCCTTGTCCTTACCTCCCATAATCACGATGAGAGGTTCAGTGAAGGCCTGTAGGGCCTGACTGGCCGAATCCATGTTCGTTGCCTTGGAGTCGTTATAGAAAGCGACGCCGCTGAGTTCGCGGACCCATTCCAAACGGTGTTCGACGCCAGCAAAACTGCGGAAGGTCTCGACCATAACTTCCCCATCCAGACCGGAGAGGTACCCGGCGGCTGTCGCTGCCAGCACGTTCTCCAAATTATGCTTTCCCCTGAGCCGAATCTCGTTAACGGGCATGAGACGCTGCTCCTGGCCTCCCCACATCACCTGGATCGAGCCATTGCGAACGAATACACCTTCCTTCAGATCTTGCTTCCGGCTATAGAGCAGGACACGTGCTGGACGGCGGCTTGCCATCTTCAAGGTGAAGGGATTGTCGGCGTTGATCACCGCATGGTCCTGATCGGTCTGGTTGAGAAAGATCTGCTCTTTGGCCTGGACGTAATCCTCAAACTGGTCATAGCGATCCTGATGATCGGGACTCACATTGAGGATGAGTGCAATGTCACACCTGAATTTATCGATGTTTTCCAACTGAAAGGAGGAGAGTTCAACCACAAAGGTGGTTTCGCTTGAGACAGAGGGTGCTTCGACCCACTGGATGAGTGGTGAGCCAATATTGCCGGCTACCGCACAGTCGCGCCCGGCTTTCTTGAACAGTTCCCCGATGAGGGTGGTGGTGGTGGTCTTTCCGTTGGAGCCGGTGACGCCAATGATCCTCCCCTCAAGAAAGCGACACGCTAACTCGACCTCGCTGCAAATAGGAATCTTCCGTTCAGAGGCCTTCAGCAGTTCGGGTAAATTGGAGGGTACACCGGGACTGAGGACTATGAAATCGGCATCCAGAAAATTCTCTATTCGATGACCGCCCAAAGAGAGAGTGGGAGGCATGATCAGTTGCGAAATGTAATCCTTTAACTCCTCTTCCGTTTTCGTGTCGGTGATGGTGACCCTGGCTCCGCGCTGGAGCAAGAAATTGGTGGCAGAGAGCCCGCTACGAGCAAATCCCACAACCAGGATCTTCTTGTCCTTCACACTCATTCCGGCTTCACCGCAGCTTCAGGGTGGTCAGACTGAACAGAGCAAAGATGAGTCCCAGAATCCAGAAGCGGACCACCACCTTGGTTTCCTTCCAACCCAAAAGCTCGAAGTGGTGGTGAATCGGAGCCATAAGCAGAATCCGCTTCCCCCATACCTTGTAGGAAACAACCTGGACAATCACCGAGACTGCTTCCAGGACGAAAATCCCTCCGATGAAAAAGAGCAGAAGTTCCTGCTTAATCAACAACGCAACAGTCCCAATGGCACCTCCCAGGGACATGGACCCAACGTCGCCCATGAAGATCTGAGCGGGATAGCTGTTGTACCAGAGAAAGCCCAGTGTGGCCCCAACCATGGCCCCACAAAAAACGGTCAACTCACTGGCATAGGTGTTCTTGATGAGATCCAGATAGATGGCAAAGGTGGCGTGAGCGGTCACATAAGTCAGCACGGTCAGAGCTGAGGCGGCGATGATGACCAGTCCCGAGGCCAGGCCATCCAGACCGTCCGTAAGGTTGACGGCATTGCTGCTGCCGATGAGGACCATAAGTGCGAAAATAATCAGTGGAATGAAGGTGGAAACCCCGAATAGGACCAGATCCATTTCCGGCGTAAAGCGCTTGAAAAAGGGCACGCTCAATCCACTGCTGTAGAGATCGTAACGATTGAGAACGATTAATGTTCCCGCAATCGCTAGCGCAATCAGGCCCTGTAAAATCAGCTTTTGTCGCACTCGCAACCCCAGGGACCTTTTGTTGACCACCTTTAGATAGTCGTCGATGAAACCCACCGTGGCGAAGAGGAGCAGCGAGGACAGGACCACCCAGATATAGAGGTTCGTCGGGTCGGCCCACAGGAGGGTCGGTACGAAAATACTGATCACAATGAGTACGCCTCCCATGGTGGGAGTTCCAACTTTCCCGTGATGATTTTCAGGCACTTCCTCTTGAATGTATTGCCCAATCTGAAATTGGCGCAGTCGGGCAATCAGCCACGGACCCAACAGAAGGCTGATCATCAGAGCCGTTAAGGAGGCATAGGCAGTGCGGAAGGTGAGATAGCGCACCACATTGAGGATGGGAAACTCGTCGATATAGGGAAGAAGAATATGGTAAATCAATTTCCTCTTCCCTCCTCAATTTCCCGGATGATTCGATCCATACGTGTTCCCCGAGAGCCCTTGACCAGAAGAAATTCTCCTGGACCCACTTCCTTCACCAAAAACCCGGCCGCTTCCTGGGAATCCTCAAAGTGGGTGATCTTCTCAGGGGGAAAGCCCTTTTCCTTCGCTCCCTGGCCGATGTAAAGGCCGTCCTCCCCCACCGTCACCAGCAGGTCCGCCTTGCACCGGGCGACCTGCTGGCCTGCCTGCCGATGAAGTTCGGGGCTACTTGAACCCAGTTCCAGCATCTGGCCCAAGGCTAGAATTTTGCGAGGGAAACCACTCAATTGGCCCACCGTTTCCAACACCATCTGGAGGGCCTGAGGATTGGAATTGTAGGAATCGTCCCAGAGAGTGATAGGACCTCCCTTGTCCCCTCCCACTTGATGGACCTGTCCACGCATGGAGGGCACCTTTAATCTAGGGATGCCCTGACAGATCTCCTCTCGGGTGAGGCCAAAACTCACAGCCACTGCCACTGCAGCGGCAATGTTATAGAGAAGGTGCTTCCCCACAAAGGGAACCGCTGCGGTGAAGCATTCCCCACAGGCATCGATGTGAAAGCTCATTTCCCGAAGGCCATCCAACTTGCAGTCGGAAATCCGAACTCCAGCTTCATTCTCCAGGCCGAAAGAAACTTTTTCGCCACTGAAATGAGAAGCCAGACGGCAAAGCCGGAAATCGTCGGCGTTAAAGAAAAATTTGCCCTCCCGGGAAAGTCCCTCCAAAATCTCTCCCTTTGCTGAAGCGATCGCATCCAGATCGGGAAAAAACTCCAAATGCACGGCGGCCACATTGGTCAGCAAAGCCGAGTCGGGATTACAGATCTTGGTCAGGGCACCGATCTCTCCCGGGTGATTCATCCCCAACTCCACCAGTGCCAACTGGTGTTCTTCCATCAACTGTAAGAGAGAGAGAGAAACACCGATTTGGTTGTTGAGATTGCCGGGAGATTGAACGACCTTGAATTTCTGGCTCAAGAGAGTGGCGATAAATTCCCGGGTCGTGGTTTTTCCTATGCTTCCGGAAATGGCGAGCAGAGGTTTCCCCCACTTCTTGCGAACGTGGTGGGCCAGGGCTTGAAGAGCGACCTCTGGGTCTTCTACCTGCAGAAAGATTCGATCCCTCCAATGGGAGAAATCAACCGAATTCTCAGAGAAGATAACGGTTGAAGCACCCTTTTTCAGGGCCTCCTCCACAAAATCATGCCCATTAAACTGCTGTCCCGTAACAGCGATAAAGCATTCCCCGGCTTGAATAGTGCGACTGTCAATGGAGACCGCAGGAAAGGGAGATCGGATATGAGAAGGATCTTTTCCTTTTGGGCAGGCTTTGATCGCCTCAACGACTTCAGCAACAGAGAGTTCGATCACAGGACCTCCTCGACAAGACACTTAACCACTTCTCGATCGTCGAAGGGGATCCTTCGGCCTTCAACTTCCTGGTGAGTCTCATGTCCCCTTCCAGCCACCAGGACCAGGTCTCCCTCTTGAGCCATTTTGAGAGCCCTGTCGATCGCTTCACGGCGGTCCACAATGATTTCGTAGTTGCTTGAATCGGCTGGTATTCCTTCTCGGATTTCCGACACAATCTTATCGGGATCTTCGTATCGAGGATTGTCCGAGGTGACGATGGCCCAATCGGCGTGGCTCACCGCAAGGGTTCCCATTGTGGCACGCTTGGTTCGATCCCGATCTCCCCCGCAGCCAAAAACACAGAGAATGCGTCCCTGGGCGAGTTGGCGGCAAAGCATCAGTACGTTCTCCAGGGCGTGGGGCGTGTGTGCGTAGTCCACGATGACGGTGAAGCGCCGGTCCATGTCAACCTTTTCAAAGCGTCCTGGAACCCGGTCCAATCGCGCGATACCCTGGCAAATTTGCTCATCCGTGACTCCTAAAAAACTGGCCGCTGTTGCGGCAGCCATGATGTTGTACAGGTTGTGTTGGCCTGCCAGGGGGCTGAACAAGGAGAGCCGCCGATTGAAGAACTGGAGATCCGCTTCGATGCCCTCAACGGAATTTTTGTGGGCCACTGGATAGACGTCGCTGTTCTCAGAAAATCCGAACGTGACCGACTGAATTTCGGGCGGGAGCTGGATACGGGCCACCATAGGATCATCCGCGTTCAACACGGCGTGTTTGAGGCCCGGGTTGTAAGCGGTTTGGAAGAGCCGGCACTTCACTTTGAAGTACTCTTCCAGACTGCCGTGAAAGTCGAGATGGTCCTGGCTCAAGTTTGTAAAGACGGCCACTGGAAAAGAACATCGATACACTCGATGAAAGTATAGGGCGTGAGAGGAAACCTCCAGGACCCCCGTACGACATCCGGATTGCACGGCCCGAGCCAGAATCTCCTGAATATCTACTGCTTCGGGAGTGGTTCGCTCTGATTCCCCCTGCCATTCCCCCACTTGGGTCTTAATCGTCCCCATGAGCAGCGAGGGACCCTGGCACTCCAGAATAGCGTTGATCAAAAAAGTGGTCGTTGTCTTTCCATTGGTTCCGGTGATCCCCGCGAGTTGGAGCTGGCGGGAAGGATGCTGATAGAAGTGGTCCGCCAGCGAGGCCATGAAAGGCCTGACCGCTTCCACCTGAATCCAAGGTACCATTGGGCCAGGCGGCGGCTCCTGTTGCGAGGCAACCGCCACAGCACCCTGTTCCAGAGCCTCACCAATGTAGAGGTGTCCGTCTGTCTGGGCTCCCTCAATGGCAAAAAAAAGTGAACCCTCTTTCACCCGGCGGGAATCGTAATCGAGTGAGCGAATTTCCGGGTTCATCTTCTTACGGGGCTCTCGCAGCGACTGAACCGTCTGAATCGAGAGCAACTCTTGAAGTCGCATCTTTGCTACTACTCGAGAAAAAGACTTCACAGACCATACCTTTCGAGACTTTACTCCGTGCCGGCGGGTTCTGGGCGACCGCTACCCCGCTGCCGAAAACCTTTAATCGCAGGCCGAGACCCGCACACCGCTGGACAATTTCTCGCAAGCTCAATCCTGAAAAGTCGGGCATCGCAAAGGGCTTCGTTTCCACGGTGACTGTGTTTCTCGGTTTCTGCTTTGCAGGCTCTTCCCGTATGAGTGTCAAAACCGTTTCCGCCAGCTGTTCCAGCGGAAGCTGCTCCTCCTCTACTGAGATACCTGGCGAAGCCACAAGTTCCATGGGAGCCGTCTGTGGGGTTACCTCGTCCATTCGAAGAGGCTGATCCCGAGGCACCCGAAGGTGAATCAGAGAGTGCTCCACGATCTGCGTGAAGACAGGTGCTGCCAGGTGACCTCCATGGTATTCCCCATGGGGTTCGTTGATGACGACGATGGCAGCAACAACCGGATCGTCAAGAGGTGCAAATCCGACATATGAAGCAACAAATTGGGTGTCGGAATATTCTCCGTCGATGAATTTTTGAGCGGTACCCGTCTTTCCTGCCGAGGAGTATCCGTTGAGTTGAGCACCAACCCCTGTTCCTTCCCTTACAGCCAGGGAAAGAGCCTTTTTCATCTGAAGAGTGGTTTCAAGCCGGATGATCCGTCTTCTGGAGGCCTGAGGCTCATAAAAGACATCTCCCGTGGGTGTCAAAACGCGACGCACCACTCGAGGAGTGACCAGGTATCCCCCGTTGGCGATTGTGGCGATGGTTCTCAACACCTGAAGCGGTGTCACACCCACCTCCTGCCCAATCGAGAGCGCTCCAATGGAAATCTTGGACCATTGAGAAGGAGGACGCAGCAATCCGACCTGCTCTCCGGGCAGATCGATTCCTGTTTTCTCGCCGAAACCGAACTGCCTGATGTACTGGTAAAGCTTCTCTTCTCCCAGGCGCAGGCCCAGCTTGATCGTTCCTATGTTGCTCGATTTAGCCAGTACTTCGTTGAAGCTCAGAAGTCCGAAACCCTGGCTGGCCTCACGGTACTGTCTTCCGGCAATGCTGAAAGTTTCCATCCGGCAGTCTATAAACTCGGAGGGATCGGCCAAGTCCTCATTGAGAACCGCGGAAAAAACAACCAGCTTGAAAGTGGAGCCAGGCTCGTAGATATCCAAAATAGCGCGGTTGCGGCGGACTTCCGCTCCAAAATCGGAGTAGAGATTCGGGTTGAAGGAAGGGTAAGAGACCATGGCAAAAATCTCACCCGTGTGTGGGTCCATGATAATGGCACTTCCACTCACCGCCTGGCTGGACCGAAGGGCGTCCTCCAAAACCTGTTGAGCAGCGTACTGAATCGGCCTGTCAATATTCAGAACCAGGGTATTTCCGCCAGACTGTCCCCAGCGGGCATCGCTGGCATAGCTGTGCCGTTTGGCGTCGACGCTCAGATGAACCCGGGTGTTCTTTCCCTTAATGGAATCGTTGTAAAGATACTCCAGGCCAGCCAAACCTTCGTTATCCAGACCCGTGAACCCGAGCACATGCGCGGCCAGGTCACGGCCCGGGTAAATCCTTCCGGTCTCTTCTTGAAAGTACACACCCGGCAAATTCAGCTTTCGGATCTGTTGGCCCTGACGGGGCGGGATTTTTCGGGCCAGATAGACAAAGGGCCGATCACTGATGAGTACTTGGTAAAGTTCCTGTTCATGCTTCTCGAGAAGGGGAGCGAGAGCTCTGGCTGTGTGGAGAGGTTCGAGTACTTCTCTGGGATGGACAAAAACAGAATCGATCTTGACACTAATGGCCAGTTCGTCGAGATGACGATCCAGGATATCCCCCCGCTTGGGACTGAGCTCGATGTACCCGATCTGTTGCTGTTCGGCCTTTAAACGATATTCCTCACTCTTGAATATCTGAAGATAAACAAGACGACCGACAAGAGTGAGGCTCCACACCCCGAGGAACAGGTACAGACCGAGGAGACGAGACAGGAGGGCAATTCTGTGTTTCTTCCATTTATCCAAAGACTTCATTCATGCAAGATCTTTTTCTGAAGCGTCGATTGTGCCACCACCTGAGCAGTGGGTTTGAGAGTCACACTATCGGAATTGAGAATTCTGACCTCAGGGCGGTTCGAGCTGACCAGACCCAGTTCACTGGCCTCTCGATAGACGCTTTCCGGATTGATGAGAGAGGAATGCTCCGCCCGAAGGGTGGCGTTGATCTCCCGTAATTCATTGCTTTCTTTTCTGAGGTGTTCCATCTGGTAATGAACGTTAAGGATTTCATTGCGAGACCAAGCGTAACCCAATATAAGACAGACAAGAAGTGCAACCACGCTGATCCAGCGGGCAATCTCAGAAAATGTAGCCCGATCGTCGCTTCCAACCGGATAGTTACTCAATTCCTGGTGCTGCAAATCAATCATGGGCTCAACTCCAAGTTTCAGGTTCTAGGTTCAAAGTTTTACTCTCCTCTGTCTTCTTCTTTATGTCAGTTGTCAGCTGTCAGCTGTTTCCATCTTCTCCAGCGCCCGCAGCTTGGCACTCCGCGCCCGAGGATTGCTCTCGATTTCCTGCGGGGAAGACGTCACCGGTTTCCTGGTTAGAATCCGGACCTGTTCCACTCTGGGACAATCGCAAAACTCGACTGGCTTAAAGCAGATGCATTTGCCGGCCGCTTTGCGAAAAACCGTCTTGACGATTCGATCCTCCAGGCTGTGAAAGGAAATCACCACCAGTCTTCCCTGATCAGCCAGCAAAGAGATGGCCTGTTGCAGAAATTCCTCCAGTCCAGCCAATTCCTGATTGACCTCGATGCGCAAGGCCTGAAACACCTGAGTGGCTGGGTGGATACGGTGTGGACGGCGTCCTTTGACCTTCTCGACGATTTGAGACAGATCGGTGGTGGTACAAAATTGCGATGATTTCCGATGTTCGACAATGGCTGTGGCGATCCTTCGGGCAGCCTTCTCCTCCCCGTAACGCCAAAAGATCTCTGCCAACTCCTCTGCGGAACACTCGTTGAGCAACAGAGCGGCAGTGGTTTCCTGTCGAGTGTCCATGCGCATGTCAATGGGCCCTTCCCGTCGAAAGCTGAAACCTCTCTCGGGCGAACCCAGCTGATACGAGGAGACCCCGAGATCGAGCAGACATCCATCCACGGCCGCAACCCCCAGTCGAGAGAGAAGGGTCGGCAACTCCTTAAAGTTCTGGTGGAAAGCTTGAAGATTGGAATGGGGTCCCAGGCGTTCTCGGGCACTGTCCAGGGCTTCCTGGTCTCGGTCCAAAGCGATCAACCGACCCGTTCCTTCAAGTCGGGAAAGAATTTCCTCGGAGTGCCCTCCTGATCCCTGTGTGCAGTCCACGTAAAACCCTTCTTTCCTGACTCGCAGGAAATCCAAAACTTCACCGAGCAGGACGGGCATATGTTCCACAGCGGTACCCATCAGATCCCCAATTCAGCCAAGGCGGTGGCATCCTTGTCTGTGTAGGGATTGGATTCGAGAAGGCTCTGGACCCGCTCCCTGTTCCACACTTGTAAATAGGTCAGATATCCCATCACGGCCACTTCACCATCAACTTGAGCCGCCTCTCGCAAGTGGGTTTGGATGAGCGCTCGCCCCTGCTTGTCCATAGAAGAGGCCTGTCCATAGTAGTTGGCACGGAGCAAAAACTTTTCTTTCTCCGGGAGCATTTTCGGGGGTATCGACAACTTTGCCTCTATTTCCTCCCATTCCCTGAAAGGATAAATCAGAAGGTTCTCTCCCGTGATACTGGTGATATAGAGTTCAGGGCCATACTGTTCTAAAATAAACTTTCGGTGGGCAGTCGGAATCTTGATCCGACCTTGACGGTCCAGTTTTGCTGGGAAATTGCCCCGTAACATCTACAGACTCCACCCCCACTGAAAATCTCTCCTATGCAAACCTATTTGGTCTATTTTAGTCCAAAATGGTCCGAAGTCAAGAAAACGAATTGCCTCATCAAAAATCTATTCGAAATAGATACGTTGCCTCATTAAAAAATCTATTCGAAATTGCCTGGCCCTGAGCAGGGGAATAGAAGTGTCCTCCATGAAGGAATGGAGGGCACCAATGAGGTTAACGATGGCAGAAAAGCGTGTATTGATCAAAAGTTTTGCCCCCCGCTACCGGAAGAAGGGCAAGAAGGTGAAGGGGGAAGTGTTGACGGAGTTTACCCAAATGACGGGCTACAACCGCTGCTATGGAGCCTATCTGCTTCGCCACCAGGGCAAGCGGATCCGGTTGAGCCCCAAGCTGGTGGCGGTAGGGGATATCGGCAAGAGAGTACGGCGAGAGCGGGCCCGCAAATACGACCAGAAAGTTCTAAAGGCGCTGACGATGATCTGGGAGATACTGGACTATTTGTGTGGCAAACGTCTGGTCGCGATTTTGCCGGAAGTGGTACCCATTTTACAAAGACATGGGGAACTGAAAGTGGATGCCAGCACCCATGAGCGGTTGATGCAGATCAGCGCCGCCACCATCGATCGGCTGCTGGAGCCCGAAAGGTGCAAGCACCGTCTCAAAGGACGATCCGGAACCAAGCCGGGAACGCTGCTCAAACACCAGATTCCGATCAAGCGTTTCGCCGACTGGCAGGAGGATCGCCCCGGTTTTGTGGAAGTGGACCTGGTGGGCCATGAGGGAGGCCAGGGTCGGGGGGACTACCTTCAAACCCTGGATGTGACGGACGTGTACACGGGCTGGACAGAGGTCCGAGCGGTGCGCAATAAGGCCCAGGTGTGGGTCCTGGAAGCGATGAAGCTGCTTCAGAAGCGCTCGCCCTTCCCTTGGCTGGGGATGGCTTCGGACAACGGCAGCGAGTTCATCAACAAGCACTTGATTCGTTTTTGTGAGCAGGAAAAGATCAGCTTCAGCCGAACCCGCCCCTCGCGCAAGAATGACAACCCTTATGTGGAGCAGAAAAACTATTCGGTGGTTCGGCGGGCCGTGGGTTATGCTCGCTACGAGGGAGAGCGAGAACAGGAGCTGGTGAACGAGTTGTACGATCGGCTGCGACTGCAGATCAACTTTTTCAAGCCGGTCATGAAGATGGTGGCCAAGCAACGTCGAGGGTCTCGGATCTGGAAAAAGTATGATGTGCCGAAAACTCCCTACCGGAGGATCTGCGAGTCCCCTGAGGTGGCGGACAAGATCAAGCGGGAACTGGCCCGAGAGTATGAGAAGCTCAATCCGGCCCAGCTGGCACGGCAGATCGGCTGGCTTCAGAATTGCCTTTTGCTCAAACCGACTCCTGAGCAGAAGAAACGATGGGAAGCGGGCTGGATGTGAAAATCTTTCTCTTGCTGCAGGCTGCGGGTGTTGGGCAAGGGGTTGCCACTCCTCTGGTTGGTGCTTTTTACCACCACTTTTTGCAATCCCTTTCGGATAGATTCTTAGTGAGGCAACGGGGAAAAAACGGCGTTATTACTGGGCTTTCCCCTAAGTACTCCCTTTCAATAAATACGGTAACGTTTGCGGATGAGGCTTGCGAGGTGAGGTCGCGAAGCGAGGAGGAGGCGATGCAGGCATCGGCGACGACGAGAGACAAAAAGATCACCCGCAACCCCCAGTCCGCCCGAAGGGTTGGAGCGCGACGGGCCCATCTCTTTGTTGCTCCTTCTCGCCGATGTCGCTGCGTCGCCTCGTCGTCGCGCCTCGATCTGGGCTCCGTCGCGCTCCCAACAAACGCTATCGTATTTATTGAAAAGGAGTACTTAGGGGGAAAAGAGGACCGATTCCTCGATTTCATTCTCGGAGTGGGCAATCACGGCCGCTCCTGTTGCATCGCTCCAGATATTTGTCATTGTTCTGGCCATGTCCAGGATCCGGTCCACACCCAAGATCAGCGAGGTGTACTCAAGCGGAAGATGAACGGCTTGTAAAATAATGACCATCATCACCAGTCCCGCATGGGGAATCCCGGCCGCTCCGATGCTGACCGTCAGTGCAAGAAAGACAATGAACAGCTGGCTCCACAGTGTGAGCGCAGGGAAATCGGGATGGTTGCTGGCATGAACCTGGGCAATGAAGAGCACCGTTACACATTCATAAAGGGCCGTTCCATCCATGTTCACGGTGGCGCCCAGGGGCAGAACAAAGCTGGTGATGCGATTGGAAAGCCCCGCCCCCTGGTGGGCCCGTTCCATGGTCACGGCCAGTGTCCCACTGCTGGAGGCGGTGGAGAATCCGGTCCAGAGTGCCGGGCTCATAGCCCGCATGTAACGGTAAGGAGGGTGACCCGTAAAAAACATCAGCAAGAGAGGAAGGGTCACAAGAAAGTGGATCGCTAAGGCTAAGGCCACCGTCAGGACGTAGGGAAAAAGGCTGATAAATATTCCCGGCCCACTGGTGGCTACTGTGGTCGCGATCAGTGCCGCGATTCCCACGGGCGCCAGCGAAATGACGAATTGGGTCATCTTCATCATCACGGCAGCGCCACCCTCAATGAAGGACACCATTCCGGCGGCAGCCTTCTCCTCAACCAGCAACAAGAAAATCCCAAAGAGGAGGGAAAAGAAAATGACACCAAACATATCGAAGGTTGCCGCTGCCTCGACAATATTCTCAGGAATCATGGACGCAATCACACCCCAGAAGGATTGTGGTGGTTGTGTTTCTATGGCCTGAGTGGGAATTTGAATCTCTGTTCCTCGCCCTGGACCGACTACATTCACTACAGCCAGGCCCGTGATGATGGCGAGCAAGCTCGTTAAGACATACCATGCGCCTGTCTTGATCCCAATGCGTCCAAGCCGGCTTGCTTCTTTTATCCCGGAGATTCCCAAGACAAGGGAGAAGAAAACAAGGGGAAGAACAATCATCGTCAGGAGACTCATGAAGATGCGAGAGAGTCCCTCGATGCTCGCACCAATGGGGGTTGCGATAACCCTCCGCCTCAGCTCTTCATTAATATCTTGAGCGTGCTCTTGAAGCTGTTGGGGCGTCGCTTCAGAGTACCCGGAACCCAGCACCATTTCTCGAGCTTCGTCGATATACGTTTGGTTAATGACGCTGCCAGTGAGAATACCCACCAGGATTCCCAGCATAATCCACCAGTGGAGTTTGATTTTAGCCATAAAGTTCTACCTGTAGGTATCCAGCATTCGCACGGCCTCCTGGACCGCCTCGTCGGCGGAGACTTCCTGAAGGGCCTTTTCCTTTCGGGAGAACAACTCGACGACTCCTTGACTGAGTTTGTTACCCACGGTGATGCGCACCGGAATCCCAATGAGTTCGGCGTCCTTAAATTTGACTCCAGGGCGCTCCTGACGATCATCGAGCAGGCAATCGATGCCCAGGCGGGTGAGCTCTTCGTAGTATCCTTGTGCCGCCTGCTGCTGCTCCAATTGGTCGGGACGCAGAAGCGTCACGATGGCCTGAAAGGGAGCAATACTCCGGGGCCAGACAATACCCGTATCATCATGATAGAGCTCCACTGCGGCCACCATGATTCGCTCCAGGCCGATTCCATAACTTCCCATGATCATCGGAACCTTCTTGCCTTCATCAGTGAGGACAGTGGCACCCATCGACTCGCTGTACTTATAACCCAGCTTGAAGATATGCCCGATCTCCAGAGCCTTTGCCACCTCAAGGGGCTGTTGGCAGTTCACACATCGATCCCCTGATTCGACCTCCCGGAGAGTGTGGTAGGTGGGACTGAAGTCCTTGTCGGGAGTGACGTTCTTCAAATGATAGTCGTCCTTGTTGGCACCGCCAACCAGGTTGCGGCGCCCTTCAAGGGCCTGGTCTGCAACGATCGGAACCTCCGTCAGCCCAACGGGTCCCAGGCTCCCCGGGTCGGCCCCGAAGGTCTCGCGGATCTCCTCTGCCGTAGCAGGACGGAACACTCCCGTGCCCAGAACAGACTCCAGTTGAGATTCGTTGAGCTGATGATCGCCTCTCAGCAAGATCAGATGGGATCGATCTCCGACTATATAGACAAGCGATTTGATCTGGTGGGTGGTCGGAATTTTCAAAAATTCCGACACTTCCCGAATCGTTTTTTGTCCTGGAGTATGGATCTCCTCCGGGGAAAGATCCCCTTCTTCGTCGCTGACCTCAGAGATCTGGGAAACGGCTCGCTGCAGGTTGGCTGCGTAACCACAAGAGCAGGTCACCACCACATCTTCACCCGCCTCGCTCCGGACCATAAACTCTTCAGACTCACTTCCGCCCATGGCTCCGGACTCAGCCTCGACAATGACGTACTCGAGCCCACATCGGTCAAAGATGGCACGATAAGCCCGGTTGTGAAGATCGTAGCTTTGATCCAACCCCTTCGGCCCCAGATCGAAGCTGTAGGAATCCTTCATCGTGAACTGCCGGGTCCGCAAAAGACCCGACTTGGGCCGGGGTTCATCTCGAAACTTCGTCTGGATCTGATACCAGATCTGCGGCAGCTCTCGATAGGAGCGAATCTCGTTGCGGGCGAGGGAAGTAAAGACTTCCTCATGAGTCATGCCCAGGCACAGCTCGCGGTCCGTCCGGTCCTTGAGACGAAACAGATTCTCACCCATGACCTCCCAGCGTCCCGATTCCTTCCAAAGTTCTGCAGGGTGCAAAGCGGGCAAGTGGAACTCCTGGGCTCCGATTCCATCCATCTCTTCCCGGATGATCGCTTCAATTTTCAGTAAAGTCCGTCGGGCCAGAGGAAGATAAGAATAGATTCCTGCGCTCAGTTGTCGAATAAATCCCGCCCGCAAGAGAAGCTGGTGGGAAGGTGCTTCCGCCTCGGCGGGAACCTCTCGCAGCGTGGGGACAAAGAGTCGGGACCAGTTCATAAAGAGGCCCACTTGTATCCGTTTGACCCTATCGAGTCAAGTGGGCTACCATGCGGCGGTGATCAAACCACTACACGAAGTCGATCCTGAAATTGCCGACGCCATCCTCATGGAAACCAGGCGGCAGTCCGAAACCCTGGAGCTCATCGCCTCAGAAAATTTTGTCAGTGAAGCGGTGCTGGAGGCCATGGGCTCCATTTTCACCAACAAGTATGCCGAAGGCTATCCAGGCAGACGCTACTACGGGGGCTGTCAGAACGTTGACGTGGTTGAGAATCTGGCCATTGAGCGCGCCAAGAAACTTTTCGCTGCCGAGCACGCCAACGTCCAGCCTCATTCCGGAAGCCAGGCCAATATGGCCACCTATATGGCGGTCCTGGAGCCAGGTGACAAGATTTTGGGGATGAAGCTGGACCATGGTGGACACCTGACCCACGGTCACCCCTTGAACTTCTCAGGGAAGCTGTACGAGGTGGTGTCTTACGGTGTGGACCGGGAGAGTGAGCAAATCGATTATGCCGCAGTCGAGGACATCGCCCAGCGGGAAAAGCCCAAAATGATTGTCTGTGGAGCCAGCGCTTACAGCCGCGTGATCCACTTTGACCGCCTCGGCGAGATCGCCCGAAAAGTCGGTGCTTACTTGATGGCAGACATTGCCCATATCGCCGGGATGGTGGCCACCGGTCTGCATCCCAGCCCTGTTCCCCATGCCGACTTTGTGACCACCACCACCCACAAGACCTTGAGGGGACCTCGTGGTGGCATGATCCTGTGCAAAGAGGAGCACAAGAAAGCGATTGACAAGATTGTTTTACCGGGAATACAGGGCGGACCGCTGGTTCACATTATCGCCGCCAAGGCCGTATGCCTTAAAGAAGCGGCATCGGAGACTTTCAAGACTTATCAGAAACAGGTCATACGCAATGCTCAGGCCCTGGCTCAAGCCATCGAAGAACAAGGATTTCGAATCGTTTCGGGAGGAACCGACAATCATCTCCTTTTAGTCGACGTCTTCTCCAAAGGCATCACCGGCAAGCAGGCCGAAAACGCTCTGGAGGAGGCTGCCATCACCGTCAACAAAAACGGCATTCCCTTCGACACTCATCCTCCTCTGGTGACCAGCGGAATCCGGGTGGGAACTCCGGCTGTGACCACTCGAAATATGAAGGAAGAACAGATGGGTCCAATCGGGGAGTATATGGGTAGAGTCCTCAACAATATGGATCGTCCAGGGGTCCCCGAAGAGGTCGAGAAGGAAGTGAAGGCACTCACGAACCAGTTCCCCCTTTATGCCCAGCGGCTGGAGTTAGCCCAGAAACTCGATTGATTACCCTCGAGCAAATATTCAAGCCCGGCGGAATTCTGGAAAGCCGGCTTCCCAGCTACGAATATCGTCCTTCCCAGCAGGTGATGGCAGAGGCTGTACTGGAAGCCATCGCTGATCGACATCCTTTGTGTGTCGAAGCAGGTACCGGAACAGGTAAGACACTTGCCTACCTGATCCCCTCTCTGTTCTGCAACCAACGCGTGATCGTTTCAACAGCCACCAAGAATCTACAAGACCAAATCTTTTTCAAGGATATCCCCTTTATCCGCCAGCACCTTTTTCCCAACTTATCGGTGACCTACATGAAGGGGAGACAAAACTATCTCTGCTTAAAAAAGCTCCATGAGCAGCGACCCCCGGAAGAGACTCACAAGGTCCCGGAGCCTTGGGGTTCCCTATCCCGGTGGGTCCAGGAGACCGAGACCGGAGATCGCTCCGAACTCAGCTGGATGAGAGACGACGATGCTCTGTGGAGGAATCTCGATGCGCGGTCCGACACCTGCTCCGGCCAGAAATGCTCCTACTTTGACCAGTGCTACGTAACCCGGATGCGCCAAAGGGCCCTGGAGGCGGACCTCATCGTCGTCAACCATGCCCTGTTTTTCGCGAATTTGGCGCTGGAAGGCGATGAGATCGGCCGCGTTCTGCCCAGTTTCTCCGTCCTTATTCTGGACGAAGCTCATGAAGTCGAGGACATTGCAGCTCAGCACTTCGGGAAACAGATCAGCAACTATCGGATCGAAGATCTTTGCCGGGATTTTCGCAAAGTCTTTTCCGACTCTTCAGAATTCACCCGCTCGCTGGATCAGATACAAGCCTCTTCCACCGCTTTTTTTAACTCGTTCCCCGGCTTCACGGGACGCTATTCACTGAATTTTTACCAGCTGCCTGACGGAACCGAAGTGGATCTGCGCGCTGAAGTTCTCGATTCCTTCCAGCGATTGCGGCAATCACTTTCAGGCCTTTATCACAGTATGGAGCAGCAGACAGATCGCCCGGCCGAAACCGACCCTCTGATCCGCCGCCTGGAACAGATGAGAGTGACGTTGGAAGCGATCTTTGATCTGGAGAACTCTGAAAACGTTTACTGGTTCGAGAACAGAGCTCGCGGAGTCTTCCTGCATGTCAACCCCATCGAAGTTGCCCCGATTCTCCAGCAAAAGCTCTTTTCACGCACCGATACCACCATTTTTACATCGGCTACCCTAACCACGCACAACAACTTCGAATATTTTAGAGAGAGACTGGGCATCCTGGAAGCGAAGGAAGTCATCACCACCAGTGAATTCGACTATTTAGAGCAAACGATGCTCTATATTCCTGGCTCCTTTCCCGAGCCGCGCTCCGACCGCTATCTTCCTCGTGCTCTCCATGAGATTCAGGAAATTCTTGGCATTACCCGTGGGCATGCCTTTCTGCTCTTCACCAGTTTTTCTCAGATGAACCGTGTTTTTGAAGCCCTTCGTGAAGAGATTCCCTTCCCCTTGTTTCGACAAGGAGATCTGCCTAAGAATCAGCTGCTGGAGACCTTCAGGGACACCCCCCATGCCGTGCTCTGCGCAACCTCCAGTTTCTGGCAGGGTGTGGACGTTCAGGGTGACGCCCTGCGTGCTGTCATTATCGACAAGCTGCCTTTTCTCGTTCCAACGGAGCCCCTGGTGGCAGCCCGCATCAACTGGCTGGAAAAGGAGGGAGCTAACTCCTTCCGGCGCTATAGTGTTCCCAAGGCCATCATTACCCTGAAACAGGGCCTGGGCAGACTCATCCGGTCCCGCCGGGACCGAGGCATTCTGGCCGTTCTGGACAGTCGCCTTCGAACTCGCAGTTATGGGCAACTCTTCCTGGAAAGCTTGCCAAAGTGTGCCATCACCGATAATATTGATGGGTTGCGAGACTTCTTTCACCAAAATGCATCAGCAATAAGGGGACAATATAAGCAGGATCCAGGGGTCAACTAATCATAGGGGTCAATTATGAAGAGGAGCACTAGACAAATCTTTCTTTTCACTCTTTTTTCATCCTTCTTGATGACTCAGGCTTATGCCCAGGTCGGCAACATCAGAGGGACGGTCGCCGATGGAGAAGGTAATCCGATCGAAGGGGTTAAAATCAGGATTGAAGGCCTCGAAGTCGAAAGGAAATACGAAGTGGAGTCCAACGCCAAGGGCGAGTTTTATCACGGAGGAGTGACCCGACAGGGGACCTACCGTGTCATCGCCGAAAAAGAGGGCTACCAAAGTACTTACGTTGAGGGCGTAAGCGCGGGTAACGATCGGAGAAGTCCTCAGGGAGCGGTGGATTTCACCCTCCAGCGTGGGCCCAGCGGTAGACTCGCCTTTGAACTCACAGATGAGGAGATCGAGCAGTGGAAGGCAGACGCTGAGGACGCGGAAAGACGTACAGCGGCCGCTGCCGAAGTCAGACTCAGTATGGAACAAGGATTGGAGTTGTTTAATCAAGGGGAGTATGAACAGGCTCTGACGGCCTTCAACACCGCCTTGGAATTGGATGACCAGCAGCCGGCACTCTGGGCCAACGTAGGGAACACTCGCTCCAAACTCAACCAGAATGACCAAGCTATAGAGGCCTATCAAAAGGCGATTGATCTGGCTCCCGAAGACCCTACCCTGTATCAGAACATGGGTGGACTCTATGCCTCGATTGGAGATACGGAAAAGGCCCGCGAACTCTATCAAAAGGCAGTCAGTCTGAGTGCTTACGGGGATCCCAAGGATGCCGCCATCAACTACTACAACATGGGCGTCACTTTCATTAACTCCGGTAATACTGAGGAGGCCATCGAAGCTCTAACCAACGCCCTCGAGGCGGATCCTGAATACGCTGAAGCGCACTACCAGATGGGCATCTCAATGTTGGGAACGGGCCAGATGGAGGAATCGGCGAGCCACTTGAAGAAGTACCTGGAATTGACACCCGAGGGACCTAATGCCGAGGTGGCCAGGCAGTTGGTGGAACAGCTCGGACTGTAAGCAAGCCCGTACTTCCCACACCCAATCTACTACGGCGGCGGAGATGAGCGCTTCTACGGCGTCGCTAGGTTCGAGTGTGGGAAATTCGGGCTTTAAGCGGGCTCAAATATACTGCTCAGCGGCCTTGCAGCCCAACTGCCCCAGATCGGAAAGTGCCGACAGCGCAGCGCCACGAACCTCATCGGAATCATCCTCGCCCAGGACAGTCATTGCGTGAAAAACCGTTTCCGGAACCTCGTTGGGACGGTGCCAATAAGCCACCGCCAGTTCCCGAACGGCCTGGGCACGTAAGGCGGGAGTCTTCTCTTTCATAGTACGGGTCAGTTCCTTCACTGCATTGACATCACCCTGTTGGGCAAGGTTTCCCAATGCGGATAGAATCCAGCCTTTTCGACGTACAGCCGAAGCACCTTCCCCTTTGTAGATGGCCTGAAGCGGCTCAATGGCCTTCCCATCCCCTATCTCTCCCAAAGCATGAATAATGGAGGCCTGCAGGGACTGGGAGCCTTTCCCGCGAAACGTGGAAGGCTTCACAAAAGCCTCGTACAGCGGCTCAATGGCCCGGGCATCTCCGAGGCTACCCAGAGCGACTGTGGCGAATTCTTTCTGGTTCCGATTCCCGGATTGGAGAAGATTAAGGAGGGGCTCGAAAAACAACGGCGAGCGAACAATGCTGATATGAGGGAGGACCTCATAAAGCTTCTCGGTCTTGCCCTCAACAAGAACGCTCAGACAAGTCTGGATCAGCCTCTCGCGACCGCCGATGTCTTTTCCACGATACATATTCCCTTGTTATCATGGGCCATCATCAATCCCTAAGCAACTCCTTTCTTCATAAGGATGAAAGGCGATTCCAAACTCTCTTATGATAGCATACAGCCATCCATGGGCAACAAACAGATCACAACTGGAGTGGTAGGCATTGCGATCGGTTTCATTCTGGGGTTTTTTGCTTCCCAAATCTTCTTGCAAAACCCCTCAGTGAACGAACAGCAACCCGTGGCCAGCTCTCAAAACCCTTCTCAACTTCCGGCAGAACATCCGCCTGCCGAAGTGATGGAGAAGGTGACCGAACTTCAAGACTGGGCGCGAACCCATCCTCAGGACAGCCAGGTCCGAATCAATCTGGGAAATACCTATTACGACATGGGCCGCTTCGATGCCGCCATCAGTTGGTACGAAGAAGCCCTTCAGTTGGAACCGGACAATGTGGACGTTGGGACCGATCTCGGAACCGCCTACCTGTATACCGGCAACCCCATCAAGGCAGTGGAAAGGTACAAAAGGTCGCTTGAAATCGACCCTGACCATACCCAAACATTACAGAACATCAGCGTGGCTTATCTTTCCACCGGCAACTATGACGAAGCGATCGGACATCTGGAGAGACTGCTTGAATCCAATCCCAACTACCCTCAGCGGGAAGAGATTGAGCAGCAGATTGAGTACATTCGAGCCCAGATACTAGGAGATCTTCCCTAAGTGTCTCGTTCCATAAATACGATGATGTTTGCTGATGGGGCTTGCGAGGGGAGATCAAGGAGTGAGGAGGAGGTGATGCAGGGACATCGGCGACGACGAGCGACACAGAGATCACCCGCAACCTCCATCAGCCCGAAGGGTGGCGGCGGGACGGCATCAATTTCTTTGTCGCTCCTCCTCCGTGATGTACACTGACATCGCGTCGTCGTCGCTTCGCGAACTCGAAGCCGTCGCGCTCGCCACAAACGTCACCGTATTTATGGAACGAGGCACTAAGGATGATTTGGATCATCAGGATTCTTTATCTGGTTCTCTTCTTAGCCTTCTTGGGCGTGATCCGCTCCCTCTTGACTCGGATTTTCAGTTTGCCCCGTAAAAAGCACTCCAGGCCCCGTTTCGGCTCGGACATTGCTCCAGAAACAGTTACAGGTCAAATGATCAAGGATCCCCAATGCGGGATGTACGTTGCAACAGACTTGGCGATTACGAGACGCGTGAAAGGTAAAACCCTTCACTTTTGTTCCCGGGAGTGCCGTGATAACTTCATCCGCGAGTGAAGGAGGAGCGACCCACTCAACAGGCAAGCCTTATGGGGACGACCAGAGCAGCCTAGGAACCTATCCTACCCTACCGCGAGGGCTATTTCCGTGAAGATCGGTATTGTCGCTAAACCCCACCGCACGGAGTTTGCCGCCACTCTTAACGAAGTGGTGCAATGGTTGCGATCTCGGGACTGTGCGACCATTGTGGAGGAAAGTATCGTTCAGGTCTCACCCCTGGGCGACGTGCTCACCGCTCCTCGGGAGAAGATTCCGGAACTCGTAGACGTCATTGTGGTCTTCGGCGGGGACGGCACCATGCTATCGGTAGCCCGCTCCGTTCAAGGTCGAAAGACTCAGATCCTCGGTGTCAATGTCGGTTCTCTCGGTTTCTTGACCGAAACCACCCTGGATGAACTCTATCCTGTGTTGGAGCGAGTGTTGGCAGGAAAACACACCACCGATCGCCGCAGCATGCTCGAGATTGACGTTCATCACACCAACGGCACCGTTGGGACCTACCACGCCCTCAATGACGTCGTTATCAACAAGGGAGCAGTGGCCCGAATTATTAGTATGGATGCTTTCGTCAACGAGGACTTTATTGCTAATTTTCTGGCCGACGGGATGATTATTTCCACTCCGACCGGCTCCACGGCATACTCCCTGTCAGCCGGCGGCCCCGTCCTCTATCCCACCCTCGACTCTGTTGTGATGACCCCGATTTGTTCCCACACCTTGGCTAATCGTCCACTGGTGATTCCGGCAGAAAGCAGCGTTCGCGTGGTGGTGAAATCAGGCGAAGATGTCATGCTGACAGTCGATGGCCAGGTGGGTGTGCCCTTGACGGAGGGAGATGAGATTCGCTGTACTCAATCAGAATATCAGATCGATCTGATTCAACCCGGAGACAAGGGCTTTTTCGATGTGCTCCGGGAAAAGCTCAAGTGGGGAGAGAGGTAGTGCGCGAAGCGCTCGAGGCGGGCTTGGCGCACAGAGGAAGAGATGACGCGCTTCGCGCGTAGAGAGAAAGAGAGAGAAGAATCAAAGCAGGGTAAGGTAACGAATTACGAAGCACGAACGCTTGCCCCCCCCATGGATACGAAAGTCGATCTCTTCATCGCAAAGGCAGCCTTTTTAAAGCAAGCGGGTTATGCATTGATTGCGGCGGGGCTGATCCTCCTGACCTTTCTGGGCACGACACCCTCCGTACAGGTTCCCTGGTTGGGATTCTACAGTTACCTGCTCATTGCGTTTGGAGGCATTGCGGTCGTTCTCTACAAGTGCACCCAAGCCCTGCAATATTCCCGCCTCAAGAAACGGACGGCCTACTGTCTGGAATGTGGATGGTTTGGACGCGGCACCGACTGGTACCGTTATGGATGTTGCCCTGAATGTGATTCAGAGAGGGTCGACCTGCGCTAAAAAAAGTGGACTCTCTCCCTTTCTATGAAATACGGAATCGTTCTCGATCGTACGTTCTTGCGCCACAGTACCCCGGCTGGGCATCCGGAGCGTCCCCAGCGGATCGAGGCGATCCTTGAAGCTGTCCAAAGGTGGAGCCCCTCCGGGCAGCTGGTACGAGTTGCGCCCCTTCCGGCTCAAGAGGAATGGCTCATCGCTGTGCACACCCATGAGCACTGGCAAAGAATCCACGCTACTTCCGGACAGACGGTTTCCCAGCTCGATCCGGATACCTACACCGGCCCTGATTCATTCGAGACGGCCACTCTGGCAGCAGGCAGTGCCGTGGCTCTGACCGATGAGCTTTTACAAGGTAACATCCACTCCGGATTCGCCTTGATTCGGCCGCCGGGCCACCATGCTGAGAGCAACCGGGTGATGGGATTTTGCCTCTTCAACAACGTCGCGGTTGCTGCCGATTGGGCGATCCGAAACGGCGGGGTGGAAAAGGTGGCCATTGTTGACTTTGATGTCCACCATGGAAACGGAACCCAGGAAATCTTCTACACCCGTTCCGATGTTCTGTACCTCTCCGCCCATCAATACCTCTTCTATCCGGGGACCGGCCATTTCAACCAGCTGGGTGAAGGTCAGGGTAAGGGTTTCACGGTCAATTTTCCCCTTCGTTCCGGTGCCGGAAATCCATTTTACTGTACTCTTTTCGGTGACCTGGTTCTTCCCATCGTCCGCCAGTTCGATCCGCAATTGATCCTGGTCTCAGCAGGCTATGATGCCCACAAGGATGACCCACTGGCGGGCATGAATCTCGATGTGGAGGGATTTGGCCAGTTGGTCCATCTGCTCGACTCTCTGGCACAAGAGGTGTGCCAGGGGCGTATCCTGTTTGTCTTGGAAGGAGGCTACAATCTGAAGGCTTTGTCCGAAGCAGTCGTTTGTACCATGGACACCAGCATGGCCCCCAGAACATCTCCAATCAAGGGGAATGAGCAGACAGACGAATACCTGAGCTATCGAGAACAGGCCCGGCGAGTTTTTTCACCCTACTGGGAAGTGTGAAAAGAACCTGACCGCCTGACCACCTGACCGCGGAAAACAAACACTAGAGACAGGGGGTCAGGGGTCAGGGGTCAGGGGGTCAGGTTTTCCCGCCTTTTCCCAGGCCATCCACCACAGGGATGCCACTCGATAGGCGGCCTGATTGAGGCGATCTCCTAAGACCTCACCCACCTCGTGGAACATGCGCTTAAAGTACTGATCGGGATATTGCTTCCGGTCCCCTCCCAATTCCGAGACCACTCTCTCATCCGCCAGCAGAACAGGGTCAACCCACTGGTAACTCTCCACAGCCACATCCTGAAGCTTCCCCATCACCGGTCCCAAATCGGTTGGAGCGGCTTTCGAAAAGGTAACCTGCTCAAGGTAAAAATTCACTAGGTCACTTTCGAATCGAGAATGGATGCCCAACTGTCCGGTGAGCTGACCATCGTGGTTTTCGGTGGTATGGAAAGGTTGGTGAAGATCTCCAACATAGTGGGAAAGATCTGCGGAATAAAGCAAGATCTGTTCAAGGTCCTGCCGCTGAAACGCGTCGACCAAGTGAGCAAAGGTCCTTTGGGCTGCCCAGAGAATGGTCCCGTTTTTCTCGACTGTTTCTTTCCCGAAGCGACGAACTAACTGGTCGTAATCCGGGTCGAAATCGGAAAAGGGGAACTCCCCATAGAGTTCCAGATCAATAAAGTGGCGAGAGAGTTCCTCCGCATCCTGACCCTTCCGGTAATCAGGGCCCATGGTTTGTTGAACGACCGTGCCGCGGTGTTGACCGAGCAGCCCCTGGAAGCTCCCTTCCAGGTTATCCAGGGCCCGGTTGGTGATCCATCGATGCCCGGCAGGACCCCAGGCGAAACCCTGAACTGTGAGGAGCGCGCAGAAGCAGAAAAAAAGGGGGAGACAAGCTCTTCGCTTCAAACGGTCTGTTTGAACTTTCGTTTCAGCACCTCAGGCAGTCGGTAGACGGTGCGGCAGGTTTCACACTTGAGAAGAACCAGTTTCGGATCCTCTGGAAACTTTCTTTCAATCTCCTCAAGGAGTTCCTTGTCCGGCTCGTTATAGTAGCCGGCGAAAGGAGTGTAACGCTTGAGCCCTCCGTGGCAGGGCTTTCCTTTGGCACCCGCCGTTGTGCAAACCACCTGTTTGGAAATCAGGTCTTTAATCACTGGATCTTCCCCCTGAGAATCCCTATTGTAGCGAACAGGCTGTCCTTGTTCCAGTACCCGAATTGCCTCATCAAAAATCTATTCGAAATGGATACGTTGCCTCATTAAAAAATCTATTCGAAATTGCCTGGCCCTGAGCAGGGGAATAGAAGTGTCCTCCATGAAGGAATGGAGGGCACCAATGAGGTTAACGATGGCAGAAAAGCGTGTATTGATCAAAAGTTTTGCCCCCCGCTACCGGAAGAAGGGCAAGAAGGTGAAGGGGGAAGTGTTGACGGAGTTTACCCAAATGACGGGCTACAACCGCTGCTATGGAGCCTATCTGCTTCGCCACCAGGGCAAGCGGATCCGGTTGAGCCCCAAGCTGGTGGCGGTAGGGGATATCGGCAAGAGAGTACGGCGAGAGCGGGCCCGCAAATACGACCAGAAAGTTCTAAAGGCGCTGACGATGATCTGGGAGATACTGGACTATTTGTGTGGCAAACGTCTGGTCGCGATTTTGCCGGAAGTGGTACCCATTTTACAAAGACATGGGGAACTGAAAGTGGATGCCAGCACCCATGAGCGGTTGATGCAGATCAGCGCCGCCACCATCGATCGGCTGCTGGAGCCCGAAAGGTGCAAGCACCGTCTCAAAGGACGATCCGGAACCAAGCCGGGAACGCTGCTCAAACACCAGATTCCGATCAAGCGTTTCGCCGACTGGCAGGAGGATCGCCCCGGTTTTGTGGAAGTGGACCTGGTGGGCCATGAGGGAGGCCAGGGTCGGGGGGACTACCTTCAAACCCTGGATGTGACGGACGTGTACACGGGCTGGACAGAGGTCCGAGCGGTGCGCAATAAGGCCCAGGTGTGGGTCCTGGAAGCGATGAAGCTGCTTCAGAAGCGCTCGCCCTTCCCTTGGCTGGGGATGGCTTCGGACAACGGCAGCGAGTTCATCAACAAGCACTTGATTCGTTTTTGTGAGCAGGAAAAGATCAGCTTCAGCCGAACCCGCCCCTCGCGCAAGAATGACAACCCTTATGTGGAGCAGAAAAACTATTCGGTGGTTCGGCGGGCCGTGGGTTATGCTCGCTACGAGGGAGAGCGAGAACAGGAGCTGGTGAACGAGTTGTACGATCGGCTGCGACTGCAGATCAACTTTTTCAAGCCGGTCATGAAGATGGTGGCCAAGCAACGTCGAGGGTCTCGGATCTGGAAAAAGTATGATGTGCCGAAAACTCCCTACCGGAGGATCTGCGAGTCCCCTGAGGTGGCGGACAAGATCAAGCGGGAACTGGCCCGAGAGTATGAGAAGCTCAATCCGGCCCAGCTGGCACGGCAGATCGGCTGGCTTCAGAATTGCCTTTTGCTCAAACCGACTCCTGAGCAGAAGAAACGATGGGAAACGGGCTGGATGTGAAAATCTTTCTCTTGCTGCAGGCTGCGGGTGTTGGGCAAGGGGTTGCCACTCCTCTGGTTGGTGCTTTTTACCACCACTTTTTGCAATCCCTTTCGGATAGATTCTTAGTGAGGCAACGAATACCCTTTGGAATAGATTTTTACGTGAGGCAACGGGGACCACGATCTGCGGTCTGCGGTCTGTTGTCAGCTGTCAGCTGCCTCCGTACTCCTCCTTCTTCAACACCTTTCGCAGCTTCTCGAGAGGATAAGTGTTGATCACATCCTTGGCCTCGAGCCAACCTCGCCGGGCTGTAAAAAGACCGTATTCCTGATAGCCCAGCATTTTCCGGCTGTGACTGTCCGAGTTGATGCTGATCAAGACACCCTGATCGCTGGCCATGCGACAGTGAACGTCGCTTAGATCCAGGCGAGAGGGGTGGGCGTTGATCTCCAGACAAACCCGGTTTTCCCGGGCGGTTTGGATCACTTGCTCCAGATCAACCGGATAAGGTCCTCGTTTGGTCAGCAGGCGTCCGGTGGGATGAGCCAGGATGTTGACATGGGGGTTCTCAAGAGCTCGACAGATTCTCGAGGTCATCTCCTTGCGGGAAAGATTGAAACGGCTGTGAACCGAGGCAATAACAAGGTCGAGTTGAGAGAGGACGTCATCATCCAGGTCCAGATCTCCCTCAGTGAGGATATCGACCTCAATTCCCTTGAGAATGTGAATCTTGCCCATACGGGAGGCCACCTGATCGATTTCCTCCATCTGACCGAGAAGCCTTTTTTCATCCAGTCCCCCGGTCATAGCCAGGGCCTTGCTGTGATCGGTAATGGCAATGTACTGATATCCTAAGGCGATCCCGGCAGCAGCCATCTCCTCGATCGAATTTCGACCATCGGTGGCCGTCGTATGCATGTGCAGGTCGCCTCGTATGTCTTCCATGCTCACCAGGTCAGGCAATTGGCCGGCTTCCGCCTTTTCAATCTCCCCTCGGTTCTCTCTGATCTCAGGTGGAATGAGTGACAGGTCGAGAAGCCTGTAAATATCCTCTTCATTTTCGCCAGCGACTTTCTCTGGAGGATCTTCTTTCCCCCTCTGGTCGAGCCGATACAGACCATATTCACTTATTTTGTAGCCCATCCGTTTGGCCCGTTCTCGTAAGGCCACGTTATGCGCTTTGGAGCCGGTAAAGTACTGAAGCGCAGCACCGAAAGATTCATCCTCCAACACCCGCAGATCGGCTTGGAGGCCACGGCGAAGAACCACCGAGGCCTTGGTCTCTCCCTGAGACAACACCTCCTGTACATCGGGATTCCCAATGAATGCATCGATCGCTTCTCCGAGAGAATCGCAAGTCACCAGGATGTCGATATCGCCGACGGTTTCACGTCTGCGCCTCACGCTGCCGGCCGGAGAAATTCGCTTGAGCTTCACCTGCGATTTGAGGTATTCGATCAACTCCTGGCAGATTTCGATGCCGTCGTCGAGGCGAAAGCGACCCTGGAGAAGACGATGATCTTCAATGGCCTTAAGAATCTTGGCCTCGCTCTTCTCTCCCATTCCCGGCAAAGAGCGCAGTTTCTCTTCTCGTGCTACTTTTTCCAGCTCATCAATGGTGCTGATATTCAGGGTCTTCCGAAACAGGCTGATCTTTTTCGGACCCAGGTTTTGCAACTCCAGCAAGGTGAGTAGTGAAGGAGGAATCTGCCCCTTGAGATCCTCATGTTCCTGGCTTGCTCCGGTCTCGGCAATCTCCTGGATTTTCTTGATCGTGCCTTCACCGATGCCTGAGATCTTTCGCAGCTTTTCGGGATCTTCCTGCGAGGCCTGAACCCCGTTGAAAGTGAGATCTCGGATGATCTGGGCAGTTCGTCGAAAGGAGCGTATTCGGAAAGGATTGGCTTCCTGAATTTCCAGAATGTCAGCGACTTCACTGAAAATTCTGGCCAGGTCCTTGTTCTCCATCAGTCCCGCAACCGCTGCAGCCGCTCGGCTGCTTCACTCAACACATCCTGAGTTTTGCAAAAAGCGAAACGAATGAAGCGTCTGCCCAATTCAGGTCGATGATAAAAACTGCTTCCCGGAACTGCTGCAACCCCATAGTCCTTGATCAATTGATCGACAAACTGGATATCATCCAGGTCGGTCAGAGGAGAGATATCCACCATGATGTAGTAGGCCCCCGCCGGAGTCCAAACTTTAAATCCGATATCCTGCAGGACGCCCACCAGGTAATCCCGGCGTTGGCGATACCCTGAGGCCAGCTTCTCATAATACTGCCGGTCCGTTTGCATCGCCTTGGCGCCGGCTTCCTGCAGGGGCGCGGCCGCTCCCACCGTCAGGAAATCATGAACCTTGCGGATCCCGTCGGTGAGATCCTCGGGAGCAATGATGTATCCGATCCGCCATCCTGTCACACTGAAAGTCTTGGAGAGTCCACTGATGGTAATGGTGCGGTCCTTCATCCCCTCCAAGAGCGCAATGGGATGATGCCTATGATCGTCATAGACAATGTGCTCATAAATCTCATCGGTGATGACGTAAAAGTCGTAGGCCTGGGCAAGTTCAGACAGCTGACCCAGCTCTTCCAGAGAGAAAACCTTACCTGAAGGGTTGTTGGGGGTATTGAGAATCAGAGCACGGATTCCCCCACCCGAGACGGCGTCCTGAATTTTTTGTTCCAGTTCCTGAAGATCAAAGGTCCAATCGCGGTTGGCATCAAGAGAGACATAAACGGGTGAAGCACCGGCGATGATGGCATCAGGACCGTAGTTTTCATAAAAGGGTTCAAACACAAGCAACTGATCTCCCGGATTGACCAGGGCCAGGATCGAAGAAATCATGCTTTCGGTCGAACCGCAGGCGACGGTGATTTCTCTTTCGGGATCAATTTCCCAATCATAAATTTCCCTGTACTTGTCGCTGATTGCCCGGCGGAATCCAGGGGCGCCCCAGGTAATGGCATACTGGTTGATATCGTCTTGAATAGCCTGGCAGGCAGCCTTCTTAATCTCCTCAGGTGCCGGAAAATTAGGGAATCCTTGAGCCAGATTGATGGCATCGTGCTGGAAGGCCAGACGCGTCATCTCCCGAATAACGGACTCGGTGAAATGGGTGACCTTCTGGCTGACCCGATGGGGTGAAGTGGGCATGGTTCAGACTGACCTCCTGACCCCCTGACCGGCTGACAGCTGACAATTAGGAAAAAGTTAGGTATTCAACTCTCTTCCTTTTCGAGCGAAGGTGACGACCTGGAATGCGAGGGGGCGAAGGGAAAATCCGACGCCAAGGGTGGGGGCTCCGGAATTCCTCGAATATCGGGAGGAATCCAGTCGCTCCTTTCCTCTTCCCTCTCCACCTTGGGCGGTGCCTGAACCTCTTCGGAAGACACAAGCCGTTGCAGGGAGTGATTCTTCAACACGAGCACGGCAAGGTGGGTGAGAAGTTCGAGGGCATCAAGAAGGATCGAATCGGATGAGTCGGCGTAAAGAACCACCGGAACCAGATCTTCAAAAACGAGCGGAATACAGACGGCTTCGCGGGGAAGCTCTCCCGAGCGAGCTAACCAGGGAAAGCTCCGATCCAAATCTCTTCGAGTGACTACGATCTTTCGGAGCTGGGCAGCACGCATGATCGGGTTTTCCTGGTGTTCCTTCTCCGGCTCCCTGACATGCTGCAGGTCAAAACCGACCGCTTTCCAGGGCACATATCTCTCGTCTTTCTTTAGAAAAAGCACTCCCTTGCTTACGAAAGCCGCTACTTCCCCAAGATAAGCAGTCAAAATTTCTTCCTGGGTTTCGCCCGCACCGAATTTCTGATTCGCAGCGTTCATTCGTTTGAGCGCTACTACGGGTGCAATGGAGGCGGGGGCCTGACCGACTGGGTCGCTCTCGCCCTCCGGCAGGCGATCGAGTGCCTTAAAACGGGTCTCAATTTCCTGTTTGGTCGTCTCAAGCTGGGACTCGATAGCGGCAAGCTTCTTCTGAATGCCGGCCAGAGAATCTCTTAGAATTTCCGAATTCAACAATAGGGTGCTTTAGTGCCTCGTCCCATGAATACCATAGCGTTTGTGGCGAGCGCGACGGCGTCGAGTTCGCGAAGCGACGACGACGCGATGCCTGTGACATCGTGGAGAAGGAGCGACAAAGGAATCGATGCCGTCCCGCCGCCACCCTTCGGGCTGATGGAGGTTGCGGGCGACCTCTGTGTCACTCGTCGTCGTCGATGTCCCTGCATAACCTTCTCCTTGCTCCTTGATCTCGCCTCGCAAGCCCCATCAGCAAACATCATGGTATTCCTGGGACGAGACACTCATACTTCGGTTGGCAATATTAGGAAGTTGAGGTCCTGGCGTCAACCTCCGATTTGATTGTGGTATAAGAGACCTCATTAAGCAAGTATGCTCACAGAACTGCAAGGCCAGATCGAAAGAATCACCTACACCAACGAAGAGAATCGGTTCACCATTGCCAAGGTGAAGGTCCCCGGACAGCGGGGACTGGCCACCGTGGTGGGAAATCTCATGACTCTCACACCGGGAGAGGTCCTCACCATGAAAGGCGAATGGACCCATCACCCCCGATACGGCAAGCAGTTCAAGATTTCGCATTTCAAGTCTGAGGCCCCCGCATCGGTCTATGGCATCAGAAAATACCTGGGCTCCGGATTGATCCAGGGCATTGGCCCGGTCATGGCCGAGAGAATCGTCCAGAGGTTCGGGGAAAAGACTCTTGATATCATCGAAAATAGACTGGAGAGACTCACCGAGGTCCAGGGAATAGGAAAGAAACGGATCGCCATGATCAGGATGGCCTGGACTGAGCAGCAGGAGATCCGGGAAGTCATGCTGTTTCTTCAGAGCCATGGAGTCAGCTCAGGATATGCCGCCAAGATTTTCAAACAGTATGGCCGACAATCCATTGAGGTAGTGCGGAAGAATCCCTATCGTCTGGCCGGGGAAATCATTGGGATCGGCTTTGTCATAGCGGACTCCATAGCCGAAAAATTGGGATTCGAAAAGAATTCAGAGCTGAGAGCAGAGGCAGGCATTCTCTACGTCCTCAACCAGCTCACCCATGAGGGTCATGTTTACTATCCCTACGAACCGCTCATCGAGAAGTGCCAGGAGATCCTCCAGGTGGATAGAGAGGTCATCGTCAAGGGTTTCGGCACGATCGCCTCGGACAATAGGATTGTCATCGAGGATGTAAACGATCAGATCGAAACATTTAGAGAGAACAACAAGGAGGTTTATCTAGTCACGCTCCATCTGTGCGAGACCAACATCGCTCGGCGACTGAAGACCTTGATCTCCGTACCCAAATCCATCCGTGAGATCGATACCGACAAGGCCATTGAATGGCTTGAGAAGCAACTTCCCATGACCCTGGCCACCCGACAGATTGGGGCCGTGAGAAGCGCGGTAAAAGAGAAGGTCATGGTGATCACCGGGGGACCTGGAACGGGAAAAACCACCATCATCAAGGCCATCCTGAAGATTTTCACTAAGCTGACAGACAACATCATGTTGGCTGCCCCAACCGGCAGGGCCGCGAAACGGATGAACGAAGCCACGGGCCACGAGGCCAGAACCATCCATCGGATGCTGGAATACAGCCTTCAAAAAGGAGGCTTCCAGAAGAATGAAGAGCATCCTCTGACTTGTGATTTGCTGATCGTTGACGAAGCCTCAATGGTCGATACCGTGCTGATGCATCACCTACTGAAGGCCATTCCTCCCAGAGCGACTCTGGTTCTGGTGGGGGACGTTCATCAGCTCCCTTCTGTCGGTCCCGGAAATGTCCTCAAGGACATCATCGCCTCGGGTGTTGTTCGCGTAGTCGAGCTGAGTGAGATCTTCCGCCAGGCTCAGGAAAGCTCAATCATCGTCAACGCCCATAAGATCAACCAGGGCCAGCTGCCCACACTGACACGTCCTGGGCTGAAGCTGGATGATTTTTATTTCATCGAGCAGGAGGATCCGGACGAGGTTCTCAAGACGGTCTTGGAGCTGACCCGGGAACGCATCCCCCGGCGGTTTGGATTTGATCCTCTCGATGACATTCAGGTGCTCACTCCCATGCACAAAGGAATCGTGGGTGCGGAAAACCTCAACGTCGAGCTCCAAAAAGCGTTCAACCCCGGACAGGGCGGGGTCCTTCGAGGTGGAAGGAATTTTCGGGTTCAGGACAAGGTTATGCAAATCAAAAACAATTATGACAAGGCGGTCTTCAATGGCGATATCGGCCGCATCACCCGAATCGGCTCCGAGTCCCAAAAAGTCACTATCTCCTTCGATGACCGGGATGTCTTTTACGATTACCCCGATCTGGATGAGATTGTCCTCGCTTATGCGATATCCGTGCACAAGTCGCAGGGCTCCGAATATTCAGCCGTGATCATCCCCATCCTGATGCAGCACTATCTACTGCTGCAACGGAATCTGATCTATACTGCGGTCACCCGGGGTAGAAAACTGGTGGTGATGGTGGGCACCAAGAAGGCCTTGTCGACCGGAGTCAAGAATGACAGGATGCGAAAGCGCTATTCGCGTTTACAACATAGATTGTCCAGCTATACAACATAGACTGTCCAACGAAATGTATGCAGATCACGATTCTAGGCAGCGGGACCTCGATTCCCCATCCCCAGCGCGCTTCCCCCGGTCTGGTGATCCGTTTCAACAAGACCACCCTGCTGGTCGATCCCAGCTCCGGTTCCCTTCACCGAGCTGAGCGGCACGGCACAGAGGTCAAGAACATCGACTATGTCCTCTTCTCCCATTTTCATCCCGATCACACGGGAGATCTGGGGCCCTTTCTCTTTGCCCTTAGAAACTCAGAATACTTCGGCGCCAAGAAACTGACTCTGATGGGGCCTCCCGGATTACAGGACCTCCACCGGGGACTGGTTGATTTTTACGGCACTTATATCCGCCTGGAAAGGGAACGTGTCACCATTCGTGAGATTTGGGACGATGAGCTGAAATTTCCTGAGTGGAGCATCCGTTCGCTGCCGGTTCCTCACACGGAAAACAGTGTGGGATATCGTTTTACCGATTCCCGCGGAAAGATCTTTACCTACTCCGGGGACACGGACTATGGTGCGGCACTGATCGAGTTGGCCCGGGATGCTGATGCCGCTTTGATCGATGCTGCCCAGCCATCGGAACTGAAAATGGATGGCCATCTCACAGCGGAATTGGCGGGAAAAATTGCTCGAGAAGCAGGCTGCAAACGACTCATCATCACCCACTTGTATCCGGTGTGTGACGATTACGATCTACTCTCCGAGATTCGAAGTTCTGGGTACGAAGGTCCAGCCGAGATCGCCAGCGATGGGATGAAGATCAATCTCTAGCCAGGACTATTCATAAATTCTCTACTGCGGCGGCGGAAGCATCCACCCTGCCGGTGCTGTTTGCCACGAGTGGCAAGAACCTCCGGAAGGTGGGAGGCACCTCAGGTGCCGAACAACTCGATTCCCTGAAATAGCTCCTACCGTGGAACAAGAGATAACTCTCGCCTATTCTTTCCCCATTCTTTTCGGATTCGGCACCTGAGGTGCCTCCCACATTCTGTACGCCCATCCATGCCGTAATCAAGATCAAGCGGGCTTTGGGGACAGTCGTGGCGAGAACCTATGGATAATCCCGGCTATTATAGCCGGGACTTAAAGACTGGCAGCTACCGGGGTGGCTTCGTATTCCTGGGCGCTTGGGATGTCCCCGTTGTCCTCTCTGAGAAACTGCCAGTTGGCGGGGTTGATGGAAGCCAACAGCTCGGCACGCGTCTTTACCTTCAGCGGCGTTCCATCATAAAGCTTGCCCGTCCGATACATCCATTTTTCGGGAAGAGCGCCCGAGAACATCATCATCGGCCAGGTGAAGTTGGGGCCATTGGACTTGCGTAACTTGAGAAGCCAAAGGCCAATACCTCCCACTCTGAAGACCATCGGCCCCCACCAACTCTGAAGACCCGGTCGAAGGTTCATTCGCCAGCACTTCATCATCAATTGCCACTGCACCGGGGAGAGGTCCTGGGTTCGGGAGACCCCTCGATCATGCTCCATGCGAGTTCCTTCCAAGGGAGTGAACACCGAAGGCACCAGGAATCCGAACAGATTTCTTCGCTCCATCTCGAACATCAGATCCAGGGTAGCCTTCACATCCTCTTCCGTCTCGCCTGGATTCCCGACCATAAGGGTCAGCATGGGAAACCAGTTATTTCGGTTCATGATCTCCAGTCCCCGCAAAAGCACACTGGGCCAGTCGTCGATCTTGAAAGGGACGCCCTTGCTAGGCATCACCTTCTTGGCCATACGCACAGAACCCGTCTCAAGCCCGATCAGTGGAACTATAGCCTTCTTTTGTGGATGGGTGCTCAAAGCGGGAAGATGAATGGGGCTTTTGGGCAGAAGAAGATCGGACAGCCTTCGAATCAACCCCGGATCCACTACGGCCGGAGCCATCGTGGAGTGGCTCAAGACAAAGTGTTTGACGCCGGGAGTGGTTAAGACATCGGAGTAAAGATCCAACAGCGCTTCACGATTGGGGAAAAAGAACGGGGTGGATGTTTTTACCTGTCCCCAGATGAACATGTCCTCGGTGGCCAGGGAGATCTGGTCATTCCCGTTTCTCACATTGGCTTGCACCGCTTCCATCATCCGTTCCTTGGGAAGAGCGATCTGGGGATTGAGATCGGGCATGCAGAATTGACAGCGCCTGCCGCAACCGGTCGTCATTTCGACGACTCCAAAGGTGGTCGGCTTGTCGGGAAACAGAATCGCAGTGGGGTCAGTCGGATGATGAGCGTTGGTCTGAGTCGGGAGTTCTTCGCCCTCCATCGCCTTGCGAAAGAGCGCGATCGTATCTGCCGATTCGGCCCGGCCATCCACCACACAATCCACACCCAGCTCCTCTCGCGAACCGGTCTGGTTGATCTGCCATCCGCCGGAACCACCCACGATCAGTTTGAAGTTCTTCCGGCAAGAGCTGTTATTGATCCTCTCGAACATCAGACTGGCATAGTGAGAGTTGATGGGCTTCTTGGAGCTTCCGAACATGGAGGTGTAGACCCCAGCGGCGAAGGTGACTCCCAGAGGATTATGAGTGGATACGGCGACCACCCTGGTCTCAGAACCGATGAACTGATCCAGATCCTCCGGATAGCAAACGACTACGTTCTCCTCACCGAATTCCTGCTGCATCACCTTCTCGAGGACTCGCAGACCGGCTGGAGCGGCGTGGGCCGACCCGTCTTCGAAACGTTTGACCTCTTTCCACTTGGGATACTTTCGGTTGAGGACTCCCTCCAACCAGATCGGAAGGGATGCCATGCCCATCTGGATGAAATATCCGGCATGGTCGATCATCTCAGTCAACGGAGCAGTCAGGACGATCGGTTTTCCAGTATTCATTCCTCTCCTCGTCGCAGCTGCCATCTTCTCAAATGTACCTGTATTTGCCAAGACCTCGAATTGCCTCATCAAAAATCTATTCGAAATGGATACGTTGCCTCATTAAAAAATCTATTCGAAATTGCCTGGCCCTGAGCAGGGGAATAGAAGTGTCCTCCATGAAGGAATGGAGGGCACCAATGAGGTTAACGATGGCAGAAAAGCGTGTATTGATCAAAAGTTTTGCCCCCCGCTACCGGAAGAAGGGCAAGAAGGTGAAGGGGGAAGTGTTGACGGAGTTTACCCAAATGACGGGCTACAACCGCTGCTATGGAGCCTATCTGCTTCGCCACCAGGGCAAGCGGATCCGGTTGAGCCCCAAGCTGGTGGCGGTAGGGGATATCGGCAAGAGAGTACGGCGAGAGCGGGCCCGCAAATACGACCAGAAAGTTCTAAAGGCGCTGACGATGATCTGGGAGATACTGGACTATTTGTGTGGCAAACGTCTGGTCGCGATTTTGCCGGAAGTGGTACCCATTTTACAAAGACATGGGGAACTGAAAGTGGATGCCAGCACCCATGAGCGGTTGATGCAGATCAGCGCCGCCACCATCGATCGGCTGCTGGAGCCCGAAAGGTGCAAGCACCGTCTCAAAGGACGATCCGGAACCAAGCCGGGAACGCTGCTCAAACACCAGATTCCGATCAAGCGTTTCGCCGACTGGCAGGAGGATCGCCCCGGTTTTGTGGAAGTGGACCTGGTGGGCCATGAGGGAGGCCAGGGTCGGGGGGACTACCTTCAAACCCTGGATGTGACGGACGTGTACACGGGCTGGACAGAGGTCCGAGCGGTGCGCAATAAGGCCCAGGTGTGGGTCCTGGAAGCGATGAAGCTGCTTCAGAAGCGCTCGCCCTTCCCTTGGCTGGGGATGGCTTCGGACAACGGCAGCGAGTTCATCAACAAGCACTTGATTCGTTTTTGTGAGCAGGAAAAGATCAGCTTCAGCCGAACCCGCCCCTCGCGCAAGAATGACAACCCTTATGTGGAGCAGAAAAACTATTCGGTGGTTCGGCGGGCCGTGGGTTATGCTCGCTACGAGGGAGAGCGAGAACAGGAGCTGGTGAACGAGTTGTACGATCGGCTGCGACTGCAGATCAACTTTTTCAAGCCGGTCATGAAGATGGTGGCCAAGCAACGTCGAGGGTCTCGGATCTGGAAAAAGTATGATGTGCCGAAAACTCCCTACCGGAGGATCTGCGAGTCCCCTGAGGTGGCGGACAAGATCAAGCGGGAACTGGCCCGAGAGTATGAGAAGCTCAATCCGGCCCAGCTGGCACGGCAGATCGGCTGGCTTCAGAATTGCCTTTTGCTCAAACCGACTCCTGAGCAGAAGAAACGATGGGAAGCGGGCTGGATGTGAAAATCTTTCTCTTGCTGCAGGCTGCGGGTGTTGGGCAAGGGGTTGCCACTCCTCTGGTTGGTGCTTTTTACCACCACTTTTTGCAATCCCTTTCGGATAGATTCTTAGTGAGGCAACGAATACCCTTTGGAATAGATTTTTACGTGAGGCAACGGGGTCACCAGTACCGCCTTTTTAAAGGGTGGCACCATTCCCATAAAGAATACCTGCGACGGTATCGACATCTCACCACCGCTTCGATGGGAAGACGTTCCGGAAGGAACGAAGAGTTTCGCCCTCACCGTAACGGATCCCGATGCCCCTATGGAGTGGATTCACTGGCTGGTCTGTGACATTCCAGCCGATGCCCGACTGATCCCGGAAGGCGGTCCGGTTCCTACGGGAGCCAAAGAGATACGAAACGATTTCGGAAAAGAGGCCTATGGCGGGCCCTGCCCCCCCAGTGGAGAACATCACTATCACTTCACGCTCTATGCACTGGATAAGGAGCATCTGCTGGCCAGAAAGGAAAACTTCTTCGAACTGTGCAAAAAGCACATGATCGAAAAGGCTGAGATCATCGGCCTTTACTGGCGCGGCGCCCACGGCGAGATCTGAGCGCCTGCCTTCCCTTGCCCATCCATGACAGGTCATTGCAGGGAGCTCGAGGACAGTCCCCGAGTTCCCTTCGACCTTGCTCAAACAGAAATGACTGAACTCGAAGACCCTGCCCAAAACACTTCTGTCCCTTTCTCGCGCTCTGTCCCTTTCTCGCGCTATTTCGCAGGAAAGCCTTTTCGACCCAAGGAGATTACCGTTTTTTGACTTGTAGTCCTAATATATGCTATTTTTAGGCATATTATGGACTATTTAGTCCAAAAATGTTGTTATATTTGTAAATAATAGAGCATAAAGTCCTATTTACACCATAAAAAGGGGACAGAAGTTATATGTCTCCGAAGTTATGTCCCTGGGAAGCCTTTTCGACCCACAGAAGGGACCCATTTTTGGTAGATTAGTCCTAATATACTTAAATATTAGCTTGAAATAGGCTTATTAGACCAAATATATGGTTATATCACCAGAATAATTCAGTATTTAGTCCTATCTGGACCAATTTGGATTCATGATGGGACTGGAAAGCCGCATCAATATTGTTGGCGGTTTTCCGACTACCCGCCCCAGGCTTGGGCTTCCGCCTCTTGATAACCACCGCAGCTATTTTGCTTCCTAGTCATTTTGCTTCCTAAGCGTTGCTCGCGGAGCTTTGAGGAGCGTGGCAGTTGGTGTAGGATGTTGGGTCCCGGGGCTTCTTTGCCAAGGCATTCATCATGCGGCCTTGAAGGCCAGACTAGGGCACAATGGTCACTGACCCACTAGTGTCTCGTCCCAGGAATATCATGACATTTGCTGATGGGTCTTGCGAGGGGAGATCAAGGAGCGAGGAGAAGGCGATGCAGGGACATCGGCGACGACGAGGGACGCAGAGATTGCCCGCAACCCCCATCAGCCCGAAGGGTGACGGCGGAACGGCATCGATTTCTTTGTCGCTCCTCCTCCGCGATGCACACGACATCGCGTCGTCGTTGCTTCGCGAACTCGACGCCGTTGCGCTCGCCACAAATGTCATGATATTCCTGGGACGAGACACTAGGGTCTTTCTTTGGGTTCCCGATACAGAGGGTTGATCAGCGGCCGCAGAGAAGCAAGAAAGGTTTATGAGGATGGACTATCGCAGGTCCCGCCAAGAGGTGGTTGAAAAAAATAAGGGCATCAGGGACAAGCGGATGGCCCTGGAAGAGGCCGTGGGCATCATCAAAGACAAAGACCACGTTGCTGTGGGGGGCCTTCAGTATACACGTACACCGATGGGAGTCCTTTGGGAGATCATTCGGCAGAAGAAGCGAGATATCATCTTCTACAAACCTCTCATGAGTTTTGAAGGAGATTGGCTTTTTGTCTCGGGGGCCATGCGCAAGGCGGTGACCAGTTGGTTCAGCGGTGGGGTCACCTATGGAGTATCAAAAATCATGCGCACCTTTGCCGAGAAGGATCCGAGTACCTTTGAAGAATGGAGCTTGCTGGGTCTCTCGCTGAGGTTTAAGGCGGGAGCCATGGGAATCCCCTCCATCCCCACCAAGACGATGCTCGGTTCCGATCTGGAGAAAACGAGAGATTTGAAACGCTTCACCTGCCCTTATTCCAGCGAAGAGATGCTTTTGATTCCCGCGGTCAATCCCGACGTCGCCATCATTCATTCCCAGATTGCCGACATGTACGGGAACGCTCAAATCTTTGGCCCCCCTTGCCTGGACACCGACACCGCCAGGGCGGCCAGCAGGGTCATCCTCACAACTGAACAGATCGTTGATAATGAGCACATCCGGAATGCACCGAATTCCACGAACATCCCCTTCTTCTGCGTCGATGCAGTGGTAGAATTACCCTTCGGCTGCTATCCCCATGAGTGTTATGGGCGCTATGAACCTGCCTATGAAAAGCTGGGAGAGTATGGCCAGGGTTTACTGCAAGCCGAAGATACAATAGGCTTTGTACGGGAGTACCTGGACAAGTTTTTCTACCAGCCGGCCGATTTTGAAGAGTACCTGGATTTATTCGGTGTGGGGAGCTTGCTGGAAGCCACTCGAAGGGGAAGGATTTGGCCGCAGTAAACAACTATAACCCTGCTGAACTGACGGTGATCATGGGCTCACGGGCCTTAAAAGATGGTCAGATTGTATTCGCCGGAGCCGGGTTACCTCTGCTCTCGGCCATTCATGCCCAGAGAATGCATGCCCCCAGCCTGGCTATCCTGTTCGAAGTTGGAGGCGTCGCTCCCGAAATCACGAGTCTGCCCCGTTCAACGAACGAAGCGCGATCGGTGCGCCGTTCTGTGGCTACCCCTGCCACCGTCGACATGATGATGTACCTCCAACGCGGTTTTGTCGATGTGGGTTTTTTGGGAGGTGCACAAATCGACCGTCACGGCAACATCAACAGCAGCTGCATCGGAACGCTGGAGAAACCCAAAGTACGGCTACCGGGAAGTGGTGGGGCGAATGATATCGCCAGCTCGGCGAATCGGGTCTTCATCATTAGCTATCATGAAAAAAGACGGTTCGTAGAGAAGGTGGACTTCTTGACCAGTCCCGGCTTCTTAGAAGGTGGGCAAGCGCGAGAGAACGCAGGGCTGTTGGGTGGAGGCGTCGAGAAAGTCATCACGAATTTGGGTATTCTGGAGTTCGATGAAGAAACCCGATCTATGAAACTGGCAGCCGTACACCCCGGAATCACTGAAAAGGACGTTGGGGAGAAAACGGGTTTTGAGCTTTCTGTTGCTGAGGATATACAGACCACTACTCCGCCATCGGATGAGGAATTGCGGTCACTGCGTGCACTCGATCCCGAGAAAAGATACCTCAAAGCCGGAGAGTTTTAGGCGAGTTCACAAAACAAAGGGAGAACAACGAGATGCTTGGTAAAGATTTCAGGAGTTTTCTTCAAGAAGTGAAGAAAAAGTACCCTTCAAACTACATTGAGATTGACAAGGAGATTTCTCCACTCTACGAAACGACCGCCATCGTCACCAAATTGGAGCAGCAGAAGCGCACCCCTATTCTGCACTTTACGAACGTCAAGGATACCGAGTTTCCAGTCGTGGTCAATACCTGTGCTTCACGCACCACCGTAGCGGCCGGTCTCGGCGTGGATAAGCGTGAGTTGCCCCAGAAATATCGGGATGCCCTCAACAACCTCATCGAGCCCAGCTTAATCAAGAAAGGGCCGGTACAAGAGGTCGTCCGTGTGGGTGATCAGGTGGACATCTTAAAGCTTCCTCAGATGCGATATCACGATACGGACGGCGCCTCCTATATCAGTGGTGGCATTGTTATGGCCAAGGACCCGGACACCGGTTCCTACAACTGCAGCTATGACCGCTTGATGATGCAAGGTCCCCAGAAATTGGGGATCTACATGACGCCCGGAAAACATCTCAGTCAAATCTACGAAAAGGCGGAACAGAGAAATGAACCCATGCAGTTGGCCATCGCTTTGGGGAACCACCCAGCCTGGTGCATGGGTGCTCTCTTTGTTGGCCGGTACAGCACCGATGAGCGCCAGGTGATGGGAGGTCTCATGGGTTCCCCTCTGGAGGTGGTTCAGGCGCAGACGGTGGATCTTCAGGTGCCGGCCCGAGCCGAAATCATCATTGAGGGCGAGATCCCTCCTTTTGAGCGCGAGGAGGAGGGTCCCTACGGCGAATTTACAGGGTATTCAGCGGGCCAGGTGCGCCGGCCCTTTATCAACGTCAAAGCCATGACCTATCGCCAGAACGCCATCTTTCAGGATATCTGCGGTGGGCCTCACAGAGAACTGTTGTTGATGAGTACCATCCCCATGGAGCCCAGCATCCTCGATTCCCTGCAAAAGACGGTTCCAGCCGTTCAGAGCGTGCGCTGCCCTGCTCCCTTTACCTTATTTGTTTCCATTAAGAAGTCCCGGGAAGGACAGGCCAAGCAGGTGATTCTAACGGCGTTTGCTTCGGATATGCAGGTGAAACACTGTGTCGTTGTCGATGACGATATCGATCTGACCAATAATCAGGCGGTCATCCGGGCCATCGCAACCCGAGCACAGGGGGGCAGGGATCTGGTGGTGATCGAAGGGGTTTCGCATGATGAGCTGGATCCCTCCCGACCGGAAGGCAAGCCCATTAGCGATAAGGTGGGAATCGATGCCACCGCAAAACCGTCACTGGAGATCTTCGCCGCCAAGCCAAAGGTCCCGGCAGAGGTCATGGACCGGATCAATCTAGAGGACTACATCGGCAAGAACGGTGGAAAACCGTCTCCAAAGTCACAGGACACCCCGGCCGACGTGACGATGATGCGTTGATGGGAAGAACTTATGGTTAGATCCTATAAAGAACTCAGAGAAATCATCGAGAACAAAGACCGGGGATTGCGGGAAAAAGTGATGTCTTTGACCGAAGCGACCCATCTCATACAGGATGGTGACCATGTCGCTGCAGGGGGATGTCACTACTCCAGGACACCTATGGCGGCCATCTGGGAAATGATTCGCCAAAAGAAAAAGGACCTGGTGTATTCCAGGAGTATTTCCTCGACCGAGGGAGACCTACTGCTGGTGGCGGAAGCCACCAAGCATGTGATCACGAGCTGGTTCAGTCCAGGGGTCAACTGGGGTGTTTCCCGCGTCATGCGCCACTATACGCAGGAAAAGCTGGCCCTCTACGAGGAATGGAGTCACATGTCTCTTGGGCTTCGCTACCGCGCCGGCGCCATGGGCGTTCCTTTCATTCCCACAAGAGTCTTGCTGGGTTCAGACCTCTTCCCCCGGCTGTCTGACGTCAAGGAAATGGACTGCCCCTATACGGGAGAGAAGCTGGCATTGGTGCCCGCCCTCAATCCCAACGTGGCCATCCTCCACACTCAGCGGTGCGACTCTTACGGAAATGTTCAAAGCGAGGGACTTCCCTTTATGGATGAGGACATTGCCCTCGCTGCCGACAAGGTGATTATCACGACCGAGAGAATCATCAGCAATGATCAGGTCCGAAGGGCTCCTGACCGGACCTCTATTCCCTTCTTCCTGGTTGATGCTGTGGTCGAGGTTCCCTATGGGTGTCTTCCTCACGAATGTTATGGATATTACCAGCCTGATTTCAGTCACATGGATTATTACGTCAAGCTGATGATGGGAAAGGGGCCTGAAGGCGTTCGGGAATACCTGGATCAGTACGTATACGCCCCGGAGTCCTGGGAGCATTATCTGGAGATGTTGGAGTTCAGAGATGTCCTTCAGGCGACGACCGATGGAAGAAGTGTTTACAATGACTAAAAATAGCTGCAACACCGCTGAGTTGGTGGCGATCATGAGCGCCAGGATCCTGGAAGACGGAAAGATCGTCTTCGGCGGAGCAGGTATGCCGCTCATCTCTTGTGTCCTGGCTCAAAAGATGCACGCCCCTCGACTCACCATCCTTTTTGAAGGAGGTGTGATCGGCCCTCACATCGAACCCGGTAAACTGCCTCCTTCCACCAATGAGCAGAGAGCGGCTCGAAGAGGCAACATGCATCTTTCCATCACCGATGTCCTCCTTCTTCAACAGAGAGGATACGTGGACTACGGCTTTCTGGGGGGTGCCCAGATCGACCAGTACGGAAACCTGAACAGCTCTTTCATCGGTGATGCCGACAACCCCAAGGTGCGCCTTCCCGGCACGGGTGGGGCCAACGATATCGCCAGCCTGGCCTCGAAGATCTTGGTTGCCATGCACCACGAGAAAAGGCGCTTTGTGGAAAAGGTCGATTTCATTACCACCCCGGGTTATCTGCAGGGAGGGGACAGTCGTGAGAAGGCCGGTTTGACGGCGGGAGGGATCTACCGGGTCATCACTCATCTGGGCATGTTCGACTTTGACCCCGCCACCCGCAGGATGCGCCTGCAGGCTCTGCACCCCGGGGCCAAGGTTGAAGAAGTCCAGGAAAGAACCGGTTTTGAGATGCTCATCCCCGATGAGATTCAGCACACGGATCCACCCACCGAGGAAGAGCTTCGGATACTCCGGGAATTGGACCCCGATCAACTCTACACCCGAGCCAAAGACGAGTAAAACTCGCTGCGCTGCGCTGCGCGTGAGGCGCCTTCTCTCTATTTTCCTTCTCTCTTTCTCTCTACGAGCGGAGTGAGTCTGCGAGCGAAGCGAGTTTGTGATCGGGAACACTACAAATTTTTTCCAACCCATTCATTATGCAGGAAATAAGAGGGGTGACCTCTTTCTCCTAAACAGGGAGCATTTCTACGCCCTATGACAAGACGTCCTGAAACCGGTAGCGCAAATAAACTAACCCCCTTGACCTTACTTTCACTGGTCCTGTTGCTTCTGGCGGGGACCATTGCGATAGAAGTCGTCACGGCGGGAGTTCGGGAGGGAGTTCCGGGGCCTGTCCCCAAACTCCCTGAGGTGACCCGCATTTCCTTCCAAAGCTGGGGCAGCCCGGGCACGCCTCACATTTTGGTTACACTGAATCAGCCCGTGACCCAGGCATTCCTGCGTCGACACCTCTTTTTTCTGGTCGACGGGCTGGAGAAGCTGCCCGTCACGTTGGAACCTGTAGAAGAACATCCGGACCTCAAGGACCGAGAGTGGCGGGTTCAGCCCATTATCGAGATGCCCCCCGACACGCAGGTTCAGTTGAAAGCGAAGCCGGGCGTCACTCCAGGAACCGTCGTCGAGTTCTACACCTTTCCCACTCCTCGTTTTCTGGGTATCGAATGCTCCAACAACTCCGGCTTGCTGATTCGGATCTACGCCCCAACCAGTCACTCTCCAAGCCAGGGTTGCAATCCCCTTTCCCGGATCTATTTTGTGTTCTCCTCGCCGGTAACCCGAGAGATGCTTCGCGACCACCTGGTGGTCGAGCCCGGTTTGGAGTCTGGGGACAACCCCACGGATTCTCACAAAATTCCGGGGCTGTCCCCAAACTTCTTCCTGGACAAGCTGTCCACTGACACACAACTGAACCGTCCGCGAAAGCAGGGACAGGAGTACAAGATTCTCCTTCCTCAAGTTCTTGAGGCCGCCACAAGCTATCATCTAAGCGCCGGTGCCTCCGAGATCCTCGACGAATTCGGCCGGCCCCTAGGCTCTGATATCGACTTTGACCTTCCCACCAACAACCTCCCGCCCGACCTGGTGGTGAACCATCCGATCTCGATTCTGAAGCGGCAGACAGAAACCCACCTACCCGTTACCGTCACCAACATCGGTGAACTGGATGTAAAATTTCAACGCCTGACGGGTGAGGGCATCGAACGCTCCCAGGTCACCGTTGCTGTTGACCCTCGTAACCTTTCCTCTCCTCCGGCACATCCCAGCAACACCCCCTACCGTTTTCCACTGAGAGTGCGCGAGTGGTTGAAGGGCCAGTCGGGAGTGCTGCTTGGATATTTCTCCACTTATCCTTTCACCGGTCCCCCCCGCTGGTTCTTCTCGGAGGTCACCGCCTTCCACGTCCATCTGAAGCTGAGTCATGACAACAGCCTGGTCTGGGTCACGGATCTGGAGACGGGAAGGCCCGTGCAGGGTGCTCAGGTACGCCTTTACCGGGATCGCCTTTCCGCCTTGACGGCAAGGCCCACTCCTTTATCTGCAGGGATGACCCGAGTTGACGGAACTGCGCTTCTGGCTGGGGTGGATCTACTCGATCCTGAGCTGGAGAATCTGGACAGCTGGCCCACGCTTGACGATCGTGAGGGCCCTGAAGAACTGCTCTTCGTCCGGGTGGATCGGAACAATGAAATGGCCCTCCTTCCATTGGCCGATGAGTTTTCCGTGGTTGCGGAAGTCCTCAACAAGAATCGGATGCCCACGGCGATCAAGCGCCTCTCCGGGGCCATTCACAGCTGGGGCACCACGGCCCAGGGCCTCTACCAGACCGGAGACACCGTCCAGTTTAAGATCTATGTCCGGGAACAGAAAAATCAGTCCTTCAAGCCCGCACCAGCCCGGGGATACCACCTTCAGGTCATCGACCCCATGAACAAGGTTACCCACCAGGTCAAGGCCCTTAAGCTCAACAACTTTGGAGCCTACGACGGTGAGTTCAAGGTGCCCACTAGAGGGGCCCTCGGATGGTATCAGTTTGAGCTCAAGGCGGACTTCCTCCCAGACCAAAGTTGGAAACCGATGCGGATGCTTGTTGGCCCCTCTCATGAGGCGAGGACTTACACTCGTAGCGCCACTCTCAGAGATACCATCAGGCCCATGACCCACAGCAGGCTTCGTCGCTCCAGCGTGGGAAAGAGAACGCTTCTGGGGGGTCCAGGCCATCATCTTCCCATCGAGCCTGAGAAGACGGAGTATCAAGTCGGTGAGACAGCTCGCATGCTGATCCGAAACCCTTTTCCCGGTGCACGTGCACTCTTCACCCTCGAGCGATTGGGCGTTCTCCAAAGCTGGAGCCGGATCCTGGAAAGCGATACCGAGTTTGTCGATTTTGAGATCACTTCTGAGCACTTTCCGGGTGTCCATTTCTCCGCAACAGTGATGTCGCCGGGCGCCAACCAACCTCTGGGGGAGGGTGAGATGGGTGTGAGTCAGCCGACCGTTCGGATGGGATACATCGGGCTGGCAGTTCGCGATCCTTATAAAGAGATTACCGTCGAAGTAAGACCGCGCCGCAGTGCCTACAGGCCGGGCGAAAGAGTGAACCTCGATCTGGCCGCAGTTCCCCTCCATCGGGTGGACCGCAAGGAGAGACTTCCCCAAATGGAACTTGCCGTTATGGTTCTGGATGAAGCCCTATTCAATCGACTGGCCAAGAGAAGAGAGGACTTCGACCCCTACCAGGGCTTCTACCGTCTCCAGCCACTGGACCTGCAGAACTTCAACCTATTGACTCCCCTGATTGGGACCCGAACAATCGAGAAGAAAACATCCGACACCAACGGCAGTAATCCCAGATCCGATCCGAGTTCGATGTTTCCGTTTGTGGGTTACTGGAATCCGTCCCTGCTGACCGACGCCAATGGCCGAGCAACCATCGGGTTTCGGGTACCCACAAACCTCACCTCTTGGAGAGTACTGGTCATGGCCGTTACTTCCGGGGAGCAAATGGGGATCGGGGAAGGGCGCTTTACGGTCCACCCGGCCACGGAGTTACTGCCGCTTCTGGAGAAAGAGAAGGAACGAGAAAAAGAGAAGCTTCTAAGCCCGCCGCCTATTTAACTCCCCTCAAAGGTTATCCAAATCCAAGTAATTCTCCAGCTGAAGCCTGTCCAGAACCTTCTGAGGAACCCTATTCCTCTTGGGAAAGGAAGAAAGCGAAGGCTTGGCAGTGGCGTCAATTCCCATCTTGGTGACCACTCCCTCCTCTCCACAGGAAGGGTCCAGGGAGGAACCCCTCACCCCCGGAATGATGACAATATCCCGATCGGCCTGAACTCGCGTGGCCACAGCCCACATGACCTCCTGAAGATTGGTGATCTGGACATCTTCATCCACTACGATGACGTGCTTCAAGTATAGGTCAGAAGAAAAGGCGGCAAGAATCGCCGATTGAGCCTGTCCCGAAAATCTCTTCTTGATGGAAATAATCAGGGAAAAGGGTGCAGGAACATGAATATCCACAAGGGTGGGCACTGCGCCCTGAATCGTTCTATAGAAATTTGCTTCCATGGGGATGGTGGCCATAACCAGGTGCTCCCGATGCTGGCCTCCGCAAATGTCTTGAAAAAGGGCATTTTTCCTTAAATGGACGGACTTCACGGTCACCACGGGCCTTAATCCTTTTCCGGTGGCGTACCCTGAAAACTCGCAAAAAGGGCCCTCCTCCTCTCGGATGTGAGGTTCAATCACTGCCTCCAGGACAATCTCAGCATCGGCAGGGAAGACCGTGCCTGGCAACTCCCCTTCGATCATCTCCACAGGACCTTCCAGAAGACCTCCAATAATCCCCAGTTCATTGTCCCCGTAGGGACCGATATAAAGGGCCCCCAGGGCCCAGGCCGGGTGATTCCCTATGGAAATACTGATGGGAAAAGGCTTCCCCTGATCCTCCATCTGGGAATACATTTCATGAAGATGCTTGCCTACGGTCATGAAGATTCCCGCCTTGTTTCTACTCTGATACATCAAGCGGTTAAAACTGGCATTAACCCGCCCCGTCTCAGGGTCTTTCCCTAAAACCATTCCAGCCGTGAGATAGGGGGCTGCATCACCTTCGTGATAGGTCACCAAAGGAAGGTCTTTGAAGTCGAAATCATCTTCACCGATGGTCTCTTCCAGGACGGGGCCATCGGTAACCATTTTGGGAGGCACTTGATTTTCAATAGCCGCCAGGTACTTTGCTCTGAATTTTTTGGGATCAACACCAATGCTTGCTGCGATTTTCTTTTTTGTCGAATAGACATTGGTCACCACGGGAAAAGAGGATCCCTTCACCTTTTCGTAAAACAGAATGGGAAGCTTCCTCATCTCTTCAAGCTTGGTCAGTATCCCGGCAATCTCATACTCGGGATCCACTTCCCTCTTGATCCTGCAAAACTCTTTCGGGTTTTCTCGTTCATACTGGGTGAGAAAACCTCTCAAATCTTTGGCCATTCTATTCCCTTGTGCTCATCAATCGCGCTAGAGTCCCAAAATTCGAGACCCGTTGTCCCATAAGATCTTCTGCTTTGCTTCATCACTCAGTGCGAGTTTCTTGAAAGTCTCCAGGTTGCGATCGATCTTGGCGTCGGGCCAATCGCTACCGAAGAGCACCTTGTCCGACAGTCGTTCCAAGCTAGGCCAATAATCCAATAGACGTTGTGGAGGCAAACCCGACACGTCGAAGTACACATTTTTGTGCAGGCGCACCAGTGCAGCCGCACGATCGTACCAAAGCATTCTCCCACCGTGGCACATGACGATCGTCAGGTCGGGAAAATCCACAGCCACATCGTCCCAGAAAATCGGATCTCCATACTTGAGTCTTGAGCCTGTAAAAATCGAGCTGCCCGTGTGGGCCATCACTGGAATCTTCAACTCCTGCGCCTTGGCGTACAGAGGATAGAGCATGGGATCGTTGGGATAAAAGTACTCGTAGGTTGGATAAAGCTTCACTCCCCGGAAGCCCTGTTCCCGCACCGCTACATCCAATTTTCTAGCGGGATCGAGCACCATATACGGATTGAAGGTACAAAAAGGAATCAAACGGCCCTTGCTGGCGGCTGTAAATCCCTGGACGTAGTCGTTGGGAATATAGGCTGAAGTAATCACTGCTGTTTCGGCCAGGACCACCGCATAATCAACGCCTGCTTGATCCAAAAGGCCCACGAAGTTCTCAGCAACCGAATAGGTTTCCAGAAACTCGTCTAAATCTCCTTCACGCCCGGACCTCATGAATTCCCTGTAGGAGGGCGGCATGTGGGGGTCCGGACGGACCGCGTGAGTGTGAAAATCCAGGATCATCGATTATTACCCTTCTCAGTCTCGCTCCGATACGCGATTTTAATGGTGAGGAGAAGGAGCGTCAACCGAGCGAATTGCCTCATCAAAAATCTATTCGAAATGGATACGTTGCCTCATTAAAAAATCTATTCGAAATTGCCTGGCCCTGAGCAGGGGAATAGAAGTGTCCTCCATGAAGGAATGGAGGGCACCAATGAGGTTAACGATGGCAGAAAAGCGTGTATTGATCAAAAGTTTTGCCCCCCGCTACCGGAAGAAGGGCAAGAAGGTGAAGGGGGAAGTGTTGACGGAGTTTACCCAAATGACGGGCTACAACCGCTGCTATGGAGCCTATCTGCTTCGCCACCAGGGCAAGCGGATCCGGTTGAGCCCCAAGCTGGTGGCGGTAGGGGATATCGGCAAGAGAGTACGGCGAGAGCGGGCCCGCAAATACGACCAGAAAGTTCTAAAGGCGCTGACGATGATCTGGGAGATACTGGACTATTTGTGTGGCAAACGTCTGGTCGCGATTTTGCCGGAAGTGGTACCCATTTTACAAAGACATGGGGAACTGAAAGTGGATGCCAGCACCCATGAGCGGTTGATGCAGATCAGCGCCGCCACCATCGATCGGCTGCTGGAGCCCGAAAGGTGCAAGCACCGTCTCAAAGGACGATCCGGAACCAAGCCGGGAACGCTGCTCAAACACCAGATTCCGATCAAGCGTTTCGCCGACTGGCAGGAGGATCGCCCCGGTTTTGTGGAAGTGGACCTGGTGGGCCATGAGGGAGGCCAGGGTCGGGGGGACTACCTTCAAACCCTGGATGTGACGGACGTGTACACGGGCTGGACAGAGGTCCGAGCGGTGCGCAATAAGGCCCAGGTGTGGGTCCTGGAAGCGATGAAGCTGCTTCAGAAGCGCTCGCCCTTCCCTTGGCTGGGGATGGCTTCGGACAACGGCAGCGAGTTCATCAACAAGCACTTGATTCGTTTTTGTGAGCAGGAAAAGATCAGCTTCAGCCGAACCCGCCCCTCGCGCAAGAATGACAACCCTTATGTGGAGCAGAAAAACTATTCGGTGGTTCGGCGGGCCGTGGGTTATGCTCGCTACGAGGGAGAGCGAGAACAGGAGCTGGTGAACGAGTTGTACGATCGGCTGCGACTGCAGATCAACTTTTTCAAGCCGGTCATGAAGATGGTGGCCAAGCAACGTCGAGGGTCTCGGATCTGGAAAAAGTATGATGTGCCGAAAACTCCCTACCGGAGGATCTGCGAGTCCCCTGAGGTGGCGGACAAGATCAAGCGGGAACTGGCCCGAGAGTATGAGAAGCTCAATCCGGCCCAGCTGGCACGGCAGATCGGCTGGCTTCAGAATTGCCTTTTGCTCAAACCGACTCCTGAGCAGAAGAAACGATGGGAAGCGGGCTGGATGTGAAAATCTTTCTCTTGCTGCAGGCTGCGGGTGTTGGGCAAGGGGTTGCCACTCCTCTGGTTGGTGCTTTTTACCACCACTTTTTGCAATCCCTTTCGGATAGATTCTTAGTGAGGCAACGAATACCCTTTGGAATAGATTTTTACGTGAGGCAACGGGCCGAGCCGCTGACAGCGGATCCGCTGTCAGCGGAAATTCAAACTCCCAAACTCAAAATCTCAAAAACATTCAGGACTTGAAACCCGGAACCTGGGTCTGTGCTCTCTTGTTTGACACGGGTAGTTCTCTACCCTACATTCTAAAATCTGAAATCAGGTCTCAAGAGAGAGAAATGGCGATGAGTGAGGTTCAAGAGCTTTCCATTCCTGAGAAAACGAATATGGCTCAGCTTGTCTGTGATCAGTGGGCCGAGAGTCCTGATCGCGACAATCCTGCACTGCTCTTTGACGACAGAAAGGTAACCTGGAGCGAACTTCTGGACTCGGTTAACCGAATCGGGAATGCCCTGCTGGGCATCGGTGTTCAGAAAGGCAACCGAGTCATATTTAGATCTCAGAACTGCCTCGAACTCTATTTTTCCATCCTCGCCTGCATGAAGATAGGAGCCGTACCCGTTCCAACCAGCAGTTTGTTTGGAGCCAGAGAGGTCCAGCATATTCTCAACGACACTCAGGCCGTGGCTGCCATTGTCCAGTCGGAGAGTCTCTCCGTTTTTGATGAAGTGAAAAGCGAGCCGCTCGAGAATGTCATTGTCATCGGTGAAGGCGGCAAGCTCGGTATCCCTTTTGAAGAGATGATCCAGGATGCTTCCCCAGAGCTCCAATGTGCTGACACCAAGAGCAGCGACGAAGCATTCATGCTTTACACATCAGGAACAACCTCGGTCCCAAAGGGAATTGTTCACGCTCACAGCTGGCTTATTGCCACCGCTGAACCGATCGCCAAGGTTGAAATGCAGCTCCAGCCTGGAGACGTGACGCTGTCGGTCTCCGAAATCAACTGGATGTATCCCTTTGGTTGCAATTTCTTTTACCCCCTCTACTGCGGCGCCACCGTGGGCGTCTATCAGGGAAGGTTTGATACGGAGAGAACTTTCGAGTACATCGAAAAATACAGGGCCACCCATTTTATTGGAAATCCCACCATCTTCAAACGAATGCTTCTGGTTGAAAAAGCGGAGCAGCGATGGGATTGTTCCTCCCTGAAGATGGGGTTGAGCTCAGGAGAAACACTTCCCCCTCATGTATTCAAGACCTGGAAAAAACGGTTCAACTGTGAGGTTTACGATTCGATGGGGCAAACGGAAATCCACATCTTCTGTTGCACCAGACCGGGCGTGGTCAAACTCAGCTCCATGGGGAAACCCTTTTCCGGAGTTCCTCCAGTGACCGTAGTCGATGAAGAGGGAAATGAAATTGAAAGGGGTGAAGTTGGGTATCTTGCCATCAGCGCTGACCACCCGGGCTTGGCCCTACGCTATGAAAATCAGGAAGAAATGTGGAGATCCAGATTCAAAAAAGGCTGGTACTTCACCGGTGATATGTCCTACATCGACGAAGAGGGTTTCTTCTGGTTTGTCTCAAGATCTGATGATCTGATCAAGAGCCGAGGTTACCTGATCAGTCCCAAAGAAGTCGAGGATACCTTGCAGGAGCACGAATCGGTGCTTGAAGCAGCGGTAGTGGGAAAGAAGGATCAGATTTTAGGCCAGCTGGTCAAAGCCTTCGTGGTCCTTCGCCCCGGTCAAAGCCCTTCCGAAGAACTGGGAGAAGAGCTGCGGAAGATGACTCGTGAACTGATCGCTCCCTATAAGGTCCCCAAAGAAATTGAATTCATTGATGAGTTTCCCAAGACGGTAACGGGGAAGATCATCCGAAGAGGGCTCCGAGAGAAGGACGAATGAGCCAGCCCGCAGACCAGGCTATTCAACCGGAAGCGGAGTGGAGTGAACAGGAGACCTTTTTCCCCCCCACTTTGAAGCGACCGCCTTCAGGGCAACGATTGATGGGAATCCCGTCGTTTTCCAGATCCTTCAGGGTGGGCTGCTTGCCCGGATGGCTCATGGTCCAGGTCAGGATGGCTCGTTCGATGGCCTGACGGTTCATTTGGCAGGCAATTCCGCGTCCAGCCGTCTGGGCAACACCCCCCCGGGTGAGCTCCTCTTTCATTCCGTACTGGCCGAGATACCCGTAGTAGAAGGCCCCGATGATCGCCAGGGCCACGACCACAGAAATAAAGCTAAGACCTCGCTCGGAGTTGATCCTGGCTCTGGTGTTTTTAGAAACATTGACCATGTATCTATTGTAACACTTCGACTTCCGGCTCCGCCTCGTAGCGCGCTTCGCGCGCGTTTAGTGCTGTCGTGCGCACTCCGCGCGCACGAAATGGGAAAAAGGAATTCGTTTTGAGTTTGTGATTTTGAATTTGTTTGGAATTTTGAATTTGGGAGTTGGGATTTCCGGCCTCATGGCCGGCTGTCAGTTGTCAGCTGAAGATGAATCCAATCGGAGAACAATCGATCAAGCGTTGAACTACGCGAAGATTGCCTTTCCAAAAACCATCCTCTTGAAGGGCCTGGAGGGCATAATGCGAGCAGGTGGGGGTGAAACGGCAGGTGGCAACGTAACTCATCACCGGATCCCCGAATCTCTGATAGAGGTGAATCGTTGCAGTCTCGGCACGAAGGGGCCAGCTACTCTGGAGCAAAATCAGGAGCAATACCAAAAGTGAAGCTTTCGTAACTCGGCGTATCGAGAGTCTCATTACCATCGGTCAGCAAAGTCGGAGATCACGGGAACCAGGAGTCGTTCCCCGTCAAGCCCCTTGACGATCGCAAACACGTGAACAAAGAAAATAATCAACATCAGAAAAGGAGAAACTCCACACCCAATGACCATTCCAAGACCTGGAATGGAAGAGATGATGGCCAAAGCTACAAAGAGCACCATCCAGCTCAACATCAAAACGAGTCCGTGTTTGGCGTGCCACAGGATATCAGCATCCTCTTTCTCCACCAGCAGAGGAATCAGGGCCAAAAATCCCAGGTACGCCAGGATGATCATAGCCGTCCGATTCGGCGACATCTGAGGTGGGGGCGGGGGCGGAGTCTGTTGCTCCTCCGGAGCATCAGGGGTGTCTGGCATGTTCCTCTCCAAGGCTAGAAAAAAAACGACCGAAAACCGAACTCATTGGTAGCACAGCTGGTGTCAGCAAACAAGCCTTTTGTTGAGCCAGCGGTGAAGCGGCCTCCTTGACGCTCTTTACGCCTCCAAGATACAATCCCCGAGCCGGAGCATTCATAGGTTCTCGTCACGAAGGGGCGTAGGAGCGAGCCGGTGGCTCGCCACGAGTGGTTCCCCGGGACCGTCAGGATTGCGAAGACCTCTGGAATGTGGGAGGCACCTCAGGTGCCGAATCCGAAAAGAATGGGAAAAGAATAGGCGAGAGTTATCTTGTGTTCCGCGGTAGAAGTTATCTTAGGGATCGAGTTGTTCGGCACCTGAGGTGCCTCCCACATTCCGGAGGTTCTTGCCACTCGTGGCAAGAAGCACTGGCAGGGCGGGTTGTTTGCTGCTGCAGTAGAGAATTTATGAATATTCCCGGCTGAGTTAATTCAGGTGTTCGGCCACAAAGGAGGACCACCATGAAAAGGATTGTCCGAATCGCATCGCTGGGTCTTCTTTTCTGCGCCCTATCCTGCAGCCCCTCTTCTCCTCCCGGTGATTCCCCCTTCGATTCAGCCCAACGGGTCATCGAGGTGGAGGCTCGGGCGGACCGCGGGAGGAGCGAAGAGCACAACCTGGAATTCGAGGCCAGGTGGAACGAGCTCTATACCACTCCTCACGATAACGGCGACACCCTGGTCATCGGCACTGCAGGCGATGCGGATTCCCTAAACGACCTCACTTCGACGGCCATCTCGGGCTCGGACATCATCGGTCTCTTGTTCTTGTCTCTGACGCGTACCAATCCAGATTTCTCCCACGCTCCCTCGCTTGCCCAGTCGTGGGAATTCTCAGAGGACCATCTGGAACTCACCTTTCACTTGCGGGACGACGTCTTTTGGCACGATGGGGTCAAGACCACCGCTCACGACGTGAAATTCACCTTCGAGAAACAACGCGATCCCAACATCGGCTATCCTGCTGTCAAGTGGAAACAGTTCATCAAGGAGTGCGTGGTGCTGGACGATCACACCGTCAGGTTCGTCTTTGAGCGCATCTACCCCTACCAGTTGATGGATGCTGTCGTCGGATCTATCCTGCCCAAGCATATTCTGGAAAAGGTATCCGACGAGGAGATGGTCAGCACCGATTTTAACCGCAATCCGGTAGGCAACGGACCTTACCGTTTCAAGGAGTGGAAGGCACAGCAGTATATCGAGGTGGAGGCCAATGAGAACTACTTTGCCGGTCGCCCGCCGCTGGACCGGATCATCTTCAAGGTGGTTCCCGACCAGGAGAATCTGGTCCTCCAGCTCAAGAACGGTGAGATCGACTTCATGGATGGGGTACCGCCCCGCTTTTTCGAGGAACTCTCACGGCAGGAAGATCTTGTAGCATACATCGCTCCCAGCCGTGCCTATACCTACCTGGCCTGGAACCTGCGCAACCCCATTTTCCAGAGCAAGAAGGTTCGCCAGGCTCTGACCATGGCCATCAACCGCCAGGAGATCATCGACTCCCTCCTCCTGGAGTTCGGTCGAATCCCCAGAGGTCCTGTGCTGCCCATCATCTGGGCCCACAACCCGAATTTGCCCGACTTTCCTTACGACCCAGAGAAGGCCCGGCAGTACCTGGCAAAAGAAGGGTGGACAGACAACGATGGGGACGGCTGGCTGGACAAAGACGGCAAACGTTTTTCCTTTACTGTAAAGACCAACAAAGGCAACCAGATCCGCGAGGATATCCTGATCCTGTTGCAGGACATGTTCAAGGAAGTGGGGATCGAGGTGAGGCCGAACATCCTGGAGTGGACCGTCTTCATCGATGATATGGACAAAAAGGACTTTGAAGCGGCCGTGGCTGGTTGGAGTGTGGGCCTAAAAATGGATATGACGGTTATCTGGCATTCGAATTCCATCAACGATAGGTTCAACTTCGTCTCCTATTCCAACCCGGAGTTTGACCAACTCAACGACGACGCCATCTTCGAGATGGATCAGGAGAAGGCCAGGGAGATGTGGTGGCGGGCCCAGGAGATGATTGCTGAGGATCAACCCTACACTTTTCTCTATAGCCCCAAGGGCATTAATTTCGTGCACAGGCGATTCCAGAACGTCCAGATGGAAACGGTGGGGTGGAATTACAATCTGGAGCAATGGTGGGTTCCCACGGACCAGCAAAAGTATTGATCTCCTTCACCCCGGAGCCAGCACAGCGCTGAATGCACACCTATATCATTCGCCGTATCCTGATCTCCATCCCTCTGCTCTTTGGCCTGCTGACGATCAACTTTTTTCTCATCCACGCCGCGCCGGGAGATCCCACAGACATCTTCTACAATCCCGACATGGATCCGGAGGCCCGCGAGAATATCAGGCGCGTCTACGGCCTGGATCAACCCTTGGGAATTCAGTATGTCCGGTATATCCAGGGTGTCGCGCTCAACTTGGAATTCGGTTACTCCATCGCCAAAAAGCGACCCGTCAAAGACGAAATCCTGGAGGCTCTCCCCAATACCATTCAACTCTCTGCCCTGGCCCTATTCCTTGAGCTCAGTCTGGGCATTGGCATCGGCATCCTGGCAGCGGTGAAACAGCAATCGACCTTCGACAACGCCACCCGGGTCACGGCATTGACCTTTTATTCCATGCCCTCCTTTTACCTGGGACTGGTGTTGTTGTTTCTCTTTGCCGGAGGGGTTTCTGCCACCCACTGGCTTCCAGCCTCCGGAATGGTGGATATTGTGCGCCATGAATCGATGAGTACGCTGGGACGTCTGGGGGACCGAGTGGTGCACATCCTCCTGCCCAGCCTGACGCTGGGCATCGGCGCGGCCGCCGGGATCTCCCGTTACATGCGGGGAGAGCTGCTGGAGGTCATCCGCCAGGACTATATGCGCACGGCCCAGGCCAAGGGTTTAACCGAGAGGGTGGTCGTTTTCAAGCACGGTCTGCGCAACGCCCTGATGCCCATCATCACCATCATGGGACTGAGTCTGCCTTTTCTCTTCAGCGGAGCGGTGATCGTGGAGCAGGTCTTTGCCTGGCCGGGGATGGGTCGTGTGGCGGTGGATGCAGCATTTCAGCGTGACTATGCCATGTTTCTGGCCGTCAACCTGATCTTCGGTACCCTTGTGGTGCTGGGCAACTTAGTGGCGGACATCCTGTATGCCATTGTGGATCCGCGAGTGAGGCTTTCCTGATCATGCCACTCTCTTACTGGTTTCCAGGATGGGGTCATTGGCGTTTGGGCCGACCTGTTCAGGGGGCAATAATTCTGGGATTGTTCGGCTTCTTCCTTGGCGTTTCCGGGTGGCACGCGGGCACTTTGCGGGAATCGCTGGCCCACACCGTCCAGAAGCTTTCCGGAGCCAGCCTCCCCTACACCCTGCGAGACCTGGATTTTCTGGTCAGCACCCTCTTTGTCCTGGGAATGCTGGTGGCCCTGGTGCTCTACTCGGGCCTTTCCTGTCGACGGTTGCAGAAAGCCCACCACCTTGCCCAACTGCCGGAGCGCCAGTGGTCAATCGTCCAGCGGCAATTCCAGAAGAACCGGCTGGCTGTGGCAGGGGCCCTCATCATTCTGGCACTCTATCTGGTGGCCTTTCTTTGCCCCTTTCTCGCACCCTATGATCCGGCCGAACAGGGAGACCGCGTGCAGGAACGCTTGCTTCCCCCTTCCGCTGAACACCTGCTGGGGACCGATCGGTTTGCTCGCGACGTGTTCAGCCGTATCATTTATGGCTCGCGAATTTCCCTGCTGGTGGGCTTTCTGGCCATGGGGCTGGCGGTGACCCTGGGAACCGTCGTGGGGGCGGTCGCTGGATACTACGGCGGCTGGGTGGATAGCATCATCATGCGCTTCGTGGACATGATGCTCTCCTTTCCCACCCTCATCCTGATCATTACCGTGATCGCACTGTGGCGTAACCAGTCCATCTGGATCATCATTACCGTTATTGGGCTCATGTCCTGGATGGGCGTCGCCAGGCTGGTACGCGGGCAGTTTATGGCCCTCAAGGAGCGCGAATTCTTTCTGGCGGCGCGTGCCCTGGGAGCAGGAACGGGACGGTTGATCTTCCGACATCTGCTGCCCAATTCGCTGACACCCATCATCATATCGGCGACGCTGCGAGTCGGGAATACCATCCTGCTGGAGGCATCGCTGAGTTATCTGGGCCTGGGGGTTCAACCTCCAACTCCCAGTTGGGGAAATATCGTGTACGATACCAAGGGAAATCTGTTCACCGAGTGGTGGATGCCTCTGGCTGCGGGAATGGCTATCGTGGTCACGGTGGTGGGGTACAACCTGCTGGGCGATGGTCTGCGAGACGCCCTGGACCCGAGGCTGAGAGAGTAAGAAAAGCACTTGAAGGAATCTGCCGGAACCGCATCCATGACCCAGGTCAGCAAAGCGGGCTCTCCTCAAATGGAAGTCCGCAACCTCAAGACCTATTTCTATACCGAGGACGGTGTGGTCCCCGCCGTGGACGGTCTCAGTTACGGTCTGGCCAAAGGTGAAACTCTGGGTCTGGTGGGCGAGAGCGGATGCGGGAAATCTGTTTCCGCCCTGTCGGTCATGCGTCTGATCGCCTCGCCTGGCAAGATCGTGGAAGGCGAAATCCTGCTGGACGGGCTGAATCTCCTTCAATGCTCGGAGCCGGAGATGCGTGAGGTGCGTGGCAACCGCATCTCCATGATCTTTCAGGAACCCATGACCTCTCTCAATCCGGTATTCACCATAGGCAATCAAGTCATGGAGGCGATCCGTGTTCATCAGGACGTCTCCCGGAACGAAGCGCGTGACCGCACCATCGCCATGCTCCGTAAGGTCAAGATCTCAGCCGCCGAGACCCGAGTCGACGAATACCCCCATCAGATGTCCGGAGGCATGCGTCAGAGAGTCATGATCGCCATGGCTTTAGCCTGTAATCCTGAGGTGTTGATTGCCGATGAACCCACCACCGCACTGGATGTAACCATCCAGGCCCAGATCATGGAGCTTCTGGCCGAACTGCAAAGCGACTTTCATATGTCTATTCTGCTGATCACTCACAACCTGGGGTTGGTGGCGGAGGTTTCGGACCAGATCGCTGTGATGTATGCCTCAAAGGTCGTCGAACACACCAGCACAGCCGAGCTCTTCGCTTCCCCTCTTCACCCCTACACCCACGGCCTGTTGACCTCGGTTCCTACTCTGGGCATGTCCAAGGAGCAGCAGCTGAACGTCATCCCCGGCCAGGTTCCCAATCCTCTTCACTTTCCCACCGGGTGCAGGTTTCATCCCCGCTGTCCCGTTGCCGAGCAGCGATGCAACGAAGAGGAACCGCTACTTCGTGAGGTCAAGCCTGGACACTGGGCAGCCTGCCACTTTATCGAAAACGGGAAATCCCCCATGAAGGAGGCCAATCGGTGAGCACCGAGGCGAGCGGTAACAGCGAAAGCCTCTTACGAGTGGACCACCTCAAGAACTACTTCGCCGTTCGCCAGGGAGTCCTCTCCCGCGTGGCTGCTTATGTTAAAGCCGTCGATGATATTTCCTTTGAAATCGGCGTGGGTGAGACCCTGGGGTTGGTGGGGGAAAGCGGCTGTGGCAAAACCACCGTGGGCCACTCCGTTCTTCGCCTGATCCCTCCCACAGGGGGAACCGTGCTGTTTCAGGGGAAGGACCTGACAAGCCTGTCTGCCGCCCAACTGCGCGCCATGCGACAGGACATGCAGATCATTTTCCAGGACCCCTTCAGCTCCCTCAATCCGCGCATGACGGTGGGTGCTATCATCGGGGAAGCGCTGGCCATTCACGGCCGAGGCGACCGCAGGGAGCGGGCCGAGATCGTCCGTGACACGATGCAAAAGTGCGGCCTGGATCCAGACTACATCAACCGATTTCCTCATGAGTTCTCCGGTGGACAAAGGCAGCGCATTGGCATCGCCCGGGCACTGGCCTTGAATCCCAAGTTCATCGTCTGCGACGAACCGGTGTCGGCTCTGGACGTATCCATCCAGTCCCAGATCATCAATCTGCTGGCGGAGCTCAAGGAACGCTACAACCTGGCCTACCTCTTTATCGCTCACGATCTCTCGGTCGTCGAATACATCAGCGATCGAGTGGCGGTCATGTATCTGGGCAAGATCGTGGAGATGGCGAACAGCAACGAACTCTATAGTAATCCCCTGCATCCCTATACTCAGGCTCTGCTCTCGGCCGTACCGGTGCCGGATCCGACCCGGCGAACACAACGGACCATCTTGCCTGGTGATGTTCCCTCCCCGCTGAATCCCCCTTCGGGCTGCCGCTTTCATCCCCGCTGTCCCCTGGCTATCGATATCTGCAAGAAGGTGGAGCCGCGGGAACTGGACGTCGAGGGACACAAGGTCTGGTGCCATGTGGTGGAGGAACAAATCACCGGGTCACGGCCTGAACTTTTAGAATGAAACCGCAGAAATCTCCGATATACTAAGGGCTCGATGGCTCACCGTAACTCGACCCATAAAGCACACCTGCTCTTGGGGATAGCCCTGCTCAGTTGCTGCTGCACACAGGGTATTTTGGGCGCCGCCGGGGAGAAAAACCTCACCGCGGTCTACATCAGCTCTCCAATGGTGATTGACGGAAACCTTGATGAGACGGAATGGAGCCTTGCACGACCAGCCAGGGATTTCACTCAGAGAGAGCCAAGAGACGGAGGACCGGCAACAGAGCGCACCGAGGTACGGCTTCTTTATGACGATGAGAACCTTTACGTGGGAGTTTATTGCTTCGACTCAGCTGGGAAAGAGGGCCTCATTGTCCCCGATGTGAGGAGAGATTATAGGCCCGATCAAGGTGATCACTTCGCAATGGTGCTGGATACTTTTGACGATAATCGTAATGGTTTTGTGTTTGCCACGAACCCGAGAGGAGCCGTGAGAGACGGCCAGGCTGGGGGAGACGGTATGGTTCACAACTTTGATTGGAATGCTATCTGGTACGTGAGAAGCAAAATCACAGAGTTGGGCTGGCAGGCTGAAATGGCGATCCCTTTCAAAACCTTGCGCTTCCGGGACAGCGAGCGTCAGGTTTGGGGAGTGAACTTTCTGCGGCGAATTAGGCGTAAGAACGAAGACACTTTCTGGGTATACGTTCCACGTCCTTACCGACTGACCCGGGTCTCAGTGGCAGGCCAACTGGATGGCATGAGCGGAATCCGTCAAGGGCGCAATCTTTATGTCAAGCCCTACCTCTCAACCCCCGTTGAGCGTCGCGAAGGGGATGATGTTGATTTCGTGCCCGAGGTGGGTTTTGACGTCAAATACGGACTCACTCCAGGCCTTACCCTGGATTTGACCGTGAATACAGACTTTGCCCAGGTTGAAGCGGATGAGCAACAAATCAATTTGACTCGATTCAGCCTTTTTTTTCCCGAAAAGCGGGAGTTCTTTCTGGAGAATTCCAGCATCTTCCAGTTTGGACGTCCGTTCAGAGGATTTCGCAACTCTAGCGCCCTCATTCCTTTCTTCAGCCGCAGGATCGGCATTGAAGATGGCCAGGTGGTGCCTATCCTGGGGGGCGTTCGTCTCAGCGGAACAACCGGCAGCTATCGCCTGGGCTTTCTCTCCATGCAGACGGATGACTTCGAAGAGACTCCTTCCACCAATTTTTCCGTAGCTCGGGTGCGCCGAGATATCTTCCTCAATTCAGACATCGGTGCCATGTTCATCAACAAACAGGTCAGCGGCGGCCAATTCAATCGAACCTACGGCGTCGATGCCAATTTGACCTTTCTCACCTATCTGGACATTTCTTCTTTTCTTCTGAGGACCGATACCTCAGGGGTCACCGGGGAGGATGCGGCTGCGGACCTTAGCATCAGTTGGAACGACCGGCTGTTCGATATCCAGGCTGAGCATCTGTCCATCCAGGACAACTTCAATCCTGAAGTGGGTTTTGCGCCTCGCACCGGGATTCGAAAAAGTACCGGAGAGTTCACAGTAAAACCAAGACCTGGGGAGCAGATCCCCTGGATTCGGGAGTTTCGACCCTCAGTTTCGATAAACTATATTACCAACCAGGAAAATCGTTTGGAGACTCGAAACACTGACCTAAATATCTCCATTTCATTTGAAGACACGGGTAACTTCTGGTTGACTCGCAAAGACAGATTCGAGCGTCTGGAAGAACCCTTTGAGATCCGAGAGGGTCAAAACATTCCGGTCGGTGACTATCAATTTTCGGAATACGCTGGTGCCTATACTAGCAATAGGAGCCGCATGTTCAGCGGCAGTGTCACAGTGAGGAGGGCTGGCTTCTTTGATGGCGAGAAAGACTCCTATGTACTAGGGTTTGCTTTTAAACCCAATTACCAGTTGGGAGCCGAGATCTCCTGGAGCTACGACGACATCGAGTTGCCTTCAGGGGACTTTACAACCAACCTGGTGACAACACGTCTGAGCTATTCCTTCACCCCCTATATGTTTCTAAACGCGCTAATCCAGTACAACAATACCGTCCAGGAAATTGCCAGCAACATCCGTTTCAATATTACCTACAAGCCTCTCAGTGATTTCTTCCTGGTCTACAACGAGAGGCGCAGCACCACCGGAGAAGTCAAAGAGAGGGCTCTAATCGGAAAACTGACTTACGTCTTTGACTTTTAAGATGGGCTCGCCTCGAGGGAAATTAGGGGAAATTAAGAAATTCAGGCTGAGGGCCAGCCTGGCGGGAGTGACCCTGATAGCCCTGCTTGATGGCGACTACCAATACCATGCGACCTCCTCTCCTATCTCATCCGCCCAGCAGCTGGACGCCGGGAACTCCTGCCTTCTCAAGCGCCTCATGGAGCATCGCTGATCGCATACCGGTTTTGGAATAGGAATAATCGTGGGGCAAACGAGCTGGAGGCGTTCCTAACATAACGGGATCATTGCGGTGGTACACCCGTTCCACCGCCAGTACCGGTCTATTCGATCCAATCTATTTTTTCAACAATGGATCGTCGCCGTTGCTCTTCTTCCCAGGTCAGTGGCCCCATGTACCCGCTCACATCCCATCCTGTTGCCAACCCCGCCGTATTCGGATTGGTGATCTGATGGGTGTCTCCCGGAGAAAGAATGGGCACCCCCTTGTCATCGCGGGGCAGGGCGTGTTCGGGATAGTTTCTGTAATAGACCTGGAAAACCCTTCGTCGCGTTCGCTGCAAAACCTGACGGAGTTTCTCACCCGTCTCCTGATCTGCGAACTTCTCGCCTGAGAAAACGGAATCAAAATAACTGGCTCGCTCCGATTCCTTCAACTGCAGAAAAGTTTTCCCCGAGAAAAGCTCTCCCGCTTGAAGGTTAAAGAGCAGCAGATCTTCATCGCTCACTTGCAATTCCTTCAGCACCTCAGCTGTAATGTTGTAGGGTTCAAGCGTCTTGTAGCCCGGATCTCCTGGATCGGAGGGAATCAGGGTATCGCCCAGGGCAGCCACCACAGCGCTACGGTCTATCTCAGGAACGGCCGGGCCACTCTGACAAGCCTGCATACCAGCGAGGGCCGCAGCTGTTCCCGTCGCTCCTGAGCCCGTCTTCTTGAGAAAATCTCGCCTGGATACCTTTTTCTTTGACATGATGACCCCTCTATTTCTAGGCTTTGAAGTGACGCTCGATCATACGACCAGCCGCAAACACTGTAACGGATGCCTGGGGAGTGCCGCTGTTACCGCTGGTCACCCGAGGAATAACACTCCCATCACAGATGAAAAGATTGTCCACGTCGTGGGATTCACAGTAGGGATTGACCACAGACGTCTCAGGGTCGATTCCCGCCCGGCAAGAACCCACTCGATGGGTGCCGAAGGTTCTCGGTGTAATATTCACAGGACCTTGACTTGAAGTGATCTCACGGGCTCCCATCTGCTCCAGTATGTCACGGGCGATTTCCTGTCCTTCCTGAGCCCGTCTGATGGTCAGGCTGTGGTCACCACCATAGAGGATTTGTCCATCGGGGTCGATAGACCAGCGTCCAGAGGGCTTGCTCACACTCCCAGAAAGAGAAGCTGTGCGCAGGACTCCCTTCTCGCGCATAAACTTCTTGTGCTCACGGCCATAAAGGGGTGCAAATGAGTTCAGCGCCGCCTGGCTGGGAGGGGGATAATTTCCAAAGCTCCCCCGGAAGAGAAGTCTCCCTTCGCCATCCGACCGCTCATCATGAATAAAGTAGTACCCCCCGATACTTCCTAACTCTCCATCCCCCAGGGGCTCGTCAAACATGGCGCTAACGCCCCCACCCGTTCTGGCATGCCCGTCGATGTGTTTTCCGATATTGGAGTTTTCCACGAGGATCGGATCGCCTCTCCATTCCCTGGGCCCATAACCGGAACGAAGCAGGAGCAGCGGAGTATTCAGATATCCACCCGAGACAATGATCTTGTCGGCTGTCATTTCGTAGCCCGAACCTCCGCTCCTGCAGAGAAGGCCGTGGGCACTCCCTCGTCCCCCTTTGACATCGATCAGAATTTTTTCCACATAGGTGTCGGGAATAATTTCCACTCCGTGCTTCTCGGCCGCCGGAATATAGGTCACCATAGTGCTGGCGCGAGCATCGTATTTGCACATCATCGGGCTATTTAAGAAGCCGCAATAGATACAATTTCGACGCGCTCCCTCCTGCCGGAGCGGGCCGTATCCCATCTTCCCGGCAACATCATAAAAGAGGCGATTGCCTCGGGTGTCGATCTGGTCGGGATAGGGATGCACGTTGAATTCACGGCGGATTTCAGCTACCGCAGTGCGAAGCTTGTCCTCCGACCAGTCCACCCCCGTCTCCCTTTGCCAATGGAGATAGTCGGCAGGAAAAGGAAGAAAAGCCTGCGCACCCCAGTGGAGCGAACTCCCTCCCACCAGCTTGGCGCGGCTTCGATCATTGTCCCAGAGGTAGTTGTGACCATCTTCCAGATTGGTAAACATTTGCCGCCGCTGAGGGGAGCCGTAACCGGGTCGAGGGGCACCCTTAAAGTAAGGTCCAGCCTCAATCAGGGCGACTTTCAGTCGTTCACCGTTTCGCGGATTCACTCCCTTTTCAGCGATTTTTGCAGCCAAAATGGGGCCCGAAAAACCGGCACCCACAATCGCCACGTCGTAGTTCTTTTCAGGCATAGCAACAATTCCCGTGAAATTAAAAGATCGTGTCGTGATTCATCTTGCCACTTTTCCCCCTTGCGGTCCATGCAAAAGCAAGATCGGTTTCCCTTTTCACACTGCGCAGGAGATTACGGCTTCAGCCCAGTCCGGGAAGAGGTCTTCGGGCAGACTCTGGATGTAGTCGATAATCCGTGGGGAGGAAACCACGTTGCTATATTTTTGATCCATATCAAAGAGATTGATGGCATGAGAAGCCTGACCTCGATCAAAGGTACAGTCCTCGATGACGGCAACGCGATATCCGTGAGAGAAGGCATCAATCACGGTGCCTCGAACACAACCACTGGTTGTGGTGCCGCAACAGAGCAGTTGATCGACACCGAGCGTGATCAGGTACTGTAAAAGAGGTGTGCCGAAAAAGACGCTGGGCTTCTTCTTGGTGATGCACACTTCCCCAGCCTTGGGTGCGATCAAGTCGGGAATATCATTGGCTTGAAGATTGGTCTCTTCCGAAGTTTTCCGCCACTGGTCCACGCGCTTATTCTTCACGCCCCAGGAGTGTCGATCCAGAAACGGATGCTGTTGATCGCCTGTGGTGAAAAAAATAGGCAAACATTTTCCCCGCGCTGCCTCAAGTACGGGGACAAGCCGTTCCATGGCCTGCCAGCCGTCTGCACCACAGCTATTGGGAAATTTAAGAATCGAATCCAATATCTCTTCCGGACGGTCGCCGACGAATCCAAAGTTGACGTCGATAATGAGAACTGCAGGCCGCCCTTTAAACTCGGCCTCGCGTCCATATCCTGCGGCTCCGAAAACCTTCTTATCCCTTTCCGTGAGAAAAGCATCCCAAATTCTTGCCATGTTTTACCTCTCTTGTTAAGTACTCTTTCCTAGTCGTTTTCATAGGGAAGATAAATCACCGCCGGCCCGCAGACTCCAACCAATTCTGGAGAATTTTACAACCTTTTCCTTCCAGGATACAATCCCCTCTAGCTCGCACTTTTCACACCTGCTCGCCACAAATCCACGGAAGGGTTGGCATGACAAGGCGCGCCACGAGGCCCCTATAAACGCACTGTAGGATACGTTCAGCGCCTCGTTTCATGGGTAGAGTGGGTGTGAGAAACACGGGCTGAACCTAATCCACGATTCTGGATAAGGAGGTACAGCGATGGGTGATACGTATCCGAAGCTCAAGGCGGCAGCCGTACAGGCGGCTCCGGTACTGCTCGATCGTGAAGCAACCGTTGCTAAGGCTTGTCGACTGATCGAGGAAGCCGGCGACTCCGGAGCCCAGGTGATCGGCTTTCCCGAAAGCTACATCCCAGGACATCCCTATTGGTATGACTTCTATGTGGCCAACGATCCGGTCTGCAGCACTTTCAATCTGGAACTCTTCAAGAATGCCGTCGTCGCCCCAAGCTCCGACACTGAGGCCTTAGGACGAGCGGCACGGCGTGCCAAGGCCTATGTGGTAATAGGCGTGGCAGAAAAGGAAGCGGGCAGCTACGGAACCCTCTACAACACTCAGCTTTTCTTCGGCCCCGATGGCTCTCTACTGGGTAGACATCGGAAGCTGGTGCCCACCATTTGGGAGCGCCTGATCCACACGGGCGGCGACGGAAGCACGTTGGGCACCTATGACACTCCTTTCGGTGGATTGTCCGGTCTGATCTGCGGTGAGAACATCAACAGTCTGGCCCGTACCGCCCTGCTACTGGAGGGCGAGGTGGTTCACGTCGCAAGCTGGCCCGCCTTTGGCACCAAGGGCTATGAGCGCCAGTTCCACACCATGGACATTCGAATGCGCTACTACGCCTTCGAGGGGCGTATTTTCGTCATTTCGGTTTGCTCGGTTTGGAACGAAGAAATGAAAAATGTGCTTCAACTGAACTCCAAGGCGCGTTCCAGCTTTATCGGCGAGGGAGGTCACTCAGGCATCCTCAATCCGATTGGTGACTACATCGTGGGTCCCCAGGACAAAGGGGAAACGATCCTGTACGCTGATCTCGACTTCGAACAAGTGACACGAGGCAAGATGGTGCATGATGTCACAGGCCACTACCAGCGTTTCGACATTTTCTCCCTGCAAGTCAACCGACAGGCTTACGCCCGGAAGCTGGTTGGACCCCTTGCGAAACAGGACGCCGTGCCCCTGGGTGTCGATGAGGAAACCGAAGAAAGGGTTCCCCTGGTCCAGGACCCTCGTCTCGTAACAAAGTCCTAGGAGAATTGGGGGACAGTCCCCGAATTCTCCCTCATTCACCGGAGGGGATATTGCATTTGTTATAATCGAAGGGTGCATGATTCTGCCATACTCCTGACCAATATCGATTCCGTTCCCGGCAAGACCATTGTCGAACACTTTGGGTTGGTCCAGGGAACCACGATTCGAGCCAAGCACATCGGCACGGACGCCCTGGCCGGGCTGAAAAATATCGTCGGCGGGGAACTGAAGGGATACACCAAACTACTGCAGGAGTCCCGTCAGGAGGCGACCTCAAGGATGATCGAGCAGGCCCGACAGCTGGGAGCAAACGCTATCATCAATGTTCGCTTCGCCACCTCCTCGGTATCCAAGGGAGCAGCAGAGCTTTTCGCTTACGGTACCGCCGTTCGCATCGAGTAGAAGAGAATCAAAGCCGATGCTTGACCTGGCCATTTTCTGCATCCTGTTGACGATGGGGTACCTTGTCGGTCGGACGACGGAGCATCGGCACTACAAATCCATTCTGCTGCGCGAGAAGGCCTCCCTCCGACTGCCAGTCGTTACCGGCAACATGCTGCCCGAAGTGGATCAGATCGAAAAGACGTATCTGGTCTCCGGAAGCTGTGTGATCTCCATCGACTATTTCAAGCGCGTCCTGGCGGGACTTCGCAACATCATGGGAGGGAGAGTGACGGCCTACGAGACACTGATCGATCGGGCCCGCCGCGAGGCTATCCTGAGAATGAAGTACGAGGCGCTGGGTAGCCATATCATCGTCAATACGCGAGTGGAGACTGCAAGTATTTTCAGCTCCACGAATCAAAACGGTATCGGCAGCGTTGAAGTCCTTGCCTACGGCACGGCAGTCAAGCTGAACCGAACGTCTTGAAGTACACACCCAAGCTCCTTAGCAAGAACGTCAACGCCCCCGCAGTTCGCCCTTTGAGAGAATTCGCCATCCTGACTGGAGGCGTTCTCGCTGCGCTGATTGTGATTTACGTCCTGTTGGGTTTCGCCCTGGAATGGGTCGTCGTTCCCCGCATACCCCAAAGCGTGGAGCGATCCCTGGGTGAACTGTTTCTGGGAAATTACGCTGTCGAAGACTCACCCGAAACGAAATACCTTCAGGGCATCCTCGACCGGTTGGTCGAGCATGAGCCCTCACAAACACTCGATTTCCAGCTCCATGTTGAGGAAGATTCGATGGTCAACGCGATGGCGCTGCCCGGTGGACATATCGTGCTCTACCGAGGTCTGCTCGATCGAGTGGAATCGGAAAACGAACTGGCCATGATTCTCGGACACGAACTGGGGCACTTCGCCAAACGCCACCATCTCGAAGGGTTGGGGCGAGGATTGGTGCTTTGGGTTCTCTCCACCACCCTACTGGGAGACCAGAGCGGGATCACCCAATTTCTCCAGGACGGTCTGATCAAGGTAGAATCTCGATTCTCCCAGCGGCAGGAACGAGAGGTCGATGAATATGGCCTTCATCTCCTTCAGAAAACTTATGCTCATGTGGCTGGGGCCACCGATTTTTTCGAAAGGATCCAAAAAGAGGAGCCCCAAGGTCCTCTGGCCTATTTCTTCGCTTCTCATCCGTCGCCGGCCAACCGAGTCGATTTCCTCAAGGAGTTGATCGCCAGCACCCATTACCCCATCGGGGAAAAGGCACCGCTGGATTTACCCGAATAAATGTAAACTTACGTTTACATTTTGTCCGAATCCCTCTAGGAATCGCTTAACTGATTGCAAACCTTGATATTATCGGATCACCACAGGACTTATCGGGGGCTCTTTGACAATCGGACTAGACAAAAGCATGGGACAAGCAGCTTCCAGAGCCACCTCAGATAAGGTCAGTTAACTCAATTATTTTCAACTATTTAAAAGTATATTATGGCTATGCACAACTTTGGGAACAGGAATTGCTATGTACTATCTCGATATGTTGCAAAACTATCTTGTAACCCAAGTTCCAGCAAACAATACCGATCACCAGCTGGTTCACTTGAACAAACGAAAACCCAACAAGAGGGAGGTAAACCTTGTTAAATCAACTCAACTCAGTCTTGTGGTCTGATTAATTCCTCAAGACACGCAGGGAATGCGCCCTATCAGCCTTTGTTGACAGGGCGCATGGCCTCTGTAAACCTCTCCACCCCTTCCCCTTAGTGCCTCGTTCCATAAATATGATGACCTTTGCTGATGGGTCTTGCGAGGCGAGGTCAAGGAGCGAGACACTTACATCAGAATTTTCTCAAAGATTCTCCAGAAACGAGACAATCCTCTCCTGAGTCTCCCCAATATCCTCGTACAGGATTCCATGGCGGGTTGCAGGCACCATAACGACTTCCTTCTGGAGAGCACCCAGCTTCTTGTGGATGAGTTCGGCGCTTTCCGCATCCACAGTGGGATCGTCAGCCCCCTGAAGGAGGGTAACCGGACACCGCACATCCGCTAGACGCTCATCCAGCTCATCCAGCATGCTGCGCAGCTCGTACAGACCGCGGACGGGCTTGTTGCGGTAGTTGATGTGAGGATGCTCCGGTTGGGTAGCTCGAAATGGCATGATGCCTTCAAAAGAGGAAACCCAGCGGACCAGCTTGTTGGCTGTGTGCACCAGCGGAACAAAGATGATACCGCGGTCCCGGAACTTCATAGGCGCAGAGATGGCCACCACCCCAGCCAAGTTATCCGGTTGATCGGCGGCAAGGAGAAGGGACAGGCCTCCGCCGGTGGAAAATCCAACCAAGCAGAGGCGAGGGGCAAACGCTGACAGAATCTTATAACCTTCTTGCACCGGCTCCAGCCAGTCCTGCCAGCTCCGCTCCCGAAGATCCCAGGGAGAGGTCCCATGACCCTTGAGTCGTACTCCGATCACCGGATAGCCCAGGGTCTGCAGTTTCTCAGCGAAGGGACGGACTTCCGCGGGCGAGGCCGAAAACCCGTGCACCAGAACGACACCCAGTTCCTTGCGCTCTTCCGGCAGGAACAAGAAGGGCTCCCCGCTCTCGGTAGCCGTCTCCAGCTGGTTGATTTCCTCATGGCGAGGTTTGGAAAAGTATTGCCTGTCCCAGGCGTAAGCAACGCGCTCGTCGTCAAAGCGCAGCTTCGCCAGCCTCTGGGGGTCGATTGCCGGAGCTTCCTCAACCGACTGCCTGACCGAGCGGGAGACCCCGGCGATGGGCTCCGCTTCGTTGGCGTAGACGACCACCAGGTTCTCGATGCGGATCTCATCGAACTCGTTTTCCTTAAGGAGCTTGGGGAGGAAGCGGTATCGCCCATTTGCCCTCTCGACGAGAGCCATGGAGGCGGTAGTTTTCAGAAACCGCTCAAGCCCAAGGCATCGTCCCTCCAGAACACCACGATAGGCCTCAGGATTCTTGAGGCTTCGATGAAGATGCATGGAAGGTTCCTTCTGTGCTTGTTTCACCGCCAAATAGAGGATCCTGTGGAACAGTGCGTGATCCACTTCCGTTTGCACTTTGTCGACCAGCGCCAGAATGATACTCGAGGCCAGGTGAGAAAGATTGACGGTCACGCCGGTGTACATCCTGTGCATGTACTCGTCTCTAACTTTTCCGACTCTGTCCCGCATGCGCCTTGCCATCAGGCGAACATTCCAACTTCCCCCTTCGGGCAGCAGCTCAAAAAACCCATCCAAAGAATCGATCTTGAGACTCAGCTGACTCATCATCTTTCGCTCCCACCAGCGCCAAAAACGGGGAAGCTGCACCGGCTCGCCCAGGCGCACGTCCATGTCGGTGTCCTTGAGCAGGATATTTCCCTCGATGAGCAATTCTTCAGAAAGCCGCCGACTCAGTCCCCTACCCACCAGCTCTCCCACCTTGCGGAGAACGTTGTCGCTCACTCGAATGGGATAGAAAGTGATGTTAGCGGGTACGATCAGAGTGGGCCGACGTGCCGCGGCCAGCAGTGTGTCTTCACTTTCCATGCCCAGGGCCTCGACCCACGACTCCACACGCTTGACGTTCCCTGTCTTATGGGCCTGCAGGACCGCCGTCTTGAAGGCATCCAGCGCCAGTGCCAGGACAGCGGCGCCGCTGTGGTGTTTGCGCCTCTCCTCGGCCATGCGGGAGTAAACGCTGTATTGCCCTCCACTATCCATCACCCTGCGATCCTTCACCATTCCGCCCTCTGGGAAGACGATCACCTTACGACCCCGGAGGATTTCTTCGGCCAGGAAGGGAAGAAGCCTGGGATGATCATTGGGTACCGTTCCTACGTTCAACAGATAGTTGGAAAATGCAGATTCCTCGACGAAGAAATCCTTCGAGGCCAGTGAGCGGCACAGGGCCCCGGTTTCCTGGTAGATCAGGTACTGGGGGATGAAGGTCTCGAAGCGGGCAAAGTGGTTGAAGAGAAAGATATCTCCTGCGTCAACCTGGCCCTTGTGATGCAATTTGAGATTGAGTCGTAGAATCTTCTTCAGAATCGTGACGATTCTTACGGACCACTCATAAGTGGACTGGTTGATCTGCAGCGCATCATCCGGGTCCATTGTGCTGTGTGGCCTGATTACTCTGGTACTGAACCAGAAACTCCAGGAGGTGGTATTGCTCCTCCTCTTCCATCTGAAGAAACTCCAGAGCAACCAAATTGAGAGGTTCTCCGTCGAGTTCAAACGGGTTCGACCGAACGACCCATCCGACAGGATTCAGGTCCTGGGAAGGGGGACAGTGAACGTGCATTTCTAATTTATCCCCCGCCTGCAGCAGAAGACGGGTTTTAAAGAGCAACCCGCTCACGCTGATATTTTCGGTTTGACAATCGACGACTCTCTCGCCGATAAGTTTCGAGTCTGCAGCGTCAATGATCGTGAACCAGAAAGGAATGTGCACACTCACTCGAGGTGATTTTCTTCTCTGCACGGTCACCCCTTTGTCGTGGATGGAGATGGCCACGTGCCGCTTGCCGGAAGGAGTGATGTTGATCACCTCGGCCTCCCAATAATAGGCAACAGCCTCCTCATCCCAGTATTTGATTCGAACTTTCTCTCCCTCTTGAAAGAGGTCCTGAGAGGTGGGTCGGGCAAGCTCCAGCCAGATTTCAGCTGGGGAACTGGTGACGACTGTCGCAGCGAGAGTCTGCTTGGACTCTCCTTGAATGGATATCGCTGAGCCTTCCTGCGGGTAACGACCGAGGTCAGCAGTGTCCTGTTGAATCATTCGCCCTGCCGCCGTTTTCGCCGTGTCGTATCGAGAACCTATGAATAATCTCCTTCAAATATTACCACAGGGGTCTGCAGAAGTAGGAATCTCAAGCGAATGGCTTAGCCCGGACTATGCACAAGTTCTACTGAAGCGACGAAATCATCCGCCCTGCCTGTGTGACCCGCAAGCGCGGGTGCCCCCGACCCGCAAGCGGGTGCCCCCGCGCGTGGCGCAACGCACTCAGGTCGGCACTTTCATCACTTCGTGACGAGAACCTATGCATAAGCCGGGCTAGCGTCGTACTTGCTCCAGCCCCGCCACGATTAATACCCATTGCAACTGCATCTGATCCCGAATAGGCATGGCGGTGAGACCTTGACGGGACACCTCTTCCATCACACGGTCGGCCTCCCCTGGTTGGGATCTGAGTTTGCCCTTCCATTTTTCAACACGACTTTTCCATCGTTCCGCTTCCGGATCGGGAGGACCCAGCACCTCACCCACTTTGGGGAGAAGAAATAGCGGCATTTCAGTGACCAGCGCGAGGGGATCACCACCCAGGGCACGAATCGTTTCCATGGAGCTGGGGCGAAACTTGGCGGCGGTGAGTTCATCCTCTTGATCCAGAAAATACTGGGCCATGGCTTTGGAATTGGGACAAGTGGCAAATCCCTTTTCCAGCCGAAAGAATCCTTTCTCTCCCTGACGGTCGACGTCATGAAGCCGATATCCCAATGCGTCAACAGCTCGCCTGCATTGCGCCTTCAGCTCTTCACAGCGCGACGACCAGGCGGGTTCAATCAAGAAAAAGGGCCCACCCGCAAACGCCATTCCATGTAAGGAGGCATGCAGGTGAAATGAGCCATCCGCCTTCATCCACCATGCGGCAATGCTCCTATTTTCAGGGCGGGCATCCAGGTCAGCTGGGTCACGAGGAAAACCGAACTCCATATCATCACCCGGTAGCTCGCGTTTGACGTGCTTGAGATATCGAATCAAATCGATTTGTTCATCCCTGTCTGTGTACCAGGAGCGATTGACTTCTCCTCCGTCAGGGTTGGCATGAGGAACAATCCACCACTGATAATCTTCCAAAATCGGCGAGCTCTCGGGAAGATGAGAGAAATAGGCCACCAGATGCCTCAACAAACGAGGGCCGGCCGGCTCATCCGAATGGCATCCGGCGATGAGGCTGATTCGGCAAGCTCCCCGACCGAAACGATAGGCGGCAATCGGTCGCTGCTCCCGAGAGTAGCCGATCTTCTCTCCTTCCGGAAAAGAGGATGTGGCGGTGACTATGGAATCAAACAGTTCTTCCATGTTCTCTCTCATCGCAAGTAGGTAGCCACAAGGCGTACCCTACGAGCGGCCCTGAAACCGCTTAAACCACGCCCTCAGGACTGTGGAAGCACCTTGGATGTTCCTCGTTCGCGCGGTCGTGCTTTCGCACTTCTCACGACTTCTTCTTGCTTCCTCGATGCAGCAGCCGGATCGGGGTGGCATAGAAGCCATACCGTTCGCGCAGACGGTTTACCACGAATCGCTGGGTTGAAAAATGCATTTTCTTGGAGGTACGAGTGAAGAAAACAAAGGTTGGAGGAGTCACCGCTACCTGGGCAGCATACTTGATGGGAAACTTCCGCGAACCGGCTGCAGACATCACCAGAGGTTGAATCTCTCTCTCCAAAAACTGATTGAGCTCAGCGGTGGAAACGCGAAACAGACGGGCCCTATAGGCTTCCCGGACCAACTCAAGGATCTTGTTGACCCTCTGGCCCGATTTTGCGGAAACAAAGATCATGGGAGCGTACTGAAGAAAGCGCATCCGCAGACGAAACTCTTTTTCCAGCCCGGCTGCAGTGTGAGTGTCCCGAGTAATCAAGTCCCACTTGTTGACCACCACGATAATCGATCGACCTGCTTCGTGGGCATAGCCTCCGATGGTAGCATCCAGCTTGGTGGCCCCTTCCGTGGCGTCGATCACCAACAGCACGACGTCGGCTCGCTCCAGGCTCTTTCGCGCCATCACAACACACAATTTCTCCGTCTGCAGTTCCGTTTTCCCCTTGCGGCGAATTCCCGCGGTATCGATCAAACGAAAGGTCTGATCTTCGAATCGCAAGACGGAATCCACTGAGTCGCGCGTGGTACCCGGAAGGTCGGTGACAATGGCCCGCTCCTGACCCAGAAAGCGATTCAGCAGTGAAGACTTGCCGACGTTGGGATGGCCGATGATGGCGACTCGAATTTCTTCTTCGGCGCTCAGTTCCGCCGACTCCGGAATTCGTTCCAGGATTTCTTCCACCAGGATGGAGACGCCCTGTTTGTGCTCGGCGGAAACCGGATAGAGGGTTTCCACACCCAAGGCATAGAATTGTGCCGCTTCGGGCTCGAGTTGAGGAACATCCACTTTGTTCACCACCAGCAGGTATTCCTTGCCACGAGATCGCAGGAGAGCATTTAGGCTCTCATCCAGCGGACTGATCCCCTGACGGACATCCACCACGAAGAGAATGAGATCAGCCTCTTCCATGGCAATCTCCGCCTGCTGGAGGATCCTCTCAGGAATGATCTCTTTCTGATCGGGGATGAGGCCTCCTGTGTCGATCACCTCAAAGTGCTTCTCATCCCAACGAGCAATCTCAAAGAGGCGATCCCGAGTGATTCCCGGTTCATTTCCGACGATGGCCTTTCTCTTGCGGGTGAGCCGATTAAAGAGGGTGGATTTGCCGACGTTGGGTCTTCCGATGATGGCAACTCGATACATCAGTTTCCCATCCAGCCGGGATTATGCATAGATTTTCGTGACGAAGTGCCGCAGGCGCCGCGATGACAAGGCATGCGACGAGGAGCCCAAGGAAGGGGGTACCCGCTTGCGGGTCGCGCAGTCAGCGTGGATGATTGCGGCACTGCAGTAGACAATTTATGCATAGTCCCGGCTAGTCCACGAATTTTCGATAACGGCCAAGATCAGCCAGAGGCAAGGAAGCCAGTAGATGAATTCCATCTGCACGGTATTCCTGAGATCGGATGTGTGCTCGCTGCCGCAGTTGTGAAACCACATCCCCTCGATCAAAGGGAATGGTGAGGTGGACTTCCCGGTAATTTCGATTAATCAAGAACTCGATTCTCTGAAGAAGTTGAGGCAACCCCTCTCCCGTTCGAGCTGAGATGAAAACATGCTCTCCTGAAGTATGGACACGGGGAACTTTCTGCAACAGATCGATCTTATTGCAAGCTTCCAGGATGGGAGTGTCCTCCAGACCGATCTCATCCAGAACTTCATAGACGGCTTCCCGTAGGGCCTGATAGTTGGGATGAGACACATCCAGCACGTGAAGGATCAAATCAGCCTCCAGGGTTTCCTCCAGTGTGGCATGAAAGGCTGCCACCAGCGTGTGGGGAAGCTTCCGAATAAACCCCACCGTGTCACTGAGAAGCACCTCCTGACCTGAATCCAAGGCAATCTTGCGAACCAGGGGATCCAGAGTGGCAAACATCCTGCCGCTGACATGGGTTTCCTGGTGGGTCAGGCTGTTGAAAAGAGTTGACTTCCCTGCATTGGTATAGCCGACCAGACTCACCGTGGGAATGGGCACTCCTTGACGCTTTCCCCGGTGCAGCGCCCGCCGCGCTTCCAGTCTTTTCAACTCCTTCTTGATGCGTGAAATGCGTACCCGAATGGTGCGACGATCAACCTCGAGTTTCGTTTCTCCAGGTCCGCGGGTACCGATGCCGCCTCCCAAACGCGATAAGGCCAACCCCGTTCCGGTGAGTCGCGGTAGCCAATACTCCAACTGGGCCAGTTCCACCTGCAGCTTTCCCTCTCGGCTGCGTGCTCTTTGAGTGAAGATGTCCAGAATGAGCTCGCTGCGATCGATGATCTTCGTCTCCAAAGATCCCTCCAGATGGCGGAGCTGAGCGGGTGTGAGATCCTCATTAAAAATAACGAGATCCGCCTCACACCCGAATACGGCATCCTGAATCTCTTTCAATTTTCCCCGACCGACCAGATAGGAAGGATCGGGTTGGGATTTCTCCTGCAGAAAGACCTCGAATATCTGTGCGCCTGCGCTGGCTGCCAGCTCTTCCAATTCCCTTAGGGATTCCTCTTCAAAGGAGCGGTGGCGATTATCGGGGCACACACCGACGAGGACGGCGCGCTCCGGACGCGGTGAGGTGATTTCCATGAGTCTGATTGTACTTTATCCAGCCACTAGGCGGGAGCGCTCACCGGCTCGCCTTCGTTGGGGAAAAATGCTTAAAAATCTGCTCTCCGTGAAAGCGTCCTGTCTCAATAAAGATGCGGTTGGTCATCCTCCCGGACACGATGGAGCCGGCCAGATAGAGTCCCTTGACATTCGTCTCCAGGGTTTCGGGATTGTGCTTAGAGATGCAGGTTTCCGGATCCACCTCAACTCCCATCTCCTCCAGAAAACCCACGTCAGGACGATATCCGGTCATGGCCAGGACATAGTCATTCTCCAGAGTCTTCGCTCCTTCAGGGGTGGAGAGGACAATCTCTGTCTCTCGGATCTCCTGCACTGCACTGGAAAAATAAGCCTTGATCTCACCCCTGACGATGCGATTGTTGATGTCAGGCAAGACCCAGTATTTGACCTGTTTTTCCATCATCTCCCCCCGGTGAATCAGGGTCACTTCGGCTCCGCCGTTGCGATACAAATCCAGCGCCGTTTCGGCGGCTGAGTTCTGCCCTCCGATCACGGCGACTTTTTTCTGAAAATAGGGATGGCACTCGGAATAATAATGACTGACCTTTGAAAGACCCTCACCGGGAATTCCCATCATGTTCGGGTTATCATAGTAGCCTGTGGCAATAATGACTCTCTTGCAGCGATACTCCTGCTCCTCATCCAGGCGGTCTATGCTCCGCACCAGAAAATCATTTTCCTGGCCTTGGACCGAGATCACTCGCTCATAGTCTTTGATGGGGAGCTCAAAGTCATGAGCTACCCGGCGATAGTACTTCAGGCCATCCACTCGCTCCGGCTTCTCGGAGGAGATAACCATGGGGACACCACCGATTTCGAGCAAGTCGGCCGTGGTGAAGAACTTCATATTGACGGGATACTGGTAGATCGAATTCACCAGACAACCCTTCTCCATCAACCAAAAATCGAGGTTTCTCTTTTTCGCCTCTATCGCACAGGCCAGACCTGCAGGCCCCCCGCCGACAATAATCCAATCCAGTAGTTGACTCATTGACACCATCTCTCCGCCTTCACTAGAATAACGACTCGCGGGCGATTAGCTCAGCTGGTTAGAGCGCCGTCCTCACACGGCGGAGGTCACTGGTTCGAGTCCAGTATCGCCCACCAATCCTCCAAAAAAAGAGCAGGAACGAACTAGCTGGGATTAGCTAGGAACCGCCCCTGCGCAGCGTTCATCTTATCAGAAATTCCGGACGTACTGGACCAGAACCTTCATCGTATCGGAGATCCCGCCCGGAGCCAGGAGCGCCTTGAGGCCAAGACGCTCTTCCATTCTTTGGGAATTGAGGAGCCCTTGGGCTTCCTCCTCCATAAGCCGTTCCTCCAGTCCCCAATCCAGGAGAAACTGCCTCTGAGTCCTCAAGGGTTCGCTCTTCCAGCCCAGCTGAGAACCTGTTTGCTCCATCACCTCAAAGTTAACGTGGGCGGTGATGTCCTGGCGGCCCAGGTTGACGTAAGGATCTGGAATCACTTCATGGCGGTGATAACAGAGAAGAGTTCCATGGGGCCGGTCTCTGGAGTCATACTCTCCCCTGTCGTAGCCATAGTCCACGGTCAGAACCACCCCGGAGTCGATACGCCGATCCAGATCCTTCAGCACTTCGACCATACGGAGATTGACTTCATACTCGCAACCCTCTCGCCACTCTGTAAACCCTGTTCTCATGTACTCGAGGATGAGAGGATTAGTGATCTCACCTTCAACTTCGGAAATCTCCTCACCAACCGAGACATAGATCTCTTTGACCTCGGATCCTCGGACCCGGACACGATGCACCGGAAGAGCGTCGAAAAATTCATTGGAGAAGACAATCCCCTGAATTCGCTCCGGTAGATCCACACCCACTTCCACCGGAAAGTATTCCACACAATCGAAGACTTCGGGATAGCCGTCCTTCAGCCGTTCCAGGATGTCCCCACCCAGGAATCCCTCTCCCACACCCAATTCCACCAGATGAAAGGGCCTGGGCTGGGCCAGCAACGCGAAGTAGTGAACGAAGGCGCTGACCAAGCTGTGAGCAAAGAGCCGATGGGTGTAAGGAGAGGTATAGTAGTCTCCCTGGGGACCGAAAATCCTCTCCTTGGTCGTGTAATAACCCTGGCCTGGGTCGTAGAGACAGAAGTCCATGAAACGTTCGAAGGTGATGTTCTGATTTTTCCAGGGAAGAACTACAGAAGACAAATTCAAAAATAATTGTAAGGGAAGACCAGCCCCTTCCCTACCTCACCCAGCATTAGGCCCCTCCAATAAGTCCCGTGAACTGAAAAAAAATCCGATCTCAAAGCGGGCGGACTCCGGGTTATCACTACCGTGAACCGCATTGCGTTCGATGCTTTCACCAAAGCGCTGGCGAATCGTTCCCTCTTCAGCCTTGGAGGGGTCGGTTGCACCCATGGTTTCACGCCAAAGAGTGATGGCTTTCTCCCCCTGCAGCACCATGACAAATATCGGTCCCTCAGTCATGAATTGAATCAGGCTCTCAAAGAAACTCTTATCCCGATGAACGTAGTAAAAACTCTCGACTTCCTTTCTGGTCAGGTGGAGCAGTCGAGCCGCTACCGTGGACAATTCCTTTTCTGCAGCCATGGCAATGATGGGACCGACAAGGTTCCTGCTGAATGCATCGGGCTTGATGATGGCCAACGTTTGTTCCTGCAACTTGGCTCTCTACCTCCCTAACTCCGCTGTGCGACAATTTCATGCATGGCGGCACCAATTTTAGCAGGGCTCTCCACCACGTGGATTCCGCATTGCCTCATTTTCTCTATTTTCTCCGCAGCAGTCCCCTGGCCCTGCGAAATAATGGCTCCTGCGTGTCCCATACGTCGGCCCGGCGGCGCGGTCTGGCCTGCAATAAAGCCGACGACGGGTTTTTCAAAATGAGCCTTGATGTAGTCAGCAGCTTCCTCTTCGGCGGTCCCGCCGATTTCCCCGATCATGACTACCGCCTCGGTGGCCGGATCTTCATGGAAGGCCGTCAGGACATCAATAAAGCCGGTGCCAATGATAGGATCCCCTCCAACGCCGATGCAGGTGCTCTGACCGATGTCGCGAGAACTCAACTGCTGGACCGCCTCATAGGTCAAGGTTCCACTCCTGGAAATACAACCCACCGAACCCTCCTTGTGGATCGGCGCCGGCATGATCCCAATCTTGGATTTTCCCGGAGAGATGATGCCGGGACAATTGGGTCCAATGAGCCTGCTCTTCTTCCCTTGCATGAAATCAGCGACTTTGACCATGTCCAGGACCGGAACTCCCTCGGTAATACAGATCACCAACTCGATCTCAGCATCCACCGCTTCCAGGATGGCATCGGCAGCGAAGGGCGCCGGCACCAGAATCATGCTGGCGCTGGCCCCTTCCTTCTCCACCGCCTCCTGGACCGTATCGAAGACGGGCACACCGTCCTGACTCTTACCTCCCTTGCCGGGAGTGACTCCGGCGACCACCTGGGTTCCATATTCGCGGCACTGGGCAGCGTGAAAGCTTCCTTCCCGACCGGTAATCCCCTGAACCACTACCTTCGTGTTTTCATCGATCCAAATCGCCACAATTTTTCTCCACGATTAAACCGCTTGAACGACTTTCTGAGCAGCGTCGCCCATATCCGTTGCAACAACGAACTCGAGACCTGAGTTCCTCAAGATCTCACGCCCCTGCGTGACGTTGGTCCCCTCGAGACGAACCACCACGGGAACTTCAACTCCTACTTCCTGAACCGCCTGGACCACCCCTTCAGCCACGACATCGCAGCGTACGATTCCTCCGAAGATATTGATCAATACGGCCTTCAGATTCTCATCCAAAAGCAGGATCCTGAACGCATTCTTGACCTGTTCCAGGTTGGCACCGCCTCCAACATCCAGAAAGTTGGCTGGATTTCCACCCGCCATCTTGATGATGTCCATGGTCGCCATAGCCAACCCCGCTCCGTTGACCATGCAACCGACCTCACCATCCAGCTTGATGTAGTTGAGGTGGTAACGCGAGGCTTCGATCTCCGTAGGTTCCTCTTCGGAAAGATCACGCATCTCGACAATCTCAGGGTGGCGATCGAGGGCATTATCATCGAAGTTCATCTTGGCATCCAGAGCGTAGAGTTCGCCCTCCTCGGTAAGCACCAGAGGATTCACTTCAACGAGAGAGGCATCCGTCGCTTCGAAAGCCCGGTAAAGAGCGCTCATCAAACCGGTGGCCTTGCCGATGACTTTGGCATCCAGGCCCAGCCCGAATGCAATCTTTCGAGCCTGGTAGGACTGTAGTCCGATACCCGACTGAACGTGTTCTTTAAGAATCAAGTCAGGGCTCTCGCGAGCCACTTCCTCGATCTCGACGCCCCCTTCACGGCTGGCCATGAAAACCGGTTTTTGTTGACTCCGGTCGATGACAATTCCCAGATAAAACTCTCTCTGGACATTAAGGCCCTCTTCGATCAAAACACGCTGGACGACTCTTCCTTCGGCTCCCGTTTGTGGCGTCACCAGCTTGAAGCCAATCATCTTCCCTGCAATCTCTTTGGCCTCTTCCGGACTCTTGGCAATCTTGATTCCACCTCCCTTGCCTCGACCTCCCGCGTGAATCTGGGCCTTGACAGCCACGGTCCCACCCAATTGTCTGGCGATTTCATAGGCTTCCGGGGGATTTTGGGCAACCTTGCCCTCAGGAATCTTGACCCCGTAGCGGCTCAGAATTTGCTTGGCTTGATACTCGTGGATCTTCATCGCGATCTCATCACACTATTTACTTTGAAATCTGTAAAGTGTTTAGTTCCTTTCATTTATAACCAATCAAACGATTTAGGAAACCTACAACCGTGCTGGATCTTGCCAAATCGGCACTAAAAACGCAAATCTAGGCAGTGACCAGAGGAGGTAGAAAAACCATGATTCTTCAACTCAATGAAAACGATAGATCATCTCAGACGCGCACAGTTTCATCTGCAGTTGAAGGCAGACCCTGAAAAGGATCGCAGGAAACGCAAGAAAAGGGAAAATGGAGAGCAAAGCTTCAATCGTTATGCCCCAGCCCCGATGAAAAATCAAAACGCCGAGTTGTTCTTCTGGGTAAGGAGCTGATGGGTCTCCCTACGGCCAGGACATCTTAAAGCTCCAAGAAATTGCTTGGATTATTCTAGAGTCCATGCTAAGACTAATATCATTAAACAAATTTTCCTTTAAGCAAATAAGCAAATTTTCCTTTAGGAGGTGTGTAATGAAGGAAGGTGTTTCTCGTGTGCCTTGTCTATTGGCAATTTTCCTCTTAGGTATGGGATTGAGCTGGGCTCAGAGTGCCCAGAACTTGCCCCCGGAGGTTCTGGCCTATCCCGATCTGGTGTTCTACAACGGGCAAGTCCTCACCGCGGATGACTCATTTACCATTGCCCAAGCAGTAGCCGTTCGAGATGAAAAGTTTCTGGCCGTCGGCACCAACGACAGGATTCGAGCCATGGTCGGACCTCAAACTCGGAGCATTGACCTGAAAGGGAAGACCATGACTCCGGGTTTTATCGATACCCATTTCCATTTTAACAACACTGCGGAGCGAGGTTTGATTCCCAGGATCCTCTTCCGCAGCCGCGACCAGTATTTGAGAGACGTGAAAAGTATGGTCGATGCGACAGAGCCAGGTGAGTGGGTTATATTGAGATCGGACAGGAATGTCGATGACCCTTGGGAACAATCGGCTTTTTCGCTGACTCGTCATGACCTGGACCCCATCTCGCCAAACAATCCGGTCTTCGTTTGGACCAGCCCGCCGGGCAATGACGCCCTGGTCAACAGCTATGCCCTGCGTCTGGCCAATATGCCATTGGATACCTCTGGCTTGATCAAAGATCCTGCCACGGGCGAGCCCAACGGAGTGTGCCAACAAGCCGCCTACGGGACCATGTTCTTCGAAGTCATTCCCCAGATTCCGGTAGAAGAGCGGGTGCCCTTGTACAAGGCAACCATGCGGAATTTCAACACCGTGGGCAGGACCACGATTCTGGCTCGTTTTGCGGGAAGTACCGTCTCAGTTTTCAAAAGGCTGTGGGAGCAGGACGAGTTGACCATCCGCTTCCGAATTGCCCACGAGTTTGCTCGCAATGCCTACAATCCTGAGGCCCTGATCAAGCGGGTGGGGAACTTGAGCGGGTTTGGCGACTCCTGGCTGAAGATCTCCGCGGCCAATGTGGGAAATCCAGACGGATCATTGGGAAACGGGCGAGGTTGGACCACCATGGCCAAGCTGCCCGGAACCGGCCATGCGCCCAACCCGGACCAGCCGGATTTTGGCTTTGTCCCCTATTACCAGGACCCTGAGGTCAGCGACGCTAGAACGATTCCGATCCTTAACCGCTACGGATGGCGCATTCTGGGAATTCACACTGCTGGAGACGCATCCGTCACTGCCTTGTTCGATGCCTTTGAAATCGCCAATCGAGAGAAAAGCCTGGCGGGCCGGAATTGGGCCTTTGACCACTCCCGGATGGTGACGCCCGAGCACATAGCCACAGCCAAGCGACTGGACCTGATTGCCAGCGCCAGTACCTCAACCATTGGAGCCAAAACGCTGATAAGACTCTATGGTGCCGATGAGGTTTATAAGATCTCGCCCATAAGAAGCTTGATAAATGCCGGGGTGCGCGTGGTGATGGAAGGTGGCGACATGGAGCGTCCGCCATTGTGGCACATCCAGAAGTTCGTGGCGCGCAAGGATGAGGATGGCCGAGTGTGGAACGAGGGAGAAAAGATCACTCGCCGACAGGGTTTGTATATGGCCACCAATTGGGCATCCTACTACACCGGAGACGAGAAAATTCTGGGCACAATTGAGGCGGGCAAACTGGCCGATCTGGTTGTCATTGACGGAAATTATTTGACGGTTCCGGAGGACGAGATCGGTAGTCTCAAGGTGTTGATGACCGTAGTCGGAGGAGAGATCGTTCACGAGGTAGGAGGAGCACTCTAGTCGCGGGTAGCCGGCAAGAAAAACCCTCCGGACCGTGGACAAGCCCGCTCCAGGCTGCAGACCTGGCCGCTGAACTGCGCTTTTCCGACGTCCTCTGGGACACTCGCGAGGAAACCCTGGTGTGGCGCGAGGAAAGGTCCGATCAGGGAATTCTGGTGTGTCAATCACCGCAAGACTCATCGCCGCGCGATTTGACCGGGGAACTCTCGGTACGAGCACGAGTCGGGTACGGTGGCGGTGATTTCACCGTTTCCCATGGATCTGTTTATTTTGTGGCAGAGGGACGCCTCTATCAACAGCTCCTCTCCGGCGGTGAGGCCAACCCGATCACACCCGAGGGGGGAGAGTGCTCGGCTCCGAGCGTTTCTCCCGACGGTCAAAAAGTGGTCTGCGTTCACTCCTCCGAGGGCACCGACGTATTGGCCTTAGTCGATACTCAAGGCAAAAATCAACCGGTCAGGCTGAGCGAAGGTCATGATTTTTACATGCACCCCTGCTGGCACCCCCAGGGGAACCGAATTGCCTGGGTGGCCTGGGATCACCCCTATATGCCCTGGGATTCAAGCGCCCTCTACCTGGGAGAGCTGGATGGTGAGAAGGGCACATTCAAACTCGCTTCCCAGAAGATTGTGGCCGGAGAGCTCGCAGGAAACACCGGCATCTTTCAACCCGCTTTTTCCCCGGATGGCCGCTATCTGAGTTATCTCTCCAATGAAAGCGGCTGGTTTAATGTTTACCTGCTTGACTTGAATTCGGCCGAAAAGGAATTGCTGGTCGGCGAAGAAGCGGAATATGGCGGACCAGCCTGGATTCAGGGGCTCAGAACTCATGCCTGGACGTCTGACTCCAAAGCGCTTTACTTATTGAGAGCCAAAGACGGCTTTACTTCTCTGGTCAGGTTCGACTTGCAGAGTCGAGAGCTGCACAGAATTCAAGGACAAGTAGCACAGTACACCTCCCTCTCTCAAATCGCCTTGAGTCCCCAGGGGGAAAGAATCGCTCTTATTGCTTCTTCTTCTACCTCACCCTCCCGCATTGCTTCTGTCTCACCCCAAGGTGAGGTCCGGATTCATCAACGTAGCAGTTCGAAAAACCTGAGTGGAGGTTATCTCAGCCGCCCTCAATCCCTGAGTTGGAGTGTCAAGACGGACTCTCCAGTTCAATGCTGTTACGGACTCTACTACCCTCCTTCTCATCCGGAATTTGAAAACAGTGGGCCTCCTCCCACCATCATCAAGATTCACGGCGGCCCCACCTCTCACTATTCATCCGATTATCACCCCGACACTCAGTTTTTCACCAGCTGCGGCCTTGCCGTTCTGGAATTGAATTACCGGGGAAGCTCGGGATACGGGAAGGCTTACATGGATGCCCTCAAAGAAACCTGGGGAGTCATCGACGTGCAAGACACTCGGCGGGCAGCCGAGCATTTGGTATCGAAAGGGCTGGCCGACGAAAAGCGCCTCATCTTAATGGGTGGAAGCGCAGGGGGGTACACCGTCCTGCTGAGCTTGATCACCGATCCGGGATTTTTCAGTTCAGGCATTTGCCGTTATGGGGTATCCAATCTCTTCACGCTGGCTGCCGATACCCATAAGTTTGAGAAGCATTATCTGGACTTTCTCGTAGGCACGCTTCCTCAGGACGAGAAGAGATACCAGGAACGATCGCCGGTTTTCTCAGCCGACAGGATCCAGGATCCGCTTGCCATCTTTCAAGGTGAAGTGGACAAGGTTGTTCCTCGGAATCAATCCGATGAAATCGTCGAGTCTCTGGTTCGGCGCGGTGTTCCCCACCTTTACCGCACTTATGAAGGTGAGGGTCACGGATGGCGCAAGAGTGAAACCATCCAGGACTACTACGAAACAGTGGAGCAGTTCCTGAATGAGTTCGTGCTAATATCCGTCACTCAAGGGACTACCTAAATCATCATGAAGACAGATGTGTTGATCGTGGGTGCGGGATTTGCGGGAGCGGCGACCGCCTTCCATCTGAGTCAGCATTTTTCCGGATCCATCCTCCTCATCGACAAGGAGGAGTGCCCCGGCTTTCATGCTTCGGGCCGCAACGCATCTCTTGTCCTTCAGTCCGCCGCCAACCGGGAGATTCGTGGTGTGGTCGCAGCCAGTCGCCGGGCATATTCCCAACGGAGCAAGGAGGTCGGCTTCGAAGCGAAAGGGTCCCTGCTTCTGGGGAAAAAGGAGCATCTGGAAGAGACTCGCGAGCCGGACCTGATCGTCTCGGAATATCGAGAACCCGAAAAGGTCCGTGGGCAGATCCCTCTGCTGAGGGGACACGATTTTGAAGCGGCTCTCTGGACCCCCTCGGACGGTGTGATGGATATCTCCCTCCTCCTTCAGTTCTATCTGCAAGAAGCACGATCTCGGGAGGCCGAGCTTTGGTTGAACTGTCAGCTGCTCGGTGCAGAGGGGGGTGGACCCTATCGTCTGGAGACGTCACGGGGAACCATCGAAGCCAACCACCTGGTGAATGCTGCCGGAGCCTGGGCTCCCCAGGTAGCGGAAATGGCCGGGGCCTTCCCGGTGCCGCTCTCTCCTTTGAAGAGACATCTGTTCGTTCTGGATGAAGTGCCTTCGTTAGCCCCAAGCCAGCCCTTTGTGTGGAGCCTGGATCAGAATTTCTACTGCAGACCCGAATCGGGTGGCCTTCTAATCAGTATTTGCGATGAGGAACGGACGGTGAGCCTGGAGCCAACGGTGAGTCCCGACATTTCCCAATCTTTGGCTGAACTGGTCTGGTTGGAGCTTCCTGCCCTGCGGGAGGCGACTCAAAGAGAGGTTTGGTCGTGCTTTCGGACCAAAGCTCCTGACGGCTCCTTCGTGATCGGCTGGGATCAGGCGGCAGAGAATTTTTTCTGGGTGGCTGGACTGGGCGGCCACGGAGTGGGAAGCAGCTGGGAAATCGGACGCCTGGCAGCCCAGCGATTTATCCATCCGAACCAGACGGCCGCTCAACTTTTTGATCCGTCTCGATTCGAAAATGCTTCAGAACCTGACCGGACCTCTCAACTGCTGATCAAAAGTTGAATCTAGCGCGCTCCGCGCACGTCCCAGGTTCCACGTTCCGGGTTTAGAATTTTGAATTTTGAATTTGTTTGTGATTTGGAATTTCGAATTTGGAATTTCCGGCCTCCGGCCGGCGATTTGGGATTTTGAAGTTCAGATTTCAGCCGGTCTTCCGGCTGTTACCTGGCATTCTTTCCGCAACACACAATCCTTACAAAGAGGAGTTTTCCTGCAGATCCACTTCGCGTGCTCGACGATGAGCGCATGAAAGCGCTTGTAAAGAGGAACATCGGCGGGCAAATGGGATTCGAACGACTGCTGAACTTCCGGGTAGCTCGCCTTAGGGCTCAAGAATCCGTATCGAGTAAAAAGACGTCGCGTGTAGGCGTCCACCACAAAGTGGGGTCGGTCGCAGGCATAAAGAAGAATCGAGTCGGCTGTCTCGGGCCCGATCCCTGGAATGGAGAGAAGCTCCTCACGTCCAACCTCGCTGTAAAAATCACCCGGATAAGCCAGAATGAACTGGGCGATTCCTTTTAAGCGCTTCCCTTTCTGCCTGTAAAATCCCGCTGAACGAATGGTCTCCTCCAGAAAAGCCTGAGAACAACCTTCAATTCGATCGGCTTCCACCAGCTGCTCCTCGATCATCCGGCCCAGGGCCTTTTCCACATTTTGCCATTGGACATTCTGGGTAAGAATTGCACCCACTACGACTTCAAAACGCCGAGGCTTGAATTCCCCGCTGAGCGGCCATTCCCCATTGGGCCAGCCTTTCGGTGAGGGATAGGCGTCCTCGAGGCTCTGGCAAATCTTGATCAGAGAAGGGGGGTCAAGGAATTTGCCCATCGTAATTAGGTCAAAACAATCAGGTGGATGAATCCGTCTCAGAGCCACCCAGCTGGGAGACGACACGCAGTTTGGATTGAGGGGATTCATCGGCCTTGGGCTGTTCGTCTGAAGGATAGGCGATCCGCTGGTGACCGGCACTTTTCAAGATATCCGTCACAAGGTCAATGATCTTTTGTAACTCTCCTATGGTGAGGCCGGATTCGGCGAGCTCTCCCTGTTCCAGCTTCCCGTAAGCAATTCGATGGACCAGCTTGCCCACTTCTTCCCTATCGCGGCTCTTGAGGACTCGACAGGCGGCCTCACAGGAATCCACGATCATGAGAAGGCCTGATTCCTTACTTTGAGGTTTGGGCCCGGAATATTTGAAAATCCGTTCTGACTTGATTTCCGATTTCTGTTGTCTCGATTTGTAGTAGAAAAATTCGATCGTGGAGGTCCCATGGTGTTCCGGAATAAAATCCTCAACCGGCCCGGGCAACCCGATCCGTCTAGCCAATCGGATTCCCAGACTCACATGAGAGCGAATCACCGCCGCTGAAGCAACCGGTCCGAGTTCATCGTGATGGTCTTCTTCTCCCTCTTGATTTTCAATAAAGTACTGAGGATTAAACATCTTACCGATGTCGTGATAATAGGCCCCGACGCGAACCAGGAGGTCATTGACACCAATCTCGTTGGCCACCCTTCCTGCAATACTGGCCACTGCCATGGTGTGCTGGTAGGTACCCGGAGCCTTCATGAAAAGCTCACTCAAGACCGGAGTGTTGAGATCCAGAAGCTCCATGAGGCGAAACGAGGAGGCGAAATCGAACAGTCGCTCAAAAGCGGGAAGAGTCATCAGGAGGAGAAGGCCGGCCACAACGCCGTTACTGAGACTGGCCACGGCATCGGGGAGAACAGAAGCGAGTCCATGACCGTTCAAGATAGCCTGGCACAAGAACACCACACCCATGACCAGGCCAACCAACATTGATGCGAACATCAGTTCATCGCGCTTGCGGGCCTGCCGCACCCAACTTCCGCTGACCAGTCCTCCGGCGAGCAAAACCAGGAAAAGACCAAAATCAAAAGGCGCCTGCAGGAAAATAAAGATCAGGGTAATGAGCATCGTTAGGGGAACAAGACGCCGGTTCACGAAAACGGTAATCACCATTCCAGCCCATGGCAGAGGAATAAGATAGGGCGAAAACATCCCGTAGAACAGCGAAATCCTGGCAGACACCAGCACGATCAGAATAGTCAGATAAATCAGGATGAGATTCTTGTTTTTTTCTGTACCGGTGGGATAGAGGATGTTGATGTGGTAGAGCAACATGAGGATAAATATCGTCAGAATGAGTAACGTTCCCAGGACTTGTCCTGGAGCGATGTTGAACCGATTCCGCACCGCGTCTTCGACCAGTATCCGGTCCGATTCCGTGATTCGCTTTCCCTTCGGAATCAGAAGCTCATGACGCTCCAATGATCTCCCCAGTGCCTGAAAGGCGGCTGGAGCGCGGTAGGCAATCCAGGCCTCGCTTCCCGTGTCTGGAGGAGTGTAGGGGTAGATGAGATTTGCAAAAAAGAGGATCAAAAAGGCACAGGGGATGAACAGAGAAGTGGAAATCCAAGCCACGTAAGGAATACCAAACAAAAAAGGACGGGCAGGGACGGGTTCCTCTTCACGAGGTTCCTCATCGGGCAAAGCCTGCTCTCCCAGATCCCTGAGAGCTGTATTTTCCAGTCTTTGGATCACTCCCTGGGCCGATTCCAGACGCCTCTTGTGAAGAAGGCGCATCAGAGCCAGAATCGCCCCAAAGACGGCGACGCCAACCAAAATGGCGACCGAGTACGCGTAGATCCCAGTCATAACTCTTCTATTTTAACATTTCGAGATGCGTCAACGGCGCGCTGGGGCGGTTAGGGGGTCAGGTGGTTAGCCGGTCTGCGGTGTGTTGTCAGCTGTCAGTTGTCCGTTGTCAGCTGGCTGCAGCTTCCCGGTCCAACGCAGCTGAAACCAACCCAGGAGAAAGGAGAGCAAGATGCCCAACTGGAGAGCAGTGGTTTCCAGGGTGGCCCGGACTTCAAGAATAGAAAACCTGACCATCCACTCCAGTGGGGTTTCCTTGATCCAGCCGATGGTCTGCAGTTCTCGCACTCCGTAACCCGCAAAAACGAAGGCCAGCACCCCCAGAAGGACTCCGGTGATGGCAAAAAAGGGTCGAAGCGGAATGCGAAGACCCACCTTGAACATGAGAAAAACGAGTGAGAGTAAAATGAGGGTACCCAACACAAAACCCATGACGATGGCGCCTCCGGAGCTTTCACTTCTCATCCACAGCGCCTCATAAAAGAGAATCGTCTCCACCGCTTCCCGATAGACAACCAGAAAGGCCACCAAGGCAAGAGCCAGGCCACTCCCCGTCCCCATCGCGTGTTCGGCTTTTCGTCGAATGTATTCCTTCCAATTGCGGATATCGACCTGGCGAATCGCCCAGAAACTGACCGAAAACAAGACCGCGGCAGCCAGCAAAGAGGTCATCCCCTCCAACGCTTCCTGCTGAAGAGGAGAGATCCCTAGAGCAAACTGAATCATCCCCCAGGTGAGGATACCCAGCACAATGGCGCCAACGACACCCATCGCGACGTACTTTTGGAGTTCGCGGTAACCAGCCGCTGCCAGATAAGTCAACATCACCGCTAAAAGAAGCGCTGCTTCCATGCCTTCTCGCAAGATAATGGCCAAGGACTGCACGAAGGCAAAACTCGATGCAGCTTCCGAATCGCCGAGGGTTTGCCCCGCAAGTTTCAGCAGTTCCTGAACGGATTGACGGCGCTCACCTACTGCCTCTACGGAGACACCATTGCTCAGATCCATACGATAACGGCCCAATTGGGCTTCCAGCTCCAGGGCGAGACCACGATCCCTTTGTGCCAGCGCGGGTTCTATGGGCTCCACACCCTCCAGATAGGCATCCAGGGCCAATTTGAGGGCCAGATCAACCCTTCCCTGCCCATAGGCTTCGCTACTCTGATGGAGCTTTTGTGCTGCCAGCACCACAAGGTCCTGCAAAGAGGCTCCGGGAGGATTCTCTCGATAGTAGTCAATGTAGGCCACTTGGAGTTCGGTTCCATTGTGGGCCAGTTGGGCAACCAGTTCTTCATTGGAGTGAACGGCCAGACTCTTCAAGGTTACAGGGAGGAGATTACTGGGAGGAACGGGATCGAAACCATCGCGGAGCGTCATGACGAAAAAGGCAATATCCCAGCGTTCCTGATCACTGAGCGACTCCAGGTGGGAAGGCATTTCCGTACCTTCCACGCCGAAAGTGAGAGCATTGAAGATCTGATGAGGAGCCAGCTGGTTCATGCGCGGATCCTGAAAAGAACGGGGGAGAGGGGGCTCCAACTCCTCTACAGAGGGTCCCTTTCCGTCGCCCTCTAGACCATGACACTTTGAGCAGTTCTCTTCATAGAGGCTCTGGCCCCGAGATAAACTGGGCACCACGGAAGGGTAGGAGATCACATTCAAGTGCTCGGAAAACAGAGGGAGAAGGATTTGGGTAAGACCTCGAACTTCGTCCCACTCGCGTTTTTCTTCGATCAGTTGCCGAATCTTCTCCAGATGGGTAAGGATCTCCCGAGGAGCATCGAGCTGACGAGTTTCCTCCAACAAAAGCTGACTGAAGTCCAACATCTCCTGGTACTCGAATTCACTGATGATCTGCCCCGATTCCACGGCAGCACCGTAATCCGTTCCCAGATACTGGAGCAGAAAAATAAGCTTGTCAGGTTCAATACGCTCAAAATCCTGGGGAAAGGAGTCGGGCAAACTCGATCCTGCCTGAGCCGGATTTCGAGCCGGAACAAAGAGGAGAATCAGGCCGATCAACACGGGTAGCAAGGTCAAGAAAGGTAGCAGGCGTCTGGTCAACTTCATCGCTGTGAAATTCTCTCTGAGGCTCTAATTGAAATCGAATTTCAATTTCATAATGAAGCTTAGCACCCCCAGGACGGGGTTTCAAGGGGGAGTTATCGAGGAAGGTCCCCGGAGTTGTTCATGGCGATACGCTCCGAAAGATCGCTCCACCGGACCAGAAACTCATCGAGCAACAGGTGATTGCCGCTCGACTCCACTTCCCCTTCAGTATCTTTGTACTGGAAATAGTAAAGGGTGTAGGAGTCGGAGACATACAGCCCACCGGTGCGTTGATAACTGACCCGGCCTTCATATTCACCAAGGCGCTCTCCCGACTGGTTAAAAACCGAAAGGCCCTGCAGTATGGTCTCAGGGACCACTCGCACCAGATTGTTGGTTAGAGGAACGTAGAGTTCCTCCTTGTCGGTTCGAAAGATCTCTTCAAACTTGAGCTGGCAGGCCATACCTCGAAGGTCGTCACTTAAGCCCGTTAGGACCTCATCAACTTGCTCCCACCTTGCCCTTTGACCCCGGGTTTTGAACTTGACGGGTAACTTCTTTTCTTTAAGGACCGTCGCACACGTTTCTTGTCCATGAAGGAAGGGGGTGATCTGAGCCAGGGCCAGAGCCAAAATTAAGCACCAAAGATAGACCAAGGTTCTTTTCATGGCTTGCCTCGAATCATCCATGAAGTTTAACACTTACTGGCCCGTATTATGGATAGGTTCTCGTCACGAAGTGACGAAAGCGGCGACCTGACAAGGCGCGAGACCCGCAAGCGGGTGCCCCAAGGCCCCCGTAACCGTACTCTCTGCAGTACGTTGAGGAGGCCGACGAGGGGGTACCCGCTTGCGGGTCGCGCAGTCAGGGCGGATGATTTCGTCACTGCAGTAGGAGAATCTATGCATGATCCGGGCTAGTGCCTCGTCCCAGGAATACCATGACATGTGTGGCGAGCGCGACGGCGTCGAGTTCGCGAAGCGACGACGACGCGATGTCTGTGTGCATCGTGGAGGAGGAGCGACAAAGAAATCGATGCCGTCCCGCCGCCACCCTTCGGGCTGATGGAGGTTGCGGATGATCTCTGTGTCTCTCGTCGTCGCCGATGTCCCTGCATCGCCTCCTCCTCTCTCCTTGACATCCCCTCGCAAGCCCCATCAGCAAATGTCATGGTATTCCTGGGACGAGACACTATCATCTTTTGCTCTTGGCGTGGACCCACTGAACGACCGCCTCAACATTTTCCACCGGGGTTTCAGGTAGAATTCCGTGCCCCAGGTTAAAGATGTGACCAGGACGACCGTCAGCCTGTTTCAGGACCTGGTCCACTTTTTCTTCCAAAAAACTCCTGGTTGCAAACAGGGCCACGGGTTCCAGGTTTCCCTGAACTGGGGTGTTATTCCCTAAACGGCTCCGAGCTTCCTGCAAACTGATCCGCCAATCCACCCCCATCACAGTTCCCCCCGCCTCCTTCATCAGTTCCAGAAGCGTTGCCGTTCCCGTACCGAAGTGAACCAGAGGAACCGAGTAGGGCTTCAGGCGTGCAAAGATTTTCTGGGAATAGGGCAGAACATAGCGTCGATAATCTTCCGGTTCAAGGCAACCGACCCAACTGTCAAACAGCTGTATGGCCTGAGCGCCAGCCTCGATCTGAGCGGTGAGGTAGCGTGCCATGACTTCCGAAGCCGTCTCCATAAGCTTTTGCCAGGCCTCCGGGTGGGAATACATGAGAAGTTTGGTATGAAGAAAATTCCTGGAGTACCCTCCTTCAATCATGTAGCTTGCTACGGTAAAAGGGGCTCCAGCGAATCCAATCAAAGCGATCCTTGGGTCCAACTCGCTGCGCACAAGTCCGAGGGTCTCCAACACACACTTGAGATCTTCTTCCGGATCGCCGGTATGAAGCTTATCTACATCTGCGGGACTGCGAATAGGCTGGTAGATCACGGGTCCTTTACTCTTCACAAAATCAAAATCCACACCCATGCTCTTGAGAGGAAGCAGGATATCGGCAAAGATAATCGCCGCGTCCAAGTCAAAGCGGCGAATCGGCTGCAGGGTCACCTCTTTGGCCAGGTCCGGCTTGGTACAGAGCTCTAAAAGAGTGTGTTTCTCGCGCAGTTTTCTATACTCCTGCATATAACGACCGGCTTGGCGCATGAACCAGATCGGCGTGCAATCCACTTCCTCTCCCCGGCAGGCTTTCAGGAATCGCGAATCATTCTCTGTCATCGGGCTCTCATCCTACTCGATCTTGGTCTCCCACGCACATTTCCCACTCGCAGTCTTTTATGGAAAACATTGGCCAGATCTGGGCTTCCGGGTGGAAATCAAGGATAATCGAGGTAACTTATATTATGAACTCGATGGGGGTTGATTATCTTTCCGAAGAGTTTTGGAACACACTATGATCCGGCTAAAATCAACGGATGTCGAGGAAATCAAAGAAATTGCGCAGAAAACCTATCCTCACGAATGTTGTGGAGTGATGGTGGGATCCGTTGAAAATGGCGTTAAGACGGTCAGCGAGCTCGTTCCCGCAGAGAATCAGCGCACCGACAGCCCGGCCAATCGATATCTCATTACTCCAGATTTACTCAACGAGCTGGAGAAGAAACTGAAGGGCACGGATCGTGCCATCGTAGGTTTTTTCCACAGCCATCCGGATGTCCCCGCTCGACCCTCAACCTACGATCAAGATCACGCCTGGCCCTGGTACTCCTACGTGATCGTTTCCGTCAACAAGGGCGAAGCAGGGGAAATTCACAATTGGAAACTCAGAGACGATCGCTCTGCCTTCGATGCAGAGAAGATGGAACTCTTATAAGTTAAATTGAAAATCATCAAGAGATAACCAGGAGGCGTACGATGTCAGCAACAGTCTTTATTCCAACTCCTTTGAGACCCTACACGGGTGACCAGGAGTCTTTGGAACTGGAAGGAAGCACGGTCGGGGAAGTCTTAAGGAATTTGGCAGAGCAGTATGGGGACTTGAAGAAACACCTGTTTGACGAAGAGGGGAAATTGAGAAATTTTGTGAATATCTATGTCAACGATGAAGACATCCGTTACCTGGATCGCGAGGAAACGGCCATTCAGGACAAGGACACCATCAGCATTGTTCCCTCCATCGCAGGTGGAGTGCGTTAAGGGCTCAGATCAAAATGCCGGCTCGAGCTCCGAGCTGATCTGACGCCAACCCAACTGCTTCATCGGGATCAGCCCGTAGGCCAGGCGGACTCCGCTCATTTGATAGTACATGTCACTGTTCCCAGCTATGGTGAGACTCGGCTCCCCATAGCTCCAGGTATCGTCCCCATTATCAATGGTGTTGGCCACGAATACCCCACCCAGGATGGCGGCGTTGGCAGCACCGGTCTGGTCGAACACCCCATCTCCCACCACCAGCAGCAGTCCCCGATAAGCGAAGTTGGCGTTGAAATCGAGTCTTCCTTTGACAATCAGTAGCCCGGCACCGCTGCTCCCGCCGCCAATGGTGCAATCTCCCTCACAATAGGTGATCAAGGGATTGGTCTCGTCGCCCAGGTTGTTGTTGTAGTTGGTCCCATCCGGAAGAGTGATGTCGGCGAACTGAGTCAAACCTTCAACCAGGTTGTGCACGTAGGTTGCATCGAAGACGTTAACGGCAGCGGGATTGGGATCGTCTCTGACCCCCTGGGTGCCATCATGAAGAGAAGGGGAACCACCGTAATCGGAAGCATCCCCATCAATATTATTCATCTGGGGGGCCGACAGTTCCGAATAAAGGCAATCTCGAAGCCCGGTACCATCACCGGCTCCGGAATCGTCATAGACGGCACTGATTCCGGCTGAATTTCCCCCAGTTACATGAGAGTGGGATCCACCTGGCATCAGGTCAGAAAGGGTCATGCCGGGATGGTCATAGCCATCCAGGTCGAAGGTATTTCCGTTAAAGATATTCCCCCCTTGTGCCGGCTGGACGCAGGGGCCGGAAAGGGTGAGGCCGGCAACGAAGTCAAACGTCTTCTCGCGTTGGATGGTGGTTTCGATGATGCTGACCGAGTTCTTGACCGTCCCACCGTAAGTACTCATCTGCCCCGCCCCTAACCGTTGGACACCTAGCAGTCCGTGGTGAAAGTCGAGGATAAGGGGTCACACAGCGACACTAGAGTGACCCCATGGCAATGGGGAAAAAGAAACGTCGACAGCAAGAAGACCTGTGGGTCGCCACCAGTGAGCTGCCCCGCACCGCCGGCCATCCCTTCTACGAAAGACTGAATGGCCTTTTCAACGAACACGGCTTTGACGACTTCGTGGAGGGACTGTGTGCGAAGTTCTATGCAGACAAGATGGGGCGACCGAGCCTGGCTCCGGGAGTGTACTTTCGGCTGCTGCTGGTGGGGTATTTCGAAGGGATCGGATCGGAACGAGGAATAGCCTGGAGAGCAGCTGATTCTCTGGCACTGCGAGAGTTTCTGGGATTGAAACTGAGCGAGTCGCCGTCTGATCACTCCACGATCTCCCGAACCCGACGACTGATCGATGTGGCTACCCACGAAGCAGTCTTTGACTGGGTACTGAAGCGGATCGGGGCGAGCGGCCTGCTGCGGGGCAAGACGATCGGCATCGATGCCACTACGCTGGAAGCGAATGCAGCGCTGCGCAGCATCGTGCGCCGGGACAGCGAGCAGGGGTATGAAGAGTTTTTGATGGAGCTGGCGAAAGCCTCCGGGATTGAGACGCCGCGACGGGAAGATCTGGCCAAACTGGACCGCAAGCGCACGGGCAAAGGATCGAACCGGGTTTGGAAGCACCCGCATGATGCGGATGCGCGGATTACCAGAATGAAGGACGGGCGGACGCACCTGGCGCACAAGGCGGAGCATGCAGTGGATCTGGAGACCGGAGCGATTGTCTCGGTGACGGTACAGGGAGCCGATCAAGGGGACACGCAGACCATGGTGAAGACCCTGACGGAAGCGGCCGAGAAGGTGGAACAAGCGCTGCCGGAGGGACGAGGCATCGAAGAGGTGGTGGCCGACAAGGGGTATCACAGCACGCAGCGGATGGTGGACCTGGATGCGGTGGGACTGCGCAGCTATGTGAGCGAACCGAGGCGAGGGAAGCGACGCTGGCGAGGAGACCGGCAGGGGCAGGAAGCGGTGTATGCGAATCGGCGGCGCATCCGGGGAGAGCGAGGGCAGCGGCTGCTGCGGCAACGAGGAGAGCAGCTGGAGCGACCCTGTGCGCATCTGTACGGGAGCGGAGGGATGAGACGGCTGCATGTCCGGGGACATGAGAATGTGTTGAAGCGACTGCTGATCCAGGTGAGCGCCTTCAATCTGGGGATGCTGATGCGTCAGAGCCTGGGTGTGGGAACGCCGCGGGGTCTGCAGGGGCGGATTTGCGCCCTGATGCTACTGATTTTGTCGCTGTTCAAGCGTCTTAAGGGCCTGTTCGGACTGATTCCGGCTGCTTGGCCCGAAAAACCCAACTCAGCGATCCCTTCGCTGCTTCCACCGGTGGGTACCACCTGAGCTCAGAAAATGTACTTCCACCACGGGCTGCTAGGGTGCGCAGAAGAAAAACTCCATCAACATCGGTGGTCAGATCGCTGTCTCCGTCATCATTGTCGGTAATTTTGGCGAAATATCGAGCGCCGGAACCCAGTGAGACACCGCCCGCGGGGGTAAGAAATCCTGTCGCGTTTCGGGTTCCGATGGGGCTCGGAAGGTTTTCGAAATCCACATTCATCGCTTCCAGAGGGGCCAGAGGGTTTCGCTGAAAATAGTTGTCTGCGTCCGATCCCAGGGTGGGCTGGGTGTAGTTGATATAACGGGGAACCAAGGTGGTGGCCTGTAGGGCAGTGCTCAAATCGCTTCCTAGTAGGCTGTTTTTCAGAACGCTGTTTCCCGTATCGGCCGTTTGCAGGGCTGTCTTCTGGCTCTCGAGATCACGACCCGTGGAAAAGTCGGTCATGATGTTCGAAGACATGGAAAGAGCCAGGACGGCCAGCAGCATCGAGACCATCAAGGCAGCAAGAAGAGCATTGCCCTGCTCATCTTCCACAGCAGTTTGACGGAAAGTCCATCTTGACGAACCCTCGAATATCATCTTCTAATCCGTTTCCCCCCCTAAAATAGCTGGAACACTTTGCTTCGTAACATCACGGACGATCCCAGAGTCATGGTCTGCACCTTCCCAGACTCCAGATTGAGGTCTGCTGATTCAGCCACCAACTCCGCCCGGACTCTGACGATTTCACTTTCCGTGGCCGTCGTGTTTCCTGCGCTGTCGTAGAAAGTCAGGTCAAAGCTGGAGTGTATCCCGTCAGCGAAAGTGGGACACATAGGGCCGAGAGTTAAGAGAGAGTTGGAAGGTTTGAGGGGGTGAGATCTCACCCCCTCAAAGGGCTGATCTTGACAGCCCATCAGAGCAAGCCGATGCTGGTCATGGCACAACCAAAAGGAGAACGCTATGACCACAGACGTCGTCAAACAGATCCGTAGGGCCACCCGCCGGAGATTCACGGCCGAAGAGAAGATCCACATCGTTTTGGAGGGGCTCCGCGGAGAGATTCCCGTCACCGAACTGTGCCGCAAAGAAGGGATTCAACCTTCGATCTACTACAAGTGGTCCAAGGCCTTCCTGGATTCGGGCAAAAACGGTCTAACCCGGGAGACCCAACGGAATGCGACTTCCGGTGAGGTGCGTCGCTTGAAGGAGGAGAATGAGGCCTTGAAGAAGGCGGTGGCCGAGACGGTAGTGGAGAACCAAAAGCTAAAAAAAAGTTTGGGCCTGTAAGGCGAAGGAGGTATCAGAGGATGCTCAGCGAGCACAAGCTGGAAGTTTTAAGGACAGTGGAGGCCTCCGAGTTACCGGTCCGGGAGGTGCTGGATCAACTCGAGATCCCCCGCTCGACCTACTATCGCTGGAGACACCACTTTCGAAAGAGGGGGTTGGCAGGCTTGCGGGACCGTCCCCCAGGATCAGGACGGGTTTGGAATCAGATCCTGCCCAAAGAACGGGACCGAATCCTGGAGATGGCGCTGCTGTTTCCAGAGTGGTCCTCACGAGAAGTGAGCTGCCAGGTGACGGATAGGTGCGGGTTTACGGTCTCGGAATCCTCGGTCTACCGGATTTTGAAAGCGGAAGGGCTGATTCGGGAGGTTCAACTCCGGAGCTTTCCAGCCGAATCGGAATATCGAATCAAGACGACCCGACCCAACCAGCAGTGGCAAACGGATGCGACCTATCTTCTGGTCAAGAACTGGGGCTGGTACTATCTGATCTCAGTACTGGATGACTTTAGCCGGAGGATCCTGGCCTGGGGACTTCACACGGCCATGCGTGCTGGAGACTTCAGCCAGGTGGTCGAGGCGGCTTGTGAGAGAACGGGTGTGGAACAGGCTCCGTTGTCTGATCGGCCCCGGCTGGTGACAGACCGCGGACCGGCTTTGATCTCCAAAGACTTTGGTCAGTATCTGGAGACCAAGGGACTGGGCCACATCCTGGCCTCACCCTATCATCCCCAGACCAACGGGAAGATCGAACGCTACCATCGTTCCTGCAAGGAACGCATCAACCTAATGGTCTGGGAGACACCCGAGGAGTTGGAGCGAGAAATCGCGGTCTTTATCGACTACTACAACTCCAGGCGCTATCACGAGGCCCTGGGTAACGTCACACCCGATGACATGTACTTCGCAAGACGAGATTCCATCCACACAAAAAGGAGAAGATTGAAAGGAGTCACCCTTGCCCGTCGGCAGGCGATCAATGCTAAACTAGCCCGATCAGCATCGGTTCCCACTGTCTCTTAGCTTGGAACCCCAAATGTCCCATTCTCGCTGAAGACGTACAACTTCAGCCACGGTTGTGGCCCACGAGAACTGTCGCCTGCTCGAACTGGAAGAAAAAGTCATCTGGTCTCTTGTCGAGAATTCCCATGCCGTAGCTCGCAATCTACTGACGCTCTTATCTCGCCGTATACGTCTTGGGCATACGGTGAGTAGAGCCTCGCTTATTGAAAGAGTTTCCCAACAAGAACTGGAGGAGTTTCAACTCCAGCAGGTCGAAGGAGGCGAGGGTCCCCTTGAAGAGGGGACGGAGGCCGAAGCGACCCGCCTCTACCAGACGGCGAGGGCCTATGTCCTGGAATCGATAAGTCAGACTCAGGAAAGAACGGCCCCCGATCTTGAACGAGGAAAAGAGCTGGTCAAACAAATCATCGGTTCCATGAAAAACGACTCCGCTCTCCTTCTGCTGGCTACCGACCGAAGGCAGGAATTCGCCGTGAGTGCCCACTCAGTAAATGTGGCCATCCTGGCACTGCTTCTTGCCCAAACTCTGACCTACGACGTGGAGAACCAAATCAGGGTGGGGATCGCTGCACTTCTACACGAGATGGGTGTGGCCTGGCTCCCCAAAGGAGTGCTCTATCAAACAGGACAGCTCGATCCCCACGCACAGCAGCGACCGATTTACAGCTCCAAGCTTTTGCAAGAGTTCTACCCGGAAGACGACTGGCTGGCTGAAACCGCAGGCCAGGTATACGAACGAGCCGACGGAAATGGATTTCCTCTGGGACTGCAGGGAGAGGAAATTCGTGAGGAGGGAAGCATATTGGGCATCGTGGATGTTTTCGAAGCCTGCATTCACGATCGTTCTTACCGAAAAGCCCTGACAGGCTACCAATTACTCGAGGAGTTAACCCATGGCGACACACAGACTTTCTCCGATCAGATCGTCAAGGCCCTGGTAAGGAGCTTATCTCTCTATCCTTACAATGAGTACGTCCTCCTGAATACCCGTGAGATCGGCCAAGTGGTGGAAGTCAATCGGGAAAAGTTGTCGCGTCCCAGAATCAAGATTCTCTACGACCCACAAGGAAGAGCCTCGGACGAATCCAGAGAAACCGATCTGGCCCACAATCCGAAGCTCTTTATTACCAAGGCCGTGACCTACCACGAGTTACCTTAAGAATATAGATGTCGGTGTTTTGCGGTATGGTGACAGGGCAGGTCGTGTTGTATCCGTGTCAATCAGATGACGGATGGGAGAAGCTGAATTGTATCAGAGAGACGTCTTCCGCCTCCTCTGGCGCCGGAAGTGGGTCATCATGGCCGCGCCTCTATTCGCCGGGGTTTTGACCTACTGGTTCACTGCAGCATCCCTTCCCGTATACGAAGCCTCCTCGGCGGTTCAGATCTCCCGTGTGGCTGCTACCGTGCAAGCACTCTTACTGGAGGTGATGAGTTGGCATGAGGGAGACAACATCGCCACCCAGTCAGAGATCATTAGCAGTCAAAAGATCAAAGCACGTGTGGCGCTGCGTTTAGCCCAGAAATATCCCGCATTTCAAGAGGTCCCTTCTCTGCTCGGGGATGCTGAGGAAACGGACTATGATGCCCTCCAACAGAAAGTTGGGGAGAACCCACGACTGGCAGAGCTGATTACTGCTATCGCTGTCGAACCTGAGAGAAAGGGAGACAGCGATATCGTAGCCATACGAACCACCGCTTCCTCTGCGGCATTAGCCATTGATACAGCGAACTATGCCGCTGAAGAGTTTGTGACTTATAACATTGCAGAGAGAAATCGAGAGATTCGCCAAGCGGTTCAATTCATTCAGGATAGTATCCTAGAAACAGAGCAACAGCTTCGGGCAGCCGAGCGAACACTCGAAGACTTTGAAAGAGAACATGCGGAGACGCTGAGCCTGGAAGTCGGGGAAGTCGGAACGATTCAAGAGAAGATTAATAGCCTGGGAAGAAAGGTGGCTCATTTGGCAGAGGCCATGGAACAACTGGAAACGAAGACCGATGTGGGCCAATACTTCACTTTCTCTCCTGCCCTCACAGAAACCGAGGACCCCCAGATTTATCCGTTGGAACAACAGGTTCTGCGCTTGATCCTCCAGATCAACGAGTCGAAAAGGCAACGGAGCGAACTGTTGAGTTACTTGAAGGAAGAGTCCCGAGATATCCGGCTCAACACATTACAAACTAAAGAGTTCGAGAACAGTGCCGAAGAACTTATTAGCAGTTTACTGCGGCGCTACAGGACTCTGCGCGACGAACTGGTCGAACAGCGCGACGGTTTGGTCGAGCGGCACACTCAATTGGTCGCTATCCCCGAACTCAACCGCCAACTTGAATCGGTGCAAAACCAGGTTGTTCTAAAGAGAGACGCTCTCAATCTCTTCCAGCGACGCCTGCAGGACGCGGAGATTCAAAAAGCTGGAGAAGTCCAGGAAGTCAGCCTTGTCGAAAGAGCCACGACCGCTGCTCTTTGGACTCCCTCCTCGAGGTGGTTTAAAACGGTCATCGGTATGGTCCTTGGCACTCTACTGGGTGGCGTTTTTGCTATCATCCTCCACTCTCGTGATACCTCCACCGCCGCTCCCTTCAGGGAACGCTATTAACTGCTCTTCAAACCACTCCTCCTCGTCACTCGGCTCAACGCTTGCTTCTGGGAACCTTACGATCTGCACTCTTTCGGCCCCTCCCTCCTCCCGAAGAAGCCCTTGCTTTACTAGCAGCAGCCTTCCTGGCCGTCCCTTCTTTCCCCTTGCCGGGCTTGTTCCGTTCACTCTTCCCCGGTCCACTTCCCCCTGAACGGGCTTTTCCTTTACTGGAAACCGCCCTCCTGGCAGCCGTAGTCTGCTTTTTGGCGCCACTCATTGCCCTCTTTGCTCTCTTTCTCACACGGGCACTCTCTGCCACAAGCAAGCCATTGAGTTTCCTGGTCAAAGCCCCTTGCCTCATCCCTTCCTGGATTCTGCGAGCCATAAAGCTGGCTGACTTGTAAGTAAGTTCTAACCTCCTGTGTAACTGATGTGCGTTCACTTCTTTAGCCGAGTCGCCCATCAGATAGATGGCCGTCACCCACTTACTCAGGGGGATCTTGCTGCCTTGAAAGACGGTCCCCACCGTCACCGTGAATTGCTTTCTGCAATCCCTGCACTTCCACACCCCTTCCCTGACCGGACTTCTGGAACCCTTCCTGGGCATCACACGATAATGCTCCCCAACAACCACACAATGAGGGCATATCGGGCCCTCAGGCCACCGCACCCGCTCCAGCAGTTCACGAGCCTTCCTGTCATTCAGCACGACCCTCCCCTTACTGCCCAATACCAAGTGCTCCATATGCCTTCCTGTCCCTTAAATATTCCAGAGGAAGGTGGGTTTGTCAAATATCCATTACTGCCTTCTTCTGAGAAAGCTCTGCCAGATCCGCTTCGAGCTCCTGCGAACCCTGCCCTCTTCCTCTCAGCTAAACCCTACTGCACACGCTTCGGTGTGTTCCCTATCCTGACTCTCACCTCGTCGTTGTCTCAAGTCACACTTCGTATCTCACACTCCTGCAACACCGTGCCATTTCAGTATGGGTTTGTCATCTACCTGAGGTCCTTTCGTCTCCACAATCCCTTTCGATCGTATCCACACTCACCATCACTTGAAGCCACCCTAAATTCCCCACCCAAACTGAACTTCTTATCCAGACACTTCACTTTCTTCTCATCCCACCCAGCAGGATCGCCAATTTGGAACCCCGCCCTTTTATCCATCTCAATGCTCAAGCATCCTGCCTTTGCATGGTTTGCCATGTATCCATTCCTCTCATCGACTTCACTACGTTTCAACCTGCGCAGCTCCTTTTGTTTTCCCCAAGGCATGCTTCCCTGATAAACCGCTCTTTCCACCCCTTCATCTGCCCAGTGCTGCTGTTTGACCCCTTTGACCCGCTGAATTGGACCGAATCTAGCCCATCCGCAACGAATTGGAGCAGCAGTTACAACTTCCCCAGGACGGATCGCGGTCGTTACGGAGCCCTTAGGCCACAAGAACTCAAGCGTAACGTTTACCGTAACGAGAATTCGCCCGGTAACATAAAGGAATGCTTCCTACTTTTGGTCCGTAACAGCCCTTCTTCCCTGGATGGATCCTTACCCGCGCCTTATCACTCATCAACCCGCTCCACCTCCTTTTAAAAATTGAGGAGAATCCCATACCTCATTTTCCAATCCCGTTCTCATCGACTCTCTCGCTCTCTCATAGAGCCCTTCTCAAAGGCCCGTTCGCCCCCCATCCTTCCTCCTCATCGCCTGGATCTTTCCTCAATACCCAGCTGTAACGCCTCTTTTGGCTAGATGCAACGCAATTACTGCCAGAATTCCCCTTTTCAGCGCGACGTTGAGCCCCTGGAAGACCCTTCCAACGCCCAACCGAGGCTGGCCGGGACGATTGATCTCCTCAAACCCCGGCTACAGCGCATTTCCGAGCCTACCCCAAGGCTGAAAGGGTCTGTGATCTCCCTATTTCAGGAACTCCTCCCCTTGCATATGAATGGGTTTGTAATCTATCCAGACTCATGAGCCGCAATCCCTCCCCGATCGTTCCCCGCTTCCAGCAAGGGATTTGAACGACTCTCGCCGAGCGCCACTTCCACTGTGGGTGTGAAGTCAAGGATCAACGAAACAGGATCCAGTCACGAGGTCTTTTCCTTCACAATCTCGTCACTCTCATGACGAGTCCTGTTTTGACCCTCCTTCTCTTGGGTTTGCACAGTATAGACAAGTACCGGGGAGCATCCTTCTTCACGGTGACTCTTCATTTAGCCACTGAACAATACGGTCGATCCTGCCTCTGAGAACACTAGCAAAGAAGGTCAGCACCAGATGAAGGCTACGTTCTCCTCACAGTGCCTGTCCTTTCATACCTGTGCTGTCTCCTTCCTGACGATTCAGCGTAGAAATGCTCGTGGGTGTGTCAAGTACCTAGCGTGGGCTGGTCACGACTCGAGGAACATCTCTTTCCTGACCTTCCGACGTGGAGCAAAGACGGCTTCGCCCATCAACGGATCCCCGAAGCGTCAAGGGAGAGGAACACCCTCATCCCGCATGACCCTTGAGCCGCCATCTTTAAGTTTCATCAGGGAGTCAGGTGAAATAATGGTGAAACTCAAGACGGATCAACTGGGACCCGGGAACGGTAAGGGTCACAGCAGGACTTACTACGGAGTAAGTCACCTCTTCCCTTGAATGGGCCGGGCACTTTAGACTACCTTGGATGAAGACCAACAGCGCATGCCTGGTAAAAAAGCATCTGTGAATAGGCAAAATCCCGGAAATTCGCTTCGTCTAGGCCCGGAAGCCCGTGTTGACGCACTCTCAGCGCTTCCAGGAGCCGAAGCTGTCTCCTGGGATCCTGAATTGCTGAGACCCTTTCTTTCCCAGAGAGTGTCGAATCCCCGGCCTTCTGAAGCGGACATCTTCAGGGAAGCCATTACGGAGGGAACAGCCTACCTGCTATATCAAAGGATGAAAGAGGCACCCAATTCCGAGCTGCCATTGGGATGGCTCTTTCTGAAGCTTCAGCAAAGCTATTATCACAACCTGGTTCAAAACATCTATTGGAGCGAACAATTCCTCAAAGATTACCCTATCATCACAGACGGTTCCTCGGCCATTCTGTTGAAGGGCATCTCGCTACTCAATACCGTTTATCAAAATCCCGGGCTTCGACATTTGGGCGACATTGATCTTCTGATCCGAAAACAAACCTATCCAGAAATCCGAGAAAAGCTGGAGTCGGCAGGTTATGTTTTTTCCGATGAGATGCAGGGCCTGGCAGATCCTCGTAATCTCAATAGCATCTTGTGCCACAAAAAATCTCCATCCACCCCCCAACCCGCTCTTCACATTCATTGGCATCTCATCAATACCGTCTTACCCGTTTCTCTTACCCACCCTCGAGTGGATCTCGATGCCCTTTGGAAGCAATCCGTACCCTTACCCACTCATTCCAGATTACGCATCCTCTCCCCCACCCATCAAATCATCTACTATGTCTATCATCACCTCAAACACTCATTCGACCGTTTGACCCGTCTCTACGATCTGGATTTAACCATCCGCTATTACCAAGACTCTGTCGACTGGTCTGAGGTCCTGAACGAAACCCGTCGCTTCAATCTAAGCCGCACCGTCTACTATCCCTTCCATCTGGCCAAAACCAGGCTCGCCACACCCATTCCCGATTCCATCATGGACGATCTAAGACCTAAGAAATTCAGTTTTCTGGAGAGTCGAATGCTCCGGTGTATGGACCGCGGAGGCAAACCCATTTACGGTCATGCCATCGTCTATCTCGCTCTCCAGAAGGGATGGCACCACAAGCTTCGCTTCCTGTACCGTTGCTTCTTTCCTTCCCTTGAGAAACGAAAACCAGCTACCTTCGGCTATCTGGCCAGACGAACGGTAAGAGGATTGAAACGGTCCTTTCAACTCATCGTCTCTCTGTGGCAGAAATGAGCGCGAAACAGGATCCTGAGCTGGGAAGGATGAATGCAAGCCAGTTGGAGTAAGCCATTGCCTTCGGTCGTGCGCGAGGAGTTGTTCACACAACCCTGTAGACACGGCATCTATCCGCTGCTCCAATAGATTGGGAGGGAATGTGGCTAAAGGGCCAGAATACGACCTAGAACGGAGCGCCTGCTCTTTCGACCTGTGAGCGAATACTCTGAAAGGTGGGTTTTATCTCGAGAAAGGCATCGAAAATCTTGGGGTCGAAGTGCTTGCCCCTCCCGTCGGCCATTATTGCGGTGACTTCATCCTCGGGGTGAGCAGGGCGGTAAACGCGAGGGTGTGAGAGTGCGTCATAGACATCCAGGATAGCGACAATCCGTGCGCTTTCGGGGATCTCTTCTCCGGACAGTCCCTGGGAATACCCCGAGCCATCCCACCTCTCATGGTGGCACAGTGCGATATCTCTCGCCATTTGCAGCATGGGAATGTCGGAACCCTCCAGAATTCTGGCACCCATCTCCGTGTGCCTCTTGAGCACCGAAAATTCCTCCGAAGTCAGCCTCTCCGCCCTCAGTAAGATTCCATCGGCCACGCCAATTTTTCCAATATCGTGCATGGTTGCAGCGAGCCGAATGTCCTCCACCGATCGCTGATCCCATCCCAGGGATTCCGCCAATGCACCCGAGTACAACCCCATGCGCCGAATGTGATCACCCGTAGCCTCGTCGCGGCACTCTGCAGCCCAGACTAGTCTCAAGATCGTATTCTCTTCTCTCCGACCAATGCGGATACTACCCTGCCCATTGGCCTGGATTTGTTGGCTCGCTAAAAGCAAACGGCTTCGCTCTACGGCATTCGCAACATGGATTGTGACCTCATCCTGATCCAGTGGTTTGGCAACAGATCCATAGACACCCACTTTCATGAACTGAATAACCTTCTTACGGTCCTCTCCTCCTGCAACCATGATGACCGCCACATCAGAATGACCTTCTTGTATCTTTGCCACCCACTCACACCCTGACTCTTCAGGTATCGCAATATCGGCCAAGAGAACTGAGAAACCACTCTGCTCCAACCGTTCACTGGCCTCATTGACGTCGCCAGCAATGACACACTCGTATCCTTCCGCCTCCAGCCAGCCAGAAAGAATCTTACTTGTCTGAGGCTCGCTGTCGACAATGAGGATTCGCGCTCCTTGGCTCTGAGTCATCGACCTATCTCCTTTTCACTGGCTCTGTAGTCCTCACCGTTCTTCTTTGCTATGTCGCCTCGGAGGTCCCTGACCTTCTATTTTCTTTGGCAGAATAGAGCTGGGCGTCAGCTGCTTCGATCAGTCCGTGGGGGGTGTGCTCAGGCATCATCTGAGCCAGTCCAACCGAGATCGTCACAGAGGGAAGATCTCGCCAGTCTGATCCTCCTGTAGCCTCACTGACTGCCGTGTGCAAGCGCTCACCGATCTCACCCCCCCGAGCAGCGTCGGCATCGGGCAACAGTGCCACGAACTCATCTCCTCCGTAGCGTGCAATCATATCGCCTGGGCGCACGTTGGCCATGAGAGTGCGGGCAACAGTATAGAGGACTCGATCACCAGCCAGGTGTCCATAAGTATCGTTATAGAGTTTGAATTTATTGATATCAATAAGCAGTATGGAGAGGTCCTGGCCATTCGACTTACTGCGCTCCATCTGTCGTGGCAGCATGGTATCGAGCCAGCGACGGTTGTAAAGAGTCGTTAGAGCATCCATAACCGCGTCGCGTTTGTAGGTCGAAATCGTGGTGTTGCCCTTACGCAAACGATGAGCCAGGATGGATAGGAAATTATAGGCTACGGCGTGTGAAGTCTTAACCAGCGACCACATGTTTTGTTCGCTGAGGGCCAGCAAACGACAATCGTCGTCAGCAACCACATGCGCTGAGGTAGGCTGGCCATCAATGACAGAGAGATCCCCTACGATTTCTCCTGGCTCCAGCAGGGCGACGGGGTCCATCTTGAAGTCGAGGTGGACACGCAAATGACCGGAAAGAAGCAGATAGAGATACTCGTTCACCTCCCCGGCGCGAATCAGCACTTCACCCGCTTTCAATTCCTTGACCGGCGAGCTGTTCAGGATGTCCTGAATGGAGTCAAAATCAACACCCCTTAAGAGGGGGACGAGCTCCAATTCACGCTGGTCCAGAGGACACTCTTTGCTTCTCATTGAATTTCCTATTTATAAGGTAGCAAATTAATGGGTCCGCAAGTGAACAGGCGAGCACGAACCCGATGTAAGGAACGGTCAAGACAGGGATCCAGGTGATCCTGAGGATGTTCTGACCCGGTACAACGAGCCGGTATTAGGCATAGGTTCTCGTTTCGAAGCGGGGTTGGGGGTAGGGGGGAGCCGGGGGCACCCGCTTACGAGTCGCGGAACGCAGTCAGCGCGGATTGTTTCGCTGCAACTACGTTGCCTGTTCTTGGATATCCAGGGACAAACCCCGATCGCGGGCCTCTCTTTTCGCCTGGTACATGACCTTGTCGGCTTGGCGGATCAGTTTCTCTTGACTATTTCCGTCGCAAGGATAGGTAGCGATACCGAAGCTGGCCGTGATCACCGCTCGAATCCCTCTGCGAACCGGTATGCGGTGACGCTTCAGGGCCCCACTCAGTCTTTGTGCAACCACAAGGGCTTGCTGTGAGTCGGTCTCCGGCAAGGTCACGACGAACTCGTCTCCGCCAAAGCGAAAGATCTTATCGCTCTTTCGAAGCCTTCTCCGAAGCAGGATCGCCACCGATCGAAGGACCTTGCTCCCGTAGATGTGCCCATAGCGATCATTGACTTCCTTGAGGTGGTCCAGGTCAAAAAACAGGATGGAGAAGGGATGGCGGTAGCGGCCCGAGCGCTCGATCTCCTCATCCAGGTACATCTCCATATAGCGTCTATTGTAAGCTTCGGTCTGGTCATCAAAGATGACTTTATCTTTGAGCGCTCTGTTTTCAGTAAGGACCCGGGTTCGCTCGATGCCGTTTCTCAGTACAAGGCCCAGCGTGTTTTTCGAGATGGGTTGCGCAAGGTAAAAATAGGCTCCCTTTTGGATAGCCTTCTGGCGGGCTGTCTCGCTGGGGTCTTTGGCCACCATGATCACAGAGATCCAAGGCTGGGTCTCCAAAATCCGTTTCAGGAGACGGAGCCCTTGGGACCTGGATTTTCTGCGGTCCAGAACCACTACATCATAGGCTTCCCCCTGCAATTTTCCCAGATCCAGTACGCTGCTTGGGGTGTTTTCTACCCGATGTCCAGGGTCCGCCAACAGATGGACGATTTTTTGGTGAAGGGACGGTTCACCATCCACGATCAGGATCCCTCCCTTAACCTCTTTGAGGAGAGAAACTGAATTTCGCTTCATAGACTATTTCCTAAACTCACCCGAAAAAGCACCTTGACACCCGTGGGCAGAGTCACTCAGCCGGTGGGTCGGAAGGAGGAGAAACTTGGCAGGCTTCAGCCTCAAGGTCCAGAGAACCGCCGTCACCAACCATTTAAACATAAACTCATCGCTTAGAACCAAGTTTCTTCAATGGACCCCTCCTGAACGGACTCGAACTACCGTCTATTTGGGAAGTTTCAGGAGTTAAATCTCTCTTCGGCTGCCTCCCAGTCGACAACATTCCACCAAGCATTGATGTAGTCGGCTCGGCGGTTCTGATAGTTGAGATAGTAGGCATGTTCCCAGACATCCAGGCCGATGATGGGGACTTGTCCTGCCATTAGAGGGCTATCCTGATTGGCTGTGGACACAACCTGCAGATCCTTGAGTAACCAGGCCCAGCCTGAACCAAAGCGGGTCATGCCAGCAGCGGCAAACTTTTCCTTGAAGGGTTCAAAACCGCCGAACGTACCTTGGATGGCTTCCCCAAGATTCCCTACCGGCTCACCACCCTTACCCGGCCCCATAATCCGCCAGAACAAGGAGTGATTGGAGTGACCGCCGCCGTTATTTCTCACCGCCGTGCGAACATTTTCAGGAACAGCGGAGCAGTTGTTGGCCAACAATTCTTCAAGACTCTTGCCTTCGAGTTCGGGTGTCGACTCAAGGGCCTTGTTGAGATTGGCTGCGTAAGCAGCGTGGTGTTTACCGTGATGGATCTCCATGGTCGCCTTGTCGATATGAGGTTCCAGGGCCTCCGAAGAATACGGCAAATCAGGAAGAGAAACGGACATAATGTCTCCTTTCGTTATTGTGTGTGTGTCGGGTCTCCTTGTGACGACGTGCTGCCCATTGCGAACGCTTAGCCATGAGACAGCGATCACGACGCCCCGGGAAAAGTGCAATTCCTGGGATCCGCCTGAGAACATATCAAGCTCGGACAACTTCAGCAACCAGATTCTGGAAGCGCGCTTCGCTCGCGTTCCAGGTTTCAAGTTCCAGAGTTGGAATTTTGAATCTGGAACTTGTTTGGAATTTGGAATTTAGGATTTTGAATTTCCGCTGACGGCTGTCAGCCCGTCAGCGGTCAGTGGTCTGTTGTGATTTTCCGCAGGGCCGCCACGTAGGCAGCGTGAGTGGGATCATCAAAGAGGACAAAGCGAACCACTTTCGGTTCGTGGTTCTTCTCCAGGAAGGAGAGCACCGTGTTGAGGGCGGTTCCGGCCGCCAAATTCACCGGATAGCGATAGGCTCCTGTGGACAAGGAGGGAAATGCGATACTCCCACAGCCATTTTCGACGGCCAGTTCAAGACTGCTTTGATAGGCGCTAGCCAGCTTCTCCTCCTCGCTGCGCTGACCGCCGCTCCAGACCGGCCCCACAGTGTGGATCACGTATTTGGCCGTAAGATCACCGGCACCCGTGATGACGGCATCACCGGTAGGGCAGCCTTGAGGATATTCTTGACGCGTCTCGGCCATAATGCTCGGCCCTCCAGCCCGGTGGATCGCTCCGTCAACGCCCCCACCGCCAGCCAGCCGGCTGTTGGCAGCGTTGACGATGGCAGCACTCTTCTGCCGGGTGATGTCGCCGGTCACCAATTCCACCGTACAGGTTCCTACCTTGACTTCCATGGGCTAGCCCGCACTTCTCACACCCCCTCTACTGGATCGGCGTAATGATCCGGCTTGACACGGCGCGTGACGAGCAGATATGAGAAATCCGGGCTTACTCATCCAACAAGCGTGCCACCACCGCAACATCGTTGGTGGGAAGTTTGCAGACATAGTCTTCGCAAATGTAAGCCGTGGCTTTGCCGTCAATCTGGCGCAGGCTATCCAGAATCTCCAGACCGGCGTTCAGGCGCTGATGGGCCGGGCCCCCATCGGCTAGAACGAGGATCTTGTTTGGAATGAACCGCTTGTGGACCTCGCGCAGAATCGCCTTTGTATCGGCCGAATCTCTCTGACCTGCAATGAGAATCTGTTTTGGCTTATCCAGATAAAAATTGACCGCCGCCATCATCTGAGGCATAGCATAGGGCGTTTCGAGCAGCCTACCCTCAAAGGCTCGAATCGACTGCTGTGCCATCTCTCTCCAGGTCTCGTTCCCCGTCATTTGAGAAAGACGGAGTAAATTCAGGACGGCGATAGAGTTGGGCGAAGGCTCAGCACCATCGTAGTCTTCCTTCATGCGGATCAAAATCGACGGATCCTCTCCCGCCGTACTGTAAAAGCCTCCGTTGTCAGAATCCCAGAAAAGTCTATTCTGGGTTTCGGTCAGTTCCATAGCCAAGATGAGCCAGCGACCGTTCAGTGAAGTTTCGTACAAATCCAGCAGGCCCTGAATGAAGAAAGCGTAGTCGTCGACCAAGCCGTCGATGGCCGCCTCCCCCTCTCGATAACGCCTTTTCAAGCGCCCAGATTTACTTTCATAGAGCTTTTCGGTGATCAGTGTGGCAGCCGCTTCGGTGGCTCTGAGATATTTTTCCTCCTGTAAAACCTGGTAACCTCGGGCTAACGAAGAAATCATGAGACCGTTCCAGGCTGTGAGAACCTTATCATCCAGACTAGGACGAGGCCTTCTCTCACGAGCCTTCAGAAGTCTTTTCCGGTCTTGCTCGAAGATGTCCTTCGTTTCATCTTGAGACTTGCTCAATTTTCCTGCCGTCTGTTCCAGAGCCGCTGAGATAAACAACAGGTTCTGTTGCTTAAACTCCCCAAAGACGTCCCGCTCGACATTTCCATTCTCTTGAACTCCATAGTATTCACTGAAGGAGGCTGCAACATCTCCAAGAAGCTCGACAATTTGTTGGTGGGTCCAGACGTAAAATCTACCCTCGACATGCTCGTCGGGATGTTCATGACTGATGGGACTGTCGGCATCCTCTGCTGAATAAAAACCTCCTTCTTCTCCAGTCATGTCTCGCAGCACATAATCGAAAATACCCCGCGCCACTTCCTGAAAGAGAGGATCACCGCTGATCTGATAGGCCTCCACATAGGAGCTGGCAAGCTGAGCCTGATCGTAAAGCATCTTCTCGAAGTGAGGAAGAAACCAACGGCTGTCCGTCGAATAGCGATGGAATCCCCCACCAATGTGGTCGTGAATGCCTCCTTGAGCCATTTTCTTCAGCGTCCGAGCTGTCATTTCAAGAGCCCTCTTTTGGCGTGTGCGGTCATGGTAGCGGAGCAAGAAGTTGAAATTGACAGGTCGCGGAAATTTTGGAGCTCCTCCAAAGCCTCCCTGATCGGAATCATAGTTGGCTTCGTACCATTCATAGGTGCGGTCAAGAAGCTCCTTCTCCAATTTCAGATCGCCGTCTCCCTGAACATCGCTGGCCGCCCTTAGCTGGTCGGTGATTCTCCCGGCCGACCGTAGAATGGCTTCCTGATTATTTTTCCACTCGTCGGTCACTTTTAAGAGCAGGTTCTCAAATGTGTCTGGAGGAAAGTAGGTGCCACCGAAGAAGGGCTGGAGTTCAGGCGTCAGCAATACCGACATGGGCCAACCTCCGCTACCCGTGGAAGCCTGTACAAAAGCCATGTAGACCTGGTCCACGTCCGGCCTCTCTTCTCGATCCACTTTGATATTGATAAAGTGCTCGTTCATGATGGCGGCAGTTTGGGGATTGGAAAAAGATTCACGCTCCATCACGTGACACCAATGACACGTCGAATATCCAATGGAAAGGAAAATAGGCCTGTTCTCTTTTCGAGCCCTATCGAACGCCTCCTCTCCCCAGGGATACCAATCGACCGGATTTCCGGCATGCTGCAACAGGTAAGGACTCTTCTCGTGAATCAGGCGATTGGGCTCAGGCTCTTGCTGTGGGCCCGAGCTCAGTGCGGCCGAAGAAAGTTCGGAAGGGGAAGGGCTGACGGGTTGTTCTTGCGCTTCAACGGAACCGGCAGAGCAGTTCAACATCCCTAGTACGACGAGCATCAGAATAGCGGAGATCGCAGCACCCAGGCGATCGATATGTTTGGATCTCATATTCATTCCCTTGGGGTTTTTCCCTCCCATCTGATAACCTAGGATACCAATATTCTGTGAGAGATTCAGAGGATTCCTTACACCTGACTTGAATCTGGCCTCGGCAAAAGGAGCGTCATTGAAATGAAATGGTTTTGGCTCATGGCAACCGCCCTGAGTTCCTTGTTGCTTCTCGCCACCACGCCGTCGCTTTCCTCGGCCCAGCTCCTTTCACCCCTTGAAGGTCGGATCCTCGAATACATCGATTCCACCTCTGAAAGAGCTATTGCCCTGTTGGAGCAGGTGGTCAATATCAACAGCGGCACCATGAATCAGGAAGGCGTGCGTGAGGTAGGACAGGTTTTTCGCTCTGAACTGGATGCCCTCGGATTCCAGACCCGCTGGATTTCGATGGACCGTGTCGACCGTGCCGGCCACCTCATCGCTGAACGAAGCGGAAACCGCGGCAAGAGCCTCCTTTTGATTGGACACCTGGATACGGTTTTTGAGACGGATAGCCCATTCCAACGATTCGAGCGTCATGGCACCGTCGCCAAAGGCCCTGGAGTCGAAGACATGAAGGGTGGAAACGTGGTCATCCTCTACGCTCTAAAGGCGCTGCAGGCTGTTGGAGCTTTGGAAGATGTGAGCATTACCGTCTTCTTGACCGGCGACGAAGAGGATACGGGTGATCCGCTCAGTCTCAGCCGCCGTGATCTGCTCGATGCCGCACGTCGGAACGATGTGGCCCTGGGCTTTGAGGGTGGCGTTGGGGGTATCGGCACCGCCACCGTAGCTCGCCGCGGGTTTACGGGCTGGGAACTTCGGGTCACCGGCAAACCTGGTCATTCCTCACTTATTTTCAAGGAAGACTTCGGAAGCGGCGCCATCTACGAAGCCTCCCGTATCCTGAAGAACTTCTACGACGAGCTCCGGGGAGAGGAGTACCTCACCTTCAGCCCGGGTATCATTCTGGGAGGGACAACTGCACAGTACGATCCGGTACAGAGCCGGGGTGACGCCTTCGGAAAGACGAACGTGATCCCAGAGACTGTGGTTGTTGCAGGAGACCTGCGCTTTATATCGGAGGAACAGCGAGAAAGAGCCAAGACGCGCATGCGTACTATCGCTGCGAAAAGCCTTCCCCACACCTCCGCCACCGTTACCTTCCAGGACTCTTATCCAGCCATGAGTCCAACACCCGGCAACTATGCACTCCTTGAAAAGCTGGATGAGGTAAGCCGTGCGCTGGGATACGGTCCCATCGAAGCTGTGGATCCCGGCCAGCGCGGCGCTGCAGATGTCTCGTTCGCGGCACCTTACCTGGACGCTTTGGACGGATTGGGAGTGGTGGGATCCGGTGGCCATACGGTCGAAGAAACGGTGGATCTGAGCTCTCTTCCCCTTATGGCTAAGCGTGCGGCCATTTTTATCTACCAATTGACGCAGGAATGAGAGCAGGCGCCCTGGACTTCTAGCGCACTAGCTCGGATTATGCATAGGTTCTTGTGACGAAGCGACGAAGGCGCCGGCCTGAGTGCGTTGCGCCACGCACGAAGGGAGGCCACCGTAAACGTACTCCCTGCAGTACGTTGAGTGCAACGCAGTTAGGGCGGATGATTTCGTCGCTGCAGTAGAGAACTTAGGCATAGTCCGGGCTAAGGCCTTGCACATCCAAAACAGCCTTCCTGCCTGATAGTCTGTCCAGGACAACCAGTTGAGAGTGGGAAGTTTCCAACCCGGGGCCTTCTCGAGTTGGCGGGAACTCGGCGTAACCAAAGCATAGATCCCCTTCGGCGTGAGCACCGCTTCCTAAAGCCACCGGCCCCGTCAAAAACTGATGCGGGCTCTCCGGAGTCTTGATAAACGCATCGAGATCGCTGCGCTCTGGGATCTCACAAGGCGTACCATCCTTGAGCTTACAGTGAAGCTCGAACATGAGACTCACCCGGGACTTCGTTCGATTCCGCGCCACAGCATCACTCAAAACAATCATCCAATAGGGACTTTTCCCCTCGCCCTGCAACATATCTACTCTCTTGACGTACAACGGCTTACTGATCTGAACACCGACATCTAAAACGTCCTTACTGGGCAGGGTGGCAGGCCTGCTCCGGTACAAGATCAGGGCAAGCAGGACAATACCAACGGGAAGGGTGACCCAGAGCAGCAGAGTTAAAGAGACATCGGGGACTCTGGATACCCCTATAGCGCGGGCTATCCATGGCACCAACGGGTCGCTCGAATACAACGACCAGATCCATTCAGTCCATTGAGGAAAAGAAATGAAGAGGATCACCCATACAGCTGCCCTGCCAGGATGCCGTTCTCCAAAGCGAGCCTTCGACATGCTCCGATTCTATTCAAAATTTTCACATTCTTGGTGACGTTCGTCACTGTATGACTATTGAGATAACGGCAGAATCTCCACTGAGTGTAAAGAAGAGCGCACCCAAGCTATCTTTTCAGCCAGGGAAGAAGCCTAAGCCGGGCCAGCTCTTACGAAAACACGGAAACCGGAACAAGTTCAAACAGACATTCTAAAGGGAAAACGATGCGCTATCGATTAAGTCTTCTTTTGACAAGTTTTTTCCTATTGTCCACGCTGAACTCATTCGCGGACATTCTATCCGTGCACGGGGGGCGCAAGGTACACGGCACCTTTCTGGGAGGCGACTCCCGGACCGTCCAGTTTCTCCATAAGGACGGCCAGGTTGAAAGCTTTGCCATTTCTGATGTGGATACTCTCATCTTTGAAAATCAGGCAAACGATACCAGCACTTCCCCAGCCGGTTCGTCTCCTGAATACTACCCCGTACCTCAAGGGGCAAACCTGGTCGTTCGCATGATTGGCTCCGTCAATTCCGACGTGCATAAGCCAGGGAACTCTTTTCGCGCCACCCTGGAAGAGCCGGCAATCCTCTCAGGAGACATTCGGGCACCAAAAGGCAGCCATGCTCTGGTCCAGCTGGTTCGCGTCAAGCAGTCCGGAAAGCTGAGGGGTCAAGAGGAAATCGCCCTGCAGCTTCGCAGCATCACAGTGCGGGACAGTGCCTATTCGCTGACCCAGCAGTTCGCCCATATCGCAAGCGAGGGCAAAGGGAAGCAAACCGCCAAGGTGGTCGGGGGTGCCACAGTACTCGGTGCCTTAATTGGGGCCATTACCGGTGGCAAGAAAGGGGCTGCAGTCGGCGCCGCTGCGGGGGCGAGTGCTGGGACCGCCCTGCAGTTGGTTCGAGGCCAACAAGTACGGGTATCGTCGGAAGCTCTGGTGACCTTCTCATTGGACGAGTCCCTCACCCTTGACGATGAGCGGAAACAAGTAGAAGATGCCGAAGAACATAAGCGCCAGCTTGAGGAAGGCCGCTCTTTCGGAAAACACCAGGAGGAAACGATTCGTGACTGGTTTTCCAACAAGAAAAACGTCCGAAACTTGCCCCCGGGTTTGGCTAAACAGGATCACCTACCCCCTGGACTGGAATGGCAACTTCGCAAAAATGGAACATTACCTCCCGGATTGCAGAAACGCCTCCAGCCCTTGCCGAGATCGCTGGTCCGTTTATTGCCCCGGGTCCCCTATGAAGTGGTACGCGGAGTCATCGGTCCGCACGTCGTCCTTCTTGAACTGGAATCCAACGAGATTCTGGATATTCTTTGGGACGTCTTATTTTAAAAAAAGGATAGCTACTTTAAACGAGGAGGCTAGATTATGTATCGTTTTTTAAGAGCCATTTTAATCCTCGGATTGATGGGCCTGATTGTTTCTCCTCTCTTGGCAGCCCCCCCTGCGGAGGTCGAACTCCAGGTTATCAACTTTACCGAGCGTCACAAGATTGAATTCCGGATGGTGCCCAGCCAGAGGGTTCCGGGTTCGCTTCTACAGGCCAAGGTGGAATTTGAGGAAGGCCAGCACCGCATCGAGATCTCCTATAACCATATGCAGCCCGCTGTGGTCTTCGGTGGAGACATCACTTGCTATGTGTTGTGGGCCATCAATCGCGAAGGAACCTACGAAAATCTAGGTGAGTTCTGGGTGCGACCGGAAAACAGAAAAGACAAGATGGAATATTCGACGGGGCTGCGCAACTTCGCCCTGATGGTGACGGCCGAGCCCTATTACCTGGTGAGAGAGCCCTCCGAAATGGTCATCACCTACAACGGCAGCAGTAAGGATCCTCGGGCCCAGTCCACGCCTCTGATTTTCAGGGACTTCGGCCCCATGCCCAGACACGATCAAGAGACCCTGGCCACGGCTAGATACGACAGCGAAGCCTCACTGGACATCTTGCAGGCAGAAAGGGTCTATGAGATCGCCGGACGGCTGGGAGCAGGACAATACGCGGAGGAGATTTATCAAGAGGCCGACATTCGCTTGCAGCAAGCCAAGCAGATGGCAAAAAGTTCGCGCTCCAAGAAGGGAACCCAGGAGTTTGCCCGTAAGTCGGTGGCGGCCAGCAATGACGCCATCCAGATCGCCCTGCGCCGCCAGGAGGCCGCAGAACTGGAAGAATCCATCAACCAACAATTGGTCGAAATGGCCCAGATGAAAAAGCGTGCGTCAGCAGCCGAAGCTGATGCCCGCCGGACTCGAGAAGAGGCCGATAGGGCTGAGGCATCGGTACGCGCTTCCAGGGCAGAACTTGAACGCATGCAGCGCGACAAGGCTGTCATCGAAACCGAAAAGGCCGCCCTGGAATCGGCTATGGCCGATCTGCGCCGGGAAGCCCAACGGCTGCAAAGCGAAAAATCAGCACTCTCCCGGGAGAAGGGCGTCCTTGAGGGGCGTCTTCGAAACGCCCTGTCACGGGTAGCCGACACCCGTGAGTCGGCTCGGGGATTCATCCTGAATCTTCCGGACATCCTTTTCGACATCGGCAAGGCCAGCCTCAAACCCGAGGCCCGGGAGCGAATCGCCAAACTTTCAGGAATCCTGCTCATCATGCAGGAGCAGAACCTACAGGTGGAAGGACACACCGATTCCACCGGAACCTACGAATACAATCTCTCACTTTCGGAGGAACGTGCACGATCCGTGGTCGATTTCATGGCCCGGCATGGAATCCAGCGCGGGCGAATGAGGGCGACGGGCTACGGTTTCGACCGCCCTGTCACGGACAATGCGACAGCTGAAGGCCGCAGGAGAAACCGGCGGGTGGAAATCATTCTTTCCGAAAACGAACTGGCAGCAACCGCGCTGCGTTAAGCTAGCCGGTATTGTGCATAAATTTTCTGCTGCAGTGCCCCAATCACCCGCGCTGACTGCGTTGTTCTTCCTTGGGCTCCTCGGCGTACTGCATGAGTACGCCTGCGGGGCCCTTCGTCGCAACGCCTTGTCATCGCGGCGCCTGCGGCACTTCGTCACAAAAACCAATGCACAATCCCGGCTAAGAAACATCCCAACTATTCAGGACAGGGAGGGACCAGCAGCTTCATTTCTCTCGGAGGAGGAGAAATGAAGATGCTACCCTTCCTTAAGAAGCCCGGATAGAGTTCGGGGACAGGAGTTCTGGGACTTTCCCCAACTTCCCAACTCTCGATGCAACGCCCTTTCGTCGCCGCAGCAGAGAATTCATGCATCATTCGGGCTAAGTACCTTCCCCGGGTCGATCCCGTCAGGATTGCGGCTCCTCCGGTATCGGGTCAGGGGGGCTGGCCTCTCGAAGCAAGAACTCTTCAATGGAAACCGTATACTCATCACTCTGGGCGTTGTAGCGAACCCAGGACAGGGTGGGGTAGTAGCCACTCAGTCCTACCGCCTCCGGCGATTTGATCTCAACGCACTCATTGGGTTGACCCATGAGGTACTCCAGGGTCAACATCTCTTCATAGAAGGTAATTCTGCCGTCATACTTTCCATAGATCCAAGTGCGTGTAAACGCTTCATCGTGGAATTCCGGGGAAGTTAGATCGATCATGTGATTTCCCATAGCCGGAGCCGCAGCATCCACGTTCTGAAAGTCGGGATGAATGTAAGATGAATGTAATTGGGTGGCAGCGGCTTGAGGGCCAGCTCGAACTGATCACAACGGATGAACTCGATGCCACAGGGCCCGGATTCGATAGCAAAAATATCCTCGATCGGTTCCATATAGAAATGGATATCAAAATGGGGGACATCGTAGACTCCAGGAGGAATATGGCCTTCCGGGTTCCAGTTCAGCAGAGACCACTTGAAGGGCATATCGGAGCGCCTGGAGGCCTCGCTCGGCAGCTGCAGAACCCGCTCTGCCATACGTTACATTCCATGCCCTCATCCACCACCCCATCGCCGTTGCGATCGAAGCAATGATGAAGGTCCGAACCGCTGGGCAGGGAGCTCAAAGCGCTCGCTGAAAACACGACACCGATGGCAGCAGGCACGCCGCCCTCGTCAAAGTCGGCATAGGCGGACACGGTACCCTCGCCCAGGTTGGCAGGTGGACCCAGCACAGGCTGAGGGGATATAACCACTGGATTCTCAGAGCAGCCTGGCAGCCCGATGGCAGTACCGGTTACAAGAATGACCATTCCAAAAAGATTCTGTCTTCGCATGACGACCCTCCGTTAAGGGGGGTATTTTACCTAGAATCATCGCGGATACAAAGGGCTCGAATTGCCTCATCAAAAATCTATTCGAAATGGATACGTTGCCTCATTAAAAAATCTATTCGAAATTGCCTGGCCCTGAGCAGGGGAATAGAAGTGTCCTCCATGAAGGAATGGAGGGCACCAATGAGGTTAACGATGGCAGAAAAGCGTGTATTGATCAAAAGTTTTGCCCCCCGCTACCGGAAGAAGGGCAAGAAGGTGAAGGGGGAAGTGTTGACGGAGTTTACCCAAATGACGGGCTACAACCGCTGCTATGGAGCCTATCTGCTTCGCCACCAGGGCAAGCGGATCCGGTTGAGCCCCAAGCTGGTGGCGGTAGGGGATATCGGCAAGAGAGTACGGCGAGAGCGGGCCCGCAAATACGACCAGAAAGTTCTAAAGGCGCTGACGATGATCTGGGAGATACTGGACTATTTGTGTGGCAAACGTCTGGTCGCGATTTTGCCGGAAGTGGTACCCATTTTACAAAGACATGGGGAACTGAAAGTGGATGCCAGCACCCATGAGCGGTTGATGCAGATCAGCGCCGCCACCATCGATCGGCTGCTGGAGCCCGAAAGGTGCAAGCACCGTCTCAAAGGACGATCCGGAACCAAGCCGGGAACGCTGCTCAAACACCAGATTCCGATCAAGCGTTTCGCCGACTGGCAGGAGGATCGCCCCGGTTTTGTGGAAGTGGACCTGGTGGGCCATGAGGGAGGCCAGGGTCGGGGGGACTACCTTCAAACCCTGGATGTGACGGACGTGTACACGGGCTGGACAGAGGTCCGAGCGGTGCGCAATAAGGCCCAGGTGTGGGTCCTGGAAGCGATGAAGCTGCTTCAGAAGCGCTCGCCCTTCCCTTGGCTGGGGATGGCTTCGGACAACGGCAGCGAGTTCATCAACAAGCACTTGATTCGTTTTTGTGAGCAGGAAAAGATCAGCTTCAGCCGAACCCGCCCCTCGCGCAAGAATGACAACCCTTATGTGGAGCAGAAAAACTATTCGGTGGTTCGGCGGGCCGTGGGTTATGCTCGCTACGAGGGAGAGCGAGAACAGGAGCTGGTGAACGAGTTGTACGATCGGCTGCGACTGCAGATCAACTTTTTCAAGCCGGTCATGAAGATGGTGGCCAAGCAACGTCGAGGGTCTCGGATCTGGAAAAAGTATGATGTGCCGAAAACTCCCTACCGGAGGATCTGCGAGTCCCCTGAGGTGGCGGACAAGATCAAGCGGGAACTGGCCCGAGAGTATGAGAAGCTCAATCCGGCCCAGCTGGCACGGCAGATCGGCTGGCTTCAGAATTGCCTTTTGCTCAAACCGACTCCTGAGCAGAAGAAACGATGGGAAGCGGGCTGGATGTGAAAATCTTTCTCTTGCTGCAGGCTGCGGGTGTTGGGCAAGGGGTTGCCACTCCTCTGGTTGGTGCTTTTTACCACCACTTTTTGCAATCCCTTTCGGATAGATTCTTAGTGAGGCAACGAATACCCTTTGGAATAGATTTTTACGTGAGGCAACGGGGGGCTGGAGTATTCTCAAAAAATGGTGGCCTCCATCACCCCAGATCAGGCCTGATCCATGTTACGATGGAATAGGCTAGGTTCATCAAAAACCAGCTCGGGCATCACTATGGAAGATCTCCAGTATTTTCTCCAGCATGTTGGCACAGATCCCTCTCGCCTGATCTTTGAAGACGAGCTCACCGGCCTCTACAACCGCCGTTTCCTCCTGAACTACTTCGAACACAAGGTGAACTGGGATTCCCTAGAAACCGAACCGGTTTCCTTGCTCATGCTGGACGTGGATCGCTTCAAGCAGATCAACGACACCCACGGTCATGACATTGGCGATCAGGCGCTCATCTGGGTGGCCAAGCTGATGAAAAAGGCGGCCGGAGAGGACGGCACGCCCGTGCGCTATGCCGGGGATGAATTCATCATTCTCATGCCAGGTGCTCCCAAAGAGAAGGCCATCAAAGTGGGAGAAGGGCTGATCGAACTGGCCCATGAAAAACCCTGGCTGGAGGAAATGGATGTTGAGCTTTCCATTACCCTCAGCGTCGGGGCTGCTTCCGCTCCTGAAGATGCTCAGAACGGCAAGGCCCTCATCCATAAGGCAGACACCGCGCTGTATTACGCCAAAGAGTCGGGGCGGGATTGCCTGGCCGAATCGGGACAGATTCCTCCCGAGGAAGTCTTCTCCAAGACGACTTTACACCAATTGGAGAAAGGCACCATCTCCGGCCGAGAGAGTCAATATAAGCAGGTGAGCAAGGCTCTGCAGGAATTCAATCAGGGTGAAACTCAGTTGCTCATCATTGAAGGGGTCGACGGCATGGGTAAGAGCGAGTTTTTGAAAACCATCCGTCTGAACATAGCCGACAGCGACATCTTGCAAATCGAGGTGAAAGGTAACCTTCAGGAGAATTTTCGTCCCTACTACATGGCCACCAACATGCTGCTTGGCATCATGAATGAGCTGCCCGACAACGGCGCAGAAGTCCTAGCCGATTTGACTCCTCAGGAAACCACCTATTTGAGCTATATCCTGCCCCAACTGGGCGGGGCCAAAGACTCCCCCGAGCAGGGGGAGGAAAAAATTTCGAGGGATCAGCTTTTTGCGACTCTGGTCCATTTTATTCCCCGGCTCCTAGACTCCGGCCCCCTCATGTTGCTCATTGACGACATGAACTTCTGCGATGAAGCGTCACTTCTCCTGCTTCGGCAGATACTGTTGCGCGACGAAGTCCCGCTTTTAGTCTGTGGGACTTCCTCTCATCTCCAGCCGGGAGAAATCCGAAGAGAGCCTGCCCCGCTTGAAAGCTTCTTCGCCCAACATCATCAGGAACTGAACATTGTCCGAGTGATGCTTACTCCGCTTACCGCTACCGACATTTCCAAGCATTTTCAGCGGATCTTTCCTCAGGTCCATTTGCCTGAGAATTTTGACATGCGCTTAGCCCAGCTGACCCATGGAAATCCTCTCTTTATCAGCGAGATTCTGCGCAAGCTGGTCTCGGATAGAAAAATTACTCTTACCGGCGAACAGTGGGTCCTCGAACGTGTGGAAGAAGACTATCTGCCCAAGTCGCTGGAGGAAATTGTCAGCGAGAAGGTCGCAGTCCTTGATGAGGAAAGCAAAAAGCTGCTCGACCAGGCCTCCACCTTCGGTGAAAATGTCTCCCTGAGTATGCTCACCGGGAGCTCTGAAATCGAGGAGAGCAAGGTCCTGGAATTTATCGATCAGGCTGTAACTCAGGGGCTGATCAGCTCAGAATACCAGAGCAACGACGAGAACATCCGCTTCTTGAGCAAACGTATCTTGAAGCTCACCTACGGTGCCATTCAGGAAGATCGGAAACAGGAATTGCATGAACGTATCGGCGACTACCAGGAAACCCTCTATGATCAACAGCTCCTCCCTTCGGCTGCCCCTCTTGCTTACCATTACCAGCACTCGGCCAACGAGGAGAAGGCCGAACAATACCGCAAGTTGACCGATGCCAATGACGAGAAGCTCTTCGACGCTGAAGAGGCAGTCGACTACACGGGTGACGAGCTGTCCGGCGGCCTCTCCACCAAGAAGCTCCGAATCCTTGATTCCCTGGATCGCAGCGCCGTAGACCAGGTCCCAGAGATCATTCAGGCACTGCTCAAATCTGTCGGGGAAATGGAACTTGACCCACCCGACAGCCAGGCCATCCTCAGCGCTACCCGGAAGCTCAAGGACGCGATCGACAAGGTTCTGGAGGACAACGTGGACCTCCATATCACACTGGCTAAACAATCTCTTCTGGTGAACGGCCAACGAGTAGATACAGATGAGTACAAATCCACTGCCGAGGCCTCTGCCGAGCGTATGAATCGTATACAGCTTCGAGGTGTTGCTTTCTTTGAAGGTCTTACCGTGTAGGAACTCACCCTGATGCTGGAGGCCATTGCTCAGATGAGCGGCAAATCCATTGACCGGGGGTTCTGGAAACGTCTTGCCAAAAAACAGGACCTTTCGCATATTGAGTTCAAACAGATGAGTCACAGTTACGTTGCCTCTGCAGGACCGGGCGAAGCATCAACGGGCGCCGGGAGTCTCGGCCTGGGGGGCATAGGACCGGGGGGCATAGGACCTGAAGGCATGGGCCCAGGGAGCATAGGACCTGCGGGTACAGGGGCTATAGGCCCTCGGAGTAGCGGCCCCAGAAGTACTGGCCCGGGGAGTTTAGGCTCGGGCCATCCAGGCCCGGGGAGTATCCGCGCAGAGAGTGCAGACCCAACGGGTCCAGGCCCGGCAGCACAGCAGGGCGATAGGGCAGTGGCAACTGAGCACCAGAGCACCTCATCAGTTGCTACCGATCCCACCCCGGATGGGCAGGATCTGGCGGAGCTGGGTCGGGGTCCTATGTCACAGGACGGTCCGGAACTAGGCGGAACTCGACATACAGATGTAGCCAATCTAAAGATTGCAGCTGATGGGGTCGAACTGACAGACGATTTTCTGGAGTCTGCAGAGGAGCGACTGAGCAACTTCTTTCTAAAAGGTGATGAGGAGGAAGCGCGCCAAATCGTCAACCAGTTTTTCCAGGGATTTGTACATCGAACCGACGAGATCCGGACCAAGGTCATCCAGATGTGTGATCGTTTGCTGCAAGATCCGAGCCTTGCCTCTCAACCTCAGTTAGTGGAACTGCTGACAGATCCGCTTCTGGGCGTTTTAACGGAAGAGGAAGATCTCGGGCTTCTTGGAGAAATAGGCGCCTTGCTCTCCCGAGCCGCCAGCAATCACATTCAGTTTGGCGACTATAGACGGGCGGGTCGAGTCCTGACGTACCTGCGCAAGTGCCAAGAACAGCTGCAGACAAAAGGAGTTCAAGAGGCTGGAGCAAAAGAATTGATTTTCCTCCAGGAGCTGGATCCCAAAGCCCGGCAACTCCTTTTGGAGGATTTAAAATCCCAGGAATCCACTCGTATGCAGGAAGCCACCCAGTTGCTCGATGGTTTGGGAGCCTTTGCTTTCTCCATGCTCATCGAGATCATCAAGAAGGAAGATAATCCCCGAATACGACAGATTGCCTGCCATCTGCTGAGCCGACGAGGGCAAGAAGCAGCCGATCTTCTCAAACGTGAACTGGTGCTTGAGGGCTTCGCCCAACAGCGCGTGCGAATCCTGGAGGTGATCGACATGATCACCAAAGATCTAAGAAAGGAGTTGGCCTATATCCTGGAGGACGAAAGTTCCAGGGTACGACGAGCCGGATTCCTTCTCTTGGAACGTTTGAACGACGAGCGCCTGGCACCCTTACTGGTCGATTATGCAAACCACAGAGATGCAACGATCGCCATAGCGGCGATTAAGTCCCTGGGAAAAATCAAACCTTCCGGTGCAGCAGGCGCGCTTATTTCCCTGCTCGATTCTGCCCAGGAAACGGACCGCGTGGTGGCTGCCTGCCGAGCTCTAGCAGCCCGTGGTGAAAGTCGAGGGTAGGGGGTCACATAGGGACACTAGACTGACCCCATGGCAATGGGAAAAAGGAAACGGCGACAACAAGAAGACCTGTGGGTCGCCACCAGTCAGCTGCCCCGCATTGCCGGCCATCCCTTTTACGAAGGACTGAATCGCCTTTTGGACGAATACGGTTTTGACGACTTTGTGGAGGGACTGTGTGCGAAGTTCTATGCAGACGAAATGGGGCGACCGAGCCTGGCTTCGGGAGTGTACTTTCGGCTGCTGCTGGTGGGCTATTTCGAGGGGATCGGATCGGAACGGGGAATTGCCTGGCGGGCAGCTGATTCTCTGGCATTGCGGAAGTTTCTGGGATTGAAAGTGATCGAGTCGCCACCCGATCACTCCACCATCTCCCGAACCCGACGACTGCTGGATGTGGCGATCCAGGAAGCAGTCTTTGCCTGGGTGCTGAAGCGGATTGGGGCCAGCGGCCTGCTGCGGGGAAAGACGATCGGCATCGATGCCACCACGCTGGAAGCCAATGCGGCGCTGCGCAGCATCGTACGCCGGGACAGCGAGCAGGGGTATTAAGAGTTTTTGATGGAGCTGGCGAAAGCCTCTGGAATTGAGACGCCCCGACGGGAAGATCTGGCCAGACTGGATCGCAAGCGCACGGGTAAAGGATCGAACCGGTTAACTCTTTGTTAATTCATCATGGAAAAGATAATAGAAGGCACCAATGGTTCACCGGCCGGCTGGATAGCTTCAATACACATATTTGCCTCTGGGTTGTTAGCTGACATCATTACCTCTAAGACATCACCCGCCGCTAGTGGGAGTATTCCCTGCGAGATAATGACGTCCTTGGCCATGCTGCCAGCGTCCTGACAAAGCTGTACGTTGGAATTAGACACATCGCTCCCGTTGACGCGCAGCCATAAGTCAAAACAACCAAGGGGCCCTGCATCTTCGCGCCCCACTTGGGGGGCAGCGACCACTAGATATGTTCCGGCTTCATTGACCGTTATTTTATTGTTCGCAAGGGCGATGCCATCGGCTCCATCCGTCACATCTATTTTAACCAACTCAGGCTCCGTACCCGGGCACTGGGTAATAGTCGAGGATGCCTGCAAATAATGGGCAGCAGCTTCATCCGTTGGGATGGCTTCATCCGTTGGGATGGCACAGGCGCCAAGGAGAAAGAGTACCCCAATAGAAACGGCAGTCGGAGCGTGCATATTCCCTCCAATTCGCATTTCTTTCGGTGATCAAACCACACACTTAAATTATAATAGACCGCGACTTATTGTAGCATGTACGGACTTCTTCTGCCAAGAGCGCATCTGCCCATTATCCCGTGGCGCGGATTCCTCGACGACGAAGGTCAGGTCTAGTTTCGCGGGCACGGTCTATCCCCGTGCTGCACCTCCCATGGTGCCCTCCCCCACCACGACTGTCGCGAACTCGCCCCAAAGGAGCGGTTGAGCGGCACGAAGTACACCATCTTAAGTGACTGATTCCATGTTGGTTAATATTTCTTCAGGACTCTGAGAACAACGAAAGGTCGGCACCCCAAAATATTTCATCCTGAATGATCCGCTCGGCAGGCACGGGGGCGCGACTAACCTGGATTTCTCACGAGAGTATGTCGAGACAGAGCGAACCGCTCAGAGATCCAGGACGTCCGAACTTGCGAGAAGTTCGGACTAGATGACACCGATCGCGTGCAAAAACACCAGAACGATCCCCACCGGCACGACAAACTTCAATAGGATGAGCCATGCGCCGTAGAACACGGCCAGTCGGCTCCCCGCGAGGAATTCCCGGTGCCGAATCGCGTCATCCACCTTCCAGGCCGTAAACAATGAAATGCCCAGTCCACCCAGCGGCAGAATCCAGTTCGATGCGAGGTAGTCGAAGCTGTCGAACCAATTCATCCCGAAAACTCCGGCAAAGCCCTCGCCAAACAACCGTGTCCCTCCGCTGAGTGCAGACGGAACTCCGATCAGAGCGATCACGACACCGCTGAACACTGTCGCCTTGTGCCGCAACCAGCCCTTTTCGTCGATCAGGTACGACGTCACGACTTCCAGCAGCGATATCGCGCTGGTCAGCGCCGCGAAAACGAGAAGAGCAAAGAACACGAACGCGAAAAACGAGCCCGCCGGCATCTGGCTGAGCGCGATCGGAATGCTCACAAAGACTAGTCCCGGACCGTTCGCGGGCTCCATTCCGTAGGAAAAGGTAATCGGAAACAGGACCATGCACGCGATCAGCGCGATCAGCGTGTCGAGAACGGAAATCGTAATCGCCGAGGAAACGATGTCGTCGTGTTTTCCCAGGTAGCTGCCGTAGGTCAGTATGGCTCCCATGCCGACGCTCAGCGTGAAGAATGCATGGCCCAGCGCCTCGAGAACGCCCGCCGCGGTCAGGCTTTCGGTGTGGAAACCAAATACGAAGTCGAACGCCTGGCCGAAACCGTCCATTGTGAAAGCGTTCACCAGCAGGATCAACATCAGTCCGAACAAGACAGGCATCAGGATGCGGGCCCATCGCTCGATTCCTTTGTTAACGCCACCCCAGACGACCCCGATCGTAACGATCATAAAAAGAACGTGCCACAACAGGTTGAGACCGCTCGAAGTGAACAGTGCGCCAAACACGGGCTCGACACCCTCCGGACCCAGGCCCGCAATCTGGCCTGACAGTGCGAGATAGGTGTAGTGCATGGCCCAGCCCGCAACCACACTGTAGTAGGACAGGATCACGACACCGCCCAGTATGCCCAGTCCCCCGAATACCACCCAGAAGCCCCCGCCGAGCGCCTTAATGGCACCGACCGGAGATTTCTGCGTCGCGCGGCCCAGAAGGATCTCGGCCATCATGACGGGAAGACCGACGCCAGCGATACAAGCGAGGTAAATCAGAACGAAGGCTCCACCTCCGTTCTCACCCGTGATGTAAGGAAATTTCCAGATGTTTCCAAGACCCACAGCTGCTCCGGCAGCCGCAAGAACGAAACCTAGCTTCGAGCCCCAATGCCCTCGATTCGCCATCTAGCAGTCCGTGGTGAAAGTCGAGGATAAGGGGTCACACAGCGACACTAGAGTGACCCCATGGCAATGGGGAAAAAGAAACGTCGACAGCAAGAAGACCTGTGGGTCGCCACCAGTGAGCTGCCCCGCACCGCCGGCCATCCCTTCTACGAAAGACTGAATGGCCTTTTCAACGAACACGGCTTTGACGACTTCGTGGAGGGACTGTGTGCGAAGTTCTATGCAGACAAGATGGGGCGACCGAGCCTGGCTCCGGGAGTGTACTTTCGGCTGCTGCTGGTGGGGTATTTCGAAGGGATCGGATCGGAACGAGGAATAGCCTGGAGAGCAGCTGATTCTCTGGCACTGCGAGAGTTTCTGGGATTGAAACTGAGCGAGTCGCCGTCTGATCACTCCACGATCTCCCGAACCCGACGACTGATCGATGTGGCTACCCACGAAGCAGTCTTTGACTGGGTACTGAAGCGGATCGGGGCGAGCGGCCTGCTGCGGGGCAAGACGATCGGCATCGATGCCACTACGCTGGAAGCGAATGCAGCGCTGCGCAGCATCGTGCGCCGGGACAGCGAGCAGGGGTATGAAGAGTTTTTGATGGAGCTGGCGAAAGCCTCCGGGATTGAGACGCCGCGACGGGAAGATCTGGCCAAACTGGACCGCAAGCGCACGGGCAAAGGATCGAACCGGGTTTGGAAGCACCCGCATGATGCGGATGCGCGGATTACCAGAATGAAGGACGGGCGGACGCACCTGGCGCACAAGGCGGAGCATGCAGTGGATCTGGAGACCGGAGCGATTGTCTCGGTGACGGTACAGGGAGCCGATCGAGGGGACACGCAGACCATGGTGAAGACCCTGACGGAAGCGGCCGAGAAGGTGGAACAAGCGCTGCCGGAGGGACGAGGCATCGAAGAGGTGGTGGCCGACAAGGGGTATCACAGCACGCAGCGGATGGTGGACCTGGATGCGGTGGGACTGCGCAGCTATGTGAGCGAACCGAGGCGAGGGAAGCGACGCTGGCGAGGAGACCGGCAGGGGCAGGAAGCGGTGTATGCGAATCGGCGGCGCATCCGGGGAGAGCGAGGGCAGCGGCTGCTGCGGCAACGAGGAGAGCGGCTGGAGCGACCCTGTGCGCATCTGTACGGGAGCGGAGGGATGAGACGGATGCATGTACGGGGACATGAGAATGTGTTGAAGCGACTGCTGATCCAGGTGAGCGCCTTCAATCTGGGGATGCTGATGCGTCAGAGCCTGGGTGTGGGAACGCCGCGGGGTCTGCAGGGGCGGATTTGCGCCCTGATGCTACTGATTTTGTCGCTGTTCAAGCGTCTTAAGGGCCTGTTCGGACTGATTCCGGCTGCTTGGCCCGAAAAACCCAACTCAGCGATCCCTTCGCTGCTTCCACCGGTGGGTACCACCTGAGCTCAGAAAATGTACTTCCACCACGGGCTGCTAGGGGATTATAAATGATCGTGACCAAGGCAACAGCATCGGAGTCCGTTTTGGCCGCCACTTGATCCGGTCGCGCTCCGGAGGCCTCAACAATCTATTGTCAACGGCGAGTTACTGAGATATAAAGTGGCACTAACTGCGGGATCAGGTCAATGTCCACTAGTGATCATGAAGGGAGAAGAAAATGGCAACAAGAATCATCGTTAGTTTGACGATTGTACTGGCAATTGTGCTGGCCTTGGTACCTAACGCGGATGCAAGCGGCATTCTGCCGCTTTTGCTGGTCGTTCTGGGCTTGGTGTATGCTGGGATTCAGGTCAACGTTGAGGACGCAACGGACGCAGTAGCCTACCTCGTTCTTGCTGTTGCGGTTGCTGCTGCCGCACAAGCGGACGTGCTTAACCACATCCCCGGGGTTGGCGGTCACCTGGACGCCATCCTCGGTCACATAAGTACCGCTTTGTATGCCGGTGTCGTCACCGTGCTCGCAATGTGGGCGCTCAAACGGATCAAGGGTTGACCTGATCCCACAACGCTTTATGTGGCAAAAGGCCCACGGCTATCTCGGCCAGATCGGCCCGCCCCAGAACCTCCAACCCTGGTACAACATCGCACCCGGGCAGAATCTCGCGGTCGTCCGTTGTGAACCGCCCCGGAGGCCATCAGCGACCGCGCTTGCAACACCCCGGAACCCGGACGGGCTGTCAAGGGGTTAGGCGTTGCGAAACGGTATTGCAGGAGAGATTCGATTGGCGATATCTTTATGCAATACTCACCAATTACGTGTAGGATAGCTCCGAGGGTTCACCTGACGGAGGAAAGATGAAACCGAAAATATCCATCGGATCTTGCCAAAGGGCGATTGGGATCGCCGAAAGGGCGAGTGGGACCGCCGGTGGCGGCATCCCTGTGATGATTCGTGGGGAGCAGGTGCTCATCACCCGAGCCCTCCGAAGACAGGGGGAGCACTGGGTCAGCGGAGATATCCGGCTTCCGCGCGCCCTCCAGGAAGAACTCACCGAGTGGGCACGCGCCATCATTGCAGAAGCAGACCGGCCCCTCATTCCTCCTTCCCCGCCCATAATATCCATCAAAGAGTGCCAGAAGGCGATTGAGATTGCCGGGGCCATTTCCATCACACTTCGGGGTGAACAGATGCGCATCACCGAGATCGCCACCCGAGATATCAGCCGTTGGGTCAGCGGAGATATCCGGTTTACGCCCAGAGAGAAGGAACTCCTCACCGAGCAGGCCCGCGCCATCCTTGCGGACAAGGACAAGGCTCCCAAATAGGACCCCGAGCGGCAGCCGTGCGAAAAATTACTCTAAGGGTCCGTGTGGGACCCTCCTGGAGTAATTCTCGACACCGCTTCCGCTATATGAGAAGCGCCATTCCTGCGGGGCTTGGGCCTCGAGAACGACTGCCACGTCATGGCCATAAGGTATAGATTATGGCCATGACGGAATCGACCCCGAGAAGGCCCGGAAAACCTGGCCAAAATAGAGACTCGCGCGATGGGGTTTTTGGCCACCCCGAAATCCAGGTCGGCCCACTCCCTCGCGTCGGCCTCTACGCCCGCGTCTCGACGCCGCATCAGCACACGATCGGGATGCAGCTGCGGCAGCTGCGAGAGTTCCTGGAACGCCGTCGCTGGCAGGAGGTCCTCGTTGTCGAAGAGGTCGCCTCCGGATCCAGGCGGCGTCCGGAGAGAGACCGTCTACTTTCGGGACCAGCGGCCTCGCTTAGAGTAATTTTTCACACCGTTGTGGCTCAAGCCCCGATTCGGCACCGACAGGTTATCAAGAGCTTCTGTGTTGCAAACGCCTTTCGTAAGGACTGCCTACGCGAATTGAAGAAGATCAATGCGGCCTAGAGGTTACTCACTCAACCCCGCCAGGTCCAACAAGAACGCATAGCAGTACGCCGTCTGCGCATAACCTCTCTGGCGACCCGAAACACCGTCATGGCTGCCATGCATCTCAGTTTTGAAAATCAGCCGCTTATCGTCGGTCTTCAGCGCGCGCAGCTTCGCAACCCACTTCGCAGGCTCATAATATTGCACATGCGAATCGTTCAGACTCGTAGTCACCAACAAGTGAGGGTAGTCTTTCGCCTCAACCTGATCATAGGGCGAATAAGACAGCATGTAGTCATGAAACTCCTTATCCTTCGGATTCCCCCACTCGTCCCACTCACCTGTCGTGAGCGGAATCGTTTCGTCCATCATCGTTGTCACGACATCAACAAACGGGACGTCCGCCACGAGCCCGGTCCAAAGATCCGGGCGCATATTCATCACCGCACCCATCAGCAACCCGCCTGCGCTACCCCCGCAGGCAAACACTTTTTTGGAGTCGCCGTAGCCTTTCTCGACCAGAAACTCCGTACAGTCGATGAAGTCCTGAAACGTGTTTTTCTTCTTCAGCAGCTTCCCGTCTTCGTACCAGCGCCGGCCAAGCTCCTCACCGCCACGAACATGGGCAATCGCCAAAACGAATCCCCGGTCCAAGAAGCTGATGCAGAATGGGTCGAACCCTGCGTCCGAGCTGGTGCCATACGCCCCATAGCCGCAAACCAACAGCGGATTCCCGCCCGCCTTCCGCGTATCCTTGCGGTAAACCACCGAAACCGGCACTTTTTCGCGATCCCGAGCCACAGCCGAAAGCCGCTCCACTGCGTAGTTCCCCGGGTTAAACCCGCCCAACACCTCATCCCGCTTGAGGAGCTTTCGCTCCTTTGTCGCCATGTCGTAGTCGTAGACAGAATCCGGCGTTGCGGGCGATTCATACTCGAACCGCAACGTCTTCGAGTCAAACTCGAAGTTAACCGTCGCCTCCGCCACGTAGGCCGGCTCATTGAATTCCACGTAGTGCCCTTCCGAGCCCGACCAGGGCATCACCCATAACTGCATCAACCCCTCGCGGCGCTCTTCGACAACAAGGTGGTCTGAGAGAATCTCGAAGCCTTCGAGCAAGGTGTCGTCTTGATGTGCAATCACCTCCTCCCAGTTCTCAATCCCTGTACGCACCACCGGGGTTTTCATCAAGCGGAAATTCTTTGCTTGGTGATTGGTCGCGATGTAAAAGTGATCGCCAAAGTGATCGACAAAGTACTCGTGGTCACGCCGTCGAGGCTCAAGCACCCGGAACACACCTGTCGGCTCATCGGCATCAAGAAACCGCACCTCGTTACTGAGAGTGTGGTCTGAGCTAATCAGCAGGTACTTCTCAGACTTTGTCTTCTCCAGAGAGCAACAAAACTCCGAGTCCGGCTCCTCGAACACAACCACATCGGATGCGGCATCGGTTCCCAAAACATGCCGCACAACCTGGTGCTCCCGCAAAGTTCCAGGCTCCTTGTTCACGTAGAACACGGTGCGGTTGTCTGTAGCCCACTCGATCTCCCCCGCCGTATCGGGAATCCGGTCCGCCAGCAACTTCCCCGTCTCCAGGTTCTTGAAGCGAATTGTGTAAGATTCCCGCCCTGCCACATCCTCGCTGAACGCCAACAACCGATTGTCCGGGCTCACCTGAACTTCGCCCAGCGCGAAATATTCATGCCCTTCCGCTAACTCATTTTCGTCGAGCAGAATCGCCTCCGGGGCGTCCAAGGACGTCTTCTTGCGGCACTGAATTCCGTAGTCCTTACCCTCGACCACCCGCGAATAGTAGAAATACCCGTTCTGGAAGCAAGGCACCGACTCGTCAGTCTGCTTGATCCGCTCGGTGAACTCCTTCACAAGCGACTCCTGCAAGTCTTTCGTGTGTGCCGTCGCCGCGGCGGCGTAGGCGTTCTCCGCCTCTAAGTAAGCGATCACCTCCGGGTCTTCCCGCTGGTTTAGCCAGTAATAGTTGTCGATGCGAGAACTTCCATGCTCCTCGAACGTCTTACGGGTTATTTTTGCAATAGGGGCTTCCAATAGATTCTCCGATGAACAGCAACTCACTAATACTAAAGCAGCTAAACAACCTAACACAGCTCAACAAAAGGCTGCCCCCTAAATTCGAACCTCCCGATTGGCTCACAACGGCCCTTTTCCACGCACAGTGCTTCTGTCCAGTTGAGGCATGCCTCAACTGGACAGAAGCAAGATAATGCGGGGGGAATAAGGGCCGTTGTGAGCTACGAGCGGCCATCCGGATGGCTCTTGGCGTACGATTTTCCGTTTCGTGAGGTGACCCCAGCCCTCGTCAGCGTGTTGCACAAAGGAACGGTTGCGCACCGTCATTTTCCCGCCAGCGCCCCGTTCCGGCGTGAGGGGATTCCGTTAATATAAATTATCACTGCTGTCCGGTTTAGATTCAATGTGGAGCTTATAAGTCTCATGAGGTCAGTGGTTTGTGGTAAAAAATGGGTGTGAGCGATATGAATTTTTGTGAGCGTCTTCTGGACCCCTCCTCCAGGGGTCACAGGTATAGGGCAGTCTCTGGGGATGCACCCAGGACGAACCGTGTTTGCTCAACTGATAGAAGGAATCCACCCGCAACAGTTCCGGCGCTGTGTCCAGCATTACGGAGGGGACCGCAAGGTGCGCCGCTTCTCCTGCTGGGACCAGTTTTTGGCCATGAGCTTTGCCCAGCTGACCTACCGGGAGAGCCTGCGCGACATCGAGGCGTGTCTGCGTTCCCGCAGCGAGCTGCTGTATCATCTGGGGTTCCGGGGCGTGGTGGCGCGCAGCACCTTGGCCGAGGCCAACGAAACACGGGACTGGCGTATCTATGCCGACTTGGCGCAGAAGCTCATTGTGAAAGCCAGACGCCTGTATGCCAACGAGCAACTCGGTCTGGAGCTGGAGGAGACGGTCTATGCCTTCGACTCGACCACCATCGACCTGTGCCTGAGCTTGTTTCCCTGGGCCCACTTTCGCAAGCGCAAGGGGGCTATCAAACTGCATACCCTGCTGGACTTGCGGGGTCCGATCCCCACCGTCATCGAGATCACCGAGGGAAAGTGCCACGACGTCAACCTGTTGGATTCGCTCGTCATCGAGCCCGGCGCCTTTTACGTCATGGACCGGGGTTATCTCGACTTTGCTCGCCTGTATGTCGTCCATCAAGCTTGTGCCTACTTTGTGATTCGAGCCAAGAAGAATCTCCGTTTTACTCGCTACACCTCTCGACCCCGGACCGATCAGCCCGGAGTTCGCAGCGATCACACCGGACGCTTGGCCTTGCCAAAATCGCGGCAAGACTATCCAGAGCGCCTGCGAAGAGTTCGCTTCTTCGACGCTCCCACCAGCAAATCTCTCGTCTTCCTGACGAACAATTTCACTCTTCCGGCCCTCAGTGTGGCCCCTCTCTACAAACTCCGGTGGCGGGTGGAGCTGTTCTTCAAGTGGATCAAGCAGCACCTGCGAATCAAGACCTTCTACGGCACCTCCGACAATGCCGTTCGCACCCAGATCTGGATTGCTGTCTGTGTTTACCTTCTCATCGCCATCCTGAAAAAGGAACTCAGGCTTCCCCAAAGTCTACACAGTATTCTCCAGGTTTTGAGTGTGACCGCATTCGAGAAAGTTCCCATTTATCAACTACTTATGAGACACAGCTTGCAGGAACCTCACAGTCCTAGCTCTAGCCAGTTGACTCTATGGTACTTATAACCGGACACTACTGATAAATTATGGAAACTAACAGAGAGGCGCCAGCGTCCGGGAGCCGATCTTCAACGCCCGTCGCTCCCGTCCGCCTACCGTTTCATTTGCAGCAGAGAGTCTTACCTAGGCCGCCCCCAAGTAGACGCCCGGACCTTTAACCCGGCATCGCGGCCATTCAGGGCTCGTCGTGTCGAACTTTTTCCCGCAGTAGCTGGTCCACGTCTACCACCTTCTCACCCCGGCGAACCTCGGGCAATAATGTGCGACCTTTTGCTTGTTCAAGATCCTCAACATCAAACCGCTGAAGCTCGCGTTTGAGGCGAAAAGTCTCACGCTCGGCCTTTATTGCTGCCTTCAACGCAGGAGCTTTCGCCGTCAGTTCCCGCCGCAACTTGAAGGCGACTTCGGACAGGCCGCCGTGGGCCTCAGCTACCGTTTCGAGCAGGTTCTGTCGTTCATCTTCGGTCATGTCACACCCGGATTTCTATGTGTGCCTCAACGGCGCAGATCAAAGGATCTCCAGGATCTTATCAGATCGCAGACGCTTATTTATTAAGCGCGTCTCTCACCTGCCGATAGAAGACTTCGAGACAGGTTGTTGACACGAGAGGGCGGTGTCTGAAACGTCAGAGAGGCGACCTCTTATTGGGGGCAAGGTCAACTCTCTCTGGCCGTCAAAAGTCGTGGAAGCGCATCGTTGAGCGAGAGACAGCCGCCCTGCCCACTCGTTGAATCGCCAGTGCAAAAGCCGCTGTTCGCAGGTCGATGTTCTTCTCCTGTGCGAGACTCCGGACCGCCCGGTAGGCGCGTCGCATGACCTTCTTGAGTTCCTTGACCACTCGGTCGTATTCCCAGCTGAATCGCTGGACGTTCTGAGCCCATTCGAAGTAGCTGACGGTAACGCCTCCGGCGTTGGCGAGGATGTCCGGAACTACCGTGACGCCGCGCTCCGAAAGGATCTCGTGGGCCTGGGGGGTAGTGGGGCCATTGGCTCCTTCGATCACGATCCTAGCCTGAACGTCCCTGGCGTTGTCCGCTGTGATCACGTTCTCGAGAGCCGCCGGGATCAGAATCTCCGCCGGCCAAGTGATGATCTCAGTGCCGTCGAAAGCATCGCCAAGCGAAAAGCCGTGAACGGTTCCATGCTCTTTGACCCAATCCACCAGAGCCGGCACATTGAGCCCATCGATATTGTGGACGGCTCCGGCATGGTCAGCCACTGCCACGATTCTTCCCCCTTTTTCGGCAATGAGCCGGGCCGCGTTACTACCCACGTTTCCAAATCCCTGTAGCGCGACGGTTCGACCTGAAAGTGGCAGGTTGTGATCGCCGAGCGCCTCCTCCAGGACGTACAAGACGCCACGCCCGGTCGCCTCCTCCCTGCCCGCTGATCCGAACAGATGAACCGGCTTCCCCGTGACCACCCCGGGTGAGAAACCCTGGTACTTCGAATACTCGTCCATGATCCACGCCATCACTTCGGCACTCGTGTTGACGTCAGGCGCGGGCACATCCAGGTTCGGGCCAATCACTTCTTTGATCTGACCCACGAAGGCACGGGTGACGCGATCAAGTTCGGACTTCGAGAGCTGCGCCGGGTCGCAGTCGATCCCCCCCTTAGCACCCCCGAACGGCACATCGGCAATGGCGGTCTTCCAGGTCATCAGATTGGCCAGAGCCGCCGCATGGTTCTCGTCTAGTGTGGGGTGATACCGCAAGCCCCCCTTATAGGGCCCGCGAGTGTTGCTGTGCTGCACCCGAAACCCGAGGAAGTGGAGTAGTTGGCTGCTGTCGCTTTCGATTACGATCTCTACTTTGACCACCCGGCGTGGAGTAATCAGGATCTTGCGTACCCTTTCGGAGAGACTGAGCAAATCGGACGCCTTGTTGAAGTAGTAGTGACTCTCTTCCAGCATGGATCTACGCCTGCAGCTTCAGCTCAATCTGACCATCCTCTTTATGTATACATCCCCCTAGTCTTCAACAGGGAATTCATCCTGACCTGCTCCCACAAGTGGTATCACCCTCTAAGTTAGACCCAGGACCATTTGAAGTCCACTCCAAGGGATAGAATTCAGTACCTGAGGTCGAGGTAGTTTGGCCTCTGGCGCCGGCGGTCGATAGGGCAAGGCGCTGTGAGGCCGGATTACCCAGGCCCCATCAGCACCTCGCCATAGAGTGCGTTCAAAAACCCAAGATGCTGGAGTTTGGCGAGGACGATCAACGGCGAGGCCTCGGCAACAATCACTCAATCTCCTTTGGGGCCGCAGGCTATCACATTGCATGGGTTAACATTGGTGTCAATTATTCTTGGGCTGCCAGATCCATCTTGATTATCGTACCTTTAAGTACGATAATAGGGCCATGACTGGCAGCGAGTTCATGCTCCGTGCGAGGCGTTATGCGAGGCGAACCGGACAGGAATATCGATTAGAGCCCAGCCGCGGCAAGGGCAGCCATCAGCGACTTTGGATTGGTCGGAGCTTCACCACAGTGCAGCGCGGTGAGCTGAAGCCGGGGACCTTTCGTGGGATGTTGAAACAATTGAACATCAGCAAGGAGGACTTCTGACATGCGATACGTTTACCCCTGCATCTTAACCCCGGAACAGGAGGGGGGATTCTCTGTCTCGTTTCCGGACGTTCCCGAGGCCCTAACTTGTGGTAATGACCGGTCTGAAGCCTTGGAGATGGCCGGGGATGCCTTGGCGACAGCCTTGGCTGGATACGTTCAAGAGCGATGGAATATTCCAGTCCCAAGCGCCGTCAACAGCGGTCAGGAACTTATCGCCGTGCCGCCTGTCGTTGCCGCCAAGCTGGCCCTCTATAGGTCTATGTGCGAGCAGGGCATCACCAAGGTCGCGCTTGCCGAGCGCTTAGGTCTGAGCGAGGCTGCTGTTCGCAAGCTACTGAACTTGGACCACCGGTCCCATATAAGCCAAGTCGAGAGAGCTCTCCGGATCGTTGGACGCTACTTGGTTGTCGAGGACAGGGTTGCTTGAGCTCAACCACGCCGCCGCGCTCGCCCAGTGGCATCCGTTCGGAACGACCTAATTCCCTGTCTTTGGTAGAGAACTTAGACCGGCGATTTTCCTCTGACAGTGCCACGGCCGGTAGTTCTGCTGGACCTGTTTTTCCCTGAGCGCCAATTTCCGCGATCAGAGAAACATCGAAGCGTCGCTTGATGCTCATTGTCGCCCTACTTTGCCCGGCCCAAACCGGACCAGGGGGGGCATTTGAACAGGATGTTGCGGTTTTGGGCGCAATTGGAGCGCGCAACCGCCTTCTCCCCTAGCAGTCCGTGGTGAAAGTCGAGGATAAGGGGTCACACAGCGACACTAGAGTGACCCCATGGCAATGGGGAAAAAGAAACGTCGACAGCAAGAAGACCTGTGGGTCGCCACCAGTGAGCTGCCCCGCACCGCCGGCCATCCCTTCTACGAAAGACTGAATGGCCTTTTCAACGAACACGGCTTTGACGACTTCGTGGAGGGACTGTGTGCGAAGTTCTATGCAGACAAGATGGGGCGACCGAGCCTGGCTCCGGGAGTGTACTTTCGGCTGCTGCTGGTGGGGTATTTCGAAGGGATCGGATCGGAACGAGGAATAGCCTGGAGAGCAGCTGATTCTCTGGCACTGCGAGAGTTTCTGGGATTGAAACTGAGCGAGTCGCCGTCTGATCACTCCACGATCTCCCGAACCCGACGACTGATCGATGTGGCTACCCACGAAGCAGTCTTTGACTGGGTACTGAAGCGGATCGGGGCGAGCGGCCTGCTGCGGGGCAAGACGATCGGCATCGATGCCACTACGCTGGAAGCGAATGCAGCGCTGCGCAGCATCGTGCGCCGGGACAGCGAGCAGGGGTATGAAGAGTTTTTGATGGAGCTGGCGAAAGCCTCCGGGATTGAGACGCCGCGACGGGAAGATCTGGCCAAACTGGACCGCAAGCGCACGGGCAAAGGATCGAACCGGGTTTGGAAGCACCCGCATGATGCGGATGCGCGAATTACCAGAATGAAGGACGGGCGGACGCACCTGGCGCACAAGGCGGAGCATGCAGTGGATCTGGAGACCGGAGCGATTGTCTCGGTGACGGTACAGGGAGCCGATCGAGGGGACACGCAGACCATGGTGAAGACCCTGACGGAAGCGGCCGAGAAGGTGGAACAAGCGCTGCCGGAGGGACGAGGCATCGAAGAGGTGGTGGCCGACAAGGGGTATCACAGCACGCAGCGGATGGTGGACCTGGATGCGGTGGGACTGCGCAGCTATGTGAGCGAACCGAGGCGAGGGAAGCGACGCTGGCGAGGAGACCGGCAGGGGCAGGAAGCGGTGTATGCGAATCGGCGGCGCATCCGGGGAGAGCGAGGGCAGCGGCTGCTGCGGCAACGAGGAGAGCGGCTGGAGCGACCCTGTGCGCATCTGTACGGGAGCGGAGGGATGAGACGGATGCATGTACGGGGACATGAGAATGTGTTGAAGCGACTGCTGATCCAGGTGAGCGCCTTCAATCTGGGGATGCTGATGCGTCAGAGCCTGGGTGTGGGAACGCCGCGGGGTCTGCAGGGGCGGATTTGCGCCCTGATGCTACTGATTTTGTCGCTGTTCAAGCGTCTTAAGGGCCTGTTCGGACTGATTCCGGCTGCTTGGCCCGAAAAACCCAACTCAGCGATCCCTTCGCTGCTTCCACCGGTGGGTACCACCTGAGCTCAGAAAATGTACTTCCACCACGGGCTGCTAGGGCAGATTGCTGACCCGGCAAGTATTGAACCACTGGCCAAGGTCATAGCTCCGAGAGGTTTTTTCTCGTTTCAAAAGCCAACCCACCCCCTGGTTCGTGCCACCGCCGCCTTCGCTCTGGCCCAAATATCTGATCCTCGAGTGGCTGAAATACTCAGGACCCACCTGCGAGACAGCGACTGGCGGATTCGACAAACCGCCCATGAGATCGTGAACGGCCAAAACCCCTCTTTTCCCGGTTAGCTCTGCATAAACGTCAACCCCAGTTTACACCTTTTACCCATCTGTACCCTCGGACCCTCAGAATCGGAGTTAATGGGTGAGCTATTTCTAATAACTTGTTGACATATAACTAGTTACGTTAAATCAGTCACATCCCTCAAAGAAGGTTCGGAAGTGGCACAGGACGTGCTCTATTCCTACCCGATGAACAACGAGGCCTTTCGCTATTATGCTCGCCTGCAAAAGGTCAAGCACTTTGTCGAGGAACATTATTCAGAAAAGATCTCCCTTCAGAGAGCTGCGGGCCTGGCCCATATGGAACGAACGTCCTTTTCTCGCTTCTTTGGCAAAAAAGTAGGAATCTCTTTCACTCAGTGGCTCACACAAGTACGGATCTCCCAAGCGATGAATTTGATGAAAAAGACCAATGCAACGATGAGCGAGATCACTCATGCAGTGGGATTTTCCAATCTTAGGACCTTCCAAAGGGCTTTCAAGAAACTCACAGATTTAACACCTTCACAATTCAGAAAGACGGTTCGCCCTTCCTAACCGTGATCACTTGCCAAAATTCTGTCGCCATCCTGCCACAAATTGCCGTAAACCACGACCGAGTAGCAATTTATCGCTTTTCTTATCCCTCCTATTCGACGATAATAAAGAGGGTATACTGAGAGAGATTCGGGTCCAAGAAGGGGACTGTCGTAATAATGAGACTAGCCCCCAAAGAGACCAAGAGAGATCCATGGCGGGAAGTGCGGGAAACATACGTTGGTGCCTCGAGACCGTTTTCTATCCCTTCTCCTGATCGATCGAGGGAGACCTGACCCGCCCAGAGCCGGGCGATGGAACGGACGCAGCATGGGCTAACCGACGAGCGGCACAGGAGCGAGGAGCCACACGGACCTCCTCCACCTCAGACCTTTCGGCAGAATAGTTGAATCTGTGGGCTTTCTCGGCAGGTTCAACCTCAGTCCGGGTAAGGGTCAAGTCGCTTCGGGTAGCAGAATCTAGGGGAATACGAAGACGACGACAACCCATTATGCTTGATCGAAAAGAATCTCTGAATCCAGCCGAACTGGAGAACATACCTTTGTTGAGGGGTGTTGAGCTTGAATCCGTTCAAGGTATTTTAGAAACCTGTTCTGTGAAGTGCCTAAAAAAGGGTGATGTGCTCATTAATGCCGGACAACCGAATCACTTTCTTTACATGCTTCTTTCGGGAATTATATACGATAGTACCCAAAAACGTCACCCTTGATTACTACAATAGTACCCATGAGTAATCAAAACGCTCCTGGAAAGAGCCACCGCAAGGGGCTTTCAGTCAAAGAGTTCTTCAAGATGTTCCCTGATGATGCCACGGCAGAAAAGTGGTTTGTCGGCCAGCGTTGGCCGAATGGAATTGCTTGCCCTCATTGCGGATCGGTGAACGTCCAGACCGGAGCCAAGCATCCCACCATGCCTTACCGATGCCGGGATTGCCGCAAGCGTTTCAGTGCCAAGACGGGAACCGCTATGGGAAGGATCGAACCTCGGCTTCCAGACCTGGGTTATCGCCATGTACCTCCTCAGCACCGGGATCAAGGGTGTGTCTAGCATGAAGCTGCACCGTGATTTGGAGATCACTCAAAAAACAGCTTGGTTTATCGGCCATAGACTCAGAGAGTCTTGGGCAAAGGATAAGAGCGTGTTCCAGGGTCCGGTAGAAATTGACGAGACATTTATTGGCGGTAAGGAGAAGAACAAGCACTCCAACAAAAAGCTCCACTCCGGACGGGGCGGCGTAGGCAAAACTCCGGTGGCCGGTGCCAAAGACCGGAAAACCAACCGCGTCAGTGCCACCGTCATATCAGGGACCACTCAGGAAGAACTGGAAGGGTTCATTCAGGAGCGGGTTGAACCCGGATCAACCGTCTACACGGACGATCACGGCGGCTACAACCGGGTCCGGTGGAACTTCAACCATGCTTCCGTGCGTCACAGTGCTCGCCAGTACGTTGACGGCCAGACCCACACCAACGGGATAGAATCGTTCTGGGCGCTCTTGAAGCGCGGCTACTATGGAACCTACCACCGGATGAGCGCCAAGCACCTGCAACGGTACGTGGACGAGTTCTCCGGCCGTCACAACATGCGGAGCCTGGACACCATGGACCAGATGAGGGCCATGGCCAAGGGCATGGATGGGAAGAGATTGCGCTACCGGGATCTGGTAGGGAGTTGATTATTCTCCGTTGATGGTGAGAAGCCCTTCGTCTACACCGAGATCCTTGAGTTCGCCAATCAACTGATCCGCTTCTTCTCTGATCTCAGATATGGCTGTTATCGTTTTATAGACCTCCGTAGACGAGGGCCAGTGCATAGCGTTTTTTCCAAAAATACTGGGATTTCTGGTGATCTGCTTCGCTGCGTCAACAACTTCCTTCAACTGCTTTTGCTTAGAGGACTTGAGAACAGATAGTTCCCCCCGTATTGCGCCAAGCCGGTCGAGACGACGCATCACCTCAGCTTGCTTCTCTTCAGATGTCATGCCCTGCACTCTATCATGAATCGGGCTTCTCGGAGGACATATGCAAGGGTCAGCGTTGCACTGGATGCAGTAAGTCATTTTGTATCCCTATTCTAGCTTAGGCAAAGATATTCCTCAACCACGCGAATTGCCTCATCAAAAATCTATTCGAAATGGATACGTTGCCTCATTAAAAAATCTATTCGAAATTGCCTGGCCCTGAGCAGGGGAATAGAAGTGTCCTCCATGAAGGAATGGAGGGCACCAATGAGGTTAACGATGGCAGAAAAGCGTGTATTGATCAAAAGTTTTGCCCCCCGCTACCGGAAGAAGGGCAAGAAGGTGAAGGGGGAAGTGTTGACGGAGTTTACCCAAATGACGGGCTACAACCGCTGCTATGGAGCCTATCTGCTTCGCCACCAGGGCAAGCGGATCCGGTTGAGCCCCAAGCTGGTGGCGGTAGGGGATATCGGCAAGAGAGTACGGCGAGAGCGGGCCCGCAAATACGACCAGAAAGTTCTAAAGGCGCTGACGATGATCTGGGAGATACTGGACTATTTGTGTGGCAAACGTCTGGTCGCGATTTTGCCGGAAGTGGTACCCATTTTACAAAGACATGGGGAACTGAAAGTGGATGCCAGCACCCATGAGCGGTTGATGCAGATCAGCGCCGCCACCATCGATCGGCTGCTGGAGCCCGAAAGGTGCAAGCACCGTCTCAAAGGACGATCCGGAACCAAGCCGGGAACGCTGCTCAAACACCAGATTCCGATCAAGCGTTTCGCCGACTGGCAGGAGGATCGCCCCGGTTTTGTGGAAGTGGACCTGGTGGGCCATGAGGGAGGCCAGGGTCGGGGGGACTACCTTCAAACCCTGGATGTGACGGACGTGTACACGGGCTGGACAGAGGTCCGAGCGGTGCGCAATAAGGCCCAGGTGTGGGTCCTGGAAGCGATGAAGCTGCTTCAGAAGCGCTCGCCCTTCCCTTGGCTGGGGATGGCTTCGGACAACGGCAGCGAGTTCATCAACAAGCACTTGATTCGTTTTTGTGAGCAGGAAAAGATCAGCTTCAGCCGAACCCGCCCTCGCGCAAGAATGACAACCCTTATGTGGAGCAGAAAAACTATTCGGTGGTTCGGCGGGCCGTGGGTTATGCTCGCTACGAGGGAGAGCGAGAACAGGAGCTGGTGAACGAGTTGTACGATCGGCTGCGACTGCAGATCAACTTTTTCAAGCCGGTCATGAAGATGGTGGCCAAGCAACGTCGAGGGTCTCGGATCTGGAAAAAGTATGATGTGCCGAAAACTCCCTACCGGAGGATCTGCGAGTCCCCTGAGGTGGCGGACAAGATCAAGCGGGAACTGGCCCGAGAGTATGAGAAGCTCAATCCGGCCCAGCTGGCACGGCAGATCGGCTGGCTTCAGAATTGCCTTTTGCTCAAACCGACTCCTGAGCAGAAGAAACGATGGGAAGCGGGCTGGATGTGAAAATCTTTCTCTTGCTGCAGGCTGCGGGTGTTGGGCAAGGGGTTGCCACTCCTCTGGTTGGTGCTTTTTACCACCACTTTTTGCAATCCCTTTCGGATAGATTCTTAGTGAGGCAACGAATACCCTTTGGAATAGATTTTTACGTGAGGCAACGGGCCACGGTGATCTCCACTGACTTCACCTTTTTCGGTCCGCATTTATTCCCATTATGGCAGAAATCAATAAGGCTAAAACCCAGGCTATTGCTGCCAGAAAGCCTACGAATTGACGTACCAAGTCAGAACCTTCCCCCCATCTGACCCAAGCGGTTAGAGGAGATCCATACACGCCCAACAAGCCCATCAGAAGGAATGTCGCTATCCACCACATCTCATTCTGAGACGATGGTACGCCACGTCCTGGAACCGACGTAGGAGTTGGAGGAGTAGTCATACCCATCGTCGAACCACCAGCTGCTTCCAGTGCATTGATCCAGCAGGATAATGGCTTTACTGGCGTGATAAGCCGGTATCTCGAAGCGGCAATCACTCTCCGGCTCTTCCGTCTCGACGACGGTTTCAACTGGATCCTGGGCATGGGCGGCCTGGCCACCGGAACCGGCGATCCATCCGGCCAGCAGGCAAAAGGCCATCAGCGCAACTGCGATAAGTCTGGTTGAATTCATAGCGGTATCCTCCTTGCGATTGTGTTCCCCGAGCGGACGACATGGCCGCCGGGCCAGTCGCCAAAACACGTCACGCACTGTATGCGGAGTCCCACTTGTTCCCCCAGAAAGGGTGTTGTATTCAGCGGGCAACCCGACGATGGGGTGCACGCAACGTGTTTTGGCAGGAAGGAGTATACTATTAATTGTTTTCAATGAAACGTTTTTTCTTAGAATTATTCAGATGGGTGGTATATCCTCTAGGCTGGAGTCTAAAAGGAGAAACGACACCATGAAAAGGCACAACGGAGCGAGTGGGAGAAACAAGGAAAAGCCCACCCTAAAGGTCAAGCCCCGAAACTACCACCCCACCAAGGCTGAGCTTGAGGAGGACTTGAGCATCCCCGAGGCCACACCTGAGAAGCTGGCAAAGGCGGTTATCAACTACAACCGAAACAAGAGGGGGTAGCCCCAACGCTTCGCCTAGCATCTTTCAACGCAAGGAAAAGGGGAAAATGGTGACAGACAGAGTTGTTAGATTTCAGGTCGAATGCAAAAACAAGTGCCATGAAAAGTCTCCGATGTATGTTGAGTGTCGGGCAACTCCAGGAGTAAGCCAACTCAACACCTGGGCGCTCACGGTGAGTTGTCCGCAATGCAAAGAGGAAATCCGTATTCCTCTAATAGCCGAATGGGTTGGACCGATTAAAGTCGGCTCTTGAATAAGGGCTCTTGGGTACTACCGTATATAATTCCCCTTCTTTCGGGTCGCTTACGTATTCACCTTGAGCTTGAGTTGGATCCCATTGTGGTTTTGGAACAAGGAGAGATCGTCGGCGAACTCTCTCTCATCGATGGTCAGCTGACCTCAGCCCATGTCGTTGCCGATCAGGAGTGCCGCCTACTCGTACTCGGCGACAAAACACTGTGGTCTCTGGTTGTTTCTTGCCACGCCGTCGCTCGCAATCTCTTATTTGTCCTGGCTCAGCGTTTACGCCATGGAAATTCTCTCATCTTGACAGCTCAACAGTTAAAGCCCCTCGAGAGCTACGCGGTTATCGATGTTCTTACAGGCCTGCATAACCGTCATGGGCTGGATACCCTACTGGCACAGGAAATGCGACAAAGTCAGCGGGGGGGTTCGGCTCTCTCTTCACTGCTCTTTGATATCGATGGCTTCAATAGCTACAACCGCTCTCATGGACATCGAGGGGGTGACCGTGTCCTTTATACAATCTCACGGACTCTGCGAGAAGGCATAGGTGAGAAGGGATTGATTGCGCGCTACGACGGAGATCAGTTCCTCATCCTTTTGCCAGGCACGGATGCCCGTGCTGCCGAGGAGACCGGCGACCGCCTGCGTGGCGAGGCTTGCCAGGCCAAAATAGTTCAAGCAGACCAGCGTCCTTTGCCCCCCGTTACCCTCTCGGGTGGTCTGGCCGAAATGAGCGAAGAGGATACGCCCGTATCGTTGATTGCCGCAACCAAGTGGGCCCTTCATCAAGCTAAGAGAGAGGGAGGCGATCGTTTGTCTCGGGTTCACCGTCCCCGCTAGCCCAGATTATGCATAGGTTCTCGTCACGAATCGACGAAAGCGCCGACCTGAGTGCGTTGCGCCACGCGCGACCCGCAAGCGGATGTCCCGAAGCCCCCGCAAACGTACTCTCTGCAGTACGTTACAGCACTATATCTATGAAACGAGGCACTAAGGAGGCTTATAGAGCCCTGTAACTTATGTCCAGATGGTGGTAGTATGGAAGTATAAGCATTTTGCTCCGGTTGAACGGACCGAGCCCGGATGATGCATGAATTCTCTACTGCAGCGACGAGAACTTATGCATAATGGGCTAATGAATTCATGGGGATAAGATGAAAATAAAACTGACTCAGAATTTATTTGGCGTCGTCCTACTTCTCAATGTTGTCTTGTTTCTCAATATAGGTTGTTCCTCAGCAACGAAAAATTCAGGTTCATTGGGCGACCCTTTGGAAAGAATTTCCGTTCGGAGATCTCCGGCAGCTGGAGTATCCATCACCAGAACTAAAGAAGAAGACAAGTATGATTTTTACATATCTTTGCTCGATGAATCTGGGGAACCCTCCAGAACCTATATCGTCAAAGGTTTCGGCGAGCAAGCCGAGGCTCAATTCTACGGAAATCTCAATTCTGTGATCATCAACAATGAGCGTGAAATCCTCTATGCATTGGTTGTCGATAAAGACATTGAATATCGCAGACATGTAGATGATCCGCAATAACTGGAACCCGTACTCTCCTATCCACTCTGACTCCTGTCCTAGCTGTGCATTCTCAAGACATTGTTCAGAAGGGGAAGTCTGCTGATAGGAGGCAGGCCACCCAGGCTCTGATGTTTCCGGTGATGATTATAGAAGTGAAGCCAGGGGCGAAGCCAGCGAATACGGTGGCCTGAACTGCGGTAGGAGAAGCGGTAGGCCCACTCACGGAGGAGAGTCTGGATCAAGCGCTCTGCTTTGCCGTTGGTTTGAGGCCGGTAAGGACGGGTGCGGAGGTGGCGAAGGCCCAGTTGCTTGCAAAGACCCTGGAAAGCGTGGGAGAGATAACAGGAGCCGTTATCGATCAGGACCTCTTCCACCCGGATGCCCCGCTCTTGGAACCAGAGGACGGCTCGGCCGAGAAAAGCCATGGCCGAGTGTTTACGCTCGTCAGAGAGGACTTCGACATAGGCCAATCGAGAAGCATCGTCGATGCACACATGGACAAACTCCCATCCCACTCCCCGAGCTCGGCGCCGTTTATCTCCGGTGATGCGATGCCCCACGCCAGCAATCTTGCCCAGTTTTTTGATGTCCAAGTGCAACAACTGTCCAGGATGGTCGCGCTCGTAGCGACGAGTGGGCTGTGCAGGCTCCAGGTTCTTCAAGCGTCCCCATCCGGCTTGTTGGAGGATTCGGGCCACGGTGGAGCGGGCCAGACCCAAACGAGCGGCAATCTCGGCTGCCACCATTCGACGGCGGCGAAAACGGCAGATCGCCTCCCGATCCCGCCTCGGGGTTTGACGGGGACTCCTTCTGGGTCTGCAAGACCGGTCTTGCAGACCCAGAAGGCCTTGGGCTCGATAGCGAGCCAGCCACTTGTAGACCGTCCTCTCACTGATACCCAGCGACTGGGCCACATCCTGGACCGATTGGCCTTGCTCTTTCACTCGTTGGATGATCAGTTCTCGACTTCTTGGGCAGGTTAGGGCATTGTGGTGGATGTCCATTCGGGTTCTCCTTTCGGTGCTGGTGGTTTAATCTTCCAATCAGCTTTACCGAAAAGGCTCGGATGGACAACCCCTTTTACTGAACAACCTGTTGAGAGTTCACACCTAGCCCGGACTATGCATTCTCTACTGCAGAGACGAGAACCTATGCATAATCCGGGCTAGAAAGATCCCTCTCTATGGAACCTGATGATGTAGTGGAACGGATCAAAAGGAAGGCTCTGGCCATGGAGCTGGGTGAGGTCAGTGTCCACTATCGTGGGTCTACGGGGGGAATGGAGGACCTTTTTGACATTACCCAGGGGGAAAGGTTGACGCTCCTACGCCTCCTGCCTCAAGACCCGACTTCTGAAAATCGAGAGGGGGCACTGGATCAACAAATAGAGAAAGTCCTTCAGGCCCTCAGCCAACAGCAGCCCGACCTCAGCCTTCTGGTGTATCCCGTCAGCGAAAGTGGGACACATAGGGCCGAGAGTTAAGAGAGAGTTGGAAGGTTTGAGGGGGTGAGATCTCACCCCCTCAAAGGGCTGATCTTGACAGCCCATCAGAGCAAGCCGATGCTGGTCATGGCACAACCAAAAGGAGAACGCTATGACCACAGACGTCGTCAAACAGATCCGTAGGGCCACCCGCCGGAGATTCACGGCCGAAGAGAAGATCCACATCGTTTTGGAGGGGCTCCGCGGAGAGATTCCCGTCACCGAACTGTGCCGCAAAGAAGGGATTCAACCTTCGATCTACTACAAGTGGTCCAAGGCCTTCCTGGATTCGGGCAAAAACGGTCTAACCCGGGAGACCCAACGGAATGCGACTTCCGGTGAGGTGCGTCGCTTGAAGGAGGAGAATGAGGCCTTGAAGAAGGCGGTGGCCGAGACGGTAGTGGAGAACCAAAAGCTAAAAAAAGTTTGGGCCTGTAAGGCGAAGGAGGTATCAGAGGATGCTCAGCGAGCACAAGCTGGAAGTTTTAAGGACAGTGGAGGCCTCCGAGTTACCGGTCCGGGAGGTGCTGGATCAACTCGAGATCCCCCGCTCGACCTACTATCGCTGGAGACACCACTTTCGAAAGAGGGGGTTGGCAGGCTTGCGGGACCGTCCCCCAGGATCAGGACGGGTTTGGAATCAGATCCTGCCCAAAGAACGGGACCGAATCCTGGAGATGGCGCTGCTGTTTCCAGAGTGGTCCTCACGAGAAGTGAGCTGCCAGGTGACGGATAGGTGCGGGTTTACGGTCTCGGAATCCTCGGTCTACCGGATTTTGAAAGCGGAAGGGCTGATTCGGGAGGTTCAACTCCGGAGCTTTCCAGCCGAATCGGAATATCGAATCAAGACGACCCGACCCAACCAGCAGTGGCAAACGGATGCGACCTATCTTCTGGTCAAGAACTGGGGCTGGTACTATCTGATCTCAGTACTGGATGACTTTAGCCGGAGGATCCTGGCCTGGGGACTTCACACGGCCATGCGTGCTGGAGACTTCAGCCAGGTGGTCGAGGCGGCTTGTGAGAGAACGGGTGTGGAACAGGCTCCGTTGTCTGATCGGCCCCGGCTGGTGACAGACCGCGGACCGGCTTTGATCTCCAAAGACTTTGGTCAGTATCTGGAGACCAAGGGACTGGGCCACATCCTGGCCTCACCCTATCATCCCCAGACCAACGGGAAGATCGAACGCTACCATCGTTCCTGCAAGGAACGCATCAACCTAATGGTCTGGGAGACACCCGAGGAGTTGGAGCGAGAAATCGCGGTCTTTATCGACTACTACAACTCCAGGCGCTATCACGAGGCCCTGGGTAACGTCACACCCGATGACATGTACTTCGCAAGACGAGATTCCATCCACACAAAAAGGAGAAGATTGAAAGGAGTCACCCTTGCCCGTCGGCAGGCGATCAATGCTGAACTAGCCCGATCAGCATCGGTTCCCACTGTCTCTTAGCTTGGAACCCCAAATGTCCCATTCTCGCTGAAGACGTACACTCATCCTGGTCGCTCAAGTCCGTAACATCGAAAGGCCAGCTAGGAAGCCCGGCCCGGGCAGAAGCCGAGACAAAAAGTAAAACGATCGCTACATAGTGCAGTGCTCTGGTGCTCATGGTTTGATTCCCGCTACCTTTCTGCTTCCTGTGATGATCGCACGACTGGGCCACACCGGGAGCGCCCTTTGATCTTACGGCCTCGGTGCTTTCGAAGCTAACTGATTTCAATGAAATAGGGAACGGAATTGAGGGCAAGACCCACGAAAAGCAGGGCCAGGGATGGGAAGAGAAAAACCTGATAGTAGGGAACGTTGGTCTCCAGGGTCCGCTGTACAAACACCCCTTTTTCAATCTCGTCGATGGTTTTATAAGCAAGCTCGAGTTGACTTTGGTTTCGGGCGTCGAAATACTGGCCTCCTGAGTCCCTGATCGCCTGAATGAGCGTCTGCACCTTCTCTTTTCGAGTGATCTCCTCTCCCAGTTCCACCCCAATTAAGTAAACACGATACCCATAGAAGCGGGCCTCGCCAAGCGCCTCGACCGGATCTCTTCCATAATTGTGCTCACCATCGCTGAAGACGACAACCACCTTGTTCTTGGTTTCTGGATCCTCCTCGCGCCGAAACAAATCGATCGCCGTATTGATGCCTTCTCCAATCGCCGTCATTCCTTCACCGATCAGGATGGCTGGATCTGCCATTAGAATATACTTTTCCAGATAAGCACGATCAGTGGTCAAGGGACTGACCACATAACTATTTTCCGAAAAAGTGACCAAAGCCAATCGATCACTCTTCCTTATTGCCACGAAATCGAATAGGGCATTCTGTACTGCCTCCATACGAGTCTCAGGCATGGGCATTTGACTTCCCCCTGCAGTTCCCCTCGCTCGCATATCGTACAGTTCACGATGTTCTTCCCATCCCCCCATCACCTCTTGCATGCTGGAGGAGAGATCCACTACCAGAACAATATCGAGTCCTTCCAGCTGCGTGATGCCCTCCTTGAAGGTAATACGGGGCTCCATCAGGGCAATTCCGACGCCCAGCAGCCCAAGAGCAAAAAAAATGCGGGGAAGAAACCTGAGAGCAGAGGGCTTCAGGGAAGGCATGATCGGCTGATCCACCAGGCTGTGGGCCAAGTAGTGCTTTCTCTTTCTCCACAGGATGAGTGCCAGCAAGAGAAAGACTGGGATCAGAACTTTGTATAGGAGATCAAATTGAGCAAATTGCACGATCTTTTATACACACAGTTTTTTTATTTCCTGCACATCCTGCCGGAAGGCGTCTTCCCACCCGGAGCTATTGTCTGGTGCATAGCGGCAGCTCTGCCCATGTTCGAAAACTCCGGCCAGAACTGCGCTTTGCCCAGGGAGGAGCTTCCCTTGATTCAGCTTGCCACTCAACTCTGCTTGGATCAGACCTTGGGTGGGTATCTCCCAGAAATAATCGATGTACTTTCCCACCACCTCCTCCAGGGCCCAGTACTGATCTTTGATCTCCACACCGTTGCTGCCCAGACTCTTTTCTAACCGATCCAACGAGCCCAAGCACTGCTCTAAGAACTGTTTCCGACCCAACTGTTGTCGCCTTGCCTGCCACTCGGGCACCTTTCTCCACACCCACGCTCCCAGTGGCAGGCAGCTCACCAGCAAACCAGCCAGGCCGGCCACCAGGGGCACCCAGCTTCGTTCAGGGGCTTCGGAGAGGAGCAGTGACTCCTTAATCCATGCCATTTCGACCGGCTGATTCAGTGTACTTCGAATTGACATGGGCAACGGGGGGATCTGCATTCCCTCAGTGGTGGGTGCGTTGGCTTCCGTTGGACCGGGCTTTTCGTAGCGAAAAGTCAAGCCAGGAATTTCCACCTGTTTGTCACCAATTTCGTAGTTCGCCAACAGGTAATCGAAGACATATCGGAGCTGCTCCCCCACTTCCTCTCTGGTTTGCTGCATTTCAATCAGATGGAAGGGCTCGAAGCTGACATTCTGCTCGTCAAAGTCCTCCAGATTGACTTGCAAATCCTTCTTAACCGTCAGGGTAATCCGGTAGTGAATCCGATCCCCGGGCCACACCGATGTCTGGCTGACATCTGTCTCGTAGCCGACGTCAGGTGGGGCGATCTCGGTCTGGGCGCTCAAGGAAAGGCTCATACCCGCAAGCAGAAACACAACGATCAGTTCATTTCGCATCATCTTTTCCTTATCAAAAACAAACTATAGAGTAATTCAAAAAAAGGCTCATTCGTCTGGATCTCCTGGAAGTCTAAACCATATTGATAAAATTGGTCAATCAGGTCCCGACGTTGTTTCCTCAGATGCTCACTGTAGAGGAGCCGGTTCTTTTTAGACAGACGAACACATTGTTGGCGGCCTGACTCCAGATCCCGAAACCGAAGATAACCCCGTCCCTGGGGAAGCTTCGTCTCAAAGGGGTCGCTGAGAAGAACGGGAATCAAGTCATTCTTGGAAGCGATGTGCTTGAAGACGATTGCCTCGAACATGTTTTCTTGAAAGAGGAAATCCGAGATCAGACAAACGATAGCCATCCTACTCAAACACTGGCGTAGCCGCTCCAAGGCTGGGAGTATGCGGGTTTTCTTATGCTGAGAGGGTGTGAAATCCCACAACTGGCCCAATATGGTCCACAAGTGCGCCCTTCCCTTTTTCGGGGCTATCTCAATTTCGACCTGATCCGTAAACCCCAGAAAGCCGATCCGCATCTGATCGGCCAAAGCAGAATAGGCTAACATGGCCGTGATGTACAACAAAAGCTCTTTTTTGGAACGGGCCCCTGTCACCATATTCATAGAGCCGGATAGATCCGCTACCACGAAGATGTCGATGTCCTTCTCCTCATGGGTATTCTTGATGAGGGTATAGCCCATTCTCGCCGTCGCATTCCAATCAATCTTGCGGGTGTCGTCACCAAACTCGTACTTTTTGTGGTCCCAGAAATCGTAGCCGTGTCCCTTGAGTAAACTGATATGGTTTCCCACCAAAGGGTTACGAATCTTCTTTCTCGTAAAGAGCTCAATGTAATACAGATTTTCTTCGACATTACTTGGAATCATTGAACAATCACTCAACGCCTCATTTAAACGATCAAAGTCGAGTCACCCATGACAACCCAATCCGATAAAGAACCGAAACACGCTTCCCAGGCACTGGTGTTCAGAGGCGCAGTAGCCGTCTTCAGTGCATATAAAAGAGACAGGTGAAGAGAGGAATCACGATCGACACATTACCGTCTTGGAGTTCCAGCTCCTGAAGCTCCTCTCCGCCGGCTTTTTCCAAGGAAGCTTCCAAAATCGACACCACCAAGTTTTGATTCTCGAACATCCGGTCGGAGATATCAAAAACCAGTTTCATTACTTCTCCTGGCAAGATCGGTTGGCTTGAGTCCGTTTCAATGGAAAGAGTAGCCGGCTTTCCACCGCTACCTTCAGATTCGACGCTTGCCACCAGAGAAAGTTTGCTGTTTGGCACTGCTGCCTGCGCTTCCACAAAATTTAGGATATCTCCTGAAAACTGCACTTTAACCGCCAGGTGCACAACCGCTTCTTCCTCCAGGCCAGACACCTCAAGGGGGACAATGACCTGCTCTCCGAAAACTGCCGAGACATCGTGCAGAGAAATTGTTGGTTTCTCAGACTGTATCCCCCACAAGGGATTCGAAAGCAAAAGAAGACTTACCGCTATCTCTAAGAACGTGAGCCATTTACGCTCTGTCACTAGAGTTTTTGCTTTCCTACTCTCTGCGGCCCGCTGAACCAGCACCGCTATGAGTTATCTCCTTCCCAGCGGACCATCAAAAGCAATCAGTCATTGAGAACTTCACGTCGAGGCAGTATATAAGTGATCATGGAAGGTGGCAAGCGTTTTTTTTGCAGGTGTTTACGACCGTGAAAGGGTGAGGCTATGAAGAGACTTCTGGGGTTTTGGATTGTTCTGTTCATCACAGCTTCGACGTTGGGACATGACACCACCCTTTCACCGGATATCCTGAAAAAACTCTTTCCCGAGGCTGATGCTTTCGTGGAGCGTCAGAAACGTTTGACTCAGCAGGAAATACTCCAGGTGGAACAAGCTTCCGGCGACAAGGTTCAGGAGGTGGACCAGCAATTGACCGTCTCCGTGGCACTTGTCATAGACGATCAAACCAACAAGATCAGTTCGATTGGAGCCGTTCTGATGGTGGACGCGAGCAGTCCTGAAGGCACGATTGACCTGGTGGTCGCTTACAAGCTGGATGGGTCGGTTAGGAAGGTTCTGGTTCCTGCAAATGAAGCAGTTGGGCTGTCGAACTCAGAGCCTTTCTGGACGCAACTGGAGGGGAAAAGCCCATCTGACGGCTGGAATCCGGAGGAGGATTTCGAGCTGGGAGGGGATCCAGTCCGGGCACGAGCGGTGATTCGAGCCGTCCGCCGTGGGATGCATCTGTTCTTGGCTTTTAGGGACGACTGAACTTCGGAGACTTCTGCAGGGTCTGGAGAGTTCCCGAACTCTTTCTACTTTCTCAGATACTCAGTGGGGAAATCTCTCCAGCATCCACGATAGGACTGCATCGATCTGCTGCTGGCGCTGATCACCTTTTCCGGCCTTGGGTCCGGAAGGCCGGAAACTAACGTCCCCGCCTTCTATCCAAACCAGTTTCTTGTCTGTGGCACCTGCCGCTTCCAGAATGGCCTTGGTATCGCTCGGGTAAATGGCCCGCATAGCGGTCCCTTGAACGATCAAGGTGGGAACCTGGACCTTGGCGATGTTTTTGAGCATCGAGGCGTGAGAGGAGTGACTCGAACGGCTGCTGAGAAAAGCTCGCGGACTGATGTAACCCGGGGTGGGGGATTGGGAGTAGTTGGCAAGCCAGGGTGTGGTTCCGGCGTTGTTACCCATTATCCGGTCAGAGGGATCTATGGCCAGATCCATGTAGCGCAGATCCGCCCACGTCCGGTAGATGGTCATCATCCGTTGGGTCAGCGCATTGCGCTCGATCCACTGCTGCTGCGGGCTGGGCAGCTTTTTGAACTCAGGCTGCTGCATCACATTCTGGTAGTGCTCCTGCTCCAGGATCAGAGCCCGTGCCCAACGGTCCAGGCCTTCCATTCGCCTTTTTTGAGCAGCCCGGTAGCGGGCTATGAACTCCGCTGAGTAGGTGGTCCTTTCCGGAGGCATGCGAAATCCGTTGGCCGGGTTGTACATGTCTAGCGACGAATCAATGGAGAGCGGGTCTCCTTCGTCCATCAGGGAAGGATCAATCCGAGTTTCCAAAATGGGTCCTTCCCCTAAATGGGGAATGGTGGTCAGAAGTCCGTCGGCGGCTGGAAGATCGAATTCATTGAGATCAGGAGGATCTCCCGCCGGTGTGCTGCTGGCTCGTCCGGGAGATGAGGTCACGGCTTGAGCTTGATAGACGGCCATCAGCGGGCCTCCGCCGCTGGTACCAAAAAGGACCATTTTCTGGTAGCCGCGGCCTCTCAGAAATCGAATGCCCGCTGCGATGTCCAGAAGCATCTCCTCATGGATTCCGTCAGTGTCGTTATTGAGGTAGCGGTTGTTGTGCCCGAAGGCGGCAAAGCCAGATTTGGCCAGCAGAGGGAGAAAGTAGCCTCGAGATCGGTCGCCTCGAGGATGCATAGTCAAGACGGCGGTTTCAGGCATCCTGTCGGCCGGAGTGTAGAGAATACCCCAGGAAGCGCCTCCGTCCTCAGCCCGCAGACTCACAACCTCTTGTTGGATGGCTGGTTCACTTTGCTGCGCGGAGAGACTGGGGACCCAGGGGACCAGGACACACGAGGACAGAAAGACAAGAAAAACTTTTCTCATGATCCTCTCCTTACCTCGCCTGACCCGGCTACCATGGCCAGGCGGCGTTGAGCCCTTCTCGTGTTTGAGAAGTGGATCGGCTCCCGGGCTACTTTCCCGCCCACTGGCGGGCGTACTCCTCGTAGTATCCGCCCATGAGGGCGTCGTAAAATAATTGGAAGACAGCGGGCGCGATTCCCTTGGGCAGACCCGGTTCTGGTCTTTCATAGCCGTGGACTCCGGCGCCGAACTGGGTCAAATGGGTCTTGGGAGCCGGCTCCATGGCCGCAAACATGGGAAGAACAATTCGGTTGTATTTCTCCAGGGTGTGATCGCGGCTGGTTCCTGAGATGCTCAGGAGCACCGGCGGCACGGGCTTGACCCCTTCTCCCGTCAGCTCCCGGGTATAGCCTTTGTACTGGCGGACCAAATCGTTCCTCTCCCCAGCGCTCAGGTTCAAGCGCCCGGCCATCACCTGGGCCGCTCCGGCCAGGGACTCGACACCATTTAAGTGGATCGGATACTCGGCCTTGAACTGGGGCAGGTTGGTGCCTTGCTCCCAGTCCTCGTAGACTTCCTCCATTAACATGGTCAGGTGGTTTAGAATCTCCATCGGATCCCTCTTCTCGGCTGCTTCTATTCCAGCGGAGCGAGCGGTATCGCGCCAGGTGCGTATTTTCAGGCAGCTGAAGGGAATGTTCCAAGTGGCGTCAACCAGTTGTGAGTAAATGTAGCCAAAGGGAGAATTCTCCAGGCCCATGACTCCGACGATGTTGGGAACTCGCTGGGTGAGCATGAAAGAAAAGGGTCCTCCCGTCGAATGGCCGTGGATATAGATAGAGTACTCGCCCACAGGCAGGTGCCGTCGCATGAGGTCTCTGGCTCCCTCCTCAAAGGCCACCGGCCAACCTGCCATCCGATGATAAAATTCCGTCCCCTCCTTAGCGCAGGCCAAGATGATGGTGCCATATCGTTCCATCATCGATTTGTCTTCCTTCACCTCATACTGGTCATGGGTGATCAGTTTGTCCTTGTTCCATATAGGCAGTCGCACCGTACCGTCGGGATTCACGGTGTCCCCCGGCCAGTCTCGACTGGGGTCCAATAGATAGAGCCGACCCGGATAGGTCATGCTCACCACCTTAAAACCGAATTTCCCAGCCAGCAGTCGAGCTACGGTGTCTCTGGAGCGGTGATCTCCCGAGCCCCCGTGGAGCAGGAAAACACCGGCCTTGTTTCCGTCCGGTCCCACTGGAATCTTCGAAGTGTCCTGGGACTCATAGACCATGGCTCCGATATCCCAATCCATTTCCACAACCCGGATACGGAAAACGTCCTCCCAAACGTTCAACTTGATGTCGGGTCTGGCCATGACCGCATCGGAGGTCTTGAAAATCTCATCCCGGGAAATGTTCGAGGGCGGATTCCAAGCTCCACTGACGGTTTGAATACTCAAGACCAAGGAGGTCGACAAAATAGCTGAAATTACAATCTTTCTGGACATAGCATCTCCCTTCCCCTCTTTGGGGCCTCGATTCAACACACTTTAGTGATTAAAAGGTCTTACCAGGCTGTTTCCAGTTTCCTGAAAGAAACAATCTTCTCTCCTCCTACCTCTGTAGTCCAAAATGCTCAGCCAAGTACTGTAGCAGTCTTCCCTGTTCTTGCGGCCCTAAAGTTGCTCCAAGGCTAAGCATCTTGGTGATGGTTTCCTCCCATTGTGCTTCAGATCTGGGTGAGGCAACCGCTTGCTCCAGTGTGTGGCACTGCACACACTGGCCCAAGAGGATCGCTCTTCCCGGGCCACTGGGCAGGCCTTCTTCGAGAGCCACAGGCGTACTGGACGTATTCGCTTGGAAGCCGCTACTCTCGAAAACTGGAGGCGGCGAATCAGGGCCGAAACGGGCTGCCAGATAAACGGTCAAAGGATCGATTTCATCGGGCATCACCTGGGCTCCTCTCGAGATCATGGAGTAAATCGTGTCTCTCCATTGCTCAGCAGTTTTTCTCTGTATCATGATGGGGCCCAACCGATGACACTGAGTGCAGCCTTGACCTAAAGCTTCTTCTCCCCGTTGTTCTTGTGAAGCCTGACTGCTCTGAAGGGCCGGACCAGAAGAACCCCTGGTGACGCCCACGTAGAAGCTCCCCACAAGGCCCAGCGCCAGTGCCAGAAAGATCAGCGATCGGATCTGTCGGCGACTCTGTTCAAGATGCATCAGATCACCCTCGAAGAAAATCGTCCTTGTTTTAAACTTAGCCTTTCTTACGGATCTCCGCCACGATGCCCACAAAAGGGCCTCGAATTTGCGTCAATTGTAGACAACTCAGCTGTGCCGAGCAAGAGAAAAATAAACAGGGTATCCCCATTTGACCCCCTCCGCGACGACCCTCGCTTCCAAAACCTGCTGCTGCGGATGAACTTGATGCCATAAGAGCGGTTACAGGCCTCAAAGGTAGAGTAGATGCTGAGGATCCGCACCCTATCCGTGAGTTGAAGATACTAGCGCTGGGTCTCCTGAAACTGGGGTGGTTGAAATAGGTATCTTGATGAGCGAGATATCCATCTCCCGGCGCTGGGAGAAAACCCAACCCCGGGAGACGAAATTCGGCCTCTAAAAACTTCCACTCATCTTAGAACTCGATGCGCAGCGCCAACTGGACCTGGCGGGGGCGTGAAACTATATCGTTAATCCTTCCAGCAGTCGATTGAACGCTTCCTCTCGAGCTGAAGATTCGATCGGCGGGCAGGTCGAAATTGGTGTGGTTGGCAATATTGAAAAACTCCGCTCGGAACTGGACCCTCGTGCTGCCATCGGCGCCGAAATAGACGCTTTTGAGGATCGAGAAATCCGCGGTTCCATACCCATCGCCGACAATCGTGTTGCGCCCCAGGTTCCCGTAAAAACCGGGTTCCGGCACTGTGAAGGCATCTGTGTCTAAATAACGGCAGTCAGCATTGCACTGCACGCCCCCGGACAGGATCGGGGACTGGCCCACGAACGCCGGCGCCAGGTTGGGGCGAGCCTCTGCCATATCGCGATGGACTGTATCGGGGTGGGCTGTGGCACTAAAGGGAATGCCGCTGCTGAGGGTAAAAATGCCGGCCACCTGCCAACCGTCCGCAAGAGCCTTTGCCACTCCGCTCTGATTCTGACCAAAGGGGAGATCGTAGGTGAAATTAGTGACCCAGGTATGGGCGGTGTGAAAATCCGACAACCCCCAGTCGAGCTCCATATTCCAGGGATCCATGTTGGCGGTTTCCGCCAGCTCGCCGCTGATCACGGCCGATCCATTGTCCAATGTTTTCGACCAGGTGTAGGCTGTCTGAAACTGCAGCCCGTCGGCAAACCGCTTCGTCACCGTGTTCTTCCAGGCGTGATAGGCGGATGCAGCTCCGGTGGCGTAATAATGCATACGCGTGAAACTCGGGTTGATCCAGTTGGTACCAGGGGGATAGTAGCTGGTGCCGTCGGCCTTGCCCGCACATAAGGCTGCAGGTGCGCTCGTGTCCTGACCTTCTTGACCCAAAATGAACTGTGTACCGCCACAAAACTGAGGCTCGGGTATATCCAGACTGCCACGGTTGCTCAGGTGCACCCCCCGCGAACCGGAGTAAGCCGTCTCCCACACTAAATTCTGGGCAAGCAGTGCCTGCAGGCTCAGGCTCCACTGCATCATGTAGGGACTGCTTGGCTCGGACTGGAAAAAGTGAATGCCCTTGGGACCGTCGGCAAGTTCGTCGACGATATCATCCACATTGGGAAACTGCCCCGGGGTAAAATTCCGCTGGTCGGCCTCCGCCCAAAAGGGTGGCACCCGGTCCAGGGGGACAAAAAGCTGCTTGACGATGATGGGGTCGTGAAACACACCAAAGCCGGCCCGAATGGAATAATTCCCTGAACCCGTGGGATCCCAGGCCAGTCCAATCCGCGGCGCAAAATCATCTCCCGAAGGATTCTTAAAGATGTTCGGACCCACCGTCGATGTAGGATCTCTGAAATGGATCACATTGGCCATTCGACCATATCTTTCTGACGGGACGGTGACGTATTCGTAACGAAGACCGATATTCAAGGTCAGATTGGGTCGGACTTGAAAATCATCCTGAATATAGAAGCGAGTCAGCCAACTGATGTAGGTCCGGAAGGGATCGGCCTCAGCCAGCGCCAGTCGAAAACGCGAAGGTGACCCGTTCTCAAGAAAGTCATCGAAGCCGCGATATTGCCAGCTCCCGCCCCAGCGGCCAAGGTTGTTCTTGTCAAAGATATGATATGTCGTCCCTGCTCCAAACTTCAGGCTGTGGGAGCCCAGGTCATAGGTCATATCGTCGTTAAACTGATAGCTGTCCCCGTTGACCAGTCTTTGGTTGAAGCCCGACCAGCCTTGCAGCGAGGAGATGTCATCCAGCCCGGAGATCCCTCCAAAAGGCCTTCCCGAGAGGAAACTCAGGGATGGGTCGGGAACATTAGGCCCGTCTTCAAGAACGTCGAAGAGATAATTGCGCGCAAACCCGATCCGCGCCGTATTCAGAAAGCGCGGGGACAAAACGCTTCTTCCTTCGAGGGAAACGTACTGGTTGCGAACGGTTCCCTGACGAATATACATCTCAAAGTTGGTTGGATTCGTCTGCGCGGAGTCATCCAGAGTGTAGCGGCCGAAAAAGGAGTGGTTGCCAACCTCGTAGTCCATCCGCACGGCGAGGTAATCCTGATTTGTGGTGCGTGTATCCGTGCGGTGGTGCGCCGCACTCCACCCATCAGCTGCTTCCACTCCGTTGGGCAGCGGATAGAGATTCACATAGGGCAGCACAACCGGATCGATGACAATACTGGGATCGGGAAGGATGCCCTGGCGGACCGCCTCAGTCGGAACATCGGAATTAAACGTGCGCGGACGGGTTTCCCTCAGGCCCTCATAACTGACAAAAAAGAACAGCTGGTCTCTGGCAATCGGTCCCCCCAGGCTAAAGCCGAACTGGTTCTGCTTGTACTCCTCCTTCTCACCAACAAAGAACTCTCGGGCATCCAGATTGTCGTTGCGGTGGTATTCGTAGAGCGATCCGTGAAACGCATTGGTGCCTGATTGGCTGACGGCGACAATGGCGGCTCCGCCGGCTCTCCCGTGCTCTGCGGTGTAATTGCTGGTCAACAGCTTGAATTCGCGCACCGCTTCGATCCCCAGTTGCGATCCCGACACACCAGACGGCAGCAGTCCGATTGGGTTGGTGATGTCCGTTCCGTCCAGCGAGAAACTACTGGCATTGGGTCGGGCCCCGCTGACCGATATCCGGGCACCCATGCCCAGGGAGAGGTCGCCCTCATTGCTTCTGTAGTTGGTCGTTCCCGCTTGCAACTCGATGAGTCCGGCGAAGTCGCGCGTGTTCAAGGGCAGATCCGCGATCTGCTGTCGGTCAACCAGCGCAGACAACTGGGAGCTGGTCGTCTCAACCAGGGGCGCATCGCCCGTCACTTCCACCTGCTCGCTGATCTCTCCGATGGCCAATTGCAAGTTAAGAACCGCCTCTCGACCAATCGTCAGTACAATGTCGCTCCGGACGGCCGTTTGAAAACCCGGCAGGCTGGCTGAAACCCGATAGGTTCCCAGACTGAGATTCCGTGCTCGATAGCTCCCCTCGTCATCGGTCACCACCACGCGAGTGGCTCCCGTGTTCACGTTCTGAAGCTCGATTTCAACACCGGGCAACACGGCACCGGTTGCATCGGTCACGCTGCCCAAAATCGAACCCACATTTTGGGCTCCCAGTGTGGCCATGCAGAAAACCAATGCCACAAACAAAATAGATATGCTGCAATAGCTCTTTTTCATCGTTTTTCCTCCCCATTCGGAATCATTTTCGAAAAATTGCTTGATGGATCGTATCTCTATTGTCGAGTTGACTCAATTCGATACCTTGGTTAAGTTCAGAGCAGTATACGACCTGCTAATGCTTTCTGCAAGAACTTTCTCCCTGCTTCAAATTCTGTGACTTTTGCTAAAGACACCGTTGAAGGTGACAACTGCGCTGCAGCCTTCCCACTCCCTCAGTTTCGAGAAATCCACTTCCTCGTCTTTCCCAACCGACATGGTCATGTGTAAATTCAAGACAGTATAAGCAAGACAGGTTCCATAAACGGTAGATTCCTTACAACTTATTGATTCCACAGGGGATCTCTTGAATGACAACCCACCGACAGTGGCTCAAAAGTTCAAAAGTTTGGATCTGCTGGCTGATCTCAGCCTATAAAAGATTCGCTAACCTATTGTATTTAAGGTGCTTAGCGCAGAACACCCGGGCGATCCAAAAATTTGGACCAGATCCGAAAATTTGCCTCTCCAGAGCCGATAGTGCTGCTCGAAAGGAGCCTTCTCTGACAGGAATCGGATGTTTAAGGAGGACAGCTGACGACTGGGCGTTTGCGACTCTCTGAAACTAGGGTAACATGACGACCGATGAGATGGAACCTTTGCAACCGGGCTGTCCTGCTGGCCTGGGTCATTGCCGGAGTGTGGCCTCCCCTGTTTTCCTCTCCCCAGGAGAGGGATGAGCGTGAGCTGCGGGCGGTTCGCGCCGCCGGGGAGAAGCCGGTTCTGGACGGCGTCTTGGACGAGGCCATCTGGGGACCTGCCCCTCGTGCTGAACCGTTCAGGCAGAAAGAACCGACGGAAGGTCGGGAGGGCTCGGAAGCCACCTATGTGAAGGTGGTCTATACCGAGGACCGTCTCTTTTTTGGCATCGTTTGTCTCGATTCCTAGCCAGCCGAGATTGTTGCCACAGAATTGCGGCGAGACGGGAACCTGAGCAAAGACGATAGCATTTGGATTCTACTAGACTCCTTTCACGATCATTGAAATGCCTTCCTTTTTGCCACTAATCCCCGGGGAACCCAATATGACGCCCTCATCATCAACGAAGGAGAGGAGACCAATGAAGACTGGGATGAGGCGTGGAGAGTGGTTTCGCATGTGAACGATGAGGGCTGGAGTGCGGAAGTCGAGATCCCCTTCAAAATACTCCGGCTGAGGGCCTCGGATACTCAAATCGGGCTTGAATTCCAGCGTGTGATCCGCCGCAAGAATGAATTTGTTTTCTGGAATTCGTGGGAACGGGACTTTCGATTTGAGGAGGTTTCCCGCGCCGGCCATCTGGTAGGGTTAGAGGACCATGAATTGGGTCACCGCGGGCGCGTGAAGGGCTATCTCGTGGGCGGAGCTGGCCAAAAAGGCGAGGCTGGATGGGACAATCGTTCAGACGCCGGGATCGACGACTTGAAATGGAGAATGACCCCCACCCTCACCGCTGATCTGACCTTGAACACGGACTTCGGAGAGGTTGAGATAGACTCTCAGCAGGCCAACTTCTCCACTCCTCGCAATCAGCTCTTTTTCCCGAAAAAAAGAGAGTTCTTTCTGGAGGGAGCCGGCTTTTTCGATTTCAGCGCGCGTACGGAGGAGTCCCGATTTTCAACCACGTTTCAGGACTTCTTCAGCCGGCGAATCGGTCTTTCTCCTGAGGACAGTTCGAGGATCCCTATCCTGGGAGGAGCCAAACTTACGGGAAGGGCCGGCGCTTTATCCATCGGCGCACTGAACATGCAAACGCAGGAGGAAGGGGGGATAGACGGCAACAACTACAGCGTGCTGCGGGTGCGACAGGATCTGTTTTCACGTTCCAGCGTAGGAGGCATTTTTACCAACCGCTCTGGCGGTGGAAGTTTCAATCGGACCGCAGGAGTCGATACTCGCCTGGTTTTCTTTAACAATTTGGCCGTTGAAGGCTTTTTCGTCCGTTCGGACACAACGGCTGTCGACGAAGACCAAGATGCCTACCATGTCAAAGGCTATTGGAGAACAGACTTGTGGGATCTCGGTGCAGGCCATCTCACCTTGGAGCCCGGTTTCAGCACGGAGATGGGTTTTACGCGGCGCCCAAACAGCCGCAAGACCATCGCCGATATCGGCTATAAACCCAGACCCAACATCAGCTGGCTTCGCCAAATCCAGCTACGAGCCTTCTACGAATACTTCACTAATATGGAAAATGTGGTGGAACAGAAAGTTGCCCATTATCCGATAGTGTTTGTGTTCGAAAGTGGCGACAGCGTGCGCATTGGGCCCCACACCAAGTTTGATCGTCTGTCCAGACCGCTTCAGCTGGTTCCGGGAGTCTTCATTCCCCCGGGTGACTATAAGGGGGTGAGCTATTCGTTTACCTACTCAGGCGATCCTTCACGCCCCCTGGCCGGAAGCATCCGTTACACTTTCCAGGGAAGCTACTTCGGTGGGACAAGACACTCCTGGCTGTTCAGACCACAGTGGAAACCCTTCCCTTCCCTGATCCTGGAGCTGGACTACGATTTCCAGAACATCTGGCTGCCTGAACAGCAGTTTTACAGTCATATCATTAACCTGGCTGTGAACTACTCCTTGAGCACGAGTCTCATCACCAGTACCGTCCTTCAATACAACCACAAGGCTCAAGTAAAAGGGATCAATTTCCGTTTGAACTACATTTATCGGCCAGGAGACGATCTCTTCATTGTTTACAGGGACGTTCGCAACCAGCTCAATCCTGCATTCAGTGACCGGGCCGTTCTGGTCAAGTTCACCCGCTCATTTGATTTCTAGCCGGGATTTTTCAAGGGATAGGAACTTGTTCGAGGATCGCCGCAAGGATCTCGTCGGTGGACATCTTGGCGGCCTCCGCTTGAACACTTCGAATAATCCGGTGCCGAAGAGCTGGAATCGCAATTTCCTTGACATCGGAAGGCATCACATAGTCCCGCTCATGGAAAAAAGCCACTGTTTTGGAAAGAGAAAGCAGGTGGTGGTATGCTCGCGGTGAGATTCCCACGGTAATGGCATTCTTGAGGTTGTCGAGTCCGAAATCCCCCGGAGCCCGGGTCGCTCTTCCCAGCCGGACAACATATTCCCTCAACCGGTCATCGACATAGGTCTCTCGGATTAATTCTCTAATCTCAATGACCGCCTTCGGCTCTATCAAAGGTTTCAGCTCAATCTTGCCCATATCGGTCTTCAACATCGTTAACTCATCACCATGCTCCGGGTAGACCACCCTTAGCATCATGGAGAATCGGTCTTTCTGGGCCTCTGGCAAGATATAAACCCCTTCCTGCTCGACAGGATTTTGAGTGGCCAGCACCCAGAAGGGATCATCCAGCTTGAAGGTGTTATCTCCCAATGTGACCTGGCGCTCCTGCATCGCTTCCAGCAGGGCGCTTTGCGTTTTCGGGGTGGCCCGGTTGATTTCATCCGCCAGTAAGATGTTGGTAAATATGGGTCCGTGCTCAACTCCGAAAGTCCCCTTGGAGGGATCAAAAATGCGCGTCCCCACAATATCTGCAGGTAGAAGATCGGGAGTGAGCTGGATACGCTGAAAATTGGCGTGGACCACGCTTGAAATAGCCACCACCGCCAGCGTTTTGGCCACTCCGGGGACTCCTTCCAGCAGAACATGGGCACAACCCCCGCGATGACCGTTCTCGGACGCATCCTTTTTAAAGGAATAGGGGATCTCGGTGAAAAGACCGACTAGGAGATCGCGAACCATCCGCTCCTGTCCGATGATGATCTGGTTGATCTCTCTCTCGATCTCTTTGAGAAGCTTTAAGGTTTGTTCTTTGGTCATGAGTCTGATGTGAAAGAAGTTATTCTAAGGGCGCAGCCGGAGCTGGGTCAATCAACAAAAAAGATCGCCAACGCGGAAAATCCGGTGGCAACAAGGTAATAGTACAGGGGGATCTTATCGGTTACGGGTCGAGTACCAATCACCCTTCTTTCGTTCCAGAGAATATCATTCAGGTTCTCATACAATTCTGTGCCGGTCTCCGATCGATAGTAGCGACCTCCTGTGGCTCCGGCCACCCAGCGCAAGGTGCCTTCATCGAAGTTGGCCAGCACCCTATCACCTTGCTCATCTACAAGAAAAACCGTGTGCCCATCCCTCTCCCCGATAGGAATATACCCCCCAAGTTGTGTTCCTAGACCGACACAATAAGTGCGTAGGCCCAAAAAAGCGGCCCTTTGTACGGCGTCCCGCAGTTCCTCTCCATGGTCCTCTCCGTCAGAAATTAATATGAAGGTTATATCCTGGGGTCGAAGTGACTCGTCATACTCCTGCTCCTTTTCCAAAAGCACAAGTCCGTTCTTGAAAGCGCCACCAATATCGGTTCCGAAACTCGGTCGCCAGTCCGACTCCAGGTAGTCCAGGTAAAAAAGAATGTTCGCGGGATCCTCGGTCAGATAGGAAAGTATCAAACTCGATCCAGCAAAACCGACAAGGCCTATTTGACCGATGTTTTCGCCTCGATGCAGGATAAAGTTCTGAATCTCATCACGCGCCCTTTCGATTCGCGAGGGGAGGATATCCCTTGCCCTCATAGATAGGGAGATGTCCAGAAGAAAAACGACATTGACCTTTCGATAGATGTTTTCCTGTCTCCTGAGCTCGATGTGGGGCTCGGATACGGCCAGGATTAAACTTCCAGCTCCCAGAACAAACAAAGAGGCCAACCGAAAATAACGGAATTTGCTTGAGACATGGCCCAGCTGTGCCACCTGCTCCATCCGGAATTGGAGTCTCACTTTTTCTATGTATTGAAAAACGATCCAGACAAGGAAGACGGCCAAAGGCAATAAGAACAGCAGGTTTAAGTATTTTGGAGCAACAAAGGACACTGATTTTATCCTGCTACCTTGGTATCGCCCTGCTGTATATCTTCGGGCCGCAGCAGCTTTATGGGTTGCTCCTCTTCATCTTGTTCCGCTTGCTCGATAGCTGTCCTCAGTAACTCGTAATTGAATCGGATGCTCCATCTCTGCTCAGTGTCTTTTTCCAATCCTGCTCGATACTGCTCCTGGGCTCGATGAAACCAGGCGAAGGCATCCTGCGGATTCTGTTCGTTCACTCCCTTCCCAAAAAAGGCATTGCCGCTCCAGAAGTACACTGCTGCGATGTCGTTGATGCCCTCTTGAACGCAGATGTCACTTAACTCAGCTGCCTCGTCATATTTTTCCATCTTGTACAAGAGTCTCAACTGAGCAATCATGGCATCGGAATACTCATCTTCAAAGTGGCTCTTCAGCACGGACATAGTGCCAAGAAACTGAACCAGATTCTTGTATTCCGCCATTGCTTCTTCCACCATCTCAGTTCCTTCCAAACTTCTGGCTCTTGCCTGACGATCACCGACTGAAGACTGAAGATAGGCGTATGCCAGCAAAACTGCGGAAGTGATGACCAGCAAGGCCAACAATAGGGGGAGGAATCCTAACTCCGTTTTTTTCATGGCGCCTAAACTATCAGAGGAAAAATTGCAGAGTCAATGATTATTTGCAATAAAATCCGGATTATTCATTATCTCAACCGCAGCGAAGAAAGCGCCGACCTGCCCCGAGTGTCACTTAGCCAGAAAACCGGAGTTGGACTTTTTCGAGGGAGGATTCGGAACCGACGATGGTGACGTGGTCACCCATCTGCAGGCGTGTGTAACCGTGGCAGATGAGTGACGCGGTTTCTAAACACACTGAGGACCAGCGTATCCACCGGAAGTTGCAGATGCCTGAGGGCTGTGCCGTGCAGGTTGGGATCGGAGACGACCAGCTCGACGACGTCCTGTCCCCTTTCCATGCCCAGGAGTAGTGCCGCCGCCGCCGGCGAGCGGACGAAATGGTCGAGCAGGTTCACCATGGCCAGACCAGGATCAAGAATGGTCGCTCCTAGAACCCGGTAGCGCTCCCAATAAGACCGGTCCTGGGATCGCACGATGACGCACTGTGTCCCGAATCGCTCGTAGGCGGCCTGACAGATTTCCAGATTTTGCTCGTTCCGCATCAGGGCGACAAAAGCCTGAGCTTTTCCTGCTCCAACTTTCTCCAGAGAAGCGGGGCGCAGGTCCGGTACGGGGACGATCTCGATCTCCCCGTTTGAAGCCACGTCGAGGGGTTCCGTCTTTCGGGTGACGATATGAACCATCCAGCCGTGGGCGTTGAGCTGGCGGGCCAGTGCCAGAGACTGTCCTTCCAGTCCGAAAATATAGGCGACGGGTACACCCCGAAGATCACGACGTCCGGCCCTTACGTGCGATTCACCAGCCATGTGAAGGGCCCACTTGAAGAGCGGTGGTCCCACCAGTTCGTTGAGAATGATCACGGCGATCAGCATGGCTGCTAGAAGATCTCCCCATTCGGGGAACTCAGCAGCCACCTCACGTGCCAGTCCCAGCCCGATTCCAGCCTGGGTCACAAAACCCATCCAGCTGATGCGGTTGAGCCTCCATGGCTCTCCAGCCGCTGCGCCGCCCACCAACGACCCCATCGTGATGGCAGCCAGGCGGACGGCGAAAAGCAGCAGGGCGATGTGCCAGGTTTGAACAAGGGTGCCAAAGGCCAGCGATGCACCGGCCAAAGTGAAGAAAACCACGTATACCGGCTGACCGACCAGATCCAGCACCGGATGCAACTCGGTGCGGCGCTGGCTGAAGTTGGTCACGACGAATCCCGCTACCATGCACACCAGAAGCGGCTCCAGGAATATTTCCACTGGCCAGGAGTCGCGGGACCAGTGATGCAGCCAGGAAGAAAAAGGGAAGGCCAGGTAATTGCAGGCCAGCAGCAAGATACCTTTGAAGATACCATTAGCGGGAATCGGTGAAACGCGGGCGACAATCTTACCCAGAACCACTCCCAGACCCGCAGCCAAAACGATTTCTGCAATAACCAGAAGAACCAGGCCCAACCGGAAACCCAACTGGTCCAGAAGTGCATCGGCGACCGAGGAACTGATGGCAAAAACGAGGATGACGACCACGTCCATGGTAATGGTCACCCCCAGGACCAGGCGAGTGAAGGGACCGGTCGCTCGCAGTTCATTGATGACAGCTATGGCCGACGAAGGTGAACGCGAAACCAGGATGGCGGCCCCCACCAGAGCGATGGCCAGACGTGCCGGTGCCGGTAGCGTTGCCATGAAAGGAATCACATCGGCGAGCAGGAATAAAGCCAGCGCCGACAGTGTATAGCTGAACCCCACCAGACCCAGAGTTACCCAGCGGATGGTGCGAAAACGACTCCTGAATTCAGGCAAGTAGAGGTGGGCACCTGCGGCAAAGCCGATAAATCCCAACGCAATCTGATCAAGAAAATGAACTCTTTCCAGAGATTCGGCGCTGACGACTTCCAACACATAGGGGCCTGCCACGATGCCGGTGAGTAGAAACCCGGTTACCAGCGGAAAGTGAACCCGGGTGAAGAAAGCTCCAATCTGGCGAGAAGCAAGGGCAATCAGGCCAAAGACCAGAAGGGCAGCCACAAGCTGAGTATCCAGAGCCATAGATCAAGTTTATCGAATTGGGTCGATGCTCGGGGGGCAGGCGAACCTGGGGAATGGCTGCCGCCGAGTCAAGCTTTGCAGCTCTCTCCTGCTTCAGCAAGAAGTATGTCTACAACCTTAACAACACGGAAGAGGGGATCAGAATCAGGACAATTCCCAAATACTGACCTTTACTCGCCCAAACCTCACATGTATCGTCGTCATTCTTCTTGCTCTCAAGGTGGGATGGAAGGTACTGTGTTCGTCATGAAATCCAAATCGAGAATTTCAGGTCTATCGGCCGGTACTGTCTGTGCCCGTTTTTCGTGTCTGTTCTGGGGAATAGCCCGCAACGACACAAGAATGCGCACCCAACGCAAACCATTCAACGCTTGAGGTAAATACCTATGCGAAGCAGAGCGCTTTCTATCCTCACCGTCACGGGGCTACTGTGTCTGGCTGTAGCCGCGCCGGCCGAAGCACAGGGAGGGCGAGGTGGCCAGGAGACTCAGTTGCCGGCGGGAGCAGGCCAGCACTTGGTCCAGAACCTGTGCACCCAGTGTCACGGTCTCAACCGGATCGTTGGCTCGTCGGGATACGACCGGCCCGGCTGGCGTGCGTTGATAGACACGATGATTGCGCTGGCGGATGCCCAGGCCAACACCATTTCCACGTACCTGACCGAGCATTTCCCCGAGCGGCCGGGGCGGCGTCCCACTCTGGTTCCGGGTGACAAATCGATCAAGATCACTGAGTGGCTGGTCCCAACCCTCGGCCAGCGATCGCGCGACCCGATCGAGGCGCCGGACGGCTCGATCTGGTGGACGGGGATGTGGGCCAGTCTTGCGGGACGGCTCGATCCCGAGACGGGCGAGATGGAGGAATTTCACCTACCGCCCACCGCGCGGCCGCACAGCATGATTCCCGACTCGTACGGAAACATTTGGTACACCGGAAACGGTAATTCCACCATTGGCAAGCTTGATCCCAGGACTGGCATCATCACCGAATACCCGACCGATGCCCGGGACCCTCACACGGCGGTCTTCCATCCAAACGGCAATCTCTACTTCACCGCCCAACAGGCCGGTATGCTCGGGCGCCTGAGCCCTGAGACCGGTGAAGTCACTGAGGTTCAGACGGAGCCGAGGCCGTACGGCATCCAGGTGGCCCCCGACGGTACGATCTGGGTCGCTTACAACGGCACCAACAGGATCGGGGCCTTGGATCCCAGAACAATGAACGTCCGCTACTACGAAGTACCAAACGAAGAGTCGCGCATTCGCCGGCTTGGGCTCACCAGCGACGGCATGGTCTGGTACGGGAACTCCACTCAAGGCCGCATCGGAAGGCTCAACCCGGAGACCGGTGAGATCCGAGAGTGGCCTTCACCCAGTGGTCCAGATGCTCATCCCTATGCTTTCGCCGTCGTGGATAACGTCATCTGGTACAACGAGTCGGGCATGAGGCCAGACGCACTCGTGCGGTTCGACCCGAAGACGGAACAGTTCCAGAGCTGGGTCATTCCCTCCGGCGTCGGCATAATCCGGAATTTCTGGGTGACCAAGGGTGGCAATTTGCTGATTCCACCAGACCAGTTCGAACCGCGTGGGCTTGGTGAAGATACAGGACTAGAACCGACTCACTCAGATCAACGTCATCCTCCGGCTAGTGCCGACGAATTAAGCCATGATCGGTAAATGTAATAGTATGACAGGACGAAGAGGTGCTGGATCAACTCAATTGGCAACCCGCTCAGCGACCTATCTTCTGGTCTAGGCCTGGGGACTTCACACGGCCATGCGTGCTGGAGACTTCAGCCAGGTGTCCAAGACTTGTAGCGTTCGAGATCCGGCTCGTAGACTCGCATGCTTAAGTCAATGCCGTAATCGCCGCGGTTAATCGGCACCCAGTTCTCGTCAGGCACACCGTCGGTGTATCCCGTCAGTTGCACGATCAGATCCAAAAGCGGCGTCACCGTTTGTTCCAGCTCCTGCGGTACATGAAGACCTACCTTATTCGCAAAACTGCGGGCGGATGAGGCTGGCAGACGCCCTCCCATCAGCTTGGCAGCAGACCGCACATGGTTGATCAGTCGGGTGCGGCACCTGAGTAGATTCTCTCGGGCTCTGATCAACTCCAGATCTGCCTGCGCCTGGACTCCCCGGTGTTGAATCGGTGATAACAATTTCACATCCAACCGAGCCACACGGGCTAGATATTCCGCATCGACTCGATCATCCTTCCTTTTGTTTTCATAAATGAGCCGCAGCTTTCTGGCATTAGCCACAATCACCTCATGTCCCAGCCCTTGCAATTCGCGACTGATCCAGCCTGACTGTGTTCCCACTTCCAAGGCAATCCGAGCCGGTGACATCGAACCAAACTTCTTCTGTAAGGCTTTCGACGTCGTTGCAATCCTCCCTTCTTCCACCAACTCCCCCACCTCGTCAAAGACTTTGAAGTAGCTACTCCGGTCACCCAGATCCAATCCGATGGTCATTTGCCTGCTTTCACTGTTATCATTCTTCATGGGCCAAACCTCCTTTGCTTGGGCGTAACAGCCCGATTAGTAATTTTGCAGCTCATTCTAGAGACTGCGTCTGAGGTTTGGCCTTCTCATCCCTATCTGGAGTGAGTTGGAGTGAGTTTGCCGCGGGCACAATTTAGGCACAACCCCTGCAATTCATTTGAAAACAGAAGGCAATTAAACCAGTATACTCTCTCCATGCCGGAGTCATGGAACCAGGGCGTTCGCGGAACCCACGTGCTATCCCTCATCAACTCTGATGCGGACACGATCCGTTGCGTCGCCGGGCCGGGAAGCGGCAAGACGTTCGGCCTGGTGCGCCGTGTAGAGCGCATCCTCTGCCCTGAAGGGCTGTCCGCTGATGGCCACGACGTCCTCGTCGTCGCCTTCAACAGGGTCATCGCGACGAATTGGAGGAGGAAATGGATCGCAAGGTGGTGCGACCACCAATGAGCCGCTGTCCACAGGTGAACAGAGCAACCTCCAGGTAGCAACGCTCTGGGGCGCGAAGGGCGGAGCTTCTTCTCTCTACTCGAAGAGCCGTGAACAACAAATGTGAAGGTTCGGCTGCAAAGCCAATGTATTCAATTCAGGAGGCTCTTCCGCATTTGTTCCTTTGCGGGATACCTATCTAAATATTCATGAAAGTATTCGAGGCCAAGGAGAGGCAAGGAAGATACCTTCGTTAAATGTTTCCTCGTGCCTCCCCCTTTACAGGGAGTTAATTCTGCTATAAGTAGTCACGTATGAAGAAGACAACATGTAGGCAACTTCGTGGCGCCTGTGATGCTGAGATTCAAGGCGAGACTCCCGAAGAAATGGGGGAAAATTGCAGGCAACACGTCATGGAAATGGTTCAGTCTGGAGATGAAGCTCATAAAGCTGCTCTCGAGACATGGAAGCAAGTAAGCAAGGAAGAGCAAGAGAAATGGTATGAGGATTTTGAGAGTAGCTTTGATTCCTTGCAGGACGCTTAAAGGGGAACCTTCACTGTTAGAAACTAGCCAGCCGCCGGCGAACCGTCAGCTGCTCGATAGCAATAACGGTCACGAGACTAACGCATCCAATGCCAAGTATCTCAATTGGTGTCGCAGATGCGCGCATAGCGAGGGCGACGAGTGTCACAGTTAGAACGAGCAGACGGTTCCAGAGTACGCAGCCCACCGCCCTCCACAAGGCACCAGCAGTGGCGATCAAGAATAACGCCAGGCCCAGCCCGATGGCGGTCGCCATCCGCCCAGAACTGTAGTCGTTCGGGTGAAATGCTGCCTCAAACCCTACCGCCAAAGCTACGATTCCGCTCACCAGTGGGAAGTGCCAGAATGTATACGCGTCACGGCCAAGAAGTGCACGCTCTCGACCTGTCCTGAGGGAAAGCTGTTCCTCCAATACTTCACGGACCCGGCCAAAATACGTCCACCACAGTAAGCATGTCAGAAGCACCGCGACCGCACCGGTTGCCAGTATCGCGCTAGAAATCCCCACCGTCAGTGCAGACCCAGCAATAATCAGGGATTCTCCAAGAGCAATAATAACGATCAGTCCGTGCCGTTCGGCGAAGTGTTCGGCATGAAGGTCCCAAACGCGCCGGTTGCCAACAAACCAAGCCGCTGCAATATCGAACGCGACAGCACAAAGCCAGACCCAGGCCCTCAAGGCAGGATCGAAGAAACTTCCGGCTACTACAGCGGCCAGACCCGCTAGGGAGAATGCTGAGAAGGTGAGAACAGCCGACCTGTGGACGACGTTCGTGCAAACGACTTTGTAGTAAAGAACCAGTCCGAAGATTCGGACACCGACATAAGAGGATGAAAACCAAAGAGCTTCACCTGCGACCTCGGCAAAGGCCAACTCCACTGAGAACGCCATCGCGAAGGCCACACCGGTCGAGATGAGTGTCGCGAGCCTCACATGGTGATGGTCGGTATCGGCTGCGTTCAGCGCCCAAGTGAACTGTGTCCAGCCCCACCATATTAACCAGAAAACCAGAACAGATCGAATCACACCTTGCGGGTCAAGATGGTGGGCCGCGTAGTGGGTCACCTGAGTGATAGCAAAGACAAAGACGAGGTCAAAGAACAGTTCGACGAATGTCGCCCCCTGGTCCTCGGGTGAGACGAGGGCTTTCGTAGTCATCTTCTCTTCTTCCTCATGACCTGTCACCCTTCTAGAAGTGCTTCCACATCTATAGTGATGAAAACATCCTTGCCCGCAACGACACCACCTTTTTCTAATTCTCCGTTCCAGCTTACTCCAAAGTCGTTTCGATCAATCATAGTTGTTGCTAAGAAGCCCGCGCGAGTTTTAGGCCCCTTGTCCTCTCCATCTTGCCAGAATGGAGTGTCCCACTGCCCTAAATGGCTCACGTCCAAGGTGGTGGAGGTAGACGGACTCGAACCGACGACCCCCTGCTTGCAAAGCAGGTGCTCTTCCAACTGAGCTATACCCCCACACGATAAGAAAAAAGAAGGTAGAAAAAAGGATGGCTCACTCACGGGTTTGGCAAGGCCAGCGGGTTCCGTGTTCTTGAACAACCAGACAGATAAGCCCCTTGGGCCGATCACACAGATGAGATCTGAGTGATCGCCGTTTTTCCGTTTAGAAAGGAGGTGATCCAGCCACAGGTTCTCCTACAGCTACCTTGTTACGACTTCACCCCAGTCATGAACCATACCGTCGGCGCTTGCCTCCTTCCGAAGAAGGTTAGCCCAGCGACTTCTAGTACAGCCCACTTCCGTGATGTGACGGGCGGTGTGTACAAGGCCCGGGAACGTATTCACCGCGGCATGCTGATCCGCGATTACTAGCGATTCCAACTTCATGCAGTCGAGTTGCAGACTGCAATCCGAACTGAGAACGGCTTTTTGGGATTCGCTCACTCTTGCGAGTTGGCTGCCCTTTGTACCGCCCATTGTAGCACGTGTGTAGCCCGGGGCATAAAGGCCATGAGGACTTGACGTCATCCCCACCTTCCTCCGGCTTTTCGCCGACAGTCCCCGTAGAGTGCCCAGCATAACCTGATGGCAACTACAGGCAAGGGTTGCGCTCGTTGCGGGACTTAACCCAACATCTCACGACACGAGCTGACGACAGCCATGCAGCACCTCTGTCCCAGTCTCTTAAAAAGAGAAGGTTACATCTCTGCAACTGTCTAGGCCAGTTCAAACCCCGGTAAGGTTCTTCGCGTTGCGTCGAATTAAACCACATGCTCCACCGCTTGTGCGGGCCCCCGTCAATTCCTTTGAGTTTCAGCCTTGCGGCCGTACTCCCCAGGCGGGGTACTTATTGAGTTATCGCGGACACGGAAGGACTTTCTTATTACCTCCCACATCTAGTACCCATCGTTTACAGCTAGGACTACCGGGGTATCTAATCCCGTTTGCTCCCCTAGCTTTCGTGCCTCAGCGTCAGTGTCTGTCCAGGAAGCCGCCTTCGCCTCTGGTGTTCCTCCCGATATCTACGCATTTCACCGCTCCACCGGGAATTCCGCTTCCCTCTCCAGCACTCCAGCCCAGTGGTTTCTCAGGCCATTCCCCAGTTGAGCTGGGGGCTTTCACCCAAGACTTCCCAGGCCGCCTGCGCACCCTTTACGCCCAGTAATTCCGAACAACGCTCGCCCCCCCCGTCTTACCGCGGCTGCTGGCACGGAGTTAGCCGGGGCTTCCTCCAAGGGTACCGTCATTTTTTTCTTCCCCTAGGACAGGAGTTTACGACCCGAGGGCCTTCTTCCTCCACGCGGCGTTGCTGGGTCAGGCTTTCGCCCATTGCCCAAAATTCCCCACTGCTGCCTCCCGTAGGAGTCTGGACCGTGTCTCAGTTCCAGTGTGGCCGTCCGTCCTCTCAGACCGGCTACCCATCGTAGCCTTGGTAGGCTTTTACCCCACCAACAAGCTAATGGGACGCGGGCCCCTCCTCCGGTAGGATCAAGCTCGAAAGCTAGACCCTTTTCCCTTTGAGTCTGACCTCAAAGGCTTATGCGGTCTTAGCCCGGGTTTCCCCGGGTTATCCCCCTCCAGAGGGTAGGTCACCCACGTGTTACTCACCCGTTCGCCACTTTACTCAGGCTCCCGAAGGTGCCCTTTCTCGTTCGACTTGCATGTGTTAGGCACGCCGCCAGCGTTGATTCTGAGCCAGGATCAAACTCTCAGATTTTTCTCTCTTAACTCAAAACTGACGGGCTGTTTCTGTCTGGTTGTCAAAGAACACGGCTTTTCGGCTGATTTCCAGCCTCCGCCATCCGGTATCATAGCCCAAGACTTGTCCAGTTGCAAGCAGAGAAAAAGCTGACCCCCTGACCAGCTGACCTCCTGACCTCAGAGTGCAGGGTTGCCGGGTGGTCAGCCGGTTAGGAAGTCGGGCGGTCAGGAGGTCAGGGGGTCAGGCGGTCCAGCTTCTTCCCCTACCCGATCACGCTGTGAGGGCTAGAGTAGGTTTCCTTGAGGTATTTCTGAGCTTCGGCCTGGGCACCATCGTAGTCTACGTTGGTGTTGACGGCCTTCTGGTACTCGGCAAGGGCACGCTGTCTTTGCCCCAGAATGTCGTAGATCTTTCCCAAATAGATATGGATCCAGGCTTCCACCCAGTCCGGCTTGCGGTCTCCATTCAATGCATCCCGAAAGCTGTTGGCAGCAGTGGATAAATTACGTTGCTCAAAAAAGACCTCGCCCAAACGATAATCAGTTTCAATCCCAGAAACTCTCGCAGTGCCAGAGAATCAGCTGCTCTCCAGGCTATTCCTCGTTCCGATCCGATCCCTTCGAAATGAGCGATGGAAGTCCTGGGATTCAGCTGGGTTGCTTTTTCATATTCACGAATGGCAGGAAGAAATTCCTTGGTGGCTTGATATTCCTCTCCCAAGGCAACGTGAACCGCAATCCGCATCCGTGGGGAGTCACTGAGAATCTTTCCATTCGGATCCAGTTCCATCCGAATGGGCATCGTCTCTGTCAAGAAAGTGAAGGCTGTGCTCTTTCCTCTGACGTTCAGCTCCTCGTCCTCTGGCTGGCCCTTGGTCTCAATACGAACATCCAAAGGCATGCGGAAAAGCTCAATATTCTGTTTGATCTGACCTCGGATTTTGAAATTCCCATCCCGCAGCTTGTAAATGCCATAGTCGATGCGGAACTCGGGAACCCCGACGGATTCCACCCACTGCACAAAAAACCAACGATAGTCCTCTCCTGTTTGCTCCTGGACAAAATCTGCCAGTTCACCCGTGTTGGCGGTCTGTTGAGCTTTTCGCCGATACCACTCTCCCAGCATCCCGTTAAACTGGTCCTGACCCACAAGCTGAGAAAGCATGTACAAAATCCAGGCCCCTTTGCTGCCGACAATGGACTCGTACTGGGCGGATCCGCTCTGCAGTTCCAGTCCCTTGCTGATAGGAGCATTACTTTCATATTTCAGAGCAGAAACCGCCTCACGCGCCAGCTCGGTCGAGAACCGATCGGGATGTTTGACCTCGAAATAGCGTAACGCCGCATAGGTCGCAAAACCATCCTGCAACCAGGCGTCCGAAGACCTCTCAGAGCGCAGCGAATACCCCCACCACTGGCGAGCGACCCGCTTGGCCAATTCCATCACGGGAATCGATGGACTCTGCAAAACGGATGATTCGAGCAGAATAAGACCTGAGCATCCCGTAGAGGGAAGTTGGACGTTGGGGACCTGAACGAGATTCAGCGCCGCTCCTTGGAAAGGGCCATATTCGCTCCCAAAAAACTCAAGTATCTGGGTCACTTCATCGACAAAGGGGCCAAGGTCTCGATCAAACGCTTCAGTCACATAAAAAGTCAGAGGAATGGAGGGGTCCTCGAATTTCTGTCGAAAGAACCGGGCCACCACCACTGGAATTCGAGTCAGCGGCTGACGGCTTTCCCAGGTGAAGACTTCGCTCACACCTAACGTTTCGATCGATTGCATTTCTCCAGGAGCGACCACGCTGAAACCCAGAGGAACAGTGATCTTGACGACGGCCGTGGCCGCATCCAGGGGGAAGAGGTGAGAGGGGAACCAATTCCCTTCGCTCAGAAGCATCGCTCCCTCGGGATAGATGACGGCGCTCTCAGCTCGAGGCGTGTCCAAGAAGGCGTATTCCTCTCTTTCCAGAGTCCCTTCGAAGCGAAAGGTGAGGGTCTTTTCCGTCTCCTTTCGAAAAGTTCCGGAACCACGAATTCGCATTCGGCTACTGTCGAAATTATCGAAACTCGTGGAGTAGGAAACATCTTCCTCGTCACGAACTTCGAGCAGGGTGAGACGAGTATTCAGCTCAAAAGGGAGGCTGACACTGTCCTCCAGCAGAACAAACCGAATTTTCACCTCGCCTTTCACAAAACTTTCGTCCGGCACCACCTCTGCGCTGATTTCGTAGTGTTGAACATCCAAAACCGGTGGCGCCCCGGGTCCTTGTTGTGGCAAGGCAGGAGTGATGAACACGAGCAGAGAGAAGGTCAAAAGCAGGTTTTTCATCTTAGAGAATCATTCCTGGAAAGAAATTGGCTAATGTACTTGGCGCCCTCTTCGTAGGCATTCTGCTCTCCCAACTTTTCGGAGGCCATCTGCAGATTCTTACTCACTTCCTCTCGCCGGCTCCGGTCGCGCAATAACTCCAGAACATATCCTCCTATATTTTCACCTGTGGCCTCATCCTGGATAAACTCGGGAACGATCTTCCTGCCGGCAATAAGATTAGCCAGACAATAGGTATCCGTGTTCACTAAAGACCGAGCTAGATGCCAGCTGGGACGTGATATCCGATAAACCATCGCGAAAGGGACATGAAGAATGGTCGCTTCCAAGGTCGAGGTGCCGCTTTTCACTATAGCACAAGCGACCTGAGACAGCCGTGCAGATCCTCTTTTCTCCTCAATCTCAAGCCGCAAAGGTGAATTGCCCTGACTCAACCAAGCCTTATAGACAGCCTGAAGCTGGCTTCGCCTGATCCCCGGAGCTTTGATCACCCAAAAGTGGGCTGGACAGTGCTCGGCCACACAGCGAGCCGCATCCAGTTGAATCGGAAAAATCTGTTCTACTTCCTTCTTTCGGCTCCCAGGTAAAAGGGCGACCCCGGGCAGCACGCCCGAGGTTGCTGGGTCTCCATCCGATCCGTCCTCGCTTTTGCTCAGAAGCTCCCGCAAAGTAATAGACGGGTTTCCCACATAATGGGCCTCAACTCCTCGACGTCGATAGAATTCCTCCTCGAAAGGGAAAATCACCAGCATTAGATCGACGCAGCGCTTGATCTGATTGATCCGCCGGGGACGCCAGGCCCAGACCTGAGGACCAATGAAGTAGCAGATGGGAATCTTCATCTCCTTGAGTCGACGGGCCAAGAGTAGATTGAATTCTGGGAAATCCACCAATATGGCGAGCCGAGGTCGACGCCTGCGACTCTCCGCTAAAATGCGGCGGTACAGCTTCCAATATCGACCCATGTGAGCCAAGGCTTCCCAGGGTCCAATCGCGGCCAGTTGGGAGACATCGGTGAGCAGTTCAACTCCAGCAGCAGCCATTTGAGGCCCCCCGCTGCCAAACCATTCCAGGTTCCACTGGGGATTGTGAACTTCCAGTCGCCTGACTAATCCGGCGGCATGGTTTTCCCCGGAGGTTTCACCGGTGACGACCAGGATGGAACTACTTTGAGAAGGCACGGGCTAAATTCTCTGGTTGATCCAGCCACCGCCCAAGACACGTTCTCCGCTATAAAAAACCGCAGCCTGTCCGGGCGTGACGGCCATCTGGGGAGTCTTGAAAACGACTCTGGCCTGGCGACCGCCAACCTCTTGATGTTCGCTCTTTTCAAAAACGATCGAGGCTGGAACTTGCTGATGGCGGGACCGGATCCGTACTTCCGCCTCCACAGGCTCCTCCGGCCAACAGCCCGAAATCCAGTTGATCCGATCAGCGATCAATCCCCGGCTGTAAAGATCCTCCTTGTAACCCACAATCACCGCATTTCGAGGAGCATCCAGTCGCAGGACATACAAGGGACGAGAATGAGCGATTCCCAAACCGCGACGCTGTCCCACCGTAAACCGATAGACACCCAGGTGGGTTCCCAGGCGGGTACCGTCCTTAAAGAGAATAGGTCCGGGCCGATCCGATCGTTCAAGAAGCGGGACCAGCTCTTTCTTGACTTCTTCCGTATGGTTTCGAATGAAGCCTCCGTAGTCTCCATCGGGAATAAAACAGATCTCCTGGCTATCCTGCTTGCCCGCCGTCGACAAGCTGTGGGAACTGGCAATTTCACGAATATTCGACTTTTCGTACTCACCCACGGGAAACTGAACGCGGGAGAGTTGCTCCTGTGTGAGCTCGAACAGATAGTAGGACTGGTCTTTGCTCAAACACTTGCCCTGCAGGAGCATGTAGCCCTCTTCTGGGGTGTAGGCAACGCGAGCATAGTGCCCTGTCGCGACCCGATCGATGCCAATTTTCCTGGCGAAAACCAGGAGCTCATCGAACTTTAAAAAGGTGTTGCACAAAGTGCAGGGAATCGGGGTCTTCCCGGCCAGATAGTCATTGATGAACGGTTCTACAACCCTCTGTTGGAATTGCTGTTGCAGATTGAGAACATAAAACGGAAAACCCATCTGCTCGGCAACCCGCCGGGCGTCATAGACGTCGTCCAAAGAACAACACCTTCCCATCTGAGGCTTTCCCTCCCGGGCAGGATTGCGGCGGTAGTCCCAAAGCTGCATGGTGCAGCCGACAACCTCATAGCCCTTTGTTTTTAACAGAACGGCTGCCGTGGAACTGTCCACACCGCCACTCATGGCCAACAAAATACGATTCACAACGATGGTAAGTATAGCACGCGGAAGATGGCGTCACTGCTGTTCATGGAGTCTCATTTAATCAGGCCATTTCTGCCTTCGTACCGTCAACTCTTCGATCCACGGAAGGTCGGGTTGGTAGCCGAGGCCAGATTCCTGGGGAGGAATAATATATCCATCCGAAGTCACTTCCACGGGAGGCAAAACTGTATCGCGCTCATAGTAGCGTTTGCCGGCCGAGACGTCACCAGGAAGGCTGAAGTTCTCCAACGTGGAAAGGGCAATATTGTGGGCACGGCCGATTCCGGTTTCCAACATCCCTCCACACCAGACCGGAATGCCCTGCTCCTGACAAAGATCATGCACCCGTTTGGCCTCGCTGGGACCTCCGACACGACCCATCTTGATATTCATGATCCTGCAGGCTTGCAATTCCATGGCGTGTGCGGCATCTCGGGCATGTCGAATCGATTCATCCAGACAAATCGCGGTGTCGATCTGGGCCTGCAATTTGGAGTGATCCAACAGATCATCGTAACGCAGCGGTTGTTCGATCATCAGTAAGCCGAACGGGTCCAACTTCTTGAGCTGCTGGACATCCTCAAGGCTATAAGCGCCATTGGCATCCACCATCAAGGAGATATCGGGAAAGTGATCCCGGATGAGACGAACAATCTCCACATCCCACCCCGGTTTGATCTTGATTTTGATCCTCTGGTAGCCGGCTTGCAGCTCCTTTTCAATTTTTTCAAGAAGAGCGTCAGGACTTTCTTGAATTCCGATAGAGACCCCGCAAGGGACTTTCTCGCGAGTTCCTCCCAAAAGCTTCCACAGAGGCATGTCTAGTTCCTGAGCCTGAAGATCCCAAAGCGCAGCTTCAACACAACCTTTTGCCATCCTATGACCACGAATCCTGCCAAACAACTCCTGGAATTCGGTGGGACGATCAAAAGACCACTCCAGAATAGGGGTCAAAATCAAGCCGGTCAGAATCGACCAAGCCGTGTCTACCGTTTCATCACTGTAAAAAGGTCCTTCCCCTGCCACGCATTCACCCCAACCTACCGCGCCGCCGCCCCGTACTTCCACCAGAAGCACGCGCCTCTCCCCTGTGCGTCCAAAACTGGTCTCAAAGAAATCAACCAGCGGAAGTCGAATTTCCCGTAGCGTGATACGGTTGATTTTCATGATCGGATCCTGACCACCTGACCCCCTGACCTCCTGACCTGCAGAAATATCAGTCGTCAGGGAGTCAGGTGGTCAGCGGGTCAGGTGGTCAGCTTCTTTTCCCCCAGCCTCCTCCACCGGGGGTCTCGATACGGATGACATCACCCTTGCAAAGAGAAAGTGAAAACTTGTCCGGTAAATTCTTCCGTCGCCCCTTAACCACCAAATAGTTATTGCCTGTCTTCCCGGCGCTTCCACCTCCCAACCCATAGGGAGAAAATCGACGGCGTTCAGAGAGCATCGTCACCTGACAATCGGCCAGCATCTCAAGGCTCCGGATGATGACATCACCTCCCCTGAATTTCCCTTGACCACCAGATCCTTGGCGCAGACGGTACTCCTTGACTCGTACAGGGAAATAGGTTTCAAGAGCTTCAATCGGTGTATTTAAGGTGTTCGTCATGTGAGTGTGAATTCCGCGGTCTCCATCGGCCTGTGAACTGGCTCCCATTCCACCTCCAATGGTTTCGTAATAAGAAAAAGTCTGACCGGTATCAGGACCGACGCTGCCCAAAGAGAGGTTGTTCATCGTGCCACTGCTGGCCGCGGGCATACTGTCCAGTCTTGCCGCAGAAAGGGCTTTGATAAGAACATCCACGATGCGCTGTGAGGTTTCCACATTCCCTCCTGCGGTGGCCGCCGGATAACTGGCATTGACAATGGTTCCCACAGGAACGATCAAGTCTACAGGACGAATTAAGCCGGCACTGGTCGGAGTGTCCTCAGGTGCCAGGCAACGCAGCACATAATAAACAGCCGCCAGGGTAATCGCCTCCACGGCATTCATGCACCCTCTGACTTGGGGATGTGAGCCATTGAAATTGACCGTCATCTTTTCTCCCCGAACGTCCACGGTGACTCTGATTTCGATGGATTTTCCGGGAGCGCGCTTTACCGTTCCCCCATCATCGTCCAGGAAATCCTCGGCTTGTAGCAGCCGTCAGGAATTCTTAAGATCACCCGTTTCATGATTCTCTCGCCATAATCCTGGAGTGCCCTCATATAGGCGTTCACTTCCTGGCGACCGTTTCTTTCCACCAGGCCGAGCACTCTCTTCTCACCAATTCTTAACGAACCGATCTGGGCAGCCAGATCACCCTCTCTTTCCACTGGAGTCCGGACATTGCAAAGCACGAGCCTCAACAGGTCTCGGTTGAGTTTCCCTTTTTCGTAAAGCTTTATAGAAGGAATCCTGATCCCTTCTTGAAAAATATCGGTGCTCAGGGGCATAGAACCGGGAGAAATTCCTCCCACGTCCGAATGGTGTGCCCGGCAAGCCACAAAGGAAACGGGTTGGGAAGGGTTCGATGGCTCAAAAAGGGGCGCAACCATCGTGACATCTGGAAGGTGGGTGCCCCCTGCGAAGGGATCGTTCAAAACCACCACATCACCGGGGTCCAGAGGAAAGGCATCCATGGCCGCCTGGACCGCAAGCGGCATCGACCCCAGGTGCACGGGCATATGGTCTCCCATGGCGACCAGTTGACCCCGATCGTCAAACAAGGCACAGGAGTAGTCTCTGCGCTCCTTAATGTTGGGAGAATAAGCTGTCCGCCTGAGAACAGTACCCATTTCTTGGGCAATCGAGGAAAAGAAATTTCGGTAAATCTCAAGTTTGATGGGATGATAGGAATCCGACATGGTGTCTCCCATAATGGGCATTATATCCACTAGCCCGAACTATACATAAATTGTCCACTGCAGCGACGCAATCATCCACGCTGACCGCGTTGAGTTCCCTTTGCCTGGTATAATTCCCACCCACGGAGATGAGTCGTCCATGAAAAGGCTAATTCTCGTATTGGAAACGATTAAGTTCGAGCACACTATTTTTGCACTCCCGTTCGCCTTTCTGGGTGCTTTTCTGGCAGCTCGGGGATTTCCCGGCTGGGAGACCAGCTTTTGGATCATCATGGCCATGACCGGAGCCCGGAGCGCCGCCATGTCCTTTAATCGGCTCGCCGACCGCTTTGATGATCGCCTGAATCCACGCACGGCCGATCGTGCCCTGCCTCAGAAACTCCTGAGTGTCCAGTTTGTCGCACTATTCACGCTGGTAAGCTCGACACTGTTCATCTTCTCAGCCTGGATGCTCAATGAATTGGCTTTTCGCCTTTCTCCAATCGCCTTGGCCATCATCCTTCTTTACAGCTACACGAAAAGGTTTACCTCGCTGTCGCATCTGGTTCTGGGATTATCCCTTGCCATCGCTCCGGTGGGCGGTTGGGTTGCCGTGCGCGGAGAAATTCATCTGGCTCCTTTCTATGTGGCAGCTGCTGTTCTTTTTTGGGTGGGAGGATTCGACATCATTTACGCCTGTCAGGATTACGAATTCGACCGGAAATTCGGCCGATATTCCTTGCCCAGCACATGGGGAATCAAGACAGCACTTCGAATCTCTGCCTGGTTTCACGTCCTAATGATGCTTTTGCTCATCTACGCTTTTTTCCAATTTCAGCTCTCTTTACTCAGCTGGATGGGGTTGGTCCTGGCGGGAATCGGACTGATCTATGAACACAGTCTGGTCCAACCCGAAGATCTGAGTCGCCTCAATGCTGCTTTTTTCACGCTCAATGGCCTCATCAGTGTTGTCTTGTTTGTATTCGTCGGTCTCGATCTATGTCTCTTTGTATAGATTCTCGAGCCGGGAAGGCATACCATCATTTTCCGTACCTGCAAACCGACGTTGACATTCAGACAACACGTGCGTCAGGGCAGTCAATATATAGTAGGTCTACCCAATTTCAAATACTATATATGGAATCCCAGCCATTGGCACGCCTTTTGCTTAATTTACAACGGAGAGAGTTTTCTTGACTTTTCGGTTCGTATATTTCGCAGTTCGATCGTTATAATGAATAGAAGCAAACCCTAGAAGATTTGCCTCTGGGCTGCTGGTGCGAAAGCGCTTTTCCGTCCAGAAAAAGGGGGAAGGATTCCCATGCCTACTTACAAATTCAGAGGTCGCCGCTATGACACCGGTGCAGTAATTGAAGGTGAACGTCCGGCTCAGAATACTCAGAGTCTCGCCGCTACCCTGCGTTCGGAAAAGATCATGCCCATCAGTATCAATGAAAAAAGGGGAAGGCCTCCGCAGGGAAGGGCAAGAAGGCTGGAAAGGTCACCTCCGGACAAATCGCGATCTTTACGAAGCAGTTTTCCGTCATGTTGGAAGCGGGTTTGCCTCTGGTTCAGTCGCTGGGTATTCTGGCCGAGCAGCAGGAAAACGCCGCTATGGCAAAATGTCTTGACGAGGTTCGGGAAGATGTTGAGGCAGGCTCCACACTGGCCGAAGCGATGCGCAAACATCCCAAGGTCTTTGACACTCTCTTCGTCAACATGATTTCCGCAGGCGAGGCAGGCGGTATTTTAGATGTTATCTTACAGCGTCTGTCGGTCTTCGTAGAAAAACTCGTAAAGCTCAAACGCTCTCTGGTTTCCGCCTCAGTTTATCCCGGTGTGGTGATCACCGTAGCTATCGGTATCGTTGTCGCCATCATGGTTTTCGTTATTCCGACCTTCGCTGAACTGTTTAAGAACATGAATGCGACTCTGCCTCTACCCACCCGCTTTGTCATGGGCCTAAGCGATTTCATGGTTGCATACATCCTCCCGATCATCGCCTTCCTTGTTTTGCTTTTGATCGGTGGCCAGCGTTACTACAGCACTTACTCGGGCCGGTTGGTGATCGACGGGATGATACTGAAAATCCCTATTTTCGGAGCGGTCATCCAAAAGATCATTGTGGCCCGATTTTCACAAACCTTAGGAACCCTTCTCAGCAGCGGCATTTCCATCCTTGAAGCGCTCGACATTACGGCTCGCACGGCTGGAAACCTCGTCATTCAGAACGCCTTGCTGGAAGCTCGAAAGGCTGTTCAAGAAGGAAACACGCTTGTTGAGCCGTTGAAGAGGAGCGGGCTGTTCCCTGCCATGGTGGTCCAGATGGTGGGTGTAGGAGAGCAGACGGGTGAACTGGATCAGATGCTTCAGAAAATGGCCGATTTTTACGAGGAACAGGCGGATGCTGCAATCGCCGATTTTCTCACCTTGATCGAGCCTTTGATGATAGTATTTCTCGGCGGGATTATTGGCGGAATCGTTATTTCCATGTACATGCCAATATTTAGCCTGATCGGGAAGTTGGCAGGTGGATGATTTCAAGAAGAAGCTCCTAAACTTAATCATCGTCAGGCTCGTCCTGGTGAGCCTGGTGCTGGGATTTGCCATCTTTGCCCTTTCCCAGCAAGTATCCGCTTTTGAGTTTCTTCAACCCTTCATACTCGCTGTTTACGCTCTCTCCGTAGTTTACGTCCTCCTCTGGCAGTACACGGACCGGCTCAGTCTCATCTACAACATACAGTTCTTCTTCGATCTCGTTCTGATCTCTCTGCTGATTTTCATCTCGGGTGGAATCAACAGCCTCTTTACGCCTTTTTACGTTCTCATCATCGTCTACGCCAGCTTACTGAAACATCGGGAAGGGGGCGTCATCGCTCTTACCCTGAGTATCACCAGCTACTCCGGTATCGTTCACCTCGGCTACCTGGGTTGGGTGCCCGGAGGCGCTGAAATCGGATCTTACCCTCTCATCGTTTACCGGATCTCTCTGAATACGCTCGGTTTCATGGGCGTTGCCATGCTCGGTATCTATCTCTCTGAACGCTTGCAGAGCGCCCGCCAGGAATTGGGCACCGCCAAAGTGGTCCACCAAACCATCGTCAACAGTATCCGTGATGGGCTGATCACTCTGGATTTGGAGGGTCGTATCACTTCCTGCAATCGAACGGGTGAAGAAATCTGCGGATTCTCGCAGCAGGAGTTGCTCTTGAAGCCCATCTCCGAACTCCTTTCCGAATCGGTCCTGGAGAGCATCTTAAAGAGCGACTTCGAATCGAATCAGCGAGCACTCCACATCGAGTGCTGGAGCAGGAATAAAAAGGGGGACCCACTATTTGTAGGCTTGAGCTGCTCCCCCCTGTTGTCTCATGACAACCAGCAGACCGGCTACATCCTCTCTGTAAAGGATCTGACTGAAATCAAAAAGCGTGAAGAGGAGGTTCAGCTCCAGGAGAAGATGGCAGCTATTGGACAGATGGCAGCTGGCTTGGCCCACGAGATTCGCAATCCGCTGGGTTCCTTGTGGGGAAGCATCCAGGTCCTCCAGTCCGAATTACATTTGTCTGACGAAAAAGCAAGACTGCTCAAGATCATCACCGGAGAATGCAAGCGACTCAATAAAATTGTGGGGGATTTCCTTGCCTATGCTGGCCCCAGGTCGACCCAACTGCAGAGAATTGACCTTCTTTCTCTTGTCCAGGACACGGTCGATCTCTTTAAGAATAGTCCCGAGTTTCACGGACGTCACAGCATTGAGATCCTCCCCGCTCCCGAACCGCTTCGCTGTCTGGCTGATTCCGATCAGTTTCGACAGGTGGTCTGGAACATCATCCAAAACGGCATTCGGGCTATGCCCAGCGGGGGCAAGCTGTCCATTCAAGTCCGTCAAAGAGATTCACGAGCTCTGTTAAGTTTTACTGATGAGGGAATCGGGATGAGCTCCAAGGAAGAAAAAGAGCTTTTCCAGCCCTTTCTCAGCGGATTTAGGAATGGAGCCGGTCTGGGAATGGCGATTGTTTATCAGATCATCCAACAGCATCACGGGAAAATCGATATCCGCAGCCAGCGTAATGCCGGTACTGTCATCGACATCTCGCTTCCCCTTGAGCACTAGCCGGGCCTATTCATAGATTCTCTGCTGCAGCCGCGAAACCATCCGCCCTGACTGCGTTCCTTGCTACCAGGGGCAAGAACCTCTGGAATGTGGGAGGCACCTCAGGTGCCGGACATCTCTTTTCGGATTCGGCCTTCAGGTGCCTCCCACACTCCGGAGTCTTCGCACGGTCCTGGCTCGCCCCTACCCTACTTCTTCCTTCTTGCCTTCTTCTTTTGTTTCCGTACTGCTTTCTGCGGTCTCCTCACTACCTTCTGCTTTCACCTTTCTTCTCTCCCCTGCCTTGTGTCTTCTCTCTCCATCTCTCCTCTCACCACTCCGTTCCTTCTGTTTCTTTCTGAGTCCCAGAGTATCCAGACGGTGCCTCAGAGATCGATAGGAGACTTGCAAAATCTCGGACGTCTTGGTCTGGTTCCCTTCCGCCAGCTCAAGAGCCTGTTCGATGATCTGTCTCTCGACCGTTTTCAAGTACTCCTCCAAATCCAAACCCTCATGGGCGGAAAAGCGGGGCAAATCAGTTTCATGAGCCCCGACCTGTCCGCGCACCCTCTCCGGCAGTCTTGCTTTTTGGATAAATTCACCGCTCTCCAGAGTAACGGCCCTCTCAATAACATTCTCCAACTCTCTTACATTGCCGGGCCAACTGTACTCCTCGAGGCAGGATAGCCCTTCTTCAGTCACTCCCTTGATCTGTCGACCCAACCGTTCATTGTATTTTTGAATAAAGTGTCGTACCAAGGGAACAATGTCAGGCTTTCGGTCACGCAAAGGGGGGATGTGGATCGGAATGACCGCGAGTCGATAGTAGAGATCTTCTCGAAACTCCCCCTCTTCAACCGCCCTCTCCAAATTCTGGTTGGTAGCCGCAATCAGGCGGGCATCGATTTCAATTTCCTTAGTCCCTCCGATTCGTCGAACCTTTCTTTCTTGCAAAGCTCGAAGAACCTTGACCTGCATGGAGGGGGGCATTTCTCCCACCTCGTCCAAAAACAGAGTTCCTCCCATAGCGACTTCCAGTAGCCCCTTCTTCTCACTGACTGCACCCGTGAAGGCCCCCTTCATGTACCCGAAAAGCTCAGATTCCAGAAGTGTCTCCGGAAACGCTCCACAATTGATGGAGACGAAAGGATGTTCCGGGTTCAGACTGGCTTGATGAATAGCTCGGGCCACCAGCTCTTTTCCGGTTCCACTTTCCCCGGAAATCAAGATCGTAGTATCGGTCGGTGCAATGGTTCCAATCAGTTTATAGATCTCCAGCATGGCCGGAGAGGTGCCAATCATGTCGTCTTCTTCAATACGCTGTCTCTCCAACACCCTGACCTGATGCCTCAGATTTCGAGCCAGCAGGGCATTTTTGATGAGGTTGGTTAATTCCTCCACCTGAAAAGGCTTGGTGATATAGTCGAAAGCTCCCAGTTTCAGGGCCTCGATGGCCGTATCTGAGGATGCGTAGGCGGTCATAAAAATGAAGGGAACCTCCGGATCAATCTCGTGTGATGCCTTCAGCAACCCCAACCCATCCAAGTCGGGCATCCTCAAATCGGAAATGACCAGATCAAAACCGGGCTTCTCCGAGAGCAGCTCCAATGCCTTGCGACTTTCCTGAACGCTGCTGACGCCATATCCTTCTTTTTTCAGCACGTATTCCAGAAATTCGAGCATGCTCTGCTCATCATCTACAACCAGGATTTGTTCTACGAGAGTTTGCTCCACAGACTCCATTATAACGAATTACTTGCCCTTCTACGTCAGTTCAGCCCTCTGCATTGTGCCTAAAATCGGCTTATCGGGGAGGACAGGCCGGTCCCTAACAATCTATAACCCTATTCATATAAGTCATTTGCTTGATGCCTCTGAGGCGCCAAAGAGTTTGGCATGGCTCTTGCCTATAACCATCGGGAAAGAAGGAGGTATCGTCATGAGACACAACAAAGGGTTTTCGTTGATTGAATTGCTTATCGTGGTAGCCATTATTGGGATTATCGCGGCTATCGCCGTCCCCAATCTTCTGCAGTCCAAGGCTGCAGCCAATGAGGCTTCAGCGATCAGTGCCATCCGTAACGTCGTGACTTCACAGATCACTTACTCTGCGACGGTGGGGTCAGGACAATACGCAGCCGATCTGGCTGCCCTGCAGGGTGCCAGCTTGATTGACAGCGTGCTGGGTTCTGGAACGAAGGACGGATATACGTTCACCAGTTCTGGTGCTGCCAACACCTTCGAGGTCACTGCGGGCCCCGTTGCTTATGGTTCCACCGGCACCCGTTACTTCTTCTCTGATGAGTCGGGTGTTATCCGCTATGACACCGGCGCAGCTGCGACGGTCGCCTCTAGCCCCTTGGGCCAGTAAACACGGGCTACGTTCGCACCCCCCAATAAAAGAAGGGCGACCTGTGAGGGTCGCCCTTCTTTTTGTCTAAATGTCAGTTGTCAGCTGTTAGTACTCTTCAGCCCTTCACAGCTGCCCGCTCAGTGACCTTCAGCGCAGCGGCCTCTTCAAGAGAGACGTCCAGCCGCAGAGGGTGGTGGTCCTCGTCATCGATTTCCCCGGCGAAGGGATTCTCAACTTCGATGTTGCGGTAGTATTCCATCCCAGTGCCGGCTGGAATGAGCCGACCCATGATGACGTTTTCCTTCAATCCCTGCAGATAGTCCACCTTTCCGCTGATGGCCGCTTCGGTCAAAACCCGGGTGGTTTCCTGGAATGAGGCGGCTGAGATAAAGGAATCGGTGCTCAACGAGGCCTTGGTGATCCCCAGCAGTAGTGGACGCCCCGTTGCAGGCTGTCCGCCTTCTGCCTGGACCCACTCGTTTTCCTGCTCGAACAGGAACTTGTCGACCTGCTCGTCCAACAGAAATCCCGTATCGCCAACATCTTCAACCTTGATCCAACGCATCATCTGGCGGACAATCACCTCGATGTGTTTGTCATTGATGTTGACACCCTGGAGACGATAGACCTCCTGGATCTCGTTGACCAGGTAGCGCTGGAGCTCTTTTTCTCCCAGCACGAGTAGGATATCGTGTGGATTACGGGGCCCATCCATCAAGGCCTCACCCGCCTTCACGTATTCCCCTTCCTGGACATTCACGTGCACACCGCGATCCAAAAGGTACTCCGCCTTGGTCCCAGTCTCTTCGTTTTCCACAACGATCTTTCGCTGGCCTCTGCTGATCCCTCCATAGTGAACCTTACCGTCAATCTCCGTGATGACGGCCGTCTCTTTGGGTTTGCGCGCTTCAAAAAGCTCAACGACACGGGGCAGACCACCGGTGATGTCCTTCGTCTTGGTGGTCTCTCTGGGAATCTTGGAAAGAATGTCTCCGGGAAAGACCTCATCTCCGGAATCAATCATCATGTGGGCTCTGGAAGGAATCAGGTAAGACTTGATGACCTTACCCTTCTGGTCTTTGATCTGGATCTGGGGCTGGCGCTTCTCGTCAGGAGACTCGATAATCACTTTCCGAGCCAAACCGGTCACTTCATCCAGCTCCTCCTTCATGGTGATGCCTTCCACGATGTCCTTGAAGACCGCGGTTCCCCCATATTCGGTGAGGATGGCGAAAGTATAAGGATCCCATTCCACGAGCTTCTGACCCGGTTTGATTTTCTTGCCCTCCTTGACCATAAGCTTGGCCCCATAGATCACCGAGTATCGTTCCTTCTCCCGGCCTTTATCATCCTGGACAATGAGACTCCCTGTTCTGTTCATGACCACCTGGTGGCCTTCCTTATCGGTGACCGTCTGAACATTCAAGTAATGAACAATACCCGCGTTTCTCGATTCAACCGTGGATTCTTCCTCGATTCGGCTGGCAGTACCCCCGATGTGAAAGGTTCTCATGGTGAGCTGAGTCCCGGGTTCTCCGATGGACTGGGCGGCCAAAACTCCTACGGCCTCACCCATCTCCACCATTACGCCTGAGGCCAGGTTCCGTCCGTAGCACATCCGACACAGACCTCGCTTGGTTTTGCAGGTTAAAACAGAGCGAATCAGGACTTTTTCAATACCGGCGGCCTGAATGGCTGCCGAGGTATCGTCGTCAATCTCCTGATCCACATCCACAAGGGTCTCCCCGGTGAAGGGATCGACCACTTTTTCCAGCGCCACACGACCGACGATACGATCCCGCAGACCCTCGATAATTTCACCACCTTCCACCAAGGCTGTGACCTCAGAACCGTCCAGGGTTTCACAATTTTCCTGGGTCATAATCACGTCTTGAGCCACATCGACGAGACGACGCGTGAGATAACCTGAATCAGCCGTTTTAAGAGCTGTGTCGGCCAGACCTTTTCGGGCTCCGTGGGTGGAAATAAAGTACTGCAAAACGGCCAGGCCCTCGCGGAAATTAGCCGTAATGGGCGTTTCAATAATCTCACCGGAGGGTTTGGCCATGAGTCCCCGCATACCTGCCAGCTGACGGATCTGCTGTTTGCTGCCTCGGGCACCCGAGTCGGCCATGACGTAGACAGAGTTGAACTCCTCGCCGGGTCCCTTGCTGAGGGCCATGGCATCGAACATCTCGTCGGCAATCTCTTCGGTAACATCCGACCAAATGGCGACAACTTTGTTGTAGCGCTCACCATTGGTAATCGCACCGTCCAGATACTGTTGCTCCACTTCAATCACGGCCTGTCGCGCTGCTTCAACCAGTTCTCCCTTGTTCTCGGGGATGATGAGGTCATCAATGCTAATGGTGAAGCCGGCTTTCGTTGCATAGAGAAAACCCAAGTCCTTCAGTTCGTCCAACATTTTAACCGTGGTCTCGAGTTGGTGGTGGAGGTAGCAATAATTAACGAGCTCTTGAAGCCCCTTCTTCTTGAGCAAACCGTTGACGTAGGGCATTTCTTCAGGAAGATGGTCGTTGAAAACGGCTCTTCCTACTGTGGTCTCAATCGGCTGGTTGTGAATTTTCTGCACATCAGCGTGCAGCAGAGCCTGGGTATCGTACTGTGTGGAAAGATCAATCAGGGCCCCCGAGTAACGCAAGAGGATGGGGGAAAGCAGCTCCACTTCGCCCGCCTCCAGTGCGTGGTAGATTTCCTCCACGCTAGCAAAGCTACGCCCTTCACCTTTGGCCCCTGGGCGGGCTGAAGTCAAGTAATAGCAGCCCAGTACGATGTCTTGAGTGGGAACGGCCACGGGCTGTCCATTGGCGGGTGAGAGGACATTGTGAGTGGCCAACATCAAAACCGATGCTTCAATCTGTGATTCCTGAGACAGAGGAACGTGAACGGCCATCTGATCCCCGTCGAAGTCCGCATTAAAGGCGGTACACACCAGGGGATGAATCTTGATCGCCCTTCCCTCCACCAGAACGGGCTCGAAGGCCTGAATCCCCAGTCGATGCAGCGTGGGAGCACGGTTGAGAAGAACAGGATGCTCCTTAATCACCTCTTCCAAAATATCCCACACCATGGACTCGTGGTTCTCCACCATCTCCTTGGCACCTTTGATGGTGGTTGCATGGCCTTCCTTTTCCAAGCGATTGTAGATGAAGGGCTTGAACAGCTCCAGTGCCATGATCTTGGGCAAACCGCACTGGTTGAGCTTCAGCTCCGGCCCCACCACAATGACGGAGCGACCTGAATAATCGACGCGCTTGCCCAACAGATTCTGGCGAAACCGACCTTGCTTCCCTTTCAAAGTATCGGAGAGAGACTTCAGAGGACGATTTTTCACACCTCGCAGAACCCGTCCCCGCCGACCGTTGTCAAACAGTGCGTCTACCGCTTCCTGGAGCATCCGCTTCTCATTGCGAATGATCACTTCCGGTGCACGCAGGTCCATGAGCTTCTTCAAGCGATTGTTCCGGTTGATGACTCGCCGATACAAGTCGTTGAGATCGGAAGTGGCGAAGCGCCCTCCATCCAGGGGTACCAGCGGCCGCAGTTCGGGGGGAATCACTGGAATGACGTCCAGGATCATCCACTCGGCCTTATTTCCGGATTTCCGGAAAGCATCCACCACCTTCAGCCGTTTCGCGTACTTGAGGCGCTTGAGTTGGGAGGTCTCATTCTTCATGCGAAAACGCAAATCGATGGATAGGGCCTCCACGTCGACTTGCCTCACCAATTCCTTGATCGTTTCGGCTCCCATTCCAGCCTCGAACTGTCCTGGGTACTCTGCTTGCAGAGCGCGATATTTCTCCTCCGTCAATAGCTCCTTCTCTTTGACCGGTGCATCCCCGGGATCGATAACGACATACGCTTCAAAATAGAGTATTCGCTCCAGATTGCGCAGAGACAGATCCAGCAAATGTCCAATGCGGCTGGGAAGTCCCTTAAAAAACCACACATGGGAGCAGGGGGTGGCCAATTCCACATGACCCAAACGCTCCCGACGAACTTTGGAAAGGGTGACCTCCACGCCGCACTTGTCACAAATCACCCCTCGGTGCTTCATGCGTTTGTACTTTCCGCAAAGACATTCCCAATCCGTAACTGGACCGAAGATACGAGCGCAGAAAAGCCCGCCTCGCTCTGGTTTGAAGGTACGATAATTGATGGTCTCCGGCTTGGTCACTTCTCCGCTCGACCAAGAGCGAATCTTCTCTGGAGAAGCCAAACCAATCCGGATCGCCTCAAAGTTCTTCAAGAGCTGAGTTCTGTCAAGATCACGAAACATTCTCAAGGTTCACCCTCCGTCGTTCACTCGGGTTTTTCCGCCGCCACACCGCTGAGCACCTTCTCTGCTTTCAAGAGAACTTCGGAGCGGCGGCGAAGTTGTTTTTTAGGTTTTTCGAGCAGTTCCACGTCCAAAGCCAGGGACTGGAGTTCTCGGATCAAAACGTTGAAGGACTCCGGGATTCCTGGATTGTAAGTCGATTCCCCTTTGACGATGGCCTCATAAATCTTGGCTCGGCCCTGCACGTCATCCGACTTTGCCGTCAACAATTCCTGAAGGATGTTGGCCGCACCGTAGGCTTCCAGGGCCCAAACTTCCATTTCACCAAAACGCTGACCGCCGAACTGTGCCTTACCTCCCAGCGGCTGTTGGGTAATGAGGCTGTAGGGCCCGATGGAGCGAGCATGGATCTTATCGTCCACCAGATGACTGAGTTTGAGCATGTAAATGTAGCCCACCGTGACTTCCTGATCGAAACGCTCACCCGTCATCCCATCATAAAGAATCGTCTTGCCATTGCTGGGCAGGCTTGCCTTCTGCAATTCATCCTTGACCTCATGTTCTCGGGCACCGTCAAAGACGGGCGTTGCGTACTGCAATCCGAGAACCTTTGCAGCCCATCCCAGATGGGTTTCCAGGATTTGTCCCACATTCATACGGGAAGGAACTCCCAGAGGATTCAACACGATTTCTACAGGAGTTCCATCGGGAAGGTAGGGCATATCCTCGTCCGGTACTATGCGGGCGATGACTCCCTTATTCCCGTGGCGTCCGGCCATCTTGTCGCCCACGGAAAGCTTCCGTTTCATGGCCACGTAGACTTTAACCATCTTGATGACGCCGGGCAGGAGTTCATCCCCTTTTTCCATCCGGCTCAAGCGCTCCTTATGCAGGGAGCGAAGAATCTCGACTTGACGATCTGTCCTGGCTTCGATATCAGAGAGCTCCTTTTCCGCCTTTTTCCCCTTGACGCTAATCTTCCTGAGCTCCTGGTAGCTGAGAGTGAGCAAAGCCTTGCGGTTCAGCCTCCCGCCTTTTTTGGCAATCACATTCCCCGCCGAATCGGTCACCTTCTTTACCGTGGTCTTTCCGGTCAAGACATCGACAATGCGCTTGCTGTTTTCTTCCCGCAGAATCCGAATTTCATCTTCCAAGTCCTTCCCCAGGCGCTCGATTTCCTGCTCCTCGATTTCCAGGGCACGTGCGTCTTTGGCAACACCCTTACGAGAGAAGATCTTGACGTCGACCACCGTGCCTTCAATGCCCGGGGGTGTATAAAGCGAGGCATCTTTAACCTCTCCCGCTTTCTCGCCGAAGATGGCCCGCAGCAACTTTTCTTCAGGTGTCAGCTGTGTTTCACCCTTGGGCGTGACCTTGCCAACCAGAAGACTGCCCGGACTGATCTTGGCACCAATGCGGATGACTCCACTTTCATCCAGATCGGTTAGAATCGACTCACTGACATTGGGAATATCGCGTGTGATCTCTTCAGGGCCAAGCTTGGTATCACGGGCCTCGATGTCCAGCTCTTCAATATGGATCGAAGTGTACAAGTCCTCCTTGACCAGACGTTCACTGACCAGTATCGCGTCTTCGAAGTTGTAGCCTCTCCAGGACATAAAGGCGACCAGGACATTCCTTCCCAGTGCCAACTCTCCCTTTTCGGTACAAGGGCCATCGGCCAACACCTGACCTTTTTGAACCGGGTCACCTTTCCGAATCAGGGGCTTCTGATTGATACAGGTGTTCTGATTGGAGCGTTTGAACTTCGTCAGCTTGTAAATATCCACACCCGCGTCTTGGTCCTTATCTCCATCTTCAGCCAGGACACGAACGATGATCCGTTCTGCGTCGACGCTGTCCACTACTCCTGCTCGTCGGCACAGCAGGACTGCTCCTGAGTCCCGGGCGGCAATGTACTCCATTCCTGTCCCCACAAAAGGCGCTTCCGCCTGAACCAGAGGCACAGCCTGCCGCTGCATGTTGGACCCCATCAGGGCGCGGTTGGCGTCATCGTTTTCCAGGAAGGGGATCAAGCTTGCCGCTACACTCACCAGCTGCTTGGGACTCACGTCGACGTACTCAACTTCCTCTCTGGGGACAAAAACGAAGTTCCCCTGGTGACGAGCATTGACTCTCTCTCGCACTATCCGCTGTTTGGCGTCCACTTCGACGTTGGCCTGAGCAATGACGTGTTTATCTTCCTCCCAGGCCGTCAAGTAAAAGGCATGGGTCTCGTATTCGGCCGGCCGTTTCCTTCCCTTCATCTTCTTGTTCACGGTATCCGCTTGCGCGTGCTTGTAGACCTCTCCGATCTTGAAGTTGGTGCTTCCGCCATTGATGATCTTCACATAGTCCACAATCTTCCCATCCGCAATCCTGCGATAGGGCGATTCGATAAATCCGAATTCGTCGATTCTCGCGTAGCAGCTCAAGGAGGAGATCAGGCCGATATTGGGCCCTTCCGGGGTCTCAATGGGGCAGATGCGACCATAGTGGGTGGGGTGAACATCCCGCACTTCAAACCCGGCTCTCTCTCGGCTCAGTCCCCCCGGGCCCAGTGCCGAAAGGCGCCTTTTATGGGTGATTTCCGAAAGCGGATTGGTCTGATCCATAAACTGGGAAAGTTGACTGCTGCCGAAGAACTCACGGATGGCCGCCGAAACCGGCTTGGCGTTGATCAAATCGTGAGGCATGGCGGTTTCCATTTCCTGATGAACCGACATTTTTTCTTTGATCGCCCTTTCCATCCTCACCAGGCCGATTCGAAACTGATTTTCCAACAACTCCCCGACGGCGCGAACGCGACGGTTCCCCAGATGATCAATATCGTCCACGGTCCCGATACTCTTCTTGAGCTTCAGCAGATAAGCAATGACGTGATAGAAATCCTGCGGAGAAAGTGTCCTTTCATCCAGAGAGGTGTCCAGGCCCAGTTTGATATTGAATTTCAGCCGGCCCACTCGTGAAAAATCGTATTTCCGGGGATCAAAAAACATCCCGTGAAAAAGGGCAGTCGCGGTCTCAATGGTGGGAGGATCACCTGGACGCTGCTTTCGATAGATCTCAATTAGGGCATCGTTGGTATTCTTTACCGTGTCACGCTTCAAGGTCGTGGAGAGCACATCGCCCACATCATCGCGCTCGGGGAAAAATACGGGTAACTCTCCAATACCGGCTTCGATCAAAGAGTTGACCACGCCTCCCGTCACTTCGGTATTGGCTTCCAGGATGATCTCGCCCGAAGTGGAATCCACCACTTCGGTCCCGGAAAAAGCTCCTTCCAGATCCTCAATACCCACCTCCACCTGTTTGACTCTTGCTTTCTTGAGCTGAGCAAAGGCCGTCTGAGTGATCTTTCTGCCTGCCGCAACCAGAACGGATCTCGGTTTGCCGGGAGCAGGGATCTTCTTGCTCAACTTGTTTCCGATCAGATTCTCATCCAGTTTCCAGAACAGCTTTTCACCTTTGATACTGATGGTGGAAAAATTATAGAAAGTCTTCAGAAGCTCTACATCGGAGCTCAGACCTAATGCACGCAAGAAGGCAGTGGCCAGAAACTTTCGCTTCCGATCGATGCGGACGTAAAGCAGATTCTTATTGTCGTATTCAAACTCTACCCAGGAGCCCCGGTAGGGAATGATCTTGGCCAAAAAGTAACTCTTTAAGGCTCCTGACTCAAAGAAAACGCCGGGTGAACGGTGCAGCTGACTGACAATCACGCGTTCCGTGCCATTAATGATAAATATCCCGTTCTCGGTCATTAAGGGCAGATCCCCAAAGTAGACCTCCTGCTCTTTGATGTCGCGAATGGTTTTGACTTCCGTATCGCGGTCCTTGTCCCAAACCACCAGACGAATCGTCACCTTCAAGGGAGCGGAATAAGTCATGCCCCGCTCCTTACATTCATCGATGTTGTATTTGAGGTTCAGTTGAACGGGATCCCCACAATCGTCACACCGTTCGACTTCATTGGGATTTCTGGATCCGCAGTGCCGGCAGGTCACGTCCTCAATGGTGTAGGGGCTTAAACCCAAAGTCTCACCGCAGTTTCTGCACGTCCCCCGCAGGTGCTCAAGACCATGCAATTTTCCACACTTGCATTCCCAATCGCCAATGGAATAATCCACAAACTCCAGTGAGGAGGTTCCACGAAAATCGCTTATCGGGAAAACGGAATTGAACACCGATTGCAGCCCAAAATCCTCCCGCTCAGAGGGCAACAGATCCATTTGGAGAAATCTCCGGTAGGACGCTTTCTGGACCTCGAGTAAATTGGGTATGGGGAAAATGGACTTTCTTTTCGCGAAGTTCTTTCTTTCCCGATAGACGTTTTTCAGATCATCTAACATGCTGGCAAGCTCCCCTTGATGTGGTCGTTTTGCTCAATAACGCTGGATGCCACGTAGAAAAGGAGACACGGAGTGCCTCAGACACGTACGGATATGGAGGAATACACGGATAAAAGAGAGCAGAGAAAACTCCCAACCGCTGTGTTTTTAACTCTTACCGACCCAAACCAAAATCAAAGGACAAAAACCTAAAAAGGGGACACCTATCCCCTTTTGTTCATGCAAATTAATTCACCCTTCTCTCGACATCGAACAGCCTATCATATTCCACGGGGGGTGACAAGAGGTGAATCGAAGCCGACTTTACCTGATCTCGACCGTGGCTCCGGCTTCTTCAAACTTCTTCTTGATCTCTTCCGCTTCTTCCTTGCTGACGTCTTCCCTGATTGCTTTGGGAGCGGCTTCAACAAGGTCTTTCGCTTCTTTGAGGCCCAGGCTGGTGACCTCGCGCACAGCCTTAATGACGTTGATCTTCTTGTCTCCGACCGCGGTCAAAACAGCTTCAAATTCCGTCTTTTCTTCAGCTGCTGCCTCTCCTGGAGCTCCCGCGGCCGCTGCTCCCGCCACAGCGACGGGCGCTGCCAGGGCAGTAATTCCGAACTTCTCTTCCAGTTCCTGCACCAACTCATTAATGTCTACAATCGATGCCTTTTCAATCCAACCGAGCACATCTTCTCGAGTGGTCGCCATGGCGAATCCTCCTTCATATAAAATTAGATTCTCTTGTTTCTCTTATTGAAAGGCTGACCACCTGACCCCTGACCACCTGACCTGGGGTGAACCGGTCAGCTATCCTTTGTCTCTTCGCCCGTTGTTTCTTCGGCCTTTGCTTCCTCGGCTGCTGTCTCCTCTGTTGCCGGCTCTTCGGCCGTCTCTTCAGCTGCTGTCTCTTGGGCTTCCGGCTGTGCAGGTTTTTCCTCCTGAGCTTCTGGCTCTGGGGCTGCTGCTTCGTGCTCTGTTGCCTCTGGGTCTGCCGGTCCGTCTGCCTGCTTTTTTTCTGCCAGTTGCTTCAGGACCGAAGCCAGTCCCCTCAGCGGTGACTGCAAAGCAGTGACCAGTCGAACCAGCGGAGTATTCAAGAGATACACGAGCTTGGACATCAGCTCAAGCCGGGAGGGCATCTTGGCCAGAAGTTCCACATCACTGGCCGAAAAAGTCTTGCCTTCAACAACCCCGGCCTTGAAGGCCACACTGGGATGATCTCTAATGAACTCCTTGAGTACTTTGGCCAGTGCCACCGGATCACCATCGGTGTAGGCAATGGCGGTTGGCCCTTGAAAATGCTCCCGGAGAGCCTCCAGCGAGGTATCCTCGACGGCCCGCAAAGCGAGCCGATTCTTGATCACTTGGTACCCGCTTTCCGCCTTGGAAATCTCACGTCGAAGCTCGCTTTGGGCGGACACATTAATTCCCTCGAAATTGATCAACAAGACGCTCTTGTTGGCCTTGAACATCTTGTTGAGATCCGCAACGAAGGTCTGCTTCTCGGTTCTGTTCATGTCCTGTGTCAGCTGCTAGCTGTCATTCCGCTCCTGGGTCTGTTGTCTGTGGTCTGTGGTCTGTGGTCTGTGGTCTGCTGTCTGTGGTCTGTTCTTTCTCATCTCTATTCGACTTGCGCCACATTGACCTTGATGCCCGGTCCCATGGTCGATGAGACAAAGATACCCCGCAGGTATCGGCCCTTTGCAGCTGCTGGCTTGGCCCGGATCACAGCCTCAATCAGACTGCGGGCATTCTGGATCAGTTGATCCCCTGTGAAGGACACCTTTCCAAAGGGAGCATGGATGATACCATTTTTGTCCACTCGGAACTCAACTTTTCCAGCCTTGATATCGGCCACTGCCTTTCCCACCTCAAAGGTGACCGTTCCCGCCTTGGGATTCGGCATCAATCCTCTGGGACCCAGCACGCGACCTAACTTTCCAACCGATTTCATCATGTCGGGTGTCGCCACCACGGCGTCAAACTCCATCCAACCGCCTTGAATCTTATCCACCAGATCTTCACCCCCCACAACCTCTGCACCCGCTTCTTCGGCCTCTTTCACCTTCTCTCCGGAGGCAATCGCGCAGACCTTAACCTCTTTTCCCAGTCCATTGGGCAGGACCACCGATCCGCGCACCATCTGATCGGCATGTCGGGGATCCACACCCAGTCGAAAAGCCAGCTCGGCGGTTTCGTCAAACTGAGCGAATTTGACCTCCAACATCAGGTTGACGGCTTCCTCCAGTGTACGGTCTTGGGGCTCTACCTTAGACCTAGCCTCTTGATATTTCTTCCCTGACATGCGTTCCCTCGCTCTTACTCTGTGGCTTCCAGCTCTTTGACTTCCAGCTCTGTGGCTTCCGGCTCTCTGACTTCCGACTCTCTGCCTTCCAGCTGCTCTCTGACTTCCAGGCCCATGCTCCGTGCAGTACCCAGAATGATCTGTGAAGCCGCTTCCAGGTCATTGGCACTCAAATCCGGCATTTTTGTCTTGGCGATCTCTTCCACCTGCTTCATGCTCACCTGCGCCACCTTCTCCTTGTTGGGCTCCGGGGAACCTTTGGCGATTCCCGCTGCCCGCTTCAAGAGCACCGCCGCGGGTGGTGTCTTGGTCACGAAAGAATAGCTACGATCCTGGTAAACCGTGATCACCACCGGAATGATCAATCCCTCCTGGTTCTGGGTCTTGGCGTTGAAGGCCTTACAAAAATCCATGATATTGACACCATGCTGACCCAGAGCTGGACCGACCGGGGGAGCGGGTGTGGCCTTTGCAGCCGGAATTTGTAACTTAATCAAACCGAGTTCTTTCTTGGCCATGGATTCTTACATCTTCTCCACTTGAATAAATTCGAGCTCAACCGGAGTGGCTCGACCAAAAATCGTTACCATGACCTTGACCGTGTTGCGTTCCAGATTCACATCCTCAACCAGACCCGTAAAGTTGGAAAACGGCCCGTCGATAATTTTCACCGTTTCTCCCGCTTCGAACAGGAACTTCGGCTTGGGCTTCTCGTCGGCCGAAGAAACACGGTGCACGACCTGGTTCACCTCTTCCTCTGTGAGTGGGGTAGGCTTGTTTCCCTGGCTCACAAATCCAGTAACCTTGGGCGTATTCCTCACCACATGCCAGGTCTCTTCCGACATGGCCATCTCCACCAGGATATACCCCGGGAAAAAAAGCTTTGAGGTCACTACTTTCTTCCCGCCCTTCAACTCAACCACGTCCTCGGTTGGAATGAGGATCTGGCCGATCTTATCCTGCAGGTCATGCACCTGAACCCGGCCCATCAGGCTTTCCGCCACCTTCCGTTCAAAGCCGGAATAGGTATGGATGATGTACCACTTCTTGTCCTCAACCTGGGATGGAGTCGTCTTCTCACCGGATGTAGTAATCTTTTCACCTCCACGCTTTGAGTCAAGCATCTAAAAGAAGTCGAAGACTCGCCTCACAAAGTTTCTCAATACGATATCGACCAAAAATAAGTATACTCCGAAAAAGAAAACAGTAATGATGACGACCAATGTCGTCCCGTAAACTTCCTTTTTACTGGGCCATGTCACTTTCTTGAGCTCCGTTTTCACGTCGCCGTAGAAAGTAATCAAATTCCTTGGAGCGTCCCTAACCTTTTCCAACATAAGAATAAAATGGCAGGCCAGGAGGGACTCGAACCCCCAACATCCGGTTTTGGAGACCGGCGCTCTACCAATTGGAGCTACTGGCCTAGATTAACAACTGACAACTGACAGCTGACAACTGACAGGCCCTTGTCTTGTTCTGTTGCTCCCTGGCAGTTGTCAGCTGGCAGTTGTCCGTTACTTAATCTCTCGATGCAGGGTGTGATGTCGACACCATTTACAGTATTTCTTGAGCTCCAGACGGTCCGTCACGTTCCTCTTGTTCTTCGTAGAGGTGTAATTCCTTCGGTTGCACTCTGTGCATTGGAACGTGATGTTTTCCTGCATGACTCTCGTGCCCTCTTGTCCTCCCTTTTCTCTATTCCACAACCTCTGCAATGGTTCCGGCTCCCACCGTGTGTCCGCCTTCACGAATGGCAAACCGTAGTCCCTTCTCCATGGCGATGGGTGTGATCAGTTCCACGTCAACGGAAACGTTGTCTCCCGGCATCACCATTTCCGTTCCGCCTGGAAGTTCCACCGAACCCGTCACGTCCGTGGTTCGAAAATAAAACTGGGGCCGATATCCCGTGAAAAACGGTGTGTGGCGGCCCCCTTCTTCCTTGTTCAATATATAGGCTTCCCCCTTGAAATGCTTATGAGGGGTTATGCTTCCCGGCGCCGCTACCACCTGGCCCCGCTCCACATCTTCCTTGTCCGTTCCTCGTAGCAGCAGTCCCACGTTGTCTCCCGCCTGCCCTTCATCCAGCATCTTCTTGAACATCTCCACTCCCGTGACCACTCGCTTCATGGTGTCCCGAATCCCAACGATCTCCATCTCTTCTCCCACCTTCACCTGTCCTCGCTCCACTCGGCCCGTCACTACCGTTCCTCGTCCGCTGATCGTGAAGATATCCTCCACCGGCATCAAAAACGGCTTGTCGATCTCCCGCTCCGGTACCGGTATATACTCATCCACTGCCGCCAGCAACTCCTGTATTCCTTTTTCAGCCTCCCCATCCCCTTCCAGCGCTTTTAAGGCACTGCCCCGCGCAATCGGTATGTCATCTCCCGGAAATTCGTACTTCGACAGCAGCTCCCGCACCTCCAGTTCCACCAGATCCAGCAGTTCCGGATCATCCACTAGATCCACCTTGTTCAAGAACACCACGATATTGGGCACTCCCACCTGCCGCGCCAGCAAGATGTGCTCCCGCGTCTGCGGCATCGGTCCATCCGCTGCCGACACCACCAGGATCGCTCCATCCATCTGGGCCGCTCCCGTGATCATGTTCTTTACATAATCGGCGTGGCCCGGGCAGTCCACATGGGCATAGTGGCGATTCTCCGTCTCGTACTCCACATGGGCCGTCGCTATCGTGATTCCCCGCTCCCTCTCTTCCGGTGCGTTGTCAATCGAATCAAACGTCCGTACCTCCACTGACTTGTTCCCCTTCGCCAGGATCTGGGTGATGGCCGCCGTCAGCGTCGTCTTCCCGTGATCCACATGCCCGATCGTTCCCACGTTCACATGAGGTTTCGTTCGTTCAAATTTCTTCTTTGCCATAGGTTCTCCTCTTCCCTCAAGTCCACACGATCAACAGACAGCCCACGACCAGGATTGAACTGGTGACCCCTTCCTTACCAAGGAAGTGCTCTACCACTGAGCTACGTGGGCACGTTGTTTGTTAATGGTTCGCGGGTAGCCTACCTAGTTCTTTACAACCAAACAATTCTATAGGACCTGTATTCAGGTCTGGAGCGGGAGACGGGATTCGAACCCGCGACCAATAGCTTGGAAGGCTATGACTCTACCACTGAGTTACTCCCGCCCGCCGATCCAAAAGGCTCATTATCTATATTTTCCACAGCCCGCGCAACATACGCGCAACACAAACTGTCAAGTGTGGAGGGGGCAGGATTCGAACCTGCGTAGACCCGAAGGTCGACGGGTTTACAGCCCGTTGCCATTGGCCGCTCGACCACCCCTCCAAAAACGCTTCGCTAACGCTCTTCTTTTTTTTCTAGCTGGCGAGAGGAATCGAACCCCCAACCTACTGATTACAAATCAGTTGCTCTACCGTTGAGCTACGCCAGCGCAAGACCTTCTTGCCACCACTTGGGAGACTGCGGCCGGATCACGAGCCGCTGTTGCTTATAGACCTGCCAGTTGGCTGCACCCATCACCAGCTTGCAAAAGCCGTAGCGCACACATGTCGCAAACCGTGCGACCTGAGAAGGGGGAATTTAGCACGGACGGCAAGCTGTTGTAAAGATTGGGAGCTTCTCCTTACTTACTGCCCGAAAGTGAGATCTATCTTGAATTCGACGCCATCAGGCTCCCACGTTACCTCTGCTTTCAGGCGGTTGATGTCGATCTTAAAGTTGACCTCCTTACCGAGGATATCGACACCATAGCTCTCATCCTGACCTTCATAGCGGAAAGCCGTCACAAAGGTGAGCCCGTTAAAATCCATTGCAGAGAAGCGGGTCTCTGTACCCCCTGAGAGTGAAAAATTCCCCCATTGATAAGTGGGGGCGATGCGTTTCTTGGAGCGCATTTGGTAGTGGGGCAACCCCTTGGAGAAGCTTAATTTCTGACTTTCCAGAAGATCGGAGACAAGATTGCCGACCACCGGAAAAGCGGGAAAGACCTGATCCACCCACTTGCTCAGGTGTTTCTTTTCCGCTGCGATGATACCGCTGGCTGTTTTGTCCACTGCCCGCAGGGGGCTCTTGAGCCCCATCTCACCGAATTTCTTGGGCAGAAAGACCTGGGTCCAGGAGTCCAGAACGATAGGAGTTATCCGCTGGGTGAAGTAGTTTTTCCCCATCTTGCTGGTGAGGTACGCAGCGGATCTTTTGGAGACTTCTTTCCGCATCTTTTTGAATCCGCCCCGCTGGTCGGGCGCTTTCTTTCCTCCCAGCAAATCGATGGGATGATAGTAGCGGGCAGTTGGATCAACTTGATGTCGCCGCCATAAGCACGGCTGCAAATCGCAGACATGAGGGCAGCCGCAAGAAACACGGCGCAGGCTATTTTACGCCCCATGACACACCTTCTTCAGACACCGCAGGTCTGGCTTGGAAGAGCCGCTGGACACTGCGATAAGGTTTGATTGTCTAGTGAGGTATTGTATCAGAATCAGGGTTACTCCCCCAAATTCCCATCGGCAGGCCGCCCCCTGGCCTCCTCGTTCTCACTCATCCCATTGCTTTATTCGTGGAATTGCTTATTATTGTTGGAAGCCAGCCTTTAAAAGGGAGGTTTCGATGAACCGAAAACAATTTGTTCTTATCTATGTCCTGCTGCTTCTCATTCTGGCCAACGTTCCCGCATTGGGAAATTCCACAGTGCTGATCGCAAACTTTCTCAATGGCAACAACGACTTTTTGCAATCTCGCGTCTACCTCTGGAATCCTTCCGCTAGCGCTGGGACAATCACCGCCCGGGCCTATCGATTGCCGAAATCGGGCCCTTCCCTCTTTATGGGCGCCATCGGCTTAGGGCTTCTGGAGGGGACGTCTGCACGCAACATCAATATCGCGGAAGATGTTTTAGGCGGGTTAGGAATCCCACTGCCTTACACCATCGATGGCGGCAACCTGGTGGTGGAATTCACGGTTGAGGCGGATAATGTGACCGGGGATGCCCAGGTCTTTTCCGACACCTTCGGGTTCGGTACTTATCCGCTCCAGGAAATGCCATCCATCTCGGGCGGAAGTCCGACCGTTTTGGTGGCGAATTTCCTCAACGGCAATGACGCCTCTTTGAATGCGCGAGTCTACCTGTGGAATCCCTCTAATGGCGCCGGGAACATCACCGCGCAGGCATTCACATTGCCCAAATCGGGACCCTCAACCGTACTCGGCACCGTGGACCTGGGGCTTCTTGAAGCCAGGTCTGGACGTAACATCAACATAGCAGAAGATATTTTGGATGAGTCCGGCATCCCCCTACCTTAGATAGAGGACGGCGGCAACCTGGTGGTGGAATTCACGATTGAGGCCGACAATATGCGGGGTAACGCACAGGTCTTCTCCGACAGCTTTGGGTTCGGTACTTATCCCCTGGAGATCAGTCAAGGTCTTTTAGCAAGGGCTCTGAGTGTTCTCGAAGACACCGTATCGATCAGCCAGCCTTCTCCGGGCGGTGTGACCATCAAGGGAGTACTTCAAAATATACTTTTTCAAGACGCGACTTCCATTGAAGTGGCTATCGCAGCCTTTGATAACAGCGGAAGAATGGTGGGCGGAGGCACAACAATCATATCGGGGGGGACGCTTCGCAAGCAGGGCGCTAGTACCTTCACCAACAAGGTCCTGTTGCCGGACGATAGGGGATATTTCGAGAAGTTCTTTGCCGTGACCGGGATAGTACAAACTCTCGACTTTTTCGTTGTGGCAAAGGAGGAGACAACCTCAGCGCCGGAGGCTCAGGTCACCGTGACTTCGAGTGCTGTCGCCAACAATGGGAATCTGGCCGAGGTATCGGGAACCGTGACCAACGAGGACGAAGAGAAAACGGTAAACTTCGTTTCTATCGAGATGATCCTCCTGGACGATGAAGGCCGTGTGCTCGAGGATCGTATCGGCTGTTCCCGTCCAAACAACATTGATACCTCTTGGTGCCAGTAATTTCACCCAATTAACCAGCAGCCAATTCCACCTGGTGGACTCGGTGGTGTTTTCCGTTTCCTGGTCCGAGTAAGGAAAAGGAGGTTAAGACCGCCCAACCCCAACATAAATAAAACCCAGCTCTCGCATCTCGCGGCGGCTGTATTGATTTCGCCCGTCGAAAATGACGGGTTCCTTCAGCAATTCCTTCATCTTCTTGAAATCGGGATTCCGAAACTCATTCCACTCCGTCACCAGGATCAAGGCATCAGCACCCTTTAAAGCTTCATAGTTGTTCCTGGCATAGGTGATCTTATCGCCGAAGATTTTGCCAGCTTCTTTCATCGCTTCCGGATCGTAGGCCTGAATCCTGGCTCCCAGCGCCAGCAGCTGCTCAATAACGACACGAGAGGGGGCCCCTCTCATATCATCGGTCTGGGGCTTAAAGGCGAGTCCCCAGAGGGCAAAGGTCTTCCCCTTCAGGGGACTGTCATCAGCGTCCTTTTTATTGCCCTTCTCCGGGGAGTAAAAATCCAGGATCTTATGGATCATGATCTGCTTCTGAAGCTCGTTGACTTCTTCCACAGCACTGATCAGTTTTAAGGGGTAATCGTTTTCACGGGCCAGATGGATCAAAGCCTGGACATCTTTGGGAAAACAGGATCCGCCGTAACCCAATCCGGGAAAAAGAAAAGAGGCACCAATGCGCCGGTCGGTGCCGATCGCCTTTCGTACCCGATTCACGTCTGCTCCCGTTCGCTCACAGAGATTGGCAATCTCATTCATAAAGGAGATGCGACTGGCCAGCATGGCATTGGCGGCATACTTGGTCATCTCCGCACTGCGTGGGTCCATCACCAGAATGGGTGCCCCGGTTCGAGTAAAGGGAGCGTACAACTCCTGCATGATTCCCACCGCACGGCTGTTGGTAGCTCCGATCACAACTCGGTCAGGCTTCATGAAATCTTCAATGGCTGCACCCTCTTTAAGGAACTCCGGATTGGAAACGACGTCAAACTCACAGGTTGTCCACGAAGAGATCTCTTGGGAAATCTGATCGGCTGTGCCCACCGGAACGGTACTCTTGGTGACGATGATCTTATAATCATCCATCGCCTTGGCAATGGCCCGTACCGCCTCCATGACGTAACTCAAGTCCGAAGAGCCGCCGTCACCTGGAGGCGTTCCCACGGCGATGGAAACAATCAGGGAGTGTTGCACCGCCCAGGGAAGGTCGGTGGTAAAACGAAGACGCTCTTCCTGGACGTTTCGTCGGATGAGTTCCTGAAGACCTGGTTCATAGATGGGGAGCTTTCCTTTTTGCAGCTGGGCAATCTTCTTCTCATCGACATCCATGCAGATCACGTCATTGCCGGTCTCAGCGAAGCAAGTCCCCGCCACCAGACCCACATAACCGGTTCCAACCACACAGATCTTCATGAAGGGTCAGGATACCAGATATTCTGAATTGGCAGTCCCGTAAGCTTGCGCCAGAAGCGCTTTTTCCATAATCTCAGTTCATCATTTTACCGTGGGCATTTTCAGGGCAAATCCCCTGTAACTGAGAGAGCGGAGCTGACTGACTGTGAATGGATTGATGACGCACAACCCGGTTCGTGTCTTTTGGCAATACCGAGTATTTATCTGGCGCTCGGCGATCAGCGATCTTCGTGATCGCTATGCGGGTTCGGCCATAGGTGTTTTTTGGAATGTCCTGATGCCTCTGTTACAGATCTTGATCCTCACCGTGGTCTTCTCACAAATCATGGAGGTTCGCTTGCCCCGCGCTGGCGCGGCCAGTGGGTTTGCCATCTACCTCTGCTCCGGATTGCTCCCCTGGCTGGGGTTTTCCGAGTGCGTCTCTCGCGGAACCCAGTCCTTCCTGGAAAATGCCACCTATCTCAAAAAGCTCCCTATTCCCGAGCAGATTTTTGTGGCTCAAAACGTTGTGGGTTCCACCTTGAGCGTGGGCATATCGATGTCCCTCCTGTTGCTTCTCTCCATCGCTCTGAAGGGAGAAATCACCTGGGCCTGGTTGGTTGTGCCCGCGGTGATCCTCCTGTTTCAGTCCCTTGCCTTTGGGCTGGGACTGATGCTGGGGACCTTGAATGTATTCTTCCGGGATATTGGTCAGGGACTGGGGATCGTTCTTCAGATGTGGATGTGGTTGACTCCCATCGTCTACGTGAAGGAGATTCTTCCTGCAGTTTTCCAGAGACTACTGATCTTCAATCCCGCGTTTCCCTTCATCGATTCTTTACAGGGGATCGTTGTTCGCGGGTTGTGGCCTGGCTATTGGCACTGGGGTCTCATGACTTTCTGGGCGTTGACAGCCCCCCTGGCCGGATATATGATCCTACAAAAGCTGAAGCCAGAGATCCGAGATGTCATATAGATGTCCTATCATGGTTGAGGATGGAGGTGGGTTGTGACAGCGGAAAGGCCCGAGGCAAGTGGTTTCTGTCGGGTCTTTTTGACAATGAGGAAGCGCTTGACTCCCCTTGCCCCGAACAGATCATGGTTCACTCCCTGCGACCTCGAAAAAAAAGACGGATATTATCGTGTTTTCGCTTGACAGGGGAAGACGAATTTTGGCATCTTGGTTGAGGAGGAGAGCTTCCTAGCTAGTTCCCATCCGGAAGACTGTAAATAGTTGGAAATAAAAGGGTAAGTACGCATTTTCGAGCTCTGATTTTGTCAGGGTCGTTTGATAAGTTATTTGGTGTAAAACAATAAAAACAAACGACTTAAAACAAAACCAGGAGCCCGAAAATGCGTAAGAACCGAGAAAATCAACTCCCTCTTTCCCCTTCCTGGCCCGATCATCGCCTGGCCCGGGAACTGGAATCGATCTCCAAGATCCTGGATCAAAATCCATCGATCTCCGATCTGGTTTTATACGATCTGTGTGACAAAGTCAGCTCCAAGAACGGAGCCCGGGGCATGACGGCCGAGCAGGTCCTACGTTGTGCTCTGATCAAACAAACCCACCAGTTCTCCTACGAAAAGCTGGCTTTCCACCTGACCGACTCGCAGAGTTTTCGCACCTTCTGCCGGCTCCCCTATAGGGTCACCCCCAGCAAATCCACCTTGCAGGAGAACATCTCGCGGATTGAAGCCTCCACTTGGCAGGCCGTCAATCGGGTGCTGGTCAGTTGGGCTGATGAGAAAGGTTTGGAGAAAGGGCGTAAGATTCGAGTGGATGCCACCGGAGTCCAAAGCAACATCCGCCATCCCCTCGATAGCCAATTGCTTTACGATTCCATTCGGGTCGTGACCCGCCTTTTAAAACGGCTCAACCAGCAGGAGTCCCTCTCTTTTGTGGATCATTGCCGAGGTGCCAAAAAACGTTGTTTGAACATCCGAAACAGTCGGGGCGAGAAGCGCAAAAAGCATTATCGGGATCTCTTGAAGATCGCTGGCAGGACCCTGGGTTACGGCACCCTGGCACTGGAGCAGGCACCGCGGTGGCAGGACCCCATCAGCCAGGTCCTGGCCGAAGCGTTGGCCCACAATCTGAATCTAATGGGGCGAGTGATCCAACAAACCCAGCGTCGGGTGATCCTGGGCCAGAAGGTCCCGGCCACCGAAAAGATCGTCTCCATCTTTGAAGAACACACCGACATTATCGAAAAAGGCTCCCGCGAGAGCCTCTTTGGCCATAAGCTTTATCTGACCGTAGGCAAATCCTCGCTGATCCTGGATGCGGTTCTGATGAACGGCAATCCGGTCGACAGCCAGCAGGTCAAGCCCTTATTGCAGCATCAATGTCGGCAATACGGTCGTTATCCCCGCCAGGCCAGTTTCGATGGGGGCTTTGCCTCTTCAGACAATCTCAAGTGGGCCAAGAATCAGGGAGTTCAGGACGTGGCCTTTGCCAAGAAATGCGGATTGAAGATCCAGGATATGGTCCGATCCAGTTGGGTCTACAAACAGCTGAGGCGATTCCGAGCCGGCATTGAAGGTTGTATCTCCACCGCCAAACGGGTCTTTGGTCTCACTCGCTGTCTCTGGAAAGGTTGGTCTCGCTTTCAGCGCTACGTGCACCTTTCGGTCGTCAGCTACAACCTGGTCGTGCTGGCACGACTCCTTGTATAACTTCTCCCTGTTTGCTCACTTCCCCACGCCATCTTGCAGGGTGAGGTGTCGCCTTAACGTGCCTTTGCGGAGCGGCAAAGAACTCCTCCCGATAGCCAAGCAAAAGAGGGTGTCTTTCAGAGTGCTGTGATAGGCTAACTTATTACTATTCAATAAAATACCGGTTTGAAAACCCCAGTTTCCGGATGGGAACTAGTTAAGAAATAGCAAGCTGAAAAGTAGATGGACCTTCAGGGAAGCAACTCAGATCAGTGAAGCGAGTTCATAGTCGAATTTTCACTATCGAAACCCTACATACAAGAAATCAGAAAAAGAAAGGTAGTCGTTCAACAATGTTTTTCAACTCGATTAGGAGGATCAAGAAGATGGATTTAACTCGAATTAAAACTTTGGCTGTTTGCGTCAGCGTGGCCTGTATCGCGTTGACAGGAACTGCTGTGGTCCAGGCAGCCGATGGAGACCTGGCAGAAGACATTACGACCTTTTCTCATGCGGTCATTTTGACCTCGACAACGGCAACCACCCAGGATCAGGTCTATGACTTGGGTATTCTCGTACAACTTCCCAGGACTACGTCGTTCGTTACGACCTGATTGGCGGAACGTTTGACGGGAATCCAGTATGTGTTGCCAGTGGTGTTCCTGATGCCACTATCACCCAAAGATCAGGGAGTGATGGTGAGAGCTTCGTCGAGTTCGACGTTGATGTGACGACCGACATGGGCCTTGCTGACACTTTGACGCTGACCGCTCCAGATATCAACTTTGACTCCAGCGCTCTCGGTTCAACCGTCACGATCACAATCAGTCTTTTCGATTTGTTCGGCCCCCTGGACACAAGTGGAGACAAGACGGTAGACCTTGCTGAGCTGGACGAAACCGTGACACTGACGGCCACAGACGATACAGAAACTGTAGTTGATGTCAATGCGGTTCCGCCACGCACCCTTTTTCTAGCAGGGGGCGCATCAGGTGGAGATGATGATACTGACGATACAGCCATCGCCTCCATTTCTATTTCGATCACAGGCGCACCCGTTGCGGCAGACGGAGCCACACCCTACACACTGGTGACAGGGGATCAGTTGACCATCGTTGTCACGGGTGATTTCACTGGCCTCGAACCCGACAGTTTTTGCTTGGACCTGGACGGCAGTGGTGACTGTGATACGGGTGAAGATTTCACCATTGTTGCTGGTGTGGCCACCATCACTATCGATGGTGACGACGCAGGGTTGCCAGGAATCGATATTATCTTTGTAAAAGAGTCTGGCACGGTGCTGTC
>CBDCMH010000003.1:0-37701 GCA_965218935.1 Acidobacteriota bacterium
GTAAACGGACCCCACACCCATGCCAACAACGACAATGCCGGCAAGGACACCTCCCTCAACCCCCCACAGCCGGGAGCACCAGAAGAGGAAGAGCACAGCAGTAGAGCTGTGCATGCTGGGCATTGCAGCCCCTTTGTGGGGCAACCCCTCCATACATAATGGAGTTGAATGAAGCGGGTGATACCAGTATCCCTGCAGCTTTCTGCTCCGAGCTTTTCAGCAGCCCTGCTGCCACCAGGCCCCACCGGGGACCCCAAACCGGGATCAGTGCAGCGAGGCTGTAGCCTAGGGTGTAACCCAACATGACGGCAAACACCATTGCCTCAAACTCACGAAAGCGCCCTTGGGCAAAAAGGTAGACGCCAAGAGCAGGGGTATAGAGGTAATAAGTGACGTAGAATCCATGGAAAAGCTCGGTAAGCCAGGGTGACCCGTACCTTGCCCACCACAGGCTGGGCTGACCGAGCCATCGGTTTTCCAGGCGGATCAGCATGGGGATCCAGGGAAAGATCCGAAGGATAAAATAAATCGGAGGGTATGCCCTGCCCATTTGTAGGCCCACCAAAAGAAGATCATAGGCGCCCACAGCCGTAAGAAACGAAACCCTGCCGACTTCTGGCCATTCCGGTGACGCGCCCAGCAGCAGAAGGACGAAAGCAGGCGATCAGCAGCAGGTTGGTGAGCAAGGATGCGCCCGGAGCTCCGCGGCCGGTGCGAGGCCAGCAGAATCATCCCCGAGTGAATCGAAAGATAGGTGATGGCAAGGCAAATCCCCAAGGAACCCGTGTCCATAAGGAAGGTCAGTCGTCTGTGCTGCTCCATTGCTTCCGGCACAAAGTCCTCCGCAAAAATACTAGTTGAGGTGCTATATAATCCTTTTTGAAGATCATTGTCGAGGTGAGAATGCTGGCGCTTTTTTTACTTCTTTTGGGTCTCTTTCCCGCTGGGCAGGAGGAGTCCAGCCAGAAGCCAGCAGGGAGAAGGCTTTAGAATCGGAGTTGCTGTCGATCAAGTCTTCTTGTCTGTTAATGCCCGTTCCGTTACGGGTGGATTTGTGAGCGATTTTGACCCGGGAACAGATCCAAGTCTATGAGGATGGAGTCCGGCAAGAAACTGCCAATTTTTACAGTGAAGGGGTGCCCGTGCACGTCGTTTTGCTGATTGATATCAGCGGGAGCACCCGTCAGGCCCAAGGGGAAATCCACCAGGCCGCACTGGGATTCGCCAAGAGCCTGGATTCCGAGGATCGAGTGGCTGTTATCACCTTTAATGATGCGCCCCGGCTCATCCTGGACTGGACCAATGATATCGAGAAGGTCGAAGTGGCCCTGGGAAGTATCTACGCCAAAGGCCCCACGGTCTTTAACGATGCTCTGTACGTGACTTTCGACGATCTTCTGGCCTCCGTAGAAGGAAAGTCAGGCGGTGATTGCTCTGACCGATGGGATCGATACCAACAGCATGGTTGACCCGGCAGAGACGATGAACCTGGCCATCCGCTCAGAGAGCATGATTTACGTTGTCTCCAAGCTGGAGGAGTATTGGGCGGGTGCCATGGCTGCCAGGATGGTCTACCAGAGACGTACCGGGTATGTCCCTAGGGCGCTCACCGACTCATTCATTCTCGACGCCAGGCGGTTTTTGCAGCGTTTGGCTCGGCAGACCGGAGGAAAGGTTTTGGACGCCCAAGCCTTCGTCAGTCTCAGCGATGTTTATCGACAGGTGGCCGAAGAGCTCAAGAACCAATATTACGTTTCCTATATCCCCTCCAACATTCTCAAAGACGGGAAGTGGCGCCAGGTTGAAGTGCGCGCCCGCCCGGCCGGGGTCGTGGTGAGTACACGGCCGGGCTATTATGCCCCTCTCAACTCGGATAGATCTCCCGGGGGTTGACAAGAAGAGCACCGGATTGGTATTCTTTTGTCGTGAATGAGTACTGGATTAGTACTCATTAGGTGAAGCCATGATTAGAATGAGCAAAGAAACGGACTATGGGATCTTGGTGCTGGCCTATTTTGCGAGCGCTCAGGAAGGTTTGAAGCACAACGCGCGGGAAGTCGCTATGGAAAGTCAGCTGCCTTTACCCATGGTGAGAAAGATCCTCAAGATTTTGGCACGAGAGGGTTTATTGCTTTCCCATCGAGGGGCTAAAGGGGGCTACAGCCTGGCGCGACGGGGAGAGAGGATCTCAATAGCGGAAATCGTTCAGGCGATGGAGGGTCCGCTGGCCGTGACCGAGTGCATCGAAGCCCCAGGGGAGTGCCGGCACGAGCCAGTCTGCGGGCTCCGGACAAGCTGGCACAAAATCAATGAGATCGTCTTTGAGGCCCTAGACAGGATGACTCTTTCAGATCTGACCGGTCGACTTCCCGACCATCTGGGAGGGGACCGGGTAGAGCTGGTGAGCCTCCAATAGGGTACGGGCCCAACCCTAGAAAATTTAATTCGAGGAGTAGAAAAAAGGATGTCAACTGAAACACAGCAAATTGAGGATCTTGCCAATCAGGAGTACAAATACGGATTCTATACCGACGTTGAAGCTGATTCGGCGCCTCCGGGTTTAAATGAGGAGATTATTCGTTTTATTTCAGCCAAGAAGGAAGAGCCGAAGTTCATGCTGGAATGGCGCTTGAAGGCCTACAGGCACTGGCTCACCATGACAGAGCCCAAGTGGCCCAACGTCCAGTATCCACCCATTGATTACCAGAGCATCGTCTATTACTCGGCGCCCAAGAGAAAGGAGGATGGGCCTCAGAGCTTGGATGAGGTCGATCCGGAATTGCTGGAAACGTACAAGAAGCTGGGGATTCCGCTAGAGGAGCAGGAGCTTTTGTCCGGGGTTGCCGTAGATGCGGTTTTTGACAGCGTCTCGGTGGCCACCACCTTTAAGGCAAAACTGGGAGAACTGGGAATTATCTTTTGCTCCTTTTCTGAAGCGGTACGGAATCACCCCGACTTGGTGAAGAAATATCTGGGATCGGTGGTTCCTCATACCGACAACTTCTTTGCGGCCTTGAACTCCGCAGTGTTTAGCGACGGCTCGTTCTGTTACATCCCGGAAGGAGTGCGCTGCCCCATGGAACTCTCCACTTACTTCCGGATCAATGCCAAAAACACCGGTCAGTTCGAGAGAACCTTGATCATCGCTGAAAAGGGAAGCTATGTCAGTTATTTGGAGGGTTGCACAGCCCCCATGCGCGACGAGAATCAGCTGCATGCTGCGGTGGTGGAATTGATCGCCCTGGACGACGCTCAAATCAAGTATTCGACCATCCAGAACTGGTATCCCGGTGATGATGAAGGCAAGGGGGGCATTTATAACTTCGTCACCAAGCGAGGGAAGTGCCTGGGCCGGAATTCCAAGATTTCCTGGACCCAGGTGGAAACCGGTTCAGCCATTACCTGGAAATACCCCAGCGTTCTTTTGATGGGAGATAACTCAATCGGAGAATTTTATTCCGTTGCTTTGACCAAGAAAAGGCAGCAGGCCGACACGGGGACCAAGATGATCCACATGGGAAAAAACACCCGCAGTAATGTTGTCTCCAAGGGGATCTCTGCCGGTCATGGTCAAAATACCTACCGCGGATTGATCAGGATTAACAAGAGTGCGACAGGCGCCCGCAACTACACACAGTGTGACTCGATGCTGCTTGGGGACCAATGTGGGGCCCACACCTTTCCTTATATCGAGATTAAGAACAGCACGGCTCAAATGGAACATGAGGCCTCAACTTCAAAGGTTGGAGAGGACCAAATCTTCTACTGCCAGTCTCGTGGACTTTCAGCGGAGGATGCAGTCTCGATGATCGTCAACGGCTTTTGCAAGAAGGTCTTTAAGGAGTTACCCATGGAGTTTGCTGTAGAAGCTCAAAAGCTGCTCAGTGTGAACCTTGAAGGAAGCGTGGGCTGATTGATCAAGGTTTTGCTCGAAGCGCGCTCATGAGGAGAAGCCAAAAGAGATGCTGGAAATTAAGAATTTACATGTGAAGGCGGATGGGAAGGAGATCCTGCGAGGAATCGACCTGAAGGTCAAAGCAGGCGAGGTCCATTCGATTATGGGACCCAATGGTTCCGGCAAGAGCACCTTGGCGCAGGTTTTAGCGGGCCGGGAATCTTATGAAGTCACGGCGGGCGAGGTGATCTATGAAGGCAAAGATCTCCTGGAGCTGACCCCTGAAGATCGCGCCCGCCAGGGGATTTTTATGGCTTTTCAATATCCCGTGGAGATTCCCGGTGTGAGCAACACCTATTTCCTTAAGGCCGCATTGAACGCTCTCCACAAAGAGCGTGGCCAGGAAGAGGTTGATGCCATGGATTTTCTGGCCCTGATCAAGGAAAAGATGAAGCTTCTGGGCATTGATGAAACCCTCATCAGTCGGCCTGTGAATGAGGGCTTTTCCGGGGGTGAGAAGAAACGCAATGAGATTTTTCAAATGGCCGTGCTGGAACCCAAATTGGCCATTTTGGATGAAACAGATTCCGGCCTGGATATTGATGCTCTGAAGGTTGCAGCTGACGGGGTGAATTCTCTGCGCAGCCCGGAGCGGGCATTTATTGTGGTAACCCATTACCAGCGGCTGTTGAACTACATCGTTCCTGATTTCGTGCATGTTCTCTATGAGGGCCGAATCGCCAGGTCGGGAGGTAAGAACTTGGCCCTGGAACTGGAAGAGAAGGGCTATTCCTGGTTGGAAGATGAGGCGGCTGCAACGGTAAATTCGTGAGTGAAAAAACATGATTGAAGCGGTTAAAATCAAACAAGGTACCGATCCCTACCTCTCCAGCTTTGTGCGGCTCCAAAAGGAATGGGTAGGTAGACAGCCCGCCTGGCTTGAGCGGATTCGCAAAGCGGCGTTGGACTGCTTTTCCGAGCTGGGTTTCCCGAGCCCTGGCCAGGAAGAGTGGAAATACACGGATGTAGCTCCTATCCAGAGGACCCCTTTTGAACCTGCCCGCTACGAACCGGAAGGGGTAACGACCGAGGGTCTGAACGAGCTGGCTTTTGGCGATCTGCAGTGTCCCCGGCTTGTTTTCCTCAACGGCCATTACTCGGCGGAGTTGTCTTCGCTCGAAGGACTGCCGGAAACAGTTCGGGTGCAGAGCCTTGCTGAGGTTTTGGAACAAAGCCCGGATTTGGTGGAGCCCCACCTCACTCGGCATGCCCGCTATGAGAATCATCCCTTCGTGGCTCTCAATACGGCTTTGATCCAGGATGGAGCCCTGGTCCATGTTCCCAGGGGCGAGGTGATCCGGGAACCGATTCATTTGTTGTTCCTTTCGACGGTGGCGGAGGAAACGGTCGCAATCCATCCACGGAATCTGATTCTTGCCGAGGGCAACAGTCAGGTGACCATTGTGGAAAGTTACGCCGGACTGCAAAAGAGAGCCTATTTCACCAATTCGGTGACGGAACTGGTTGTGGCTGAGAATGCTGTTGTGGATCACTACAAATTGCACCAGGAGAGCAAGGAGGCCTTCCACATCGCTACCCTGCAGGTGCACCAGGATCGCAATAGCAATGTCAGGGCTTTCAACGGCACGTTGGGTGGAGTGCTCACGCGAAATGAAGTCAACGTCGTGCTGGATGGAGAAGGGGCTGCATGTACTCTCGACGGACTCTATCTAATTTCCGGCCGGCAGCATGTGGACAACCACACTCGACTCGAGCACGCCAAGCCTCACTGCGAAAGCCGGGAAATGTATAAAGGGATTTTGGGGGAGAAGGCAACGGGTGTATTCCATGGTCGAATCGTGGTTCTCCCGGGTGCTCAGAAGACAGATTCCAAGCAAACCAATAACAATCTCCTGCTTTCGGACGAAGCGCTGATCAACACAAAGCCACAGCTGGAAATTTATGCGGACGACGTCAAGTGCACTCATGGAGCCACCATCGGCCAGCTGGATCCCGATGCGCTCTTTTACTTGCGCTCGCGGGGAATCGACGAGACCACAGCCCGTAGCCTTCTCATTTATGCCTTTGCCAGCCAGGTCATCAATCGGATCAAAGTGGACCCTGTACGCAGCGGACTTGACGAGTATCTATTCTCGTGGCTCCCGGGGGGCGATCGGGTCAGGGAGGCCATTTAACCCGGATCATGCATAATCCGGGTTAAAGAGAGAAAGAAGGAGTGAAAGTGGAGCAGCAGATTGCAACGCCGGATTCATATCCAGGATCGGACCTCGAGTTCGATGTGGAGAAGATCCGGGAATCCTTTCCGATCTTGAAAGAGAAGGTCTACGGGAAGCCTCTTGTGTACTTGGACAGCGCGGCCACGACTCAGAAACCTGAGGTCGTCATTGATACGATCAACCGCTACTATTCGACGTACAATTCGAATATTCACCGCGGCGTGTACCTCTTGAGTCAAAGAGCCACGGATGCCTACGAGCAAGCCCGGGTCAAGGTGCAGCGCTTCATCCATGCAGCGGAATCACGAGAAATCATCTTTGTCCGCAGTGCCACCGAAGCCATTAATCTGGTGGCTCAAACCTACGGCAGGGAACATGTGCAAGCTGGAGATGAAGTGATCGTCTCGGCCATGGAGCACCATTCCAACATCGTTCCCTGGCAGATGCTCTGCGAGGAAAAAGGTGCCACTCTGCGGGTGATCCCCATGAATGACGAGGGGGAACTGCTGCTGGATGAATATGAAAAACTTCTCAATCCTCGGACTCGCCTAGTCGCTGTGGTTCACATCGCCAACGCTCTGGGGACCGTGAACCCGATTCAGGAGATCATCACGGCAGCCCACCGGCAGGACATTCCTGTACTTGTTGACGGGGCTCAAGCAGCCCCTCATTTAGAAGTGGATGTTCGGGCTCTTGATTGTGATTTTTATGCATTCACCGGGCATAAGCTTTATGGGCCAACCGGAGTAGGGATTCTATACGGGAAAGCGGATTTACTCGACTCTATGCCTCCTTATCAGGGGGGTGGAGAGATGATCCAGTCGGTCACTTTCGAGAAAACGACCTATAATGTGCTGCCCAATAAGTTTGAAGCCGGGACGCCCAACATCGCGGGTGGTATCGGATTGGGTGCAGCGGTTGATTACGTCAGTCAAATTGGCCGCGAGAACATTGTTGCCCATGAGAGTGAACTCCTGTCTTATGCCACCAGACGGCTTTCTTCAATCAACGGTCTACGGATTATTGGAACGGCCAAAGAGAAGGCCAGCATCCTTTCTTTTGTGATCGAGGGTGTTCATGCTCATGATGTGGGCACCATCCTGGATCAAGAGAGCATCGCGGTTCGTACGGGGCACCACTGCGCACAGCCGGTGATGGATCGCTTTGGGATACCTGCGACGGCTCGTGCTTCGTTCGCCTTTTACAATACCCGGGAGGAAATTGATGTACTGGGCAAGGGAATCCAACGGGTGATCGAGGTCTTTAAGTGAGTGATGAAGTGTCCCACCTGAACGATCTTTACAAGGAGGTTATTCTTGACCACAGCAGAAGTCCTCGTAACTTCAACGCCCTCCCGGAAGCAAACCGAAAAGCTGAGGGCTACAATCCTTTGTGCGGGGACAAGGTCACCGTCTATCTGAAGCTGAAAGATGAAATTGTCCAGGATATCAGCTTTGAGGGTGTCGGCTGCGCCATCTCAACGGCGGCCGCCTCGCTGATGACCGAAACGCTGAAAGGGAAAAACTTGCTGGAAATTGAAACCCTGTTCCAGGGCTTCCATGATCTGGTAACGGGTAAGGGTGGCGAAGCCTCGCAGATGGGAAAACTGGCGGTGTTTCAGGGTGTCAGTGAGTTTCCTGTTCGGGTGAAGTGTGCCACTCTTGTCTGGCATACACTGCAGGCGGCGTTGCAGCAAGAACAGGAAGTCTCCACAGAATAAGCGCATATCTTGAAGGAGAAGCTCGATGGAAGAGGAAGTCAGCGAGAGCCAGCTAGCCGATACACACAAAGACGCCAACGGTGAAGGGATCAAAGAGAAAGTCATCGAAGTCCTGAAGTCCTGTTACGATCCGGAAATTCCGGTGGACATTTACGAGTTGGGGCTGGTGTACGATATCGATGTGAAACCCTCCGGAGCCGTTGCGGTAAAGATGACCCTGACTTCTCCCATGTGTCCGGTCGCTGAATCGCTTCCCCCGGAAGTAGAGTCCAAAATCGGCAAAGTTCCCGGGATCACGGAGGCATCGGTTGAAGTGGTCTGGGATCCAACCTGGACCATGGACATGATGTCCGAGGCAGCCAAACTCCAGCTAGGCATGCTTTAGCATCCACCCTGACTGCGTTCCGCGACCCGCAAGCGGGTGCCCCCGGCCTCCTCAACGTACCGCACAGTACGTTTGCGGTGGCCTCCCGTCGCAGGCCTTGTCAGTCCGGCGCTTTCCCCGCTTCGTGACGAGAACCTATGAATAATCCCGGCTAGCCGGGACCCGAAACATCCAGACTCCTCTTCTGCTAAGCTAGACTTTTGGCCTATGTGTGGAATTCTCTGTTATCTGGGAAAACGACAGGCGCTTCCGATTTTGTTGGAGGGACTCAGGAAGCTGGAGTACCGCGGGTACGACTCCAGCGGCGTGGCCATTGCCGCGAATGGGGAAGTATTCTGCCAAAAGGCGGTGGGTAAGATTCAAGCCCTGGAAAAGAGCCTGGCCGGGATGCAATGGAAAGGCAGCAGCGGCATCGCTCACACTCGGTGGGCCACCCACGGTAAGCCGTCGGCAGCTAACGCCCACCCCCAGGCGGATTGCAGGGAAAAACTTTTTGTCATCCACAATGGCATCATCGAAAATTATCAAGGCCTGAAGAAAACCCTTCTTGAACGTGGACACCAGTTTCGCTCGGATACCGATACCGAGGTCCTGGCACATCTCATCGAGGAACACTACCAAGGCGATCTGGCTGATGCCGTGACCGACGCGCTGCGGCTGGTCCAGGGGACTTATGGAATCGGTGTCCTTTCAGCTGAACATCCCCAAGAGATCGTGGTGGCCCGCAAGGGAAGCCCACTGATCCTGGGAATCGGGGAGGGTGAGATCTTTGCCGCTTCCGATGTGAGCGCGCTGGTGAGTCATACCAAAGAAGTGATCTATTTGCAGGACGATGATGTTGCCGTCATCCACTCGGATGGCTACATACTCAGCAATCTAAACTCCGACAGCATTTTGCGCCAAACTCAGAAAGTAGACTGGGATGTTGCGGCCGCCGAAAAGCAAGGGTTTCCCCACTTCATGCTCAAGGAGATTTATGAGCAGCCCGAAGCAGTGGAAAACGCCATGCGGGGACGACTCTTGGAGCAAGAAGGAATCTCTAAGCTGGGAGGCCTCAATGGGGTGCACGATGAATTCGTAGAGATGGAGCGCTTGATCATTCTTTCCATGGGGACCTCTTATTACGCTGCATTACTGGGTCGCTACATTATCGAGACCTGCACGGACATTGCCGTAGAAGTGGATCTGGCATCGGAGTTCCGCTACCGAAAGTTGAATATGAAGGAAGGGACGACGGTGCTGGCCATCAGCCAGTCCGGCGAGACCGCAGACACCCTTGCCGCCGTTCAGGAAGCCAAGCGCAAAGGGGCCCTGGTTCTGGGATTGGTGAACGTGGTGGGAAGCAGCATCGCCCGGGAGACCGATGCGGGTGTGTACAATCACGCCGGCCCGGAGATCGGAGTAGCTTCCACCAAGGCGTTTATTTCACAGCTGACCATCCTCTATTTGATTACTCTTGCTCTGGCGCGTCATCAGCGCATGTCACTCAGTGAAGGCCAAGAGTTTATCGCTGGGCTCCAGTTGATTCCTGACAAGATTCGACGCATTCTGGATGGTGCTTCCCAAATTGAGACTATCGCAAGACGTTTCCATGGCTACAAAAATTTCCTCTACCTGGGACGCAAGTTCAATTATCCCATTGCGATGGAGGGAGCATTGAAGCTGAAGGAGATTTCCTATCTTCATGCTGAAGGTTACGCGGCGGGTGAAATGAAACATGGTCCCATTGCTCTGATCGATGAGAATTTTCCCTCAGTCTGTCTGGCTCCCCGTGACAGCGCTTATGAGAAAATGGTCAGCAACATCCAGGAGGTCAAAGCCAGAAACGGCCCGGTGCTTGGGGTGGGAACGGAGGGGGATACGGAACTGCAGAAGATTTGTGACGCATTCATCGGGGTTCCAGCCACCGACGAAATACTCCAACCCCTGCTCATGGCGGTACCGCTTCAGCTCTTGGCCTACTATGTTGCCCGGGGAAACGATTGTGAAATTGACCAGCCGCGAAACTTGGCCAAGTCGGTCACCGTGGAGTGAGAAGGTTCCCGCTTCTAATTCGCTTCCTGACTCACCTGGTGGATTCTTCTAGCGAGAAACTGCGCCACCTCGGAAAGGTCAAAGGGCCAGGCGTAGCGAATGGAAATACCGGGGTAACGGTCCCTTGCCTGCCTGACAGTAGCGGGGATCTGAATTTCAGCATGGATACCGCCGGGGGTCATCATCGGTGTAATGACGATGATGTTTTCAGCCTTTCGTCCCACGGCTTCCTCGATCGCCTGCTCTACACTGGGGCCACAGAACTCGTTAAATCCCACCACGACTTCTAAGCCCGTGGTTTCCCTGAGCTGCTTTGCCATCTCCTGTGACGCTGCATAAAAGGGGTCATTTTCTGCCGTGCGCGGCCAGCCACGCATTTTCGCATCCAGATCGGTATAACGGTGGTGCAGATCCTCATCCGCTGCACCCGCGTAATGGAGGCGGGCATGCAGAGCAAAGAAGCTGGCGAACTCGTCTCTGGGGAAATCGTTAGGCGGTTCACCGTGCATGGCCAGCACGATGATGCTCTTCTGGGTCGTCACTTCGGTCGTGGCTTCGGGTTCCTCTCCTGGTGGAGCCTGAGTCAAAGCTGAGGTCCAGGAAGATAAGAGCAGGCAAAAAAGTAACCCCCAAAAACTATTCTTAACGGACATCATCTTCACTCCTTTACGGATCTCTATGCTAAAGGTTTGGGTGGACTGAGGCAAATCATCGGTCCTTCAGTAAGCGGGAACCGCGGTAAAACAAATAAAGTGCCCCCAGTAGGATGCAGTGGGAAAGATCGTTGTGATTCAGGTGCTCATGCAGTTCGATGTCACTTTGTTGGATTCCCAGACCGAGCAATGAAATTCCCACTCCCCAAAGAAGCCAGCGGACACTTTCATCCTGACGTTTGAGGGATGAGGTGAGAGTCCCGGAGATCATCAAACCACTAGTGAGACCGATGAAATAGACGGTGCTGTTCCAAAGCGCTGGCTGCAGGAATTCCCCCAGGTAAAGGGAGAACCCGTGGTAGGTGCCCCCCAGGACAGCAGCCGCGGCGCTGAAGAGGAAAGCCAACCCCCACAGCTTCCGGCAGGTTGGCCCCTGCATTCGTGTCGTGGCCTTCAGCCTCATCGCGAAAAGGAGACTGCCCACTGCCAGGATATAGTCGGTGAGCAGAGTCATCGGTTCTGTGATTCGCAAGGTTCCTCCAATACCCGAAATTTCTCCGTCTGACATAATCTTACAATGTGAGCATCATGGCGGATTATTTTGGGCCCGTTTTACTTGCACTGATTGCCCTCTTTTGGTTCGTCCAGGGCACTCGAGCCGTCCGTGGAATGGCCAGGCTGCCCACCCTGGAAGATGCTCCTTTGGTGGAGGATAGCCGATATCCCCGGGTCTCGATCCTGGTGGCGGCGCGAAACGAAGCCACTAAACTCCCTGAGGCACTCACCAGTTTACTGGCGCAGGACTACCCTAACTACGAAGTGATCGTGGTCAATGATCGCTCCCAGGATGAAACGCCACGCATTCTTGACGAGTTCGCCCAGGGACATGACCACCTCAGGGTTATTCATTTGTCGGAACTCCCACCCGGTTGGTTGGGAAAACCGCACGCCCTGACCCGAGCCTATCAACAGGCCGTGGGCCGATGGCTGTTATTTACCGATGCCGATGTCCACTTCGCGCCGGATTTGCTGAAGCGCTCTTTGAGCCTGGCACTGGCACAGGGCTGGGATCATGTCACTCTCCTCCCCTTTGGGAAGCTAGAGGGTTTCTGGGAAAAGACAGCCATTACCTACTGGGTCGGCACCTTCGCTGTTGGGCTTAAACCCTGGCGGGTCAGCAATCCGACGGCGAAGGAGTATGTGGGCGTCGGTGCCTTTCAGCTGCTACGGCGCAGCACCTATGAAGCGATTGGAACGCACCGACGCTTGGCCATGGAGGTTGTGGAAGACGTCAAGCTGGGCAAGCTGGTTAAGCTAGGTGGCTTTTCCTCTGGTGTGGCCCTGGGCGGGAAACGGCTGCACATTCGCTGGGTGGAGGGCGCGGGTGAGTACGTACGAAATCTTTCCAAGAATATGTTCGCCGCCTACGGATTCAGTGTAAGCTACACGCTTCTTCTGGTCGTCCTTTCTCTGGGAATGACCGTTCTGCCCGTGGGGGGTCTTCTGTTTGCCTCCGGTGCCGTACGCAACCTCTCGGCTGTCTGTGTTCTGGCAGCAGGGCTGACGCACATGAGAAATGGAGTCTGGTTGTGCCGCGCTTCACCCCTTTACGCCCTCACCTTCCCGTTGGGTGCAGTCTTCTTGAGCTACGCGCTTCTTCGCTCCATGGTGGTCACACTCTGGCGGGGAGGTGTCCTTTGGCGGGGCACCTTCTACCCTTTGAAGGATCTGCGTAAAGGGATGGTGTAGCCCGGACTATGCATAGATTCTCTACTACAGGAACGAATCCGCCCTGCCTGTATTGCGGGTCACGCGTGGCGCAACGCACTCAGGTCGGCGCTTCCGTTCCTTCGTGACGAGAACCTATGCATAATCCGGACTAGCTGTGAACTCTCAACAGGTTGTTCAGTAAAAGGGGTTGTCCATCCGAGTCTTTTCGGCAATGCTGATTGGAAGATTAGACCATCAGCACCGAAAGGAGAACCCGAATGGACATCCACCAGAATGCCCGAACCTGCCCAAGAAGTCGAGAACTGATCATCCGACGAGTGAAAGAGCAAAGACAATCGGTCCAGGAGGTGGCTCAGTCGGTGGGGATCAGTGAGCGGACCGTCTACAAGTGGCTGGCTCGTTATCAAGCCCAAGGCCGAGCGGGTCTGGAAGACCGGTCTTCCAGACCCGCTCGGATTGCCCGGCAGACCCCGAGGCGGGATCGAGAGGCAATTTACCGTCTTCGCCGTCGTCGAATGGTGGCAGCCGAGATTGCCGCTCGTTTGGGTCTGGCCCGCTCCACCGTGGCCCGGATCCTGCAACAAGCCGGATGGGGACGCTTGAAGAGCCTGGAGCCTGCACAGCCCGCTCGTCGCTACGAGCGCGACCATCCTGGGCAGTTGTTGCACCTGGACATCAAAAAACTGGGCAGGATTGCTGGTGTGGGGCATCGCATCACTCGAGATAAACGGCGTCGAGCTCGGGGAGTGGGATGGGAGTTTGTCCATGTGTGTATCGACGATAACTCTCGATTGGCCTATGTCGAAGTTCTCCCGGACGAGCGCAAACAATCGGCTATGGCTTTTCTCGGCCGAGCCGTCCTCTGGTTCCAAAAGCTGGGTATCCGGGTAGAACAGGTCCTGACCGATAACGGTTCCTGTTATGTCTCCCACGCTTTCCAGGGTCTTTGCCAGCAACTGGGGCTTCGCCACCTCCGCACCCGTCCTTACCGGCCTCAAACCAACGGCAAAGCAGAACGCTTGATCCAGACTCTCCTCCGTGAGTGGGCCTACCGCTTCCCCTACCGCACTTCAGGCCACCGTTTTCGCTGGCTTCGCCCCTGGCTTCACTTCTATAATCATCACCGCCAACATCAGAGCCTGGGTGGTCTGTCTCCTATCAGCAGACTTCCCCTTATGAATAATGTCATGAGAATGCACATCTAGCCCGGGCCGCCCTCAGCCGTCGCAGCGCACTTTCCACCTCTCGGGTCACCCCTTCGTAATCCTGGCCTCCTTTAAAGGAAAGGGCGGACCCGATCTTCACCTGGACCTCTCCGGATTGTGGCCGCTCATGATGGATGGAGTAGATCTGATAGAGTCCCTCGAGGTGAATGGGAACCACCGGGACCCGCAGTCGAAGGGCCATGAATCCGATACCCATCTTAAAGGGTTGGAGGTTTCCGTCAGGGGAGCGCCTCCCCTCCGGATAAACCAACGGGCAATTCCCCTGATCGATTCGCTGGCCCGTGTATTTGAGCGCTCGCCGCACACTCGGTCTCCCCTGAGGAAGGGGATAGGCGTTGAAAAACCCGCAAGCTAGAAGATATTGAGTTGCCGAGGTCACTCTTTCCTTCCAGGGCCGCCCCAGGGGTTGAAAGTAAGACCGAAAGAAGTCTTGTGCCATGGCCGGGGCGACGCGCCTTCGCCAAAATGAAGGAAGAGCAGAGAAAATGGCTACTGTGTCGAGATGACTCACATGATTGGCCACGAAGATCACAGGCGGGTCAACCTCTTTGAGATGTTCCAGGCCTTCAATACGTAGCCTGATGCAATGCCGAAAAAGGGGAAGAATGAAGCCTCCAAGAGCGAGGCTGCGGATCCAGCGCACCAGCAGGAACTGACTCCAGTGAGGAAAGACTGGCGTGATCCGTCCCGATTCCCTTCGGACCGCCGCTTTCGAGAGAGGCCTGGAGGGCAAATTGCCCTCCGATTCTCCTTCTGTTTCCTGGCGCTCTTCCTTGAGCCAGGTCTGGAGTTCCCCGATGGTTGAAAGTCCCGTAAACTGAGTCTCATCCAAATCCAGCCCGAATCGATTTTCCAGCTGGGAGAGCAGATCGACCTGCTGGAGCGAGGACAAACCCAGATCCTCACCAAGTCTCCGTTCCTGTTCCAGCTCTGAGGGGTTCTTCCCCGCCAGCTGGGACAGGATGCTTTCAAGACTCTCGGCCCCAGTTTTTGGAAGAACGGCCGTTTTGCCTTCCTGTGCCGCCTGAACACTTTGCGCAACTTGGCGGCGCCTGATCTTTAGAGTAGAGGCAGTACGTGGGAATTCCTCTTCCGGCCAGATGGACCAGCTGCCAATACGCTGGTGGGGTTCCAGATCTTGGTTGGCTTGGCGGATGAACAGGTCGATAGCAGCGTCGTCGCCTTTTGGGATCAACACCGCATGAACCGTTTCCTCCCCGCCTTTTTGCAGGCCGATTACGGCACTATCGTGGATTTCGGGAAAGCTACTGAGGACGGACTCCACGTCCTGCGGATAAACGTTAAGGCCCTCGGAGGTGACAATGATGTCCTTCTTTCGTCCCTTGTAGTAAAGATGACCTTCAGGATCCATTTCTCCAAGATCACCGGTGTGCAACCAGCCGTCATCCCAGACCCGGGTCTCCCCTGCCCCACCCAGATACTCACCGACCACACTTTCTCCCCGCACCAGGATTTCCCCGTCTGCAGCAATCTTAATCTCTTGCCCTTTCAGGGCCTTGCCGATGGAACCCCGGCGGGCATGAAAAGGATGGTTAACGGTCACCACCGGGGAGGTTTCGGTCAACCCGTATCCTTGCAGAATCAGAAACCCCAGTTCATTCCAGAAGGTCTCCGATCGGGGATCCAACTGAGCTCCGCCCGCCACGATGGACCAGAATTTCCAGCCCAAGGCGGCATGCAAGTGCCGGTATCGCCACCACCGTCTTGCCAAGCCGAGCCATCCTCTAGTGGAGACTTTTTGTTCCGGCAGGTCCCAACCGCGTTCCATTTGGTTCTGAAGATTCTGGAGCAATCGGGGAACGGCCACCAGCACGGAAATCTTCTCACGTCGTAGGGTGGTCAGGATTGCTCTCGGATTCAGCTCCACCATGAAAACGGCGCTTCCACCCAGAAGCAGGGGAATGAAGATGCCCAGGGACTGGCCATATAGATGACTGAGGGGAAGCAGGTCCAGAATCCGGATGGGCTGAAACGGCCAGGCCCACTTTTTATAGTGGTCGATTTCGCTTCGGAAGGGCCGTAGGTTGGCGCAGATATTACTGTGACGGTGGACCACTCCTTTGGGCCGGGCTGTGGTTCCGGAGGTGTACACGATCTGAACGATGTCCGAGGGAGAGACATCCTTCAGGAGGAGAGGGCTCGTTTCTGGAAGGGTTTCAACTTCGTGGAAGGGAAGTTTCCTCAGTTCGATTGGGTCCGTCTCGACGGTATTGTCGTGAACGAGAAGCCTGGCCTTCACCTCGCCCTGGATTCGCCTCACCAGCCTTTGTGAGAAGCGGGCATCAACGGGAACGACCTGAACCCCCCGCACCAGGCACCCCCAGAAGACAGTGACCCACTCGATCCTATTCTCGCCCCAAATCAGGACCCGATCACCCTTGTGAAAACCCTGCTGCTCCAGATAAGAGGCAAAAGCGCCGATCTTACCGTAGAGCTGGCGGTAGGAAAGCTTCCAGGTTCGAAATCCGTTGCCAAAGCGTACCGCTTCCCGGTCGCCCAAACGCTGCATGGCGGGGAGCAGATCGAGAAGGGTGCGCATCAAGACAAACCAGGGGAGCGAAACTCAGACGAATGGGGCAGCGCTCTACCAGTGGGAGTCGTTGATTTCAGCTCCGTCCATGATGTACCAGCGGTCCGGGCCGAATTTCTTGGTGACGATAATGAAAAGTCTCCCCAACCTTTCTGCTTCCACTCGTGGGATGGTCACCTTCATTGCCACCTCTTCCCCTTCACCCGGGAGGTCGGCGGATGGGAAAAGAAAACCTTGGACGAGAATCTCTTCCACCTCAAAGTAAGCGCTGGCGAACCCTTGGCGAAAACTGACCAGTTTTTTGGAAAGAGGGGTATCGCCCTGTGTGAGCTCAACCTCGATGTCTTCAATTTCGTCACCCGTGGTGCCCACCCCCAGACGATAATCGCTTCCAGAAACGAAGCTCGAGAATCGAGTGGTGAAGCTAATCTGGTCAGGTTCGGCTTTAAGGACGGGAGGTGCCAAGGAGACTCGATCCTGGCCCACCAGAGACCAAGTTAAAATGACCCACAAAAACGTTAAAACCCCGACTTTTCTCATTGTTTTACCCCCCTTTAGGGCAATCATAGCACTTGTTGGTCGTTAAGACAGCCCTAAAGTTTCACTGATAGCCATTTGGCACCGTCGCCTCGCCACAAAGTGGTCGTATTTATGAAGCGAGGCACTCACTTGATTCCATTATATTGCGAATGGTACCGGGTTTCCAGGGAAATGGCTATTTGGTTTTTAATGCAAATACAGCCAACAGGGTACAGAGAGCCAGCAAACCCACTGTGCCGAAATTCAATCCGAGTCCGTAGATCCCAATAAAGGCCAGTGACCCGGCCATGAGGCAGTAGTAGATCATGGGAATCAGCGTCATGCGGATCAGCGCTCCTTCTCGACCCAGTAGTCCTACTGTGGCTGACGCTGCCACCACATTGTGTACGGTGATCATATTCCCGGCCGCACCCCCGACAGCCTGAGCGGCCACCACTATGGCGGGGTCCACGTGGATCTCCTGAGCGGTTGCAAACTGGAAAAGCGAAAACATCAGGTTGGAAATCGTATTGCTTCCGGCTGCAAAGGCTCCCAGAGCTCCAATCCAAGGGGGAAAAACGGCCATGTTCCACCCGCGAGTTCAGCCACTGCGTGAGCCAGGGTGAGCGGCATGCTTTCCAGGCCGGAGAGATTGAAGTCGGATCCTGATTCAATAAAGAGCCGGGCCATGGGTAGAGCACACATGAGAGCGACCATGGCGCCCCGTGTTTGCCTTCCCGCCAAAACCCAGGAGTCCCTGATTTGCTTCCAGCTCATTCGGTGTAAGCCATACGTCAACAGGCAAACTACGATGAACATGAAACCGGGAAGATAAAAGGGTTGAATCTGCTGGCCGATGCCGGTTCCGAGAATGTTGGTGGGCCCCACTTGAATACCGGCTAGTCGCTGCTGGAGACCGAGAGCGGGAAAACGGGACACCAAAAGCAGCACTGCCACCAGCGCGTAGGGGGACCAGGCTCTGCCGATCGGCATCTTTGAGCGTACGGCGTCATTGCCCGGTTGGATCAATCCCATCCAGGCAGAGTTCCAGTTTTCCCGGGGCGGAAAGTCCCAGGTTTCCTGAGGTACAAACCAGGCTCTGCGAGTAGCAAAAATGACGATGATCAGAGCGATGGAGGATCCGACGATGGAAGGAAATTCAGGGCCCAAGAAATAGGCACACAGAAAATAGGGAGCGGTGAAGCTTACGGAGGCGAAAAGCGCAAACTGCCAGATCTCGAGACCTTCCCTGAAGCTTCGTTTGGAGCCATAAAAACGGGTCAGCATGACCGACAGAAAAATGGGAATCAACGTGCCTGTGAGGGCATGAATCGCTGCCACCCGGATCGCGATCTCATCCACATATTGTCGATATTCCATCCCTTGTAAGAAAAGATAGTCTCGTACTAGAGTCGAGTCCAGTCCACCAGAGACCCCGATGAGTATGGGGGTTCCTACTGCACCAGAGGAAACCGCAGTACTTTGAATGATCAGTCCCACCATAACTGCAGCCATTGCGGGAAACCCCAGGGCCAGCAGCAGGGGGGCACAGACAGCAGCAGGAGTGCCGAATCCAGCCGATCCCTCAATAAAGCTGCCAAAAAGCCAACCGATAATGATTGCTTGAATGCGCCGGTCCGGACTCACTTGGACGAATGCCTCTCGGATCAAGTTGACCGCTCCGCTCTGAGACAGTGTGGCCAGCAAAAGAAGCGCGCCAAAAATGATGTAAATCAGGGATGCAGCAAGGATAAGACCCTGCAGGCTGGCCGCAACCATCACTGGAAACTGGACTCTCCAGACTCCCCAGGCGATCAATAGAGTAACGCCATAGGCGACCGCCATAGCTCGTTTAGCAGGCATTCGAAAGCCGACCAGCAAAATTCCTATGGTCAATATGGGAGTAAGAGCCAGAAGGCTGAGCAATCCAAGGTTGCCTGATGACAAGATCCTGAAAGTTTAACAGTCAAAAAGAGTAATCGGTAGGTGCAAGGCGGGTGCTATTCCCCCAAAACCCGATTGCATGGTAGGCTTTTCTCATGGGGAGAATTCTTGCGCTCATCGTACTTTTAAGCACGGTTTGCCCTCTTGAGGGAGGTAAAACTTTGCGCATTGGCGGCAAGGACGTTTCCTTTTCCATCACTGAGCCGGAGGGTTGGATGATTGATTTTGCTGCCGCCCCGCAGATTGCCAACTTCGTGATGTACCCCTTGCATACGACATGGCGAGAGTCCGATGTCGTTGCTTTCGCCCGCTTTGCACCCAAAGGTTCCCAGGAGACTCTGGAGGCTTTTCTGGGAAACAACCTGAAGGAATTTCAGGAGCGCTGTCCCTTCTACGAAACCAGGGATGTGAAGCTGGAATTGAGTGGAGCGCAAACCTTTGTGACTACAACTCTTCACTGTCCGAGTATGCGGCACGAGATTGTTGCTGTTACCGAGGTTCCGGGTTTCTTTATTACCTTTGTCCTCTCTTCGAATCAGAGAAATCGGCTCGACAGCGCTCTTTCCCCTTTTCAAGAGCTACTGTCTTCTTTTCTCTGGGTTCCCCGTAAGTCCGAAACTGAAAAGCTGGAGGGAAAAAAGCCTTAGCGGTCTTTGGACACAGGAGGCTTGTCACTTGTTTTCACGGTAACGTTTTCCAGTGCAGGCTGAATTTGTTCCATGATTTCCGCAATGTGAAAGTACTGATTGAGCACGTAAAAGTGAATACCGGGAGCGCTGTGGGCGAGTAGATCTTGTGCCTGAGCAACGGTGTGCCGGATACCGATTTCGTGTACTTTCTGCCGATTATCGCCGGCCTGAGTGAGCTTCTGAAGAAGTTCTTCGGGAATACTGGAGCCGCAGATTCGGGTAATCCGCTTGATCTGCTCTGTGTTTAAAATCGGCAGAAGTCCAGGGACAATGGGTTTTTTGATGCCGATCGCCCGACAGCGATCCACAAATTCATAGAAAAATCGGTTGTCATAAAAAAGCTGGGTGATGACCACATCGGCACCGGAATCTATTTTTCTCTTTAAATTCTTCAGATCGGTTTCCCAATCGGGTGCTTCAATGTGCTTCTCCGGGTAGCCTGCGACAGCAATCCCAAACCCTCCGAATTTTCGGATGTGCTCAACCAACTCATTGCCGTACCGATAACCCCCTTTAGGCGGCTTGAATTCCCTTTCACCTTGCGGTGGGTCTCCACGCAGAGCGACAATGTTCTCAATGTTCTCCTGGCGGATCTTGTGCAAGAGTTGGGCGATTTCCTCCTGGGTGCTTCCGACGCAGGTGAGATGATGGGCGACGTTTTTCCCATAGGTATTCCGAATCTTGGAAACGACTTGCAGGGTGAGGTCTCGGGTCGTCCCCAATGCTCCGTAAGTCACCGTCAAGAAGGAAGGTTGCAAGGCAATCAGTTTAGGCAGCCGCTCTTCGAGTTTGGCCAAGCCCAGATCGCTGTGGGGAGGGAATAACTCAAACGAAAACACGGGACCGCCGCTGGCGTAAAAATCAGGAAACTTCATCCCCGTTTATCATACCAATATGAAAGGCCCTTTGCGGCAATTGATTTTTCCATGTATTCTCCGAGATTCCAATGCGCATTCTGATCTTGGGAGGCGGTGCGGTAGGGGCTCTAGTGGCGCGGCGCCTGATACGAGAGAAAAACGAAGTGGTCATCGTGGAAGAGAGTGAGGAGCGGTGCGCCGAACTCGAGGAGATTCTTGATGCCAAGATCGTTCGAGGCAGTGCCAGTAGCATCCGGGCCCTGAAAAGGGCGGGTCTGGATGATGCGGAGATGCTTATCGCGGTGACCAACAGCGACGAAGCGAACCTCCTGGGCTGTTTGATTGCCCAGGTCCACTCGAAGGTCAAGATCAAAGTGGCCCGGCTTCGTACCCATGAGGTGGACCAGTGGCAATCCGTCTGTGGCGGTGAAATTCTGAATATTGATTTGGTGATCCATCCGGTCCGCGAGACCGCCGAACGCATTCTTCGGGTGGTTGCCCTACCCGGAATCTCCGAAATCCTGGATTTTGCCGAAGGAAGGGTGAAATTGGTCGGAACCAATGTCACCCGAGACAGTTGGGTGGTGGGTAAGAGCATGGCCGATTTGGAGAGAAGTGGTCCTCCAAAGAATTCACTTGTGGCGATGGTTTTCCGGGGGCAACAGGTCATCATTCCTCGAGGAGATGATCGACTCCGTGTTGGGGATCACGTTTACATCGTGCTCCCCGCCGACAAGATGCCAGAAACCCTTGAGTTTATGGGTATCCCGGAGGCTGGACGGGTCAAACGCATCTTCATCGTGGGCGGTAAGCAGATCGGTATTGAAGTTGCTCTGCAATTGGAGGAAATGGGCGTTCAGGTGAAACTCTTTGAACGTGACCTGGGTCGCTGCGAAAAGATCTCTGCGCTGGTGGAAACCACGGTCGTCGTTCATGCTGACGGGACCGATCAGCGAACCCTGGTGGAGGAAAACGCTGAGGGTATCGACGCTTATCTGGCACTGACGGGAGATGATGAGGAGAACATTATCGCATCGTTGCTGGCCAAGCGTGTAGGAGCTCGAAAGGCGATCGCACTGGTCAATCGGCTGGATTTTGTTCCTATGGCTCAGTTGCTGGGAATCAACTCAATCTTCAGCAGTCGGCTGGTGGTGGTCGATCGGATTCTGCAGTTTGTTCGCAAGGGGCATGTCCTTTCGGTCACCACGTTGCGTGAAGAGGAGGCCGAAGCTATTGAATTGGTGGCCACACCCGGAGCAAAGTTTTTGGGGAAGGAATTAAAGGATGTCCATTTACCTCGTGGTGCCATCGTTGGCGCCATCGTGCGTCCTTCAGGGAGAGTGATCATCCCCCGGGGCGATGCCATCATCCAAGCGGGGGACCGGGTCATCTTCTTCTGCTTGGAAAACCTGGTGCCCGAACTTGAGTCGGCTTTTATTGCCGAGCTTGGAAGAGAAAAGGCGTGATCCGTTGGCGCAATATCCTGCAGATTGCAGGATTCTTCGTCCTGGCGTTGGCCCTGAGTTTGGGCATAGTCACCGTCTTTGCCCTTTTCGATGACGATGCCGGGTTCAATTCACTGGTTCTGGCCACGCTGATTGCAGTGGGCCTGGGAGGTTTCCTCTGCCTGGCGTTCCGCTGTCCTCCCCGGCAGATCTCCAATCGGGAAGGGATCCTGTTGGTCATCATCACCTGGGTGGCCGCCGGCCTGGTTGGAGCCTTGCCCTTCTACTTTTCGGACTATTTCGGGAATTTCACCGATGCTTTTTTTGAGTCGATCTCAGGTTTTACCACCACCGGAGCGACCGTTCTGGAGGACATCGAAGCCCTGCCCAGGAGCCTGCTTTTATGGAGATCCCTCACCCACTGGATCGGAGGAATGGGGATCATTCTTTTGGGGATCGCCATACTTCCTCTCCTTGGTACCGGCGGGATGGAGCTTTACCGAGCGGAGTTCTCAGGTGCCCGTTCAGAAAGGCTGACTCCCCGAATCGCCGAGACCGCGCTGGCACTATGGAAACTCTACCTGGCGTTTAGTCTGGCTGAATATCTTGCCTTATGGGCGGCAGGGATGGATTATTTTGATGCCATCTGCCATACCTTCTCCACCATGGCAACGGGGGGATTCTCTACCCGAAATGGCAGCATAGAAAGTTTTGCCAGCCCCACAATTGAATTCATCATCATATTTTTCATGGTAGTGGCGGGTATTAATTTCACACAGCACTATCGTCTCCTGATGGAGCGGCGTCCCAGGGCTTTTTTCACGGATTATGAGACTCGATTCTACTTTGTGCTCCTGGCCGCAGCCACGGCTGCCGTAACCTTTACTCTCAGCTGGAGTTCCCCTGATTTTTTTGAGGCCCTCCGGGTGGCTCTTTTCCAGGTGGTGTCGATCATGACCGGGACAGGCTTTTCCTCGGCCGATTTTGCGCTGTGGAGTCCTTTCGCTCAATTGCTGCTCTTGGCCTTGATGTTTGTCGGAGGTTGCACCGGGTCAACGACCGGAGGGATGAAAGTGGCCAGGATATTTCTGCTCTTTCGGGTGGTGGCGCGTGAATTTCGGCGCATTGTGGAACGACGGGGGATTTTTGCTATTCGCTTCAACCGAGAAGCAGTGAGCGAGAGCACCGTTCAGAGCCTTCTCAACCTGGTCTACATCGCTTTCTTGATCAATTTCGCCGCCTGTATGGCCCTCACAGCTCTTGGCGTGGATGTGTTTACGGCCATCTCAGCGGTTGCCGCCTCCATGTTTAACATTGGGCCCGGGCTGGGTAGGGTGGGACCCTCTGAAACTTATGGGCATCTGCCCCATTTGGCGAAGTGGGTGTTGAGCTTTTGCATGCTGGCGGGACGATTGGAGTATTACACGTTGCTGGTTCTGTTCACGGGAGCCTTTTGGAGGAAATAACCGCTTCCTCCTCTTCCTTTTTCCTGCGGATGTTCTCTTTCTTGACCAGCAACTCATCGATCCTATCGGAGTTCGAGTTCTCCTTTTCTTCCGCTTTGATTTCCTCCTGCAGTTGACGACTGAGGCGCTCGTACTGCTTCTTTCGGAGTGCCTGGACGCTGCTTCGGATCATTTCCTCGGACAAAGGAAAGTCTGCCGATCGCAGAGCCATTTCCTCGATGAGTTTTCGATCCGCGTCATCGATGACCAGCTGTCTTAGACGGATCGTGGTGATTTCCTCGGCTTGCCTCTTGAGCTCAAAGATGCCCTGGAAGATCTTTTCAGTTCGTAACCCTTCAAAGAGTTCCGGTTCCAACTGCTCGAAGGTGCTGGCAGCCCACTTTTCCTCCAGCATGGCCACCAGCAAATTGTTTTCAGCCCGCGTGCCCTGCTCGACCGGGACGGAATAATCGAACCGGAGGGCCTCCCTTTTTCGGCTGGGCATCTTTCTCATTTCCAGGAGAATCAAGCTCTCATCAAGCTGCAGTCGAGAAGCGATACGGGTGACATACTCTGCCCTTTCGATGGGATTGGGAATTTTCACCAGATAGGGCAAGATTCGCGAGATGACCTCCTGCTTTCCTTTGGGGCTATAGGAATCTCGTTGTGTACTCATAAACTGAGAGAGAACAAAGTCCAGGTAAGACTGTGAGGATTTGAGTCTTTCCCGGTAGGCTTCAGTCCCCTGTTTTCGAAGAAAGATGTCGGGGTCTTCACCGGTGGGAAGTTGCAGGACATTCACCCGGAAGCCCTGCTCCAGGAAAAGGTCAATGGAGCGCAGCGTAGCGGCCGTTCCGGCTGAATCGGGATCGTAATTGGTGACCACATTACGGGTATAGCGACCCAGAACCTTGACCTGATTTTCCGTCAAGCTGGTACCCAGGGAGGCGACGACGTTACGGATCCCGAACCGAAACGGGATGATACAGTCGAAGTAGCCCTCCACGATGATGGCGAAATCCCGCTTTCGGATCTCATTGCGCGTCAAATCCAGCGGGTAAAGATTGCGGCTTTTGCTGTAGAGTGCCGTCTCCGGGGAATTCAGATACTTGGGGACGCCGTCTCCCAGGATTCGCCCTCCAAAGGCGATGGTTTTCCCTGAGAGATCATGGATGGGAAACATAATACGGTTGCGGAACTTGTCGTAGTACTGGCCGGAATTTCCTTCCTTAATCAGACCACAGGCCAGCACCTCTCGGATATCAAAACCCTGCCTTGTGAGTTCCTGCAGGAGGTGTTGTCCCGGAGGAGCATAGCCGATGGAGAACTGCTGGGACGCCTCCTCCGTTATCTGGCGATCCTTGAGATAGGCGAGTGCTTCTTTGTTCCCTTTTAGTTGCCGGCAAAAGAATTGAGTGGCAATTTCCAGTATCTTCAAGAGTCGCTGGCGCTTTTCACTCTCGGCCTCGTCCCTTTTCGTAGACTGGGGCAGGGGGATGCCCTGGCTCTCGGCCAGGTGGTGGATGGACTCAGGGAAGGTCAGATTCTCCATCAGCATGATGAACTTGAAGACGTCTCCGCCCTCTCCGCATCCAAAGCATTTGAAGATCTGCTTGGGCTCGCTGACCATAAAGGAAGGGGTTTTCTCGGCATGAAAAGGGCAGAGAGCCCCGTAATCTTTGCCTTTCTTCTGCAAGCGGACGTATCCGCCCACTAAATCAACGATGCTGATACCGTTGCGAACCTGATCAATGAAGGTGTCGTCGAATTTCATTCGCTATTGGTCTGGTCTGTTGTCTGTTGTCTGTGCTTTATGATCTGTATCCCTGCGGCGATTGATCAAACTGGCCAGATAGCCGGCGCCGAAGCCGTTGTCGATATTGACTGCCGCCACGTTGGCCGAGCAGCTGTTGAGCATTCCCAGAAGGGCCGCCAGGCCTCCAAAGGAGGCTCCGTACCCGATGCTGGTGGGAACGGCGATAATGGGAAGATCGACCAGTCCCCCCACCACGCTGGGTAAGGCTCCCTCCATGCCAGCCACGACGATGGCCACCGTGCACGATTGAAGAACTTCTCGCTGAGCCAGGATCCTGTGCAATCCGGCTACGCCCACGTCGTAGCTGCTTACAACTTCGTTCCCCATGAACTGAGCGGTCACCAGTGCTTCCTCAGCTACGGGGATGTCCGCAGTGCCGGCGCTAAAGACGCCTATTTTGCCTCTTCCTTCCTGGAGCACCTCAGAGCCGATGGTCACAGCCTGGCAATGGGAGTGGTACTCGCAGAGTTTGTAGCGTGGTTGTAACTCTTGAAAAACCTCCAAGCCGGCGGAGGTAATGAGAATGTTGGGATTCTTGCTGAGGGAAGCCTCCGCAATTTCTGTGATTTGCTGGGTGGTTTTTCCCATTCCGAAGACGACTTCGGAAATACCGTGGCGCAGGCTGCGATGGTGGTCCACCTTGGCAAATCCAAGGTCCTGGTAGGGTAGATCCTTCAGAAGCGAGAGGACCTGGTCCTCACCAATCCTTCCAGCCTTGAAATCCCGGAGCGTCCTTTTCAGACGTTGTGGGGTCATCTCCCCTAAGATAGTCTAATCAGGTAGCAACAGCAAGACCCCTGTCACTACGGGGTTTCAACACTTTACGGGCCGAAACTCTCGGCAAATCCCGGCAAATTCGCAACGTTTCCGCACCCCAGGCGCACCCCGAAACACTGGACAGGAATGCCCGAGGTAGGGGGGCAGTGGTTAGTGAAGAAAAGCGAACTGGATACATGGATGGAACGGCACTGGGTATGGCCTGAAGATGTCGAAGGGCTGGTGGATGACGTGCTGGGGGAGACTGGGGATGACTCTATTGGCAACAAACGATGATTCGACTGACTCGGGTGTATCCCAGGAGACGGATGCGTCGCCCTCGGCGAGTAGACTGCATACAAAACCAAAAGGATCACGGCGATACAGAACAGAAGGGACAATAGGAACGCAAGCAGGAGCCCAGCCCAGCCTATTTCCCCTGGGAGTTCCCGGTTCATGTTTAGATATGCGAAAAAGGGCCGAAAAAGGGCTCACCAGGAGGGGAAAGGGGCGTAGGTGAGGGATGCGTCGGGGGGGCAACAACCAGAAAAAACACCTCTACCCATCCGCAAAACGATGCTCTGGAGGCCCTGGAATCTAATCAGGTATCAGCTGCTACCCTCTTCTTGGAGAACCGCTCGCCGACTGAGTCTGACCTTACCCTGATCATCGACATTGAGCACCTTGACCAGGATCTTATCCCCCATCCGGACCTCTGTCCGGATGTCTTTAATGTGTTCCTCGGAAATTTCGGAAATATGCAGCAGCCCTTCGGTCCGAGGTAAAATCTCCACGAAAGCACCGAAATCCACCACCTTCTTCACTTTTCCCAGATAGTTCTTGCCAATCTCAGCGGTGGCGGTGAGTTCTTTGATGAGCTCCATCGCTTTCTCGGCAGCCTCTCCGTTAGAAGAAGCAATCTTGACGGTTCCGTCATCCTCAATGTCGATCTTGACTCCGGTCTCTTCAATGATGCTCCGGATCATCTTTCCTCCGGGACCAACCACCGCACCGATTTTGGAAACAGGGATGTTCATGGTGGTGATTTTGGGGGCTAAACTGGAGATGTCGGAACGAGGGGCGGCAATCGTCTCGGCCATCTTCTCCAGAATATGCAAACGGCCCTCTTTGGCCTGGGCCAGCGTCTCGGCCAGGATTTTCCCCGTGACCCCTGTGATTTTGATGTCCATTTGCAGCGCCGTGATTCCCTCGGCTGTACCCGCAATCTTGAAGTCCATATCCCCGTAATGATCTTCAAAACCGGCAATGTCCGAGAGGATCGCGTAATCGTCGCCGTCTTTGACAAGCCCCATGGCAATCCCTGCGACGGAGGTACTTAGGGGAACTCCGGCATCCTGAAGGGCCAGGATAGCTCCACACACGGTGGCCATTGAAGAAGAACCGTTGGATTCGAGAATATCGGAAACCACGCGAATGGTGTATGGGAAAGTCGACTCGTCGGGCAGTGCCGTCGAGATGGCTCGTTCTGCCAGAGCTCCATGCCCAATGGAGCGGCGAGAGGGCCCCCGCAAAAAGGCCACTTCACCTACGCTAAAAGGCGGAAAATTGTAATGAAGCATAAAGGATTTGGAAGACTCGCCGGTAATGTCATCCAATCGCTGCACATCTTCACCCGTGCCCAGCGTAACCGCGACCAGGGCCTGAGTTTCCCCTCGGGTAAAGAGCGCCGAACCATGAGCTCTGGGCAGCAACGCGACCTCCCCGGAAATGGCTCGAATCTTGTCAAAGGCCCGGCCATCCAGGCGCTGCTTTTTCTCCAACAGCTCATGCCGGAACATTTTTTCCTTCAGCTGGTCGAACAAAGCTTTGACCTGGCCACCCTTTTCCTCGTCGTCTGGGGCAAGTTCTTGGACCAGTTCCTTACGGTAGGCTTTCATCTTCTGTTCGCTGGAGTGCTTGTCTTGAGTATGGAGCGCATCCTGAACCTTCGAGGTTGCTTTTTCCTCGACCAGTCGCGCCAGCTCAGGATCAAACGCCACCGGCTCAACCGTGCGTTTGGTAATGTTCAGACGGGTGCCTAATTCTTTGATGGAGTCGGTAATCCGGCGGATGGTCTGATGGGCGTGGTCCAGAGCCTCCACGATCTTTTCTTCCTTGACCTGGCGACCCATCGCCTCAACCATAACAATCGCTTCCTGGGTGCCGACAACGATCATATTGAGATCGCTGTTTTCTAACTGTGGATAGGTCGGATTGATCACGAACTGATCATTGATGAGGCCCACACGCACGGCACCGATTGGATTCAGAAAGGGAATGTCGGAAAGATACAGCGCAGCCGAGGCTCCGTTGATGGCGAGGACATCCGGATTGACCTCTGGCTCCGCGGAGAGAACCATGGCAATGATTTGCGTTTCACAGCGAAAGTGTTCGGGGAAAAGAGGCCGTACGGGGCGATCAATCAGGCGACAGGTCAAGATCTCTTTCTCGGTAGGTCTTCCCTCGCGCTTGAAGAAACCTCCGGGTATCTTCCCGGCAGCGTAGTTATTTTCCCGGTAATCGCAGGTCAGGGGAAAAAACGAGAGTCCCTCCCTGGCTTCTTCTTCAGAACATGCCGTCACCAGCACTGCCGTATCTCCGTAACGAAGAAACGCAGCGCCATCTGCCTGTTTTGCTACTTTACCGATCTCAATGGAGAGTTCGCGCTCTCCCAGAGACAGGCTTACTATTTCACTCATCTAGATTTATCCCTCCCACTAAAATTGATTCTTGTCAAACTCTGCCGATTTCGGGAAACTCGTTTGCCGAAAAGGAGACACTCAGAGGATGATGTTCACTGACCACTCAAAAACTGGTCCCAACAGCAGGACCTCTTTTCTTGCTGGGATTTATCCTATTTGCGGATTCCCAACCGCTCGATGAGTTCCTTGTAACGCCTGAATTCCGTTCTCTTCAAGTAATCCAGTAGACGCCGGCGCTGACCCACCAGCTTGAGCAGGCCGCGGCGAGAGAGGTGATCCTTTTGATGGGTCTTAAAGTGTTCCGTCAGGTCATTGATTCGCTCAGTCAGGATAGCAACCTGCACCTCAGGCGAACCCGTATCCTTGTCGTGCAGCTGGTAGCTGGAGACGATCTCGCTCTTCTTCTCTTTGACTAACACCATGGCTGAACCCTTATTCAACGCCGAAAGACAGTCAATTTAACAGAAAAAGGCGGTGAAGTAAATGCCTGTGAGAATCGGGGCCTGTCCCCGAACTCTCAATAAGCCTTGGGGTGGGTGGATCGGTAAACGCGCATCAGTTCTTCGATGGACAGATGGGTGTATTTTTGAGTCGTAGAGAGATTCTCATGCCCAAGCAGTTCCTGAATGCAACGAAGATCAGCCCCATTATTGAGCAGGTGAGTGGCAAAGGAGTGACGGAAAAGGTGAGGGTGCACGTCCAAGAGCAAGGCGCTGTTTTTTATGTACTCTTTCAAGTTTCTCTCTACAGATCGAGCAGAAATCCGTGACCCGCGAAGATTCAAAAAAAGCGCATTCGGTTCCCGAGCCGTTCTTTGACGACTAAGCAAAGCCCCTCGTTTTTCGACATAATGGCGAAGAGCCTGCTCGGCCTTTTTTCCGAACGGCACCAGCCGCTCTTTCTTACCCTTTCCGTACACTTTCGTGACTTGTTGTTCCAGCGAGAGATCCTCCAGATTGATTCCCACCAATTCACTGATGCGCAGACCGCTGGCATAGAGCAGCTCCAGGATGGCCCGATCTCTCATTCCCCGGTCGGTGCCGGGATCGGGCAGCTCCAAGATCGTCTCCACTTCACGCACCGAGAGAAAGCGGGGTGTTCGGTCCGGTAATCGAGGGCTGTGAACCAGCCGGGCCGGATTGGAGGGAACCTTTCCTTCGCTGTACAGATAGCGGAAGAAGGAGCGGATGGCTGCCAGCTTGCGAGCAATCGAGGTTTTGGCGTTTCCTTTCTGGTGCAGGTGTCCCAGAAAATCGCGAATGCTGATGTGGTCGATCTGGCGGGGATGGAGGTGGGCGTCCTTCCCTCCTCGTGTGAGGTAGTGATGAAATTCGAGAAGATCACTTCGGTAACCCCTCAGAGTGTGAGCCGAGTAATTCCTTTGGAATCGAAGGTACTCTAAGAAAGAACTGATGTGCCGGTTCATGGTTCAGGTGGCTATGCAATATCACTGATAGCTGACAGCTGACAACTAGTTTCCTGAGGCTAGGTGTTTCATATTCGTCCGTTTGTCAGCTGTCAGTTGTTAGTTGTCAGCCGCCGAGCTACTTCACCTTGATGTCGTAGGCTTTCAGCTTTCGGTGCAGGTGAGTGCGCTCCATTCCAATGGCTACAGCGGTTCGAGAAATATTCCCCCTGTTTTCCACCAGGCTATCCAGGATGAACTGGCGCTCGAATTTCTCTCGAGCTTCCTGCCAGTTCAAAGAGTTTCCTTTGCCGGTGTCCAGGGGGGGTCTGATAATCGAGGATGGGAGATCGGAAAGGGTAACGACCTTGCCGGGAACCATGATGGCCAGACGTTCTACCATATTCTTGAGCTCTCGGACGTTACCCGGCCAGTGATAAGCCTTCAGTTTCTCCATAGTCTGGGAATGGACCCGCTTTTTCGGCTTTCCATAGCGCCGACAGAAGGCCTTCATGAAGTGATCCACTAGTTCAGGGATGTCTTCGCTTCTCTCTCGCAAAGGAGGGACTTCAAAAGGGATGACGTTGAGGCGGAAGAACAGGTCCTGCCGGAAGTTCTCCTTCTCGATCTCTTGCTCGAGATTCTTGTTGGTGGCCGCAATCACGCGGACGTCCACCTCAATGGCTTCATTACTGCCGACCGGGTAAAATCTCTGCTCCTCCAGAACCCTGAGAACCTTCGCCTGGGTCTTCAGACTCATATCCCCGACTTCGTCCAAAAACAGAGTCCCGCGGTCGGCCAGTTCGAACTTGCCTTTCCGACTCTCCGTGGCCCCAGTATAGGCGCCCTTGACACTCCCAAACAGTTCGCTCTCGATCAGATCATCGGGAATGGCGGCACAGTTGACTTCAACGAAGGGCTGTTTCTTGCGAGCACTGTTGAGATGAAGCAGTGTGGCCACCAGCTCTTTTCCGGTGCCATTCTCCCCGTAAATCAGGATTCTCCCTTCAGTGGGGGCGGCATACTCAACCTGTTGGCGCAGAGCCTTCATGGGGACCGAACTTCCGATCATCACCCTTTCCCGGCGAATGAAATTCTTTAGAGTCCTGTTTTCGTCTTCCAGAATCTTCTGCTTGAAGGCATGGCGCAGGACCAGCATCACTTTTTCCAGGGAAAGAGGTTTTTCAATGAAATCAAAGGCGCCCAGCTTGGTGGCCTGTACGGCTGTTTCTATGGTTCCATGTCCCGAGATCATGATCACGTATTGGCTGGGATGACCATTTCGGATTTCTTTGAGCACCTCGAGCCCATCTTTTCCCGGAAGCCAGATATCGAGAAAAATCGCATCGTATTTGTTCTTTTTCAGCTTTTCCAGGCAGGTCTCTCCCGAGGACACCGCATCGGCCTGGTATCCCTCGTCGTGCAGAATCCCCTGAAGGGAGGCGCGGAGATTTCCTTCGTCGTCAACAACGAGAAGTTTCCCTTTACTCATCACAGATTAGATGGTTTGTTCGCTTTCTTAGTGTCCCGTTCCATAAATACGGTGGCGTTTGTGGCGAGCGCGACGGCGTCGAGTTCACGAAGCGTCGACGACGCGATGTCAGTGACATCGTGGAGGAGGAGCGACAAAGAAATCGATGCCGTCCCGCCGCCACCCTTCGGGCTGATGGAGGTTGCGGGTAATCTCTGTGTCGCTCGTCGTCGCCGATGTCCCTGCATCACCTCCTCATCGCTCCTTGATCTCCCCTCGCAAGCCCCATCAGCAAACATCATCGTATTTCTGGAACGAGACACTTATCTGGTGTTTTCAGTTTACGGGAAGTTCCATGATCAGTCGTGTTCCAGTGGGTTGATTGGGTTTTGCCCGCACAAACCCATTGTGCTCGGAGACGATTTGACGAACAATCACCAGCCCCAAGCCAGTGCCCTTCTTCTTAGTGGAAAAATAGGGCAGGAAAAGATGCTCGTAGTCTTCCGGGGAGATGCCGATCCCGTTGTCTTGAAATTCAATGCTGACCGATTCCCGGCCGTGATTAAAATGGGTCTGAATAAGAATGCACCGATCGACCTGGGTTTCCGCAAGTGCATCGAGAGAGTTGTCGATCAAATTAATGAAAGCCCGCTGCATCTGTTCCGGATCGATTTTGATTTTCCCGACTTTGGGGTCGAAGACCTTTCTGATGTAAACCTTTTCGGGCCCCCCAGCGTAAAGCGCCAGTGTTTGATCGATCAGTTGATGCAGTCCTACCTCGACCGGTTTGCAGATCGGCAGTCGCGCAAATCGCGAAAATTCCTCCACCAGCGCCTTTAATATGTCTGCTTCTGCCACAATGATGCGCATGGAATCTCCCAAAACCCTTTGGAATTGGCGGATCTCCGGCGAGGAAGGATAGGCCAGGGCAATTTTTTCAAAGCGCTTTTCCACCCGCTCCGCTGAAAGTTGAATGGGGGTCAGGGGATTCTTGATCTCGTGAGCCAGGCGCCGGGCCACCTCCTGCCAGGCGGCGAATTTCTCCGCCTTGATCAATTCCGTCAAATCATCCAGTACGATCAGATATTCCCGCTCCTCCTGAAAGGGAACCGGATTGGAGGTTATTGTCGTCGCCAGGTGCAGCTGCCGCTCGCCCCGCTTGAAGGTCACCTCCTTGCTATAGGTGCCGTATAGACGGGCCCGTTTCTTGATGGTCAGAAACTCTTCGTACAGGTGGGGATCCGCTACCTCGCGCAGGGATCGGTTCAAGATATTTTCGCGGTTCAGCTGCAGCGCCTTGAGCGCCGCTTCGTTGACGGCCCGAACGACATCCGACTCGTCAATGCTGATAACCCCTGTAGCGATATTATGGAGGATCGTCTCGATGTAGCGCCGACGTTCATCAAGGTGCACGTTGGTCTCTTTTAGTTCAGCATTGGCCTTGACAAGCTTTTGCCTGCTTTGTTTGATTTCTTCAGCCATTCGATTAAAGGAATCGACTAGGATTCCCAGTTCATCCACGGCGGTCACGTCAACACGATGATCCAGATTGCCCTCTGCCAATTCACGAGAGCCTTCCGCCAAAGCCTCCAAAGGAACGGTCAACCTTTTGGCGATATAGGTTCCCAGCCAGACAAAACCAAACACCACGGACAGGGTAGCCAGGCCCAATATGGAGAAATAGTTGAGTTCGAGCTGGCTGACGCCTCCCTTGATGGCCTCGTATTTGTTGAAGGCTTCATTCACCTGAATGATGTGAAAGGCGACGCTCTTGGGAATGACAAAATGGACAAAGAGTGCACCCTCGACGTCGCCTAAGGCACCTTGAATGGGAACGCCCACGATTCCCGAATCTTCGTCAACCCGGCGCTCCAGACGGTAATATTCCTCACCTGCTAATACCTGCTGGATATCGGACTCAAGGGGCTGACCCTGGGGCCATTCCCCGCTCTCATGAATGCCTTGTTGCTGATGACCAAAGAGGGCTACCCCATCGAAACCATATTCTTGACGCAGGTCCTCAAAACGCCCTGTGGGTTCCAACGTCTCCGGCTCCAGCTGGTGAGCCAGAAACTGGGTGGTGGAAAGCCGGAACATCCGGCTCTGTTCGTAGTAACTGCGAGAAATCGATTGTGAGGACTCCAAGAGTTGTTCTGTCGGAGAGCTAAACCATTGCCTCAAATTTTGGTTAATCAGTCCGAAAGCCAGAAATGCCATAATTAGAGCGGGTAACAGCGAAAAGGCGATCAACGTAACCACCAGCTTGGTCTTGATCCGGCTTCCTGGACGGTCGCTCTGATATTCGAAAAAGAGCTTGATCAGGTGGCGAGCCAAGAGGAAGGAGAGCACCAATATGATGACGAAGTTCAGGGCCCAGGCTAACGCCCACAAATTGATGTTCCATTCGAAACGGGGGTTACCCACCGATGAGGGGTTCAAGAAAATGACGCTAGCCAGAAAGGCCAGAATGACCCCGGTGAGGACTGCAGAAATCCAATAGATTTTTCGCAGAAGTTCCTGTTGTTTCATTGCAGATAGCTAATCTGGTCGTGTATTTTAGCATTTTTCCGAGGAATCCGGGCCTGGGCCGTCCATGAGGGAGTAGGCAATCTTGTTGCGAATTGGAGTAGATACAGGAGGTACTTTTACTGACTTCGTGGTTTTGGAGGATAGCGAGGTCAGGGTTTTCAAAGTTCCCTCCACCCCGGAACATCCGGAGGAAGCGGTGCTGGAGGGACTTGCTCGAATCATCCAAGATCGAGACAGCTTTCTCATCCAACACGGATCAACGGTTGCCACCAACGCTCTTCTGGAAAGAAAGGGTGCTAGAACCCTGAAGGGTACGAGAGATTAAGCATGATCATTCTTCGAACCCTCAATCGTAGATAACCCTTGGTCAGGATGGTCAGGAGGTCAGGAGGTCAGCTGGTCAGGCGTTCCCCCCTTCCCGCCTCAGCAAAATCTCGTACAGCAGCACCCCGGCAGCTACCGAGAGATTCAGAGAGGAGACTTTTCCTTTCATGGGCAGGGAGAGCAGAAAATCGCAGTGCTCTCGAACCACCCTTCGTACTCCCTGGTGTTCTCCTCCCACCACCACGGCCAGGGGTAAGCTCGCATCGATCTGGTTCGGGCCGTCCTTACCTTGGGCATCCAGACCCACCACCCAGTAACCCCGCTTCTTCAATCTCTCCAAGGTCTGCACCACATTGCCGATGCGCGAGATGTGTAGATGCAAAGCGGCTCCCGCACTGGCTTTGACCACCGGTCCTGTAATCGCGCAGCTACGCCGGCTAGGGAGGAACACCCCTTCAACCCCAGTGGCTTCAGCGGTGCGCAACAGGGCCCCCAAGTTACGCGGATCCTCCACTCCGTCGACCAACAAAAGCAGGGTTGGCTCATTCTGAAGAAGGGTTTCTTCATCCACGTAGCCAATCGAGGAGATCTCTGCAACGGTTTCCTGATGATGAGGGGTTCCGGCCTTTTTGGCTACCACCCGATCCGATTCGAAGCGAACTGGAATGCCCTGACTTCGTGCTCTTTCAACGATCTTTTGCAGCCGGGGATTGGATTTTCCTCGTGTGATCCAGATGCGATCCGGGGCGCTGTCTTCCGATTGAAGAGCCTCAAGGACCGGGTTAATTCCGTAAACGATCATGGAGATGATTAAGTGTCTCGTTCCATAAATACGGTGACGTTTGTGGCGAGCGCGACGGCGGGCCCAAACACGATATCTTCAAGCGTTACCCTCCCCGTCTTTCCTGTTCGATGGCTTCACTCGTGCAAAAGCAGTAGTAGGCCTTTTCCTGATTCAGAAGCTGCTGGCTATAGTTTTGGTAAAGATCCAAGCGATCTGTTTGCCGATAGGGGCCGTGTTCACCTCCCACGTCGACCCCTTCATCCCAGGTCAAGCCCAGCAACCTCAGATCGCCCATCAAGTCCTCTTCAAAACGATTTTCGGAACGAACCACGTCGGTATCTTCGATTCGCAAGACAAAAATCCCGCTGTTCTGGCAGGCGAAAAGCCAGTTATAGAGGGCTGTGCGCACGTTTCCGACGTGCAAATGCCCTGTGGGGCTGGGAGCAAAGCGGACTCGAACCGTCATGCGGCCAGTATACAATGGACCCCGCTGATCGTATTGTATGAAAACGAGGAGGCACTTGAGGTTATTCTTACCCCGTTGCCTCACGTAAAAATCTATTCCAAAGGGTATTCGTTGCCTCACTAAGAATCTATCCGAAAGGGATTGCAAAAAGTGGTGGTAAAAAGCACCAACCAGAGGAGTGGCAACCCCTTGCCCAACACCCGCAGCCTGCAGCAAGAGAAAGATTTTCACATCCAGCCCGCTTCCCATCGTTTCTTCTGCTCAGGAGTCGGTTTGAGCAAAAGGCAATTCTGAAGCCAGCCGATCTGCCGTGCCAGCTGGGCCGGATTGAGCTTCTCATACTCTCGGGCCAGTTCCCGCTTGATCTTGTCCGCCACCTCAGGGGACTCGCAGATCCTCCGGTAGGGAGTTTTCGGCACATCATACTTTTCCCAGATCCGAGACCCTCGACGTTGCTTGGCCACCATCTTCATGACCAGCTTGAAAAAGTTGATCTGCAGTCGCAGCCGATCGTACAACTCGTTCACCAGCTCCTGTTCTCGCTCTCCCTCGTAGCGAGCATAACCCACGGCCCGCCGAACCACCGAATAGTTTTTCTGCTCCACATAAGGGTTGTCATTCTTGCGCGAGGGGCGGGTTCGGCTGAAGCTGATCTTTTCCTGCTCACAAAAACGAATCAAGTGCTTGTTGATGAACTCGCTGCCGTTGTCCGAAGCCATCCCCAGCCAAGGGAAGGGCGAGCGCTTCTGAAGCAGCTTCATCGCTTCCAGGACCCACACCTGGGCCTTATTGCGCACCGCTCGGACCTCTGTCCAGCCCGTGTACACGTCCGTCACATCCAGGGTTTGAAGGTAGTCCCCCCGACCCTGGCCTCCCTCATGGCCCACCAGGTCCACTTCCACAAAACCGGGGCGATCCTCCTGCCAGTCGGCGAAACGCTTGATCGGAATCTGGTGTTTGAGCAGCGTTCCCGGCTTGGTTCCGGATCGTCCTTTGAGACGGTGCTTGCACCTTTCGGGCTCCAGCAGCCGATCGATGGTGGCGGCGCTGATCTGCATCAACCGCTCATGGGTGCTGGCATCCACTTTCAGTTCCCCATGTCTTTGTAAAATGGGTACCACTTCCGGCAAAATCGCGACCAGACGTTTGCCACACAAATAGTCCAGTATCTCCCAGATCATCGTCAGCGCCTTTAGAACTTTCTGGTCGTATTTGCGGGCCCGCTCTCGCCGTACTCTCTTGCCGATATCCCCTACCGCCACCAGCTTGGGGCTCAACCGGATCCGCTTGCCCTGGTGGCGAAGCAGATAGGCTCCATAGCAGCGGTTGTAGCCCGTCATTTGGGTAAACTCCGTCAACACTTCCCCCTTCACCTTCTTGCCCTTCTTCCGGTAGCGGGGGGCAAAACTTTTGATCAATACACGCTTTTCTGCCATCGTTAACCTCATTGGTGCCCTCCATTCCTTCATGGAGGACACTTCTATTCCCCTGCTCAGGGCCAGGCAATTTCGAATAGATTTTTTAATGAGGCAATTCGCGGCATTCCATGCAGGCCGGGAATGTTCTAAAATTATAGCCGGGATTATTCATAGTAAGGACTCCGGAATGTGGGAGGCACCTCAGGTGCCGAATCCGAAAAGAATGGGAAAGAATTCAAGCTGTTCGGCACATAAAGTGTCTCGCTCCATAAATACGATGATTGCACGAAAGCACCTGTTACTCATTCTCTTTCTGTTTGTCGCTCCCGCCGAGAACTGGGCAACGGCCAGGGCGCAGGTGGTCCCGCCCCCCTTGCGAATTCATATTCCTTTCGAAGCGGGTTGGGACGGTATGGTCGAGACCCTCGAGAAAAACGAGTTTGAGTTGCTCCGTCAAGATCGAGGTCAGGGATTCATCCTGAGCAGCTTTCGTGAGTATAGCTCAGGGCTCTTAACTGAAAGTCACATCAGCAAGATCGGTGAGAAGCCAAAGCTGATCGATGGCGACTGGGTTCGCGTGCGATATCGATATGAAATTCTTGTAGAGCTGATTGCTGACCGAGAGACAGTCGTCACAGTGTATGCCAACATTGAGGCTTTGAAGCGCGAGTACCTGGGAAAGGAGACCTGGATCGAGAT